>JBGSIA010000149.1:0-1986 GCA_041751935.1 Pirellulaceae bacterium | reverse complement strand
CTGGCCCTGAGTATCTTGCAACAGGACACTACCCTGAAAGACTCAATTCGTGGAAAGCGAAAGCGTTGTGGCTGGGATAACACTGCATTGGAACAATTAATCGCCTGTTTTGAGCGGAATTAACGTGCGATTGCCCTGTTTGGCTACCGAAGACATTCAGGCCGCACCGGCAACGCTGGCGATTGTGTTATACACCAACATTCGGCGAACAGTTCCTGCGTTTACCTGTCGAGAATCTCCTCATAGTAGTTTGATATTTCTTTTGACAGACGATCGGGATCGAAAGCGTTGATTGCGTACTGACGCGCTGCGATTCCCATTTGTAGCCGCTTGTCGGGTGATGCAACGAGAGTCTCAATCGCATCGGCCAATGCCTGGACATCACCCCTGGGTGACTCCAACCCAGTCTCACCGTGTCGGATATATTCTGCCGGTCCGCCACCACTGGATACAATTCCCCCAATTTCCATCAACATCGCTTCAGGAACTACGCGACCAAAGGGTTCGGGAGTAATGGATGCGTGGACTGCAATATCGACGCCGGCAAGATAGCCGTATACATCTCGTTGGTGCCCAACAAACTGCACGCGATCAGCGATACCGAGTTCAACGGCTAGCGTCTTGAGCTCGTCAAGATAACGCTGTTCGCCTGCGGGTGGCGAACCAGCAATCACGGGCTGAATCGGATGGTTTCCTCGACGCAGAACTTCGGCGACGGCGCGTAGGAACACATGCTGTCCCTTCCAGCGAATCACCATGCTGTGCATCGCTACCACAGGAATTGGCGATAATATTCGCGATCGCCGCCGCTCAAGCTGCTCTTGATTCGGGCCGACGACCGGCTCGTAAATTGAATGGCATTTTTCCGCCGGCACTCCAAGTTTAATAAGTTGCTTCGAGTTCTCGCGAGAGGTACCTAAATGCAAGTCAAAAGGACTGTTTCGAGCCATCCAGCGAGTGAACTTTCCCTCATACTCGAAATCTTTTTGGTGCGAGATACAAGGAATCCCTCGCTTATTTGCTGCAATTCCGGAGGAAAAATTGATTGTTAAAGAATTATTCGTATGCACCACGTCGGGCTTGAATTCTTCGATAGCCTGTCGTGTGACAATTTTCCAGGGTTGATGTTGCTTTTGGTAATAACGCACCACCCCCGGCAGCCAGTGCCCGCCCTCCACCGGTTCCACGATCGGAACATTGACGCGTTTGTATTCCAACGCCGGAGGGCGTTCAGCCTGTGCCCACGCATCGAATGGGGTCAAGAGAATGGCTTCAATGTGATTCGGCAAATGCTGAAAAAGATTTAGTAGTCCCGTGAGGGAGCCACCAAACCCATAGGCCGCTTCGACGTAAAGTACTCGGATTTTTTTCATCCCAGAAAGTAGTCTCTTAATTGTTTTGACAAGGCGAAGACGAACTGACGACTGTGTGCATGATAGTCAACATGCAATTGCACCGCACATCCATCAGTGCGGTAAAGATGGCAGTCAAAAAGCGGACCGGAGAGGCAGTCAACCTCAGCGCCGGTCGAATAAGGGGGGGTGGATGGTTTGTATAGGGAGCTGACTTGAGGACGTCGGATCTGGTGGTGCAAAGTTCCTTACCCCTCCATTCACGCCAACGTTACCGAAAGATCTCAATGAACTCACGACTTAACGGCTCGTTCACATCCGTTGCATGGTGCTATCCGAACCAGTCTTCTTCGGCAAGATCCCTCGGCAACTGCGACATTCCCAAAAATGGAATTACAAATTAATCAAGTATCCCATGCGCGATCTCTATCGCTGCGAAACCTCGAAGCCCTGACCAAAAACGCATCCGTTAGTCGAGACGATTCTCGCCTATCTGGACAGCGCCAGTTTGATGTTTTTGGTTTTAGTTTCACGGGAATTTTAGTCGACGCTTTTGATTTGGTCAGGGTCGATTCCAAGATCATGATAGTCAGCGATGCGTCTCTTGCGATGGCAACGACTTGCTTCAGCATTA
>JBGSIA010000148.1:0-3533 GCA_041751935.1 Pirellulaceae bacterium | reverse complement strand
GCCCGAACTGTTTGCCGAGAATGACATCGCCGGCTCAATGGTGCAGAACATTTTTGTCTTTCTGATGCATCAAGGATACTCGCTGCTCTACTTTCCAATCGACGGCAGCGATGATCCGCCAGTATATTGTTACAATGAGGGTGCGCCGTCGCCTGTATTGGCGGAATCGAAGTTCAGCCAATGGGTTGCAGCCGTTGCGTAAGGGTAACAGCCAATTCGGAAACCGGTGTAGCCAATCAAGTGATGTCCGCAGCTCGCTCACCGCAAATAAACCCGCCGTTATCGGCGACCAACCAAAAATCGAAAGTCTGAACCATGCCCAATCTTACGCCGCGAGGCCAGCAAATTGTTGGCGAAATCGCATCACGTTATCAACTCAGCTTTGATGCTGTCGCTTGTATGCTCGATTCGGTCATGCGCGGCGGCGGCACGATGGCCCAGTTCAACATCGGGGAATTGGGCGGATCGGGTCAATGGATGCAGGGTGGGATGACGATGGTGGGCGACATGTTCAATTATGGACTGCAAGGCCGCGTTGCGTCACTGTGTAGCGAACTGGCACCGCTCGTCAATGATTCGTCCCTTTTCGTCAAGCCGAAGCCATTCAGCCGTGGAACGTCCAACTGGTGGCCGGAAGAATTTGGATCACCCAACTCCAGCGGCGGCCAAAACAATTGCCGCTACGCTTACTTTGCCAATTCACGTCGCTTGATCGTCGACTTGGCCGGCGATGTTTGGATTTACGACACGCTTGACCACAACATCAACGGCGTCTCGCAGCAGCAAGGAAGTGGCAGTAGTTGGATCTTCACCAGTCAATACGGAACAGTGAATCTGTCGACGCTTCCGGTTGTCGCTCGTCACGTCCAGAACCAGCCTTCGTCCCAGTTCGCATCAATGCTCAACGGCGGTCAATCGCAACAGACCGCATCACTTAGCTTCCAAAACAATCCGCCGCCGAACGTTCATTCATCGCAAACGCAATCGAACTCTTCGAACTACAACGGCCAATCATCACCGACACCAACCGGTGACGTCGTCGAATTACTTAGAAAACTCGGCGAACTTCGTGACGTCGGCGTGCTGAGCGATCAAGAGTTTCAAAACAAGAAAAACGAATTGATGTCACGTCTGTAATAGTCTGATTAAGAAAGGTGTCCGGTACGAATGGCACTTAAGCTATCCCCTCGTTGTTCTTTGACCTGTGGCCGATTTCATTTGCCGCAAACCGTGATCGTCTTGGGGCTGTAATGACACCAGAAGCGTTTGTCGATCGCTGGAAAGACTCAGGCGGCGCGGAACTCGCCAACTCTCAATCCTTCCTCAAAGAACTCTGCGACCTGCTCGACGTCCCACACCCCGATCCCACATGTCCCGACTCCGCCTCGAATCGTTACGTCTTTGAAAAAGCCGTCGAATTCAATAACGGGGATGGCAGCGTCAGTTTTGGTCGCGTCGACCTGTTCCGCTCAGGCTGCTTTGTCCTGGAATCCAAACAAGGCAGCGAACGCAAGGCCGCCGAACAAGCCGAAGCGCTAGCCACCGTCACCAAGACCGCCAAGAAACTCGGCGGCACCGCACCTCGCGGCACGGCGGCCTGGGACAAAGCGATGCAGGCCGCACGCAAACAAGCCAAAGGCTACGCCGAAGCGATCCCTGACCAGTGGCCACCGTTCCTGATCGTCGTCGACGTCGGATTCTGCTTCGACCTCTACGCCGACTTCAGCGGCAGCGGCAAGAACTACGTTCCCTTCCCCGACCCACGCAGCTTTCGCATCCCGCTGCACCGTCTGCACGACGACAAAGTTCGCAGCACCCTTCGCGCCATCTGGCTCGATCCACACTCGCTCGACCCATCCAAACACGCCGCCGATGTCACTCGCGACATCGCCACGCGACTGGCCAAGCTTGCCAAAAGCCTCGAAGGCGAACACGACCCCGAAGTCGTCGCCGGGTTCCTGATGCGCTGCCTGTTCACGATGTTCGCCGAAGACGTTGAACTGATTCGCAAAGAATCGTTCAGCGAATTGCTGCTCAGCCTGCGCTTCGACATCAAAAACTTTCAGCCGATGGTCGAATCGTTATGGGAATCGATGGACCGAGGCACGTTCTCGACGATCCTGCGCGAGAAAGTCAAACAGTTCAACGGCAAGTTCTTCAAAGACAAAACCGCCTTGCCGCTGACCCACGACCAACTGGAACTGTTGATCGAAGCCGCCAGCAGCAACTGGCAATACGTTGAGCCGTCGATCTTTGGCACCTTGCTCGAACGCGCGCTCGATCCCGTCGAACGGCATAAGCTCGGCGCTCACTACACACCGCGAGCCTATGTGGAACGGTTGGTAATGCCGACGATCATCGAACCGCTCCGCGACGAGTGGGACGCAACGTATGCCGCCGCCGTGCAACTGGATGAAGCAGGCAATCGCAAAGAAGCAGTCAAGCTGCTGCGTGACTTCCATGGCAAGCTCTGCGAAACTCGCGTGCTCGATCCGGCCTGTGGCAGTGGCAATTTTTTGTACGTGTCGATGGAGCTAATGAAACGACTGGAAGGCGAAGTCGTCAGTGCGATGGCCTCGTTTGGCGACACCGTCTTACCCGGCATCACCATCGACCCGCACCAGTTTCTTGGCCTCGAGATCAATCCGCGAGCCGCGGCGCTGGCGGAGTTGGTGTTGTGGATCGGTTTCATCCAGTGGCACAGGCGAACAAGAACCGAGACCACGCCGCCCGAGCCTATTTTGAGGGATTACGGCAACATCGAGTGTCGCGACGCGGTATTAGAATGGGATTCGATTGAGCCAGTCGTAGACGCCAATGGCAAACCGGTCACGCGTTGGGACGGACGCACAACCAAGCCGCATCCCGTCACCGGCGAGGAAGTTCCTGACGAAACGGCGCGTGTGCCAGAACTGCGATACATCAACCCAAGAAAAGCCGTGTGGCCTGACACGGATTTCATCGTGGGCAATCCGCCGTTCATTGGGAATAAGCGAATGAGATACGCCCTAGGCGATGCATATGTTGATGCGTTGCGTTGCGCACACGAAAAAGTTCGCGGAACGGTGGACTTTGTTGTTTATTGGTGGTATCGCTCCGCAGAACTTGCTGGTTCGCATGCTGTAAAAAGATTTGGTTTGGTGACAACCAACAGTTTGTCACAAAGCTCGAATCGCCATGTTGTTGCGGATGCATTGGGTTCACCAAACCCTGTTTCTCTACAATTCGCGATCCCGGATCACCCTTGGGTCGAGACATCCGATGGAGCAAATGTTCGGATTTCAATGACTGTTGGAACAGCCGGAAGCAAAGCAGGTTGTTTACAACGTGTTATCAGCGAAAGCTCGTTAAGCCAATTATCGATGGATGTAATTCTCCAAAAACATGAGGGAGCAGGGTGAACGCATCTAATTTCCCTTGCTGGAGGTGTTTTTGGGGTCATTCGATGGCCGACGGCGACTCGGTTGATCGCTGGCGACGCGTCGCAGAGGCCCATGCTCGCCCGATGTGCTAAGATCTCGGTTGGTCGAAAC
>JBGSIA010000147.1:0-6444 GCA_041751935.1 Pirellulaceae bacterium | reverse complement strand
TAATGCTGAAGCAAGTCGTTGCCATCGCAAGAGACGCATCGCTGACTATCATGATCTTGGAATCGACCCTGACCAAATCAAAAGCGTCGACTAAAATTCCCGTGAAACTAAAACCAAAAACATCAAACTGGCGCTGTCCAGTTAGAAAGGGCAAAACGACCGTAAAACAAAAAACGCTCCCAGACCTTGAGATCGAGAGCGTAAGAGGTTGCCCGGGGGCAGAGCCTCACGTGTGATACCTTACTATGATTCGTAGGGAATCAACACTCGGATACACTACAGTTGTTTTAGTTGACTCGGTGGCACGTGTCAACCAGACCAGCTATCTTAGGTTGCACTTGTGATCTGTAAACTATTTTTCTGATATCCGTTGGGGCATGCATTGTGGGTAAGTCAACGAAGGTTCTGTATGGTCTAGGGATCGATCTGGGTAGCGGGTCTGTGGGCTGGGCGACAATTCGAGTCGACAAACCAGTTGCCGGAAAACCCCTCGAGGTGCTCGCGATGGGCGTTCGTCGATTCGATGCGGGCGTCAGTGGCGACGTCGAAGGTGGACGTGATGAATCAAACGCGGTCGAACGACGAACTAAGCGAGGACCGCGTCGTCAACACTGGCGACGTGCGTGGCGCATCCGCAAAGTTCTGAAAACTCTCATTGAACTTCGGTTACTTCCCGAACCAAGCACCGTCGACAATGACTTTGACTCGGACACTCGTCATGCTCTTATTTTTGAACTCGATGAAAAGCTGCGAGTGGAGTTTCCGGCTGAAAGCGACTCGGCCCAACATCTACTTCCGTACCGCATCCGTCGCCTCGCACTCGACCAGCCGATTTCCCTGTTTGCCTTCGGGCGTGCCCTCTATTCACTCGCGCAACGTCGCGGCTTTTTGTCTAACCGTAAAGCGGCTGGCGACGATGAAAACGAAGACGGAGTCGTCAAACGAGGTATCGCCGAACTTGAAACTGCGATGATCAATGCGGGAGCACGAACACTCGGGGAATACTTTGCCGGAATCGATCCCGAACACGTCAAGTTGCGTCGGCAATGGACTGCGCGCCGAATGTTCCGCAACGAGTTTGATGCCATTTGGTCGGCACAAGCACCGCATTATCCTCATCTGGATGACAAAGCGAAGAAGCTCATTGAGTCCGCAATTTTCGATCAGCGCCCACTCAAGTCACAACGAGGCCTGGTAGGGCGATGCGAACTCGAACGCTACCCAATTGTCGATCCCAAAAGAAAGTCAGCGGATGGCAGCGTAAAGATGAAATATGTGGGCCGCAGACGGGCGTTACTCGCGTGTTTGCCGTACCAGGAATTTCGTTTTCTCCAGAAAGTGAATGATCTCAAGTTCATCGAGCCGGATGGCCGAGAACGAGCTCTCATTGACCCAGATTGTCGCGAGTTACGAACGCTTTTACTCGACAAGTTGAGTGCTCAGGGCGAAATGACGTTTGGCGCGATTCGCAAACTGTTTGGATTTAGGAAGTCGGCGACGTACGGCCGTAATTTCGTGTTCAACTACGAGGAAGGAGGCGACTCGAAACTCGTCGGCAATCGTACGGCGTCCAAGATTAGCGGGATCCTTGGCCCAAAATGGTTTGCGATGTCGGATGACGAGCAAACAAACTTGGTGGATGAAATATTGCAATTCGAGTCAGAAACTGCGCTTGAGCAGCGTTTGCGATCAAAGTTCAAATTTGATGAAGCCATTGCGAAGAAACTGTCGCGAGTTGTGCTTGAGCAAGGGTATGGCTCGATCTCGCGGCGAGCGATTCGTAAGCTGCTTCCGTTAATGCGTGAAGGAGTTCCGTTCGCCACTGCACGTAAGCAACTTTACACATCCGTTGATTCTGCTGGCGAAGTCTTTGAGACGCTTCCGCCGGTGATCGAGTCGATGACGGACCTCCGCAATCCCGCAGTGATCCGAGTACTGACCGAGCTTCGCAAAGTCGTCAACACGATCGTGCGTGAAATGGGGCATCCACCAGAATGGATTCGCGTTGAGCTGGCACGTGAACTCAAGCATTCACGGCAAAAGCGACAAGATATCCAGAAACGCAACAAGGCAAACGAACGATCTCGTGACGCTGCAAAGAAAAAGATTCTGGAGTGCATGAACGATGAACGGTATGTTACCGCCGACAATATTCTGAAGATTCGTCTTGCTGAGGAATGCGGGTTCGTATGTCCATACAGTGGCGAGCAAATCAGTATGAAAGACTTGGTCGGCGACGAGCCAAAATTCGAGATCGAGCATACGATCCCGCTGAGCCAATCGCTCGACAATTCATTCCTGAATAAACTGCTTTGTCGTACGGACTACAACCGCCGCAAAAGCAACCGCATGCCCTGGAAAGCCTTTGGTGGCACTGCGGAGTACGAAGAGATGCTTGGGCGATTAAGGTTCCTGCGCGGCGATGCTCGCGAAGCAAAGTTGCAACGCTTTCAGATGCAAAAACCCGATGACGACTTTGTCAATCGGCAATTGAATGACACGCGATACGCGGCAAGACTTGCGACGACTTATCTCGCTCACCTGTACGGCGGGCCAATCGATGTTAATGGCAGTCGACGTGTGTTTCCAACGGCTGGACGAATCACCGCGTATCTGCGCCAACGCTGGGATCTCAATTCGATCATCGGTCACGCCGATCAAAAGAACCGCAGCGATCATCGCCACCACGCGATTGATGCGCTCGTGACCGCACTTAGCGATAGTTCCGCAGTCAAGCGGCTCGCCGAGGCCGCTGAAAGAGCTGAGCGAACAAACAGCAAAATGTTTGCCGAGATCGATCCGCCATTTGACGGATTGCTTAGTCAAGCGCGAGCACTCGTCGAGTCCATGCAGATCTCTTCACGGGTGAATCGAAAAGTTAACGGTGGATTGCACGAGGAAACGATCTTGAGTCATCCAAAGTTGAATGGATTCGATAAAACTGGCAAAGCAATTGAGTCGTATCATGTTCGCAAGTCTCTCGATTCGCTTTCGACGGGCGAAGTCGATCAGATTGTGGATCACACGATTCGTGAGCTTGTACAAAAAGCGTTAAAGGCATCAGGAAAACCACCAGAAGATACCTTCAAAGACCCCAGACACTTGCCGCATCTGCACGGGAAGAATGGCCGAACAACCGTGATCCGACGTGTGAGAATCCGTAAGTCTGCCAACCCGATTCAAATTGGTAGCGGATCGAAGTCCCGCTATGTCAATCCGGGTGCAAATCACCATATGGCCATCGTCGCGGTACTGGATAAAGACGGCCAAGAAGTGAAATGGGAAGGGCATCTCGTCACTCGGTTTGAGGCGCAAACGAGAGTTCGACTAAAACAACCAGTGGTGCAAAAAGATTTTGGCAAGAATCGGCGATTTAAGTTCTGGCTGTCCGGCGGGGATCATTTGTTGTTGCGACGCAAAGATGAGGTCGATGAGCTTTGCCGAGTCGTTGTCCTGTCTGGAAGCCAGCTCGAGTTCGTGTTCCACTCCAACGCAAACCCGATCAATGTTCGAAAGAAGACTCCAGGCGAGCGAATTCGCTGTTCCGTAAGTCGCCTTCTGGAACTCCATGCCCGTAAAGTCGAACTTACACCGCTGGGCAAGGTGATCGAGGTTTGCGAAGAAGTGAAGTAACCGCGGTCAGCGTCGACACGTACTGTCGCGAGTGAACCCGAGTGTTGATTCGGTGCGAACCACAGCTAGCACGGAAAAGCTATCGGACACAGCTGTTTCAGTACTAAATCCAATCATACGGGGACTAGCACGGAATAGCAACTACTCCTATGATTTGAAAACGAGGACGAAGGTGCAACTCCGTCCTCGCCATTTACCCGTGCCTCAGCACGCGCAACATGTAACGCGAGTATGCCCGGGAATTTCAAATGTTTCAACCCAATCGCTGGTGAGGCGAGCGATGTTCCATTCCTTCTTGGAGCAATACAAATGCGTTACAAGACTGGTAGCCGTGCGCCTCAAAAAGGCAATTACCGATTCGATGGCTATGTTGATGGTACGCGAGTGCCATCGCCGACTGCTGACGAGATGGTGATTCCTCTCGATACGGGCGAAGTCTTCCCGCCGATCCGTTCGACTAACAAAGCGTGCTATTGGCGTCTTTGCTAATCGAGGAGGACTCTGCTGGAAACGATCCAGCGATGATAAACCAGAGTCAGTAGGCCGTGTCCTACTGACCCGCGTGGGCTGACAGCCGAGAATTGACTTCAGTCGAAGTTCAATCTCGATTTCGTTGAATGTCGTTAAAAGTTATTCGTTGACGCATTCCTCTGCATCTAGCTTTTGGAACAACTCGTCTGCTGCGGCCGTCAACTCGGCATCACCAAGCACTGATTCGTCTATCCCAGAAGTTCGCGGTAACCGTCGCAATAGGATTTCCTTCTGTTCCTTCGCTGGCAACGCATCAAATGTTGCCAATAGTTATGATGCAATCTCAGTCATTGTGCCTCCGGTTTTCTAAAGATTCCTCATCATACCATACGCCAAAGTGAATTTCTTAAGTGGAAATGTCATCGCGGGTAGAACTTTGTCCGTGCGGCAAGCATGATTGATCCTGGCCGGGGTAGGCTGTGCAGTTAACCAGGGACGGCGATCTCGATTGGTTTCATCGCAGATTCGCCCGTGACGCGTTCACACATCATCGATATTGCTTCGTCGCCAACACGCTTAAGTGTCGCGCTGGATTGTCTAGTCATTAAGTGTAGAGACGCCCCCGAAAAGCGACTACCGATTTCTGACATTGCCGTTGTTATCGTGTCTCACCCGCAGGTGACGTATACGCAAGCAGTACTCTCCATACTTGCGGAAAACGGAGGCGTGTTCATCACCTGCGGACCCTCGCGGATGCCAAACGGGATGCTATTACCGCTCGCTGCAAATAGCACTCAAACCGAACGATTCGCAGCTCAGACCCAGGCTCCGAAGCCGTTGCGCAAACGTCTTTGGCAGCAGATCACTCGTTCTAAGATCGAGTCGCAAGCGGCGGCGCTCGAACATGTTCATGGAAGCGATGGCGGGCTGAGATTGCTGAAATCAAAAGTTCGCTCTGGTGACCCATCGAATGTCGAAGCTCAAGCAGCGCGTCGATATTGGCAACGCTTGTTCTGCGATCGCAAATTCAAACGAAACCTCTCGGCTGACGACGAAAACCAATTCTTGAACTATGGCTATGCAGTTCTTCGTGCAATTGTCGCCCGAGCAATTTGTGCGTCTGGACTCCACCCAACAATCGGTCTCCATCACCACAATCGGTACAACGCCTTTTGCCTTGCGGATGACCTAATGGAACCGATGCGACCTCTCGTTGATGTGGCGGTTGTGCAACTGGGGGAGCAACTCCGAACTGGTGATCATCTAACATCGACCGGCAAAAATCACATTATCCGCGCGATAACATCCAAGCAGAAACTTGCTGGCGAAGAAAGAGACCCGTTCGATCTCGCATCGCGAATTTCCAGCTCATTGGCCCAAGTTTACTCAGGCGAGCGAGATGAGCTCGAACTGCCACAACTATCGTTTCCGAGATTTACTTGATGTCGCTATCAGAGTACCAAGGTATGTGGACATTCGTATTTTTTGACTTGCCGGTCGCGAGTAAGCGTCAGCGGCGTAGTTATTCGCAATTTCGAAAGCTGTTATTGCGAGAAGGCTTCATGCAGATGCAGTTGTCCGTCTATGCGCGTTATCATGCTAGCGAAAAGCAAGGCGACCCGACCCGTGCGCTGGTGCGCAGCGAATTACCCACTGACGGCCATGTTCGCATGCTAAGCGTAACCGACCGTCAATTTGGCAAAATGGAAAACTTTTTTGGTGGAAACGCAATTGAAACTGAGCAACCTGATGAGCAATTCCTCCTTTTTTGACGGATTCCGTTTCTACAACCATCGACCGGCAAAGGCTTTACAGCCCAGGTAGTGTATCCGAGCGTTGGTTCCTTCCGAACCACAGCTACGCAGCAGATGGAACGACACTTGGCACTAGTGTATCCGAGCGTTGGTTCCTTCCGAACCACAGCGTAGGTACAGGCGGTACTGGTTGTGGGGCAAGTGTATCCGAGCGTTGGTTCCTTCCGAACCACAGCACAACGCATTGCATGGGAGCAACGGGCTGAAGTGTATCCGAGCGTTGGTTCCTTCCGAACCACAGCGCAACATGATCGTGCTCAACACATCAGCCAAGTGTATCCGAGCGTTGGTTCCTTCCGAACCACAGCCCGGCGTGCTGGATAGCGATGCGATCGACAAGTGTATCCGAGCGTTGGTTCCTTCCGAACCACAGCACGCGATGGCATGAGGTGGCCTGGATTCCGGGGGCCACGCGTCCTCTTCGTTTAACGAGGGACGGTTGATTCAAATCGGATTGGCGAGAGATAGCCAAGGGATGAATGAAGTCGCGACGTGTTGTAGTAATCGATGAACTCAGTTAGCTCGT
>JBGSIA010000146.1:0-17752 GCA_041751935.1 Pirellulaceae bacterium | reverse complement strand
CCTTAGACTGAGCTTCAAGGGATAGCGGACCGACAGAAAACGCATAGCCGTTCAAGGTGCCCAGCCAAGCGTCTCAGTTCAACGTCCAAACTATCCCGCGGTTCCGCTACGCTCCACGCGGGATAGTTTGTTATTCGTTCTGTTGACGCACGGGATGAATGAGTTCAAAACTCGTGCACCGCCGCTCGCCCATTTCGACACCCTCGCAAACGTTAACCCGACTGTTCCCTTGGGCCAACTCGTTGTTGCCAAATTCGATCATTCGTTCGATCAGGCGTTGGATGCCAAACTCGTGAATTGAGTAGCGACTGCCGTGCATCGCCAGCGTGCCAGTAGGTTCAACCAGGGCCGTCAAATGCGCTAGGTGCATTCCTCCTTTTCGAACCAGCATCTTGCCATCGTTTTTGCCACTGACCAACAGTACCTCTCGACCTTTCATTGACGCTGGTTCTTGAAACTTCAAGTAGATACTTACCGACGTTACACTCGATGGCTCTGGACCACACTCATGCCGCACTTTCGCCTGGCAGCTTTTGGGATGTCCGAGTTGGCCGTTGATTCGCTCCTGAGCAATCAGCGTACAGGTGTAATCACGTATTTCGCCGCGGCAAAACTCCAAACTCGCATTGGCCTGTCGCAAGATGGCGCGCAGCGGATATAAGTCCTCACTCTTTGAGGCCACCATAGCGGTGGTTGAGTCCACATCACTCGTCTCTATTTCTGTCTTCAAACCAGTTTCGCTCGCCTTACGACTGCGATCCGGAGTGGGTGCCGTCAAACTCTGTGACGACGATCTCACCACAGGCAATTGGGAGAGGGCGGCAGTCGGTAGGCTAATGACAATCGTCATTCCAAGAACAAGTGGTGACTTCATGGTAAATGCTCACGAATTCCTTTTTTGGCTTAAGCGCATCCAACGCGATATTGCGTCGATCATTTCAGGTCGAACTCAACGCCAATGCAGAAGCTTGGCGCTGTGAACGGAAGTCTGGCGACTCGACTATTGAAGTTGGGTCGCGTCCGGTCGTCGTTTGGGCGATTTACCACCACACGCCGAAATTGCCGATGCGGACACCGCCACGACCGAATCCGTAGCCGTAGTTACGACCATAATTTCCGTAGTAGGGTTGGCCACCATAACGGTAATAGTAGTTGCCATATCCTGGGCTGCGATACAGCGGCGCGCGGTAGCCGCTACGATACCGATTTCGCCAATCGTAGTAGCTATTGTCCCAACTGCGATTCCGGCGGTTGTCCCAGTCGCGCCCGCCGTCTCGTTGGACAACCAGCATGGTGGCAGTTTGATCAAGCGTGTTTGAGTTTTGCGAAACGTCGTCCTTGCCGTTGATTTCTCTAACTTGACTCTCCAACTCACGGATTCGTTGACGCATTTCATCGACGGCATCTTCCAATATTTGCAGCGAGTCGCTTCGACTATCATCGGGCTGAGAAAAATCTTCTCTCAGGCTGTCACTAAACGGCTGCATCGATTGTCGCATGAATTGCATTGGTGCATCGTCCTTGTCCCCAAGCGTAACGTCCACTTGCTGTTCGTTTCCGTCTCGCTCAATGGTCAATTGCAACTGTGAACCTGGTCCCATGTCGGCGACGTTATCCGCGAACGTTTGCATGTCGCTTATCTCTTGATCGTCGCGGCGGATAATCACATCACCGCTTTGAAGACCAGCCTTGGCAGCTGGACTGTCGCGCATGACACGTTCGATCAACACGCCTTTGGTGTCTCCCTCACCTGGGGCGAGCATGACGCCAAGCCACGCACGGTGACTGGCGGGCGGCTTATCGCCTTTGGCTGCCAACATCACCTCGCGATTGCTTGTTTTACCTTGTCGCCATACTTCGATTTTTATCTTCTGTCCATCTGATTTTTCTTGCAAAGCCTGCTGCAACTGTTTGGGGGTTGAAACCGCTGTACCATCGACTGACAGGATATAGTCGCCATGGACAATTCCCGCTTCATCCGCTGGACTGCCCCAAATAGTATCCAAAACGCACACGCCCTCACCTGGGCACGAACCGACGATAACGCCAAGTTGTGGTGACTCGTCCTCGGCATGTTCGTCATCCACGCTGGTGGATCGTGCATCAGCTTGGTTTTTCGGTCGCTGGTTTTCTCGCTGGTTTTCTTGCTGAGTTTCTTTCTGGTTGTCGCGGGGATTGGTTTGATTCTTGGCTCGTCGATTCGCACGTTTTTTGGTTTGTGAGTCGGGTTGTTTGTCCGTTTGATTATTGATTTCAGTAGCTGTGCCAGTGTCGGTCTGTTGCTCAGTTTGAGGCTTGTCGCGTTGTCGCTCTTGAGCCCAGCTTGGGGGCCCATAGCTGACTGAGCACATCACTAACGCCGCAATCATGAGTGGGAAAAGTTGGACGGGGCGTCGAAACGGAAACTGTGTCATCGGATGGAAGCTCCTTAAATCGGGAATTCGGGTGGGCCAATGCGACAACCGAAGACTGCAAGTGGCGCGCCGAGTGGCGTGGAGGATCGACGCAAAAGCGATTGGAAGGTTTCCCCATCACCGATGTTTGGATGCTTGGATCCAATGCGCACTGACGATTGGAAAGGAAGCTCAATCGTTCCAAGAGTAGCAAACCTATAGGCCGCCAGACCCCCACTTCGATCAGCGAGTCGCTGAAATCTGCGGTGCCTATCGCGAAGCGATCACCCTTTACCAAACCCAAGGCATTCACACGATCTGCATCGACAATGTGATTGTGCTCGATCCGGACGCCGGCTACCGCTTGATCTCGGACAATTTGAACACGCACAGCAGTGAAAGTTGCGTTCGCTATGTGGCGGCCTGCTGTGGTATCGACGACGATCTCGGGAAGAAGGGCGATAGTGGGATATTGAAGTCGATTGAAAGCCGCGTGGCTTTTTTAACCGAACCTGGTCACCGGATCCAATTCATGTACACACCGCGTCATTGTTCGTGGCTCAATCCAGATTGAAATCTGGTTTGGAGCATTGCCGAACAAAGTGACTCGTTAGATGAGTTTCGCGAGCGTGGACGAGTTGGAGAATTCGATCGAATCGTTCATCGAGTACTTTAACGAGGTGATGGCAAAACCTTATAATTGGACTTACACCGGTAGGGTTCTGTCGCAATAAATACAAGTTTGGAGAACGACCCAGCTAAGCCACTTCAAGCTGCTTTAACTTGTTCTCGCGGCACTGGTGAGGGCTTGGAACCCCGCTTTTCTTATCGAATGCCTGTGTAATACTTACGTGACCGTGACACTTGTCGTAAAATCGAACCATGAGATTTACTGCAATTCTGCTTGTATGGTACTGCTGTGCGTCAGCACAGTTATTTTGTGGATGCGATCAGAATTCATCAATTCGCAACTCCGAAAAAACGAATGAGCCATTGCAGGATCTGCAGGATGCCGTAAGGCTAGGCCAGTGGGATACTGCATGGCTTTTTTCCGATCGTGTTCGCGAGAAGTACAGCGAAGACGCGGATATACTCGCCCAGCTAGCTTGGGTCGCCTTTAAATGCGAACATTTCGACGAATCGGCCGACTTGTTAATATCCGCGTGTCGTGCTGAGTCGTTCAGTCGCGAAGAGCGTGTTCAACAAGCGTTTTTGGCAACGATTCAGGGTGGACGGCTTTTTGATGGTTTAGATTTCCTGGGCGATGTACTGAAGGCACAGCCTGAGCAGCTTGGTACTCGTCGACTAATCTATGATCTGTTGATGGGTCTAGAGGACCGATCCCAGGCAATTCCGCACGGAAGATACCTCGTAAGGAAACGGAAATTCGATAGTGAGCTTCTCGCTTCACTTTGTAATGTCAGTCGAAATGCATCCAACGACGAAGCTTGGAAATCTCTCGTCGATCGTAACCCTCGAGACAAGCGCCCCTTGATCCCTCAGGTCATGATCGATTTGAGCAAAGGGCTCTATGCCGATGCGATCGAGTTGTTGCAGGAGATACTAGCTTCACATCCTGAGAATGTGCAGGCTCAGGTTTTGCTGGGCGAAGCATACGTACGTTCGGGAGATTTTAGCCCTCTCAGCAAATGGGCAGATCGATTGCAAGGAAACTACGAAAACGAAGTTGGTTACTGGGTAACGATGGGCGAGTGGAAGTCTCAGTTAAATGATCATGCCGGTTCGGCGAGAGCCTATTGGAAAGCCTCAAGACTTGATCCGCTCGCCCTTGCGGCATGGCAGGGCCTGCGGGAAGAACTCGGACATTTGCCGTCCCACGAATTCCAGGTTTCCGAGGAGACCAATGACGCGATCGGTAACCGGATCGAGGAACTTGGGCATTTGAAGCAAGTCAAAGACCGGTTCGTTAAGTCGCGAAGCATCTCCCGCGAGTTAGCTGTTGAGATTTCGACGGTACTTGTAAACTTAGGCCGACTCTGGGAAGCAGAAGCGTGGCTGGCCATCGCAACAAAATTGCCGGACGACCCAAGCGTGGATGTGGACGCGGCCCGCCAAGCCGTGCAGTCTAGATTGACCGTAAACACTCCCTGGCAATTGGATGATGGTCACGTAGAAATGCAGTTGGACTTATCAAGCTTAAAGTCGATCACTGCCGATACGTGTTGGCGATCACTACTGCAGACCAAGGTTTCTCCAAATTGTAAAATCCTGGCGAGTCGGTAAATGGGGCTGAAAATGCAAGAAATTTCCAACAGCTATATCGATACGACCGTCGCCATCAAAGTCACCGACTTCAATTGAGGCGTTTTGGTAGGTTGACGTTTCTAACTTTGTTCGTCGAAATACTCGAAGTGATGTCTGTTCCAGTAGGATCAACGATTCGACTCCCCTTGCCTCAAGTTGCTCGTTAGCTGGCTCGGGCATTAATGCTCCAGCAACGATGTCGATGTCACCATCGCCATCGAAATCAGCCGCTTTGATCGACAATACACCTGGCATGTAGGAAATGTGATGGTGCTCGAAGGGATACGCTCCCTGGTTTTCTAGCCATTGCACTGAGTGATAGGGCTTGGATCCACTATCAAATGAATCACCATTTGCGTAAACCACATCCTCGTCGCCGTCGCCATCAACATCCACCAATTCAATTCTGGAGGAACCATAGATCGGATCGTTCGCACGATAAATTGTTTCGATAGAAAAGCGACCATTCCCATCATTGATGAACGCTTCCACGACTTCGTGTTCTTGGCTGATAAGTGCAACAAAATCGAGATTGCCATCTCCATTTAGATCCACCAGCGGAACTTCGATTGCCCCATGGCGAGGATCGATCTCGCGCATGTTGAAATTCGGCATGTGTTTATCATCCACGTGCGTCTGCTCAAACAGCAGGATACGTCCCGAAGTGCGCCAGCCAAATTCGGCCACAAGAATGTCGAAATCACCATCGCCGTCAAAGTCAGCAGATTCTACATCGGCGACTCGTCCCAGACCGTCTTTCAAGGTGACTTTCTCATAGCCCTCGCCATCGGGGCGTTTCCGTAACCATACGACTCGACCAAACTCGCTATCAGCGGCCAAAAACTCTCCGAGGTCTGCCACAATGAGATCCAGGTTCCCATCGTTGTCCAAGTCGACGGGGGCTAACGAAGTTGGCTGATAAAGTACAGCCAACAGTCGCGGAGTGTCGTCGACTGTTGGCTGAAATTGAAAGACGCTTCCTGTACCAAGCTCGCAGTACACCAACGACTTTTTCCCGTCGCCATCCAAGTCCACCCACGTTAATTGGCTAACGCAAGGCGGCTGCGATTCCGACGTTTGCGAGACTTGCTTAACGATCCGCGTGTTTTGAAACTTCACGCGAGCAACTGGATTCCCAACGATAGATTCCGGCATTTCGAGAATCTCGGGCGCCTGATAAACAAAGAACTTGGTGGTGTCGTCGACTGATGGCATGTTAGTTCTTTCAACGCCCGAGACGCGATGGAATTCAAACCCCTGCAGCACTTCGCGAGGCCAGCGATGCTTATCGACACTCTCGGGACGTGGCGTCATGTGGCAATTACCACAGAAGCCTTCCACTTGCGGACGCAGCCGATCTACGAATGCTTGTTTCTCTGCCGCATTGGGTTCTGGCTGACGAGTCGAGTTTTTATCCGGCGATCCTGCCGATGAGGACACTTCAATAGACGCCGTCCGGCTCGTTGATCCGCTCTGCGAATTACCTGAACACCCCAGCGTTAACGCAGCCAAGCAAGCTGTCCATCCAACGAACGCGTTCAGGACAAAAAAAACGACTGGCCGTTGAGTAAATTGAACCATGATTTTCGATGTGCCAATAATTCTTGAGCCGAAAAAAGTCGAGCGATATTTTCGCAACTACCCCTTTGAAATATCAATCGCTATACTGGCGATCGTACAGAGAGTCTAACCTTCAGATTCTCAGCTTTCACCCAAGAGTAAATGTTATGAAAATTTTGCTGAATGTCGTGTGGATGTCACTAGTGATTCTTGTCGCAGGTTGTGGTGGCTCGCCTAGCAACGTCGATGTGGCCGGAAATATAGACGAGCAAGAAAAGGTGGATTACGAGGCGCAGATGAAGGCGCAGGAAGCGGCCGAATCCGCGGCGATGAAAGCACAACAATAACGGCTAATTCTGCACAACGAAGTTGCACCGTTCGCTAACGTTTTATTTTAAAACAAGTTCTATTCGTGTGTGTCAAATCGTTATTGGCTGAGCCTGTCTCAACTGTCCAGAAGTCAATTCTGAACGTTAAGTCTTCGACATCGACCGGTGCCAGCGAACATCGACCGGTGCCAGCGAACATTGCCCGGTGTCAGCGAACATTGACCGGTGTCAACGAAAAACCTCAGGCCGAATTCGGCCTGAGGTTCATGTTTCACTGGAAGCTCTCGTTAAGCCTAGAACCCTTGAACGACTTCCGCCGATCCTCGTGATCCAAGCGCTCCCCACAAGCCATATGGGCTCTGTGAACCTGGCGTATTGTTCAGAGCCGCAGTACCACCGTTGTGGACCTGGGCATTCTTGGAGTTCCCTGCTTCGATCGAATTGGTAATGAACTTAACTGCACCGTCTGCCATCAGGACGTGACAGCCTCCTTGGTGCTGACTTGACATTGTCGTGATGTTTGGACGTGTGTCGCTACCGTGACCACAGTACTCTCTGTTCGGGCCGAGAATGGTTGTGCAGACACCGAACGAAGGCGAGATTTCAGCCCAGCGGAAACCACGTCCGATGCCAGCGAGGGTCGTCGTGGGGTGCCAAAAGCGAGGACGCGCTGGGTCAATGTATGCAGCCGGGCCAGCCGTTTGTTCTTTGCACCAATTGGGGTTGTCTTGGAGAATTGCACCCACATTATTCGTGCCTAAAGTCGAGATCGTTCGAACGTCCTTATCGCCGAGGTAAGTCGCGATTTCGCCCATGGCAATCGTATTGGCGGTACCGTCCAGAATATCACGGAATCCCAATTGCTGACCACGCGAGAACACACCTCGAGCGCCTGACCTTGCGTTATTTGTACTGCCGGCCGTTGCGACGTATGGGAACGGCTGAGTTGCGCCAACGTTGAGAACATCGCGAGATGAAACTACAGCCGAATCGCCAAAGCATGCCATGTAATTGGAACGCCCCAACGCAGGAAGACCCACACCCGGGTCACTTGGGCAACGGTATCCAGGAATTTCCGTTGTCCAAGGCTTGTAATTGATGTTTTCTGGCGTTGGTCCCATCGGAGGGAACGTCGTCGCGCCAGCAACTAATGGATTGCTGATTTGCTCCCACAGCGCTTGTTGTTCAACAAACGGCAATGTGCCAACCAAAATACTCAACCGAAGATTGTTCCCCGTTGCCGATGCAACCCACGCATCGGTTGCGACAGTCGGTTGGGTTCCAGCACCAGCGAGTGGCAGCTTGTCGTAGGCGGCATGGTAGTTGTGCAGCCCCAATCCAATTTGCTTAAAATTGTTACTGCAGCTCATTCTGCGAGCTGCTTCACGAGCCGCCTGGACCGCAGGGAGTAATAGACCAACAAGAACACCAATAATCGCAATAACAACCAACAACTCAACGAGCGTAAAGCCCGTCACTCGACGCATCTTTACCATTACAGGCTCCTCAAAACGAGCAAAAGAGAAAAAGTAACTGCTGCTGAAGAGGTGGACATTTGCCGGAACCCCGAAAGGTTATGACGTATTACCCCACCACTACTCGCTCAGATTGTCGCACAGGTAAGCTGCGAGGCAAGAGAGAAAAACCCAAATTTCTCGACAATTTTTAATAGTACCTCGGCCTGAACATGGGCCAAGAGGGAAGTTCAGCCCCTGTCGTACCGTACCACTGCAAACGGAAATGACTTAGGAATAGTCGATGGCTGAAAGGATCGCAAATGTTCAGAAAAGGATTGCAACTGTTCAGAATTAGGGAAATCAGGTGTATTCGACAGAGAGGCGTAACCGCGGCGAGAAACTGCCGCCAAGATGCAGCAAAATGAGTGTCCACACGAACACTCGTCATTCATTTTCACTGAACTGCGGTCGAAGTCCTCCTCACACTGAAGGTGCTTGTCATTTCCGCGCACGCGGAAAGTTTGTTCGCAAATCGCGTGCTGGCAATTGGTGCGTTAGGGTTCATCAACAAGCAGCAGGCGCCTGAGAAACTGATTGACGGAATTCAAGCGGTGCTTCGCGGCGATTTCTTTTTTAGCGAGGCTGTCACCAAGGATTTGATTCGTGGTCGAATGCACTGCGCCAAATCTGAAGTACCCGTCGGCATTGACTCGCTGACCAATCATGAACTGCAACTCTTTGAGCATGTTGGCATCGGCCGAACGACACGACAAATCGCCGATACGATGTATTTAAGTGTCAAGACCATCGAACGACACAAAGAGAACATCAAGCAAAAGTTCGGACTCGACAATGCGACACCACTGGTCCAGCACGCGACACAGTGGGTACTGCGTCGCGGCTATTAGGGTCTAAAGAATGGTCGGGAGCGGTACGTCGATCGCCATCACTCCTCAGGCGTCACGTAGACCTTGGCGTGGTTGGGGAGCAGGCTGTCTCGCTCGGTTTCTCCTAATCGAGAATCCAGTTCGAGCGTGCCAGGGATGTTGTCGACTTTATAGACGTCCATAACACCTGAGATATCGTTGGCATTGGGTTCGGCGCAAAGGCGGACGGCAACGGTCGCTATCTGACTGTCGCTCTGGTATCGCATGATGTAGACGCCGTCAGTGGTCTGGGAAGTGGTCCGCAAATAGCGATCACTGAGTAAGCCGAGTGTGCGAAGTCGCTTTCGCATCGCGATCAGAGATCGGTACCATTGCCAGGTTGCTTCGTCACCATCACTAACGGGACCAATTTTCGCGCTGTTGAATGCAGCTTCTTTGATCGGAGAAACAGAACTGGACCAATCATGCTGCGGGTACTCAGCATGTCGACCGGCAACAACGGCACGACGTAAATCCTCGTCGCCGAAATCGACGAAAAAAAGAAACGGGTGTTCGCAACAAAATTCTTCGCCCATGAACAGCATGGGGATCGCTGGCGAGAGCAGCAACAGCACCGCGGCGGCACGTTGTGTTTGGACGCTGGTCAATTGATGCAGACGTTTGGCGAGCGGATGATTGCCAATGAAGTCATGATTTTGAATTGAGTAAACAAGTCCATGAGTGTTGGGGCGATAGTCCAAGATCACACGCCAGCGCGGGCGGTGGATCGTGCCCTCATACACAAAGCCCTGTTCCAGCACGACGGCTAGATCCGATTGGCGGTATACGCGATTGGACAACCGTTCTTCCGGACGCAGGACAGCGAACACGCCATGTAGGAAACAATCGCACCATGCTGCATCGAAATCGTAGCCGCCTTCGCGTGTTGGAACGGTCATCTCGGGGTCATAAACATTGGCTTCCGCGATCAACAGCGGTTGTCGATGGTGAAGTTCGCCCCAACGACGAACGGCATCGCTCAGGTCGTGGACCCAGTGGATCTCGCTGTCGTCAAGGATGCAGTGGATCGCGTCAACTCGTAAACCGTCGATGTGGTATTCATCAAGCCAATGGATCGCGTTGGCGATCAGGAACCGCCGCATTTGTTCGGAATCTTTCGTATCGTCCAAATTCGGTGCCGCTCCCCAGACGGTGTTGTGTCTGTGTGAGATGTAAGATCCGAAATCGCCGAGGTAGTTCCCTTCTGGGCCAAAGTGGTTGTAAACGACGTCGACGATAACAGCCAATCCCTTGGCGTGAGCAGCATCGACAAAGCGACACAGATCACGTGGCGAACCGTAAGAGTTTCGCGGTGCAAACAAATCAACTCCGTCGTAACCCCAATTCCAACGACCTGCGGTTTCCACAAGCGGCATCAGTTCGACCGCCGTGATTCCCAGTTCGACAAGTTCACCCAAACGATCGATCGCTGACCCGTACGTACCGCCGTCAGTGAACGCGCCCACGTGCAATTCGTAAATCACTAAGTCGTCTCGCTTGACGCCTTGCCAGCTTGTGTCCGTCCAAGCGAATTGTTGCGAGACGACTTGACTGGGGCCGTGAACTCCGTCGGGTTGGAACCTGGAGGCAGGATCGGGCCTCGGGGGACCATTGTGTAACTGCAACCAATAGCGACTGCCGATGCAAAGTCCGTTTACAACACCGACGTGATAACCACCGGCAACGCGTGAGAGAGAATCAGTCAGGCCACCGTCGGCCGATTGAACTCTGATGACGTCGTGATGAGGAGCCCAAACACAAAAACGAGTCGCGGTTTCTGTGATCGGGATTGCTCCAAGAACACGATTCAAATGCGCAACATCCATCGTCGCCGGTTCCAGCGCGTCAAGTTCTTGATCCAGAAGCCCGAACCAACGCGCGCCTTGCAGGACTCCGGCGGTCGCATTTTTGGAGGCCAGAAACAATCGTCCCATCCAACCTTGTTGAGCGTGATCGTCTTGCAAACGCATCGCCAGTGTTCGGTCAGCGTTGGCGACCAAGATCGCGCGATGGCCAGCGATAAGAGCGGCGTAATCGTTTCCAGAGTCTCCCGCGAATACAACCTGTGCCGGATCGATGTCGTGGTTGCCGCACCACCAATCGATCGCCATTGCTTTGGACGCACCTCGCGGCATCACATCGAGAAGCCCGTCACCGTTGAACGGATCGATGCTGGCAATGATACCGTATGGCAACGAATGCGATTCAAGATACGCTTCGACTTGGGCAACACAATGATCCAGTTCGCCGGCCTTGGTGTAGAAGCTGAGTTTATGCGGGCCCTGTTTGAATGGTTCTTGCAGTCGCATCTTTGTGACTTCGCGAGCAAGATCATGACGCAGTGCATCGGCATCAACGTCTCCAACGATTGTGTCGAGTGCCTCCTGGTACTCATCGACCAACTCGAATTGGATTTTTTCGTTTTGTCGATAAATACTCGTCCCAACATCACACAAGATCCACGATGGTACGGGGAGTGCGTAGGTGTCGATCGCGTCGAGTACCGATTGGAAATGTCTGCCGGTAACGTAAATCAATTCGATTTCTCTCGCAGCACTGGCCTGGGTGAGCAAGGCGAGCGCTTCGATACTTTCCGAATCGTAACCTTCGCAATCGATGCTCTTGGAATCGCCCTCGGAATCACGGTGAAGAGGAATGAAGGTGCCGTCGAGATCAGTGGCGAGATACTTCATGGGTTTAAATGGAACGTCGATGGGGCTAGGTTAGGGAATCGGACTACCGCAAGACACAGGATTAAAACGCAGCATGATCACCAAGTCGATCGCTCAAGCGACCATTGTCGGTGAAGTATTGTGGGATATTTTCCCCGATCACCGAATCTTGGGCGGTGCCCCGCTGAACGTTGCCTGGAACCTTTCCGGCTTCGGTGCCCAGCCCGTGATGGTCAGCGCAGTCGGCGATGATTCGCTCGGTCATGAAATCCTGAGCCGGATGCAAGCATGGAAAATGCTCACGCAAAATGTTGCTGTGCTGCCAGATCGGCCTACAGGCACTGTACAAGTCACGCTCGATGACGGTGAACCGTCGTACGATATCACCGCCAATGTCGCCTGGGATGCAATTCCTGAGCCAACTCCTCAAAGCGTGAATACCGAGTATCTCTATCATGGGTCGCTTGTTTGGCGAAGTACAACGAGTCGGCAAACCGTTTTGAAGTTGCGAAAGATTCCACACGTGAAGGTGTTCGTCGACGTGAACATCCGCTTGCCGCACTTCGACAGGACATGGGTCGAGCCGATTCTCGGCGGTGCCCATTGCGTGAAGTTGAATGTCGACGAACTGCGAAGGATAACGGGTAAACAGATCACAAACCCAGTTTCGCGAGAATGTGTGGCACGTGAGTTGCTTGAAAAGTATGGCATTGAACAGTTGTACGTGACCCTGGGAGCTGCTGGCGCACAGTGGATATCGGCAAACGGTGAGAGTTATACGGTCGATGCTCCGACGCCGCGGAAGTGGGTGGATGCTGTCGGCGCTGGCGATGCGTTTGCGTCGGTGGTGCTGTACGGGCAACTGCGTGGGTTGGATCCGCGCCAGACGCTCGGGCACGCGGTCGCTTATGCGGCGGAGGTTTGCGGTTTGAGCGGTGCAACTACAAGCGATGCGGAGTTTTACAAACAGCCATTCCTCATATAAACGATCTTTGATGAACCAAACTGCGAACGGAGGGATACGAATCACCTTACTGAGTTTGCATGGATTGATTCGGGCCCACGAGCCGGAATTGGGACGCGATTCCGACACGGGTGGACAGATCAAGTATGTACTTGAGTTAGCGAATGAACTTGGTAGGCGCGAAGATGTTGCTAGTGTCGAGTTGGTGACGCGCCAGATATTTGATGATCGCGTCGGTCCTGACTATGCACAGGTTGAAGAGCGGATCAACAACAAGGCCAAGATTTTCCGAATTCCTTTCGGTCCCAAACGGTATCTGCGAAAGGAACTGCTGTGGCCATTCTTGGAGAGTTTTGTCGATCAAATGCTGGGCCACTTTCGTCGTGTGGGGTTACCAGATGTCATTCATGGCCACTACGCCGACGCAGGCTACGCTGGCGCGCAACTGTCGCGACTCGCTCACATCCCGTACGTGTTCACCGGTCATTCACTCGGCCGTGTCAAACGCATGCGAATGTTGAAGAACGACCAAGACAGTGTTGAGATCGACGAGCAGTACCAATTTCCCGAACGCAATGAAGCGGAAGAGATGGCGTTGGAGACCGCGTCGCTGGTGATCACCAGCACGTCGCAAGAGGTGCAAGAGCAGTACGAATTGTATGACCACTACCAACCGGATCGCATGGAGGTGATACCGCCAGGAGTGGACTTGGAACTATTTCGTCCCGACGATCCAAGTGAACCGTTGCCGCCGATTGCCGAACAGATTGAACCGTTCTTGCGTGATACAGAAAAACCCATCGTCTTGACAGTCGCTCGACCGGACGAACGTAAAAATATTGAAATGTTGGTGCGAGTTTTCGGTGAGAATCCAAAGCTTCGCAACCTGGCTAATTTGGTTTTGTTGTTGGGGACGCGTGATGATATTCGGCAGCTACCACCAGCTCAACGCAAGGTGCTGCTCAACATCATCAATTTGATTGACGTATACAACTTGTATGGTCATGTAGCCTATCCCAAGGGACACAAGCCCGCCGATATTCCGGATCTCTATCGTTTGGCGGCGCGACGCCGCGGTGTGTTCGTGAACCCGGCGCTTACAGAACCGTTCGGCTTGACATTGTTGGAGGCTGCTGGGTGTGGTCTTCCCATTTTGGCAACGCACGATGGCGGGCCCCGAGACATCATCGCCAATTGCAAGAACGGCTTGCTGGTTGATCCGCTGGACCCTGAAGCGATTGATCATGCAATCATGCGTGCATTGACGGAAAGGGATCAATGGCAGGAGTGGTCACAAAATGGAATCGCCGGAGCAACAGAGTATTACAACTGGAGTACCCACGCTGATCGATACCTGCGGGATGTGAAAGACATACTGGCGCATTCGGCGAAGCCGGCTCTGGCGGTGCAGAGCGAAAGTCGACAGTCGCGACGGTTGCCGGACTTTGATCGCATGATCATTACTGACCTGGATAATACCCTCATCGGCGATGACGAGGCCCTGGAGGAGTTCAAACAGATGCTCAAGGATTCGGCATCGCATATCGGATTCGGAATCGCCACGGGGCGAAGGCTCGATGACGTGTTGAAGTTGATCGAACACCATGATTTACCTCGACCAGATGTGATTGCGAGTTCTGCGGGGACACAATTGCACTATGGCGCAGCGTTGAACCCCGATCGATCGTGGAGGCAACAAATCTCCTTTCAGTGGGAGCCGGATGAAGTTCGACGTGTATTAGGCGATGTGCCCGGTTTATTCCCGCAAGCGGAGCATGAGCAGTCGGAATTTAAGATTAGTTATGAATTGGACGCTGAAAACGCTCCTAAAATCAATGATTTGCGAAAGATTTTGCGAGAGGCCGGCATGCGTGCCAAGGTCGTACTATCTTTGGGTATGTATTTGGATGTCGTGCCCATCCGTGCCGGCAGCGATCTGTCGATGCGGCATCTGGCGTATCGTTGGGGTTTCGAGCCGGAGCGGTTGCTGATTGCCGGTGACAGTGGGAATGATGAGGGCATGCTCAAAGGTCGCACTTTAGGCGTTGTTGTTGGCAACTACAGCCCCGAATTGGAACGACTTCGCAAGCTTCCGAGAATTTATTTTGCGACAGCGACGCACGCGCGAGGCATCATGGAGGGGATTCAGTATTACGACTTCTTGAACCACATCACGATACCGAATGATCGGACTGAATAACGGAAAGATTCGCAGCGCGTCCAGTCCGCAGGCGGACTTGGCTTATTCTCGACTGTTACCACGATTAGAATTATTGTGGGAAACAGAAGGGGGCGAGCGCGAACTCACTCAAGACTTCGAGCGACGACTACAGCGTCATTGGCCTGAATTGTTCACGTTGCTACTTAGTCTGTACGGTGGGCGATGGGATTTCTTCTACCACATTGAACAGATCCTGTTGACGCTCGCCCGCGCTTGGCTGCTCCGACCGGCCGATTTAAAAAAAGCCGACGAGCAGCGGATCCATGATCCTCGCTGGTTTCTTTCAGAGAAAGTCGTCGGCGGTGCGTTGTACGTTGATCTGTTTAGCGAAAACCTCGGCAAGATGCGGGAACAGATTCCGTATTTCCAGAAACTGGGGCTTACTTATTTGCATCTGATGCCGTTGTTCGCGGTTCGTCCCGGCAATAACGATGGCGGATACGCAATCAGCAATTACCGTAGCATTGATCCACGCATCGGAACGCTTGAAGACTTGACCAGCCTTGCTGATGACTTGCGCGAGGCCGGAATATTGTTGGTGCTGGATTTTGTCTTCAATCATACCGCCGATGATCATTATTGGGCTCAGCAAGCACAATCAGGGAACGCGGAGTACGAAGACTATTATTTTATTTTTCCTGATCGCACGATTCCGGATCAGTACGAACGGACGTTGCGAGAGATTTTCCCCACAGTACGTCGAGGCAACTTTACGTGGTTTGCACCGATGGAGAAGTGGGTGTGGACGACGTTCAATAGTTTTCAATGGGATTTGAATTATTCTAATCCGGCCGTATTTCGCGCCATGCTCGCAGAGATGCTGTTTATCGCGAATACTGGCGTGGATATGCTGCGGTTGGACGCGGTCGCCTTCATCTGGAAACGAATGGGAACAAGTTGTGAAAACTTGGATGAAGCCCACACGCTGATTCAGGCCTTCAATGCCTGCGCTCGGATTGCCGCGCCGGGTTTGCTATTCAAGAGCGAAGCGATCGTGCATCCAGATGAAGTCGTGCGATACATCTCCGTGGACGAGTGCCAGTTGTCGTACAACCCCACCTTGATGGCATTGTTGTGGGAATCATTGGCCACCAGGAACACCAAATTGCTGCGACGTTCATTGTCACGCCGACACAGTTTGCCGGAAGGTACGACGTGGGTGAATTACTTGCGTTGCCATGATGATATTGGTTGGACCTTCGACGATGCCGACGCTGCCGCGGTGGGCATCGATGCGTACAACCACCGCCAATTTCTCAATGCATTCTATACCGGCCAATTCGCTGGCTCTTTTGCTCGTGGAGTTCCGTTTCAGCACAACCATGAAACCGGCGACATGCGAATCAGCGGCACGTTGGCATCGCTGGCTGGCTTGGAACAAGCGATCGACGAAGACCGCGATGATTGGAAAGAAATGTCGATTCGTCGTATTCTGTTGCTCAACGCAATGATGATGAGCGTGGGTGGAATTCCGCTCACGTATCTCGGTGAAGAATGGGGAATGATGAATGACTACGATTTTGTAAAAGACCCAGCCAAAGCGGGCGACACGCGCTGGGTGCATCGACCGAAAATGCAGTGGAACTTTTTGGACGAATTGAACGTCGATGGTTCGATTCGAAAGCGAATTTTCCGTTCTCTGCAACGGATGATCGAGTTGAGGAAATCATCGCCTGCGTTCGCTGGGTTATCAATGGAATTATTCCCCAGTGAGACACCGCACGTGTTGAGCTTCGTGCGTCAGCACGAGGGGCATCGCATGATTGTGTTAGCGAATTTTTCTGAGCATGTACAGGACATCGACAATAACCGGCTACGTACCGCTGGTCTGGGCCGCTTTTTCGAAGACATCGTCAGCCAAAGATCAATCACCACCAACGAACCGGTGAAGTTGGATGCGTACGAATATCTGTGGTTGCGCCGCGTCTAAGGTACGATCGATAACAAAGTGTCGAGATTGAAATGTGGCGTCGTCTCTTAGCCGACGTTTTATGCATCGTTGGCTAAGAGCTGAGATGAACGACAGAGGTTGCTTTGGTCACGTGGCCGCTCTGTCAGTATCGCGGTTACGATCTCCACCTTTTCCTCCTCCACTACTAGCACCGGGGGCGGCAATTGCTTTTGTTTGTTCGCGAAGCCAAGATCACTCGCATCAATGCGTCGGCTTACGGATTTCGGCGAGCTAGAACAGATTGCCCAGTGCATCAAATTCGCGATCGCCGTATCAAGCGTTTGCGCCTCGCCAACCTGTTCACCTCCAGCAGTCTGGCTGTGGAAGCTGATCGAACGACCGAAGTTGGCCGCAAAGCGAGCGAAGTCTTGAATGTTGATGGCTCCGCTGCCGTTCAGATCAACGTATGCTGGTGCCGTGCCATTCTCTTGCCCAACAACCGATTGACCAAACCAATAAGCGAAGGTTGCAAAGTCCTGAATGGTGACTCAGCCGCTTCCGTTCCAGTCGCCTAAGAGGTTTACCGTTCTCCTTCGACAACGTCATTCGTCGCGGCGGCACTATAAGGCGCAAACATCCTGTATTGCTCATCTCCCACAAATTCCTGCAAGTGAAGTCGCCCGCAGTTTGGACATATCAACATGAAACGCCCTTCGACTGTTATTTGCTCTGTCAGTATGACTTCTAGTATCTCAGCGTCTTCTGCATCCTTCGGGTATCGTGTTACTTGCCGCGCCAGGATCAAGGGCCTTGAATTCGTGCAGCACACCATCGACGAATGAATCGCACCGTCAACCGGCCCCAGCGAGTCCCACCTGCGGATTTTTTGCTGGTCTTTCGCCCAAACTGCTCAAGGTAGTCGGCGATGACGCGCCAGGGTGAACGCATCTAATTTCCCTTACTGGAGGTGTTTTTGGGGTCATTCGATGGCCGACGGCGACTCGGTTGATCGCTGGCGACGCGTCGCAGAGGCCCATGCTCGCCCGATGTGCTAAGATCTCGGTTGGTCGAAAC
>JBGSIA010000145.1:0-11446 GCA_041751935.1 Pirellulaceae bacterium | reverse complement strand
CTGAAGCAAGTCGTTGCCATCGCAAGAGACGCATCGCTGACTATCATGATCTTGGAATCGACACTGACCAAATCAAAAGCGTCGACTAAAATTCCCGTGAAACTAAAACCAAAAACATCAAACTGGCGCTGTCCAGCTAGGATATACGTCAATAATCAACAAGTTTTACCGTGGTGATCGTCAGCTTGTTCCACAAGTCGCATTCAACGATTGCAAAGCTGGGCATACTCTTAGGGCGTTCATTAAACGAGCGACTAAAACCCACCGCCGCCGAGGGCCTGGTAAGCATTGACGACGGCTGATAGCTGCTCTTGCTTGGTTTCGATCAGCTCCATTTTGGCCTCCATTAATTCCCGCTGCGCCAACAACACCTCGACGTATTCCGCTCTCGCATTTTGGAATAGTTTTCCCGCTACGCTTACGGAGGCTTCCAGGGCCTCAAGTTGTCGTTTCTTGACTTCAATGCTGCGGCGAAGGTTTTCTATCTTGGTGATCTGGTTGACCACTTCGATGTGAGCTTCAAGAACCGTTTGCTGGTAATCGTAAAGGGCTTGTAGTTGTTGCGCATTGGCGCTGGAGTAGTTTGCCTTAATGGCTCGCTTGTTGATCAGTGGTCCGACAAGCTCGCCGGCGACGCCGTAAACCAGCGATTCAGGTGTGCGAAACAAATAGCCCGTACTGAAGGCGTCCCAGCCCAGCCCAGCAGTTAAACTAATGGATGGATAAAAGCGTGCGCGTGCGACTCTCACATCCAGACCAGCTGCCGCGACCCGACGCTCAGCTTCGCGAATGTCGGGACGATTCTGCAGCAACTCAGATGGTACGCCGGCACCAAGAATGTTTAAGTTCAATTCAACAAATTCAATGCTCAATCGCTCAACGGGTTGAGGATATCGACCTGCAAGATAATTAATACGGTTTTCGGTCTCGACAATCTGTTGCTGGATCAGTGCACGTTGGCTGATGTTTTTTTGCACTTCAGCTTCAAAGCGTTGAACGGCAAGCTCCGTATCCCGTCCGGCGGCCTTTTTGGCTTCAGCCACTTTTAAGCTTTGCTGCTGGATGTCGATCGTCGCTTGCAGGGTCGTCAAACGGTTGTCAAACGCGAGCAGCTTGTAGTAGTTCTCCGCAACTTCAGCGACAACTCTGGTAACGACAAAGTTTCGTCCTTCCTGAGTTGCGAAGTAACGCATCGCGGCAGCTCGCTGAGAATTGCGAAGACGCTTCCAAATGTCGAGTTCCCAAGACATATTTGTGCCGACAGTAAAGTCGCCCAGCGGATCAGGAAACTCACTTCCAGGAGCGACCAACAATTGGTCCTCAACGGCTCCTTCGCGGGTGTGGCGTCCCGATTTTTCGAGCCCTGCTCTGGCACCGAGCGTGACGAACGGGCGATATTCACCACTGCGAGCGTAAGCTTCGTTGCTGGCAATGCGAATCTCTTCAGCCAGAATCTTCAGCTCCTGATTGCCCGTCATCGTTTCGGTGATCAGACTGAGCAAGTAAGGATCGTCGTAGAAAGCTGCAACCGGAAGCTGTGCCGTATTCTCAAGTGTTATGACGGCATCGTTAATTTCGGCAGGCCCAATGTCGCTGTCCATGATGCCGTCGGCGGCAGAAACAGTGGCATTGGTGGCAAGCTTGGTGGAGGAATTGGTTTGCGTTGACTTTTGATCCTGAATGAGTTGGGGCTGCGGAGACATCTTTTCTCCGTTAATGTCATGAGCCTTATCGCTGCTCGGGGGAGCGGGGCGTTGAAAGCTGGTCGCGCGAATGAAGCTGGCGAAGGTTCCAGGCGCTTTGCCTGTAGGTTCGGTCGCCGCGTCATCCGTCAAACCGGTGGTCGCTGTAAGCCCCGATGACGATATCGACGCATTCCTACTTGGGAATGGCGTACCGTTGTTCCAGTCGTACTCGACTGGCATCGCAGGGCCAGGTTGAGCGCATCGCAAGCCGGGAATCCCGCATCCCGGCGTGGCCAGACTTGCTCCGCAGAGGAACGCCGACAAAAGTATCCGCTTCGTTTGCATGACTGAGGGAGAGTACAGGCGATTTGCGTTCATATTCGTCCCTGATAACCTTCGTTTCAATGGCATTCTGCCAAGCGATCATTTTGACTCGCTTCACTTTCTCTCACGAAATCAGTGAGGCCTGCTCGTTATCGTCCTGCCGCCTGTCTGGATTGTCGGTGTAAATCATCTCATGACGATTGTGCCAGGATTTGCAGATTGAAAGTGCCGAACGTTCTGACCACGTTGACTTTGCCGATCAGGTTGCCGGTGCCTCTCAAGTCGAGGTGACGATGCTCGTTGACCGAAATACTTTGCGGCCACGCAAGTTGCGAATGTTCGCTCACCCGACTTCTGTTGCCATACGGATTGTTTCTCCTAATCAAATCGCGGCCTCGCGTTTTAACTGCCACGTTGAGTTGAAGAAAACGTTTAGCATCTTCATATCATGGATGTCCGCCTTGCGTTTCGTTTGTGCAGCGAAGCTTATTCGTCGGTATGCAAATGCGAATCATTGGCAACGGAGTAGTGCGACCACGATGAAGCAATATTTTGCGTGATCGTGCGGAAGATTGCATGACGAAGTCCACAGGCGAATCACCATGCGAAATTAATGATTGCTCCGAAAAACTGAGTTTTTGGGACGTTAATGGGCAGTACGTTGGGTACCGATGAAATCCTGCGAGAGACTGGCGCGGCGACTGCTAACGATAAGTCCAACAGCAAGACCACCAAGAACCGAGCCCAAAGGCGGATTCGGTCAGGCTCTCAAAGATCGGTTTCTGCAACCGTTGCAAACAAGAGGCGCGGTGGTCTTACCGATCAAACCTAAGAGTTAAACACAATGTTTCTTCGTCGTCACACCATCATTGTCGCTTCTTTACTCGCTGTTTTGTGTGGATCGTGCTTGGCTCATGCTAGACACATTCGCAGTGTCGTCGATCGTCGCCAGCATGCGAATGGTGCATTCTTCGAGAAATCGAAATCACATGTCGCTAGTCCGCCCCATTACTCGCCCATCCGTGAAGACCTGCTCGAAGTAAAACTTTTGCAAGCGGTTAAGAGCGAATTTGCTTGTTGCGGTCTTCGTGAGGCGCAGTTGGTCGCGACGGTCATCCAAAGTTTTGCGAAGATCGCATTGAGTTCCGTGCGGGCAAATTAGCAGGCACGCCCATCTTGCTGCAGTCATTTGCATGTAACGTGCAAGACATTGCAGGTATCGGCCCGCAGGGTGCGACTTCACTTTCGCCATCATCGACGCGATTGAGGCAGCAAAACATGGGCATATCATGGCTCAGCCGTGCATGCGGCTTGCTTGGTGAGCGGGCTTGGCATGAGGCGTGCCTTACTAAGTAAGCAGGAGCAAGTTCAACCGAATCGCTGCTCCTTCCCACATCTCGACTCAGCCATCTTGAAGATATTGTCTCTCATGCGCATCAACCTTGTCCTAGCCGCCATCGTTGCCATTGCCTCACTGTCCATGCCTGGTATCAGTCAAATCAAAGACCTCTACAACGAACACTTCGGATCGTCCGCGACAATTGACAAACATGCAAATAACGAGCGTGCAGCTGACGAACATGCAACAAATGAGCATGGCTCCCACGAAAAAAAAGAGAATGGTGATGCGAATTCTCACGGTGGAGAGCACCACGCGAAGCATAAGATCATTGCGACAAGTCCAATCGCCAGAGACGTAACACTGACTCAGCAGTACGTTTGTCAGATACACTCGCGACGACACATCAATGTGTGTGCCCTCGAAGGCGGTTACTTGAAAGCCATCGAGGTGAACGAAGGCCAGTTCGTTAGTCAGGGCCAATCGCTTTTTAATATCTTACCAACGCTCTACGAAGCTAGGCTCGATGCTGACAAAGCCGAAGCTCGCTTGGCTCAAGTGGAGTATGACAACACCGAGAAACTCGTTCAGCAAAACATTGTCTCGCCCCAAGAGTTAAAGCTTGCCGAAGCGAAACTTGCCAAGGCAAACGCAAAAGTGAACTTGGCTCGTGCGGAAATGGACTTCGCTAATATCAAAGCCCCCTTTGACGGCATCGTTGACCGGCTTCATGAACAAGAGGGAAGTCTTGTCGAAGAAGGTGCGATGCTGACTACGCTGTCTGATAACAGCATCATGTGGGTCTATTTCAACGTACCCGAAGCCCGCTACCTGGATTACCAGGCTGCGATGAGGGATGGTCAAAACCCGGATGGATTGAACGTCAATCTAAAATTGGCTAACCACAGGATGTTTGACCAGCCCGGAAGGATCGCTGCGATCGAAGCCGACTTTGACAGTGAGACTGGCAATATTGCCTTCCGGGCCGACTTTCCCAACCCCGAGAAACTGCTGCGTCATGGGCAAACTGGCACCGTATTGATTCAGCAAATTGAAAAAGGCGCGATCGTGATTCCGCAACGCGCGACTTTCGAGATTCTTGCAAAGAAATACGCGTATGTTATCGACGCTCAAAACGTGGTACGTCAGCGAGAAATCATCATTCAAAACGAAACGGATGACGTTTTTGTAATAAGCGATGGTTTAGTGCCGGAAGACAAGATTGTCTTGGAGGGTATACGGCAGGTCCACGACGGCGAAACGATTGAGTACCAGTATCAAGAGCCGGGGACTGTATTGGCGAACTTAAAGCTTCATGCTGAATAACGGTTCGTACTTTCTTACATAGTCTGCCATCGCTTTAACATCTACCAGCTAAACCTCCTACCGAAAGTCGGGATGACTTTCGTCATGCTCCAGGAGCTCCACTTCCGACATGTTTGAACGATTCTTACACCGGCCCGCATTGGCTATCGTTATCTCTCTGCTCATTCTATTCATGGGTGGGTTGGCCATCACGGTGCTGCCAATCTCGCAGTTCCCGTCGGTGGCACCGCCAAGTGTTCGCGTCGCGGTTTCTTATCCAGGAGCCAGCGCAAAAATCCTGATTGACTCGACGATGGTGATCTTAGAACAATCGATCAATGGGGTGCCGAACATGCGTTATATGCTCAGCGACGCCACTAGCGCCGGCGAGGGCACCATTCAAATCGTTTTTGAACCTGGTACCGACCCCGACGTCGCAGTCATGAACGTCAATAACCGCGTTCAGATGGTAAAAAACAACTTGCCGCCGATCGTTGAACGCGAAGGCATCATCGTCATGCAGAACATGACAAGCATGCTTATGTACGTTAACGTTTTTAGCACTGATCCCGGCGTCGACCAGAACTACCTATACAATTATGCTACCGTCAACATTCTCAATGAGATTAAGCGTATCCCCGGAGTCGGCATGGCGTCGATCCTGGGCAATCGATCGTATGCGATGCGAGTCGAATTGGATCTCGATCGAATGCGTGCATACAAAGTCGACGCCGACGATGTGATGAGAGCTCTCGACGAACAGAGCATGATTGGTTCGCCTGGGCGGCTCGGCCAAGCTACAGGCACGACATCTCAAACGCTTGAATACGTGTTGACGTGGGTCGGTCGTTATACGACTCCCGAAGAATACAACAAAATCATCCTGCGTGCGACTCCCGAAGGCGAAATCTTGCGACTCGGCGATGTAGCCAAGGTTTCTCTCGGCTCATCCTTCTATGACCTTTACTCTGATATCGATGGGCTGCCTGCCGCCGCGATCGTTCTCAAGCAGACACCGGGATCAAACGCTTCGGAAGTGATCGCGAAGGTTAAGGAAAAGGTCGAGGAGATCAAACTGAAGCAGTTCCCGCCTGGAATGGACTATGCCGTTACCTATGACGTCTCTAACTTTTTGGATGCGTCGATCGAGAAGGTGCTGCACACGCTGTTTGAAGCATTCATCCTTGTATCGTTAGTCGTTTACTTATTCCTTGGCGATTTTCGCAGTACGCTTATCCCGACACTTGCTGTCCCCGTGTCTCTCATAGGGACGTTTTTCTTCATGTTGATGTTCGGCATGTCGATTAACTTGATCACCTTGTTCGCACTCGTCTTAGCAATCGGCGTTGTTGTCGATGACGCAATTGTCGTTGTCGAGGCAGTGCACGAAAAGATGCACGCAAAGCATCTCGGGCCTTACCAAGCGACTCAGGAAGTTGTGCGTGAGATCAGCGGAGCGATCATTGCGATCACGTTGGTAATGACCGCAGTGTTCGTGCCCGTGACGTTTATGACGGGACCAGTCGGCGTCTTCTATCGCCAGTTTGCATTGACGATGGCCATGTCGATCGTCATCTCAGGCGTCGTGGCATTGTCTTTGACACCCGTCCTTTGCGCGATGATCCTCAGACCACTCGACGACACAAGTCAACGTGGTATTGTTGGTGCAATCAACCGTGGTATGACGCGGTGCGGTGGAAGATTCGCGTTTGTGCTTCGAGGGTTATTGAGCCTACTGCTGGGCGCGGCCGTTGGAATGAGCGTGTTTTTTTTGCTGCACATTGAAATCGTTCACGAAGTCATCGCTGAGCAAATCGAGTTGAGTGATACCCGAGCGCAAATAATAGCGGGCGTCGTCGGCGTGCTGGCTGCGTTCGCGTTTCGTTCGGCCTTCTCAGGCTTTGATGGTTCGCCCAAGAAACTCAATCCGATCAGCTTCTTTCTTCATCTGTTCGATCGCGGCGTCGAAAAGGTGACGGGTGGTTACGCAACTATCCTGCGTCACATCATCACCCGTCGTATTCTGACGATGGCCGTCGTTGGCGTCTTTGGCTACGGAATCATGGCGGTGAACAGAGTCTTACCGAGCGGATTTATTCCGCTGGAAGACCAAGGCATGATTTACGGGATCGTGCAGACGCCACCGGGGTCAACGTTGGAGTACACCAACGCAAAGTGTCATGAGCTTCAAGCGGTTTGTAAACAGATGGACAAAATCACGTCGGTGTCGTCGATTGCCGGATACGAAGTGTTGACTGAAGGACGCGGATCCAATGCTGGGACGTGCATCATCAATCTAAAGCCGTGGGCCGATCGCGAGCTAACGTCGAAACAAATCATTGAAGAACTCGAGAAACGCGGCACCGAAATCGCGAACGTCAAGCTCGAGTTCTTTGAGCCACCTGCGGTTCCTGGCTTCGGCGCCGCTGGTGGTTTCGCCGTCAACCTGCTTGATAAGACTAACAGCGGTGACTACGTGGCGCTAGGTGAAGAGACCGATAAGTTTATGGAGGCACTGGGCAAACGTCCGGAGCTGAAGGGTTTATTCACGTTCTTCGCCGCGAACTACCCACAGTACGAGATAATCATTGACAACGATGTCGCGATGCAAAAAGGGGTGTCGATCCGCGACGCAATGGACAACTTATCGATTGTGATCGGTAGCACTTGGGAGCAGGGCTTTGTTCGCTTCGGTCAATTCTACAAGGTGTATGTTCAGGCCCAACCGCAATTTCGACGCTATCCTGAAGACCTCGACAATATGTTCGTCAAGAACGACACTGGGGAGATGGTGCCTTACTCAGCGTTTATGCGCATCGAAAAGAAACAGGGGCTCAACGAGATCAGTCGCTATAACCTTTATCCATCGGCACCGATCCAGGGCGCGCCAGCGGTCGGCTACAGTAGTGGCGAAGCGATCGCCGCGATTAAGCAGGTCGCATCAGAAACTCTGTCTAATGGCTTTGACATTGACTGGCAAGGCCTCGCCTACGATGAAGCCAAGGCAGGCAATACAGCCATCTATATCTTTCTGATCGTTGTGGTCTTTGTTTATATGGTTTTGGTGGGCCAATATGAAAGCTTCATCATCCCACTTGCCGTTTTGGCGTCATTACCAGTGGGGATATTTGGTTCTTTTGCTTTACTCAAGGCGCTGGGATTGGCCAATGACGTTTATTGCCAGATTGGATTAGTGATGTTGGTTGGCCTGCTGGGGAAAAACGCGATTCTCATCATCGAGTTTGCTGTGCAACGTCGCCACGAAGGACTCAGTATCATTGAAGCGGGCATTGAAGGGGGGAAGTTGCGATTTCGGCCGATTTTGATGACTTCCTTTGCCTTCATCGCTGGCTTGATCCCTCTGGTCCGAGCGACGGGGCCCGGAGCAATTGGAAATCGCACGATCGGCACCACCGCGGTTGGCGGGATGCTGCTGGGAACACTGGTAGGCGTGCTTGTAATCCCCGGACTGTATTATTTATTTGCCAAATTTGCCGACGGACGCACTTTGATCCGCGACGAACACGACGAGCCGCTTAGCGAGATTTTTGAACGACAACAGCCGAAGATACCGTGACATGTTTCGAAGCCAGATAACAAAATTCGCTAACATTTATCGACTGGCTATGACCGGCTTGTCACTGCTGAGCGCAACCGCACTGGCAATCACGATTTGGATGCTTGTCGACTTTTTGAAAGAGCAAACGATTGTTGCCAACTTGATGAAGGAACTGCCTCGCGGCGCCCAGGGGCCGGCCGAAGTCCTTGCCAGCGAATTGCGATGGCAATTCCGCCTGCTGTTTTTGGTCGTGATCAACGTGATCGTGACCGCTATTGCAGTGATCATGCTTTGGCGAGCCTATCACGCCTCGCAAGCTTCGCTTCGAGACTTTAAGGCGTTTGCAAGTGATGTTCTGAGCGGGCTCGATCTTGGGATCCTTACCACAGACTCGCAGGGTAACGTGACGAGCGCAAATCCACGAGCCTTGGAATTGCTTGACATTGATACTTCGTGCATTGGTCAATCGATCGAACGAATCAGGAGCGTTCCGCTCAGGAGGTATCGCGACGACTGGATGGCGGAAAAGTCGCCAACTATGGTTCGCGATTTCACCGTTGATCACCATGGCAGCGCCCGTAAGTTACGTACGTTTTGTCAGACGTTGAGTGACCACGAAGGCAATGAAGTGGGGCACGTTCTCCAAGTTCGCGACGTTACCGAACGCGTTTTGATTCAAGAACGGATGCGACGGATGGAACGCTACATGGGATTAGGGTCGCTTGCAGGTGGTTTGCATCATGAAATCAAAAACCCACTGGCCGCATTGTCGCTTCATGTTCAACTGTTAGAAGAACAACTTGAAGCAGATGGTACATCCGATGATAACCGGCAAATGCTGACCATCATCCGAACCGAAGTCACGCGGATCGGCGGCGTGCTGGAGGGCTTTCGTGACTTCGTTTCGCTTGACAGCCTGATTACGAGCCCCGTCGAAATGGTCGATATGCTTCGCCAACAAGTTGAATTGATGCGGCCTCAAGCACAACAACAGGGAGTGCAGATCGTTTTCAATCCATGCGAAGGAGAGACCGTTGTTCCAGCTGATCAATCACGACTAGAACAAGTCTTCTTAAACTTGATCCTCAATGCTTTGGAAGCAATGCCAAGTGGCGGCACACTTGCTATCACGATCAAACCAAGTAAGGATGCATTACAAATCGATGTTGCCGACACCGGGCATGGAATTCCAGACAATCTTGCCAATCAAGTTCTCGATCCGTATTTCACGACCAAGAGCACCGGAACCGGCCTCGGATTGGCGCTCTGTGACAAAATCATTAGACAGCACCAGGGCACGCTCGATTTTTTCTCATCGAAGAACGGAACCACGTTCGAAGTTACGCTTCCGGCCGAATCGCTTCACGGCCAGGCGATGGATCGACTTGCGGAAACGTCGCCTTAGCACGGTACCAAGTAACTAACGAAACACGGATTCACACACGTATCTCATGGAAAACGAATTCCACATTCTGATCGTCGATGACGAACCCAACATACGGTCGGGGTTGGCTAAGGGGTTGTCCCAAAACGCCAGCAAGATAGTAACCGCATCGTCGGTTAACGAAGCACTTGATCAGTTCGACGCGGGCAATTTTCAGCTCGTGATTGCGGACATACGAATGCCCGGCGACCGCGATGGCTTGGATCTCATTTCGTTGGTTCGACAGCGCAAGCCTGGAACGACCACGATGGTCATCACCGCGCATGGCAGCATGGAAACGGCCGTGGAAGCAATGCGACGAGGTGCGTTCGACTTCATCATCAAGCCCGTTGATCTAAACTTGATCCGCCAGCAGGTAACGAAGGCCGCTGAACACCATCGACTGCAAAACGAAAACCATGAATTGAAGGAGAGGCTCGCTGCGGTCGGCGAGATCACTGGAATCATCGGAAACAGCCAAGTTTTGCAGGAACTACTTGTACAAATCCGGCAGGTCTCCTCTACCGATGCAACGGTGATGATCCAGGGCGAAAGTGGCACTGGTAAAGAACTGATTGCGCGAGCCATCCATGACCAAAGCAACCGATCGGCGGGACCGTTCATCGCCGTGAACCTGGGGGCACTACCCATTTCACTCTTAGAAAGCGAACTGTTCGGTCACGAACAGGGGTCGTTCACCGGAGCGTCGCGTCAGAAGCCGGGTTGTTTTGAACAAGCGAGTGGTGGCACCTTGTTTCTTGACGAGATCACCGAAATACCGAACAAGAGCCAAGTCGATTTGCTGCGAGTTCTGGAGACGCATTGCTATACGCGAGTCGGCGGTGAAAAGGAGGTGCGGTCGGATGCTCGCATCGTTTCAGCGACCAATCGCGATGTTTCGCGGATGCTGGAAGAAGGAACGTTTCGCGAAGACCTCTACTATCGATTAAACATTGTTCCGATTCAGGTGCCGCCTTTGCGATCGCGTCGCGGCGACGTTCCGTTACTTGTCGATCATTTCTTGGACCGTTTTTGCAAACGACATGGACGCACACTAAAGACGGTCGATGCCGATGCGATGCAGCGGTTGATTCAAGCTCGCTGGCCTGGCAATATTCGCCAGCTTAGAAACGTGATTGAACGAATCGTCGTGACAGCAGCATCGGACACTATCCACGAGAGTGATCTCCCAGCGGAACTGTACAGAGGTGAGATTGTACCGAATGACGCAGTTCGCACCTTAGTTGAGATTACCGAAACGGCCGAGCGGGCGGGGATCGAGCAAGCGTTGACAGCGAACGATCACCACCGTGAACTAACTGCCAAGTCGCTTGGAATCAGTATTCGCACGCTGCACTACAAGATGAACAAATACGATCTACACTAAGATTGACAATGGCAGGTTGCATCAGGCCTTTCACCTGCGCGGGCACTTAGATAAGGAGTCGCAGCAGCAAAAACGCGGCTCATATGACCGATCAACTCCGAATAGCTCGCGGCAAATCGCGATGATTTCTCATGAGATTTTCTCGCTTCAGACGCTTCGGCAAGCTTACCGTCTCGTAACCAGTTGACCTCAAATTCGTCGCAATTGCGTGGAACTGAGTATTAGCAGTGCTACCAACCTAACGCGACAAGGCAAACTGACTTTGCCCCGCCTCATGGTCAGATGAGGTGGTGACCTGATCCCGGGCGCGCCCAGGGCTTATTCTTGACCTGGGTGAGTGGATTCAAACTGGTTGGGCGTTTGGTAACCAAGACTCGAGTGCTTCCGATCTTGGTTGTAATAGCTGAAGTAGCTCCCGAGTTCG
>JBGSIA010000144.1:0-1954 GCA_041751935.1 Pirellulaceae bacterium | reverse complement strand
GTTTCGACCAACCGAGATCTTAGCACATCGGGCGAGCATGGGCCTCTGCGACGCGTCGCCAGCGATCAACCGAGTCGCCGTCGGCCATCGAATGACCCCAAAAACACCTCCAGTAAGGGAAATTAGATGCGTTCACCCTGGGTTATAGCCCGTTGACCAAATGGTTCGGATTGGATAGTTCGTCGTAGATCCCATTATTGGGCCAATAAAATCGTCACCAGAACGGTAACCACGGCCAATTAACTTCGGCGGGTTGGAAGAATCGAACTCGGACTGGTGTTCGAGACCGAGCGTGTGTCCTGCTTCATGTGATACGGAATCAGCAATGTAGGAAATTGTCGTCCCGGGAAAAACAAAAGCGGGTCGTGTTTGGTCGCCTGCACTTCCGATACAGGCGACGCCACCGGCACCACCTTTCGGCTTGTACCAATCGTCGTCGCTGCCACCTATCAAAACTCGAATTAGTCGATCAGGAGAATGTGCCGTATCACCACCAACACGGACGTTGACATTAAATGGGGTATAATCTTCAGAGACACGGGCCCACACTTCATGGATTGCTTCAAGCTCATAGTCTGTAAATGTTGTTCTATCTCCGTCAAGATCGAAAACCGGTGTAACCACGTTTCGATATCGTGAGCCGCATACCCAATCGTTTGCTAAAGTGTTCCCATTGAAGTCTAGAAATATTTCCCACGCTGCGGATGGATTGCTATCGCGCGGTGAAATCACAAGTGAGTTCTTTTTTCCTTGTTTCTCCGGCGTAACGGCTAGATTAAATCCACCGTCAGGAAGTGACGTCTCTGCGAGTTTGTCTAAAGTTGTAGCAGTTTCAAAATTGGCTGAGTCAGCAAATCCAACTTGATCGCTAACTTCGAAAAGATGAACGGAGTTCAGGTCATTTGGCGAAAGTTCTGCCAACATACGCCGATCTTCCAAGATCTCATATCGCAAGCGAACCCTCGCAACTCTTCGCAGAGAAGAATATCGATGACGCTTCTTGCTCTTGAGGCATCTATGATTCATCGTGGTTTTAACCGGCTCGAGGTTGACAGTGGCGTCGGTGAAAATGGGGAAATGTAAACCGCTGGCCTGCAGTGCGTCGCCCTCTGCCAGATTGTATCGCTTGGAAATCACGGCAACAAGCAGAGACGTGCCGAGCGAGTATTGGGCGGGAACGGTGATTCGCGTTTTCGGTGTTCCTAAGATGGTTGAATCCCCGAAGGTCCACGGTGAAGCTGCTTTTTGCGAAGCAATATGCGTTAACGCGTGGCCCATCAAATTGACGACAGCAGCGGATCAAGCGAACCCTGCCATTCCACTTGGGTTTGGTCTTGTGGTTGGGAGCTAATGGACAGCGACTGCGAAGATCCTGGCGATCCGCCGAGTTCTTCGGGTGCGTTCGACGGTCAAGTCGCGGGGATGACCGCATGATCCATTGCCCGCACCTGACACCCGACAACCAATGCCAAGTCGCTCAAGCGTTGGCTGGTTGCACCGTAAAGACCACCGCACCCGCTTGCAACACTTGCCAAAACGAAACCAATCCACGCGCCATTAACGTCGTTACGATCGGCATGGCGATGGTCAACAAGAAACGGCGCAAGCAAGACGTCAGTGAACTGCAGTCGCTGTTACGGAATTACCTCCCTGATCGCGACGACGCTCCCGTTACCCTGAAAATCGCCGATTACCGTCCTGGTCCCGGCAACGAACTGAAAAAGATGCTTGCCTGGTTCGCCAAGCCAAACGAAACGTGCAACTGCGAAACCCGTGTCGACACGATGAACGATTGGGGTGTCGAAGGCTGTAATCAGAACATCGACACGATCACAGATTGGTTACTCGAAGAAGCTCAAGCAAGAGGATTGCCACATGGAAAGTTCACCCGCATCGTCGCCAAGTCTCTCGTCCAAACGGCCATCCGGAAGTTTCAGCGCAAATTCCCCGACGG
>JBGSIA010000143.1:0-12181 GCA_041751935.1 Pirellulaceae bacterium | reverse complement strand
CGCAAACCAAACGTAGCCATCCACTCCCTGTAGCGCCGCATAGCTGGCGGTAAGAAGATTTCCGTCAGCGATGAATCGATTCGGTTTGTTCCAGGCGATCTCGCTGTGGATGTGCGGCCGACCATTCGTTTGCCAATAACTAATCGGGACGCTTTCCGGATTCAATAGTGCGCTGGCGTCTTCGTACGTCTGGCCTTCACGCACCGCATACGCTGACGCCTCGCCTTTGTGCGTTGCCCCGAAGTATCCGTGTTTGTCCACGACATCGGTCGCCAGATAAGTCCAACGCTCGACTCCACCCAGCACGGCATTATCAGCCGTCGTCCAGTTGCTAGCCGAAATCAGAGACTTGCAGCCGAGTTCTCGCATAAACTTGACTGTCGCAGCATAAAACTCTCGCTGAGTTGTGGCGAGAAATGCAATCTGGTCCTTCATCCGATGGCGTTTGTTCTCACTGCTCTTCATGCCGTCGCGAGTCATGTTCCAGGCATCGAGTACAGCGACACGCCCATCGCCAGCGCTGTCACGCTGATGTTTCTCAGTCTTCCATTTGGTCAGCGACTCTTCGATGCTGCCGTACTTGCTGACAAGATAATTTGCAAATTGCTTCTCCAGAGTCTCGAGGGGACCTGGGCCGAGACTTTCCGCACTGAAGGTCCAGAAGAACAGACTGTCTTCGTTGATGATCTCGATGCACGCGACCGCCGGTTCGTCGGCCAATCGTTTTCCATTGATCGGCGTCGACAAGACTTGCTTTAACCACTCATGAATCATCGATTGCATTTGTGGTTCAAAATACGGCAATCCGAATGGATGTTTTCCAATCGCGCTGCCGTCGATTCGGTCCGATGGCTTTAGTTGCATCCAGAGCGGAAAGTAGAACGATAGGTGCGAGTAAATCCCTTCCTGTTTCAGTGCGTGGACCACGTGATGCAGTCGTTGTAATTTGCGGGGATCAACGCGATACGGATCGTTGCCTGACCGGTCGAACATTGCACCATGAATGCGGACGAGATTGATCCCATACTTTGCCCAGCGACGAGCGGTTAGCTGAATCGTAGCGTCGTCAGCATCCAACAGATCATGTCCTGTGTTGATGCCCCAAAAACGTACTGGAGTTCCATCACCAAGCAAGAACTGCTCGCCATCGGACTTCACGAAACCGTTTTGCCCCGCAGACTTTTCGTTGAGCGAGCGAAGGTCCAGCATCGCGTTCGGTTCGAATCGATCTGGATCCGGCTCGAACGCCCACCAACCTGGTTCCGCCAGTCCGAGTTTCTGTCCGGGCTTTAACGTTCCTGATGGCTCGAAGTTTGATTGCGTCAGCAGCAAGCAGTCGATTCCGCCGTGGTGATTGTTGTCGCTTTGGAAGCGAAACTCGAACTTGGATTTCCCCGCCTGCAACTCAATCGAACCGACGTGGACCCAGCCGACAAACCGTAGGTCCGGCTTGCCATCATTGGCGATGTTGACCACATCGACAGCCGCTTTCGTATCAATTCTCGTCCAGTCGGATTGGCCCAGACGGTAGGATAGTTTCGAAGCGATTGGGTTGGCGCGAATCCAAAGCGTGTACTCTGCAGGCGTTCGGACATCGGCTTCGTAGACAATCGTCCCCTCTTTTCCCGCGTCAAAGTGGCTCGCCCAAGCGCCACCTGAAAGCAATTCTTTTTTGACGGAATTGCTGTACCAAGGATGCGGACTGAGTTGATTCGATGCGCCGCTTTCGCCTTCGATCCAGATATCTTCAGCAATCAATACTGGCCCCAACATCAGAACGCAGAGGGACTGAAGCAACGAAATACTTCGGAGAAGAGAAGGCCGCATGTGATTGTTCTCAAAAGTTCAGAAAGCCATTCATTTTCGGCGGGCAGGCCGATATGAAAAGTTGTACCATGTCGGAGTTCCCTTTTCACCGACAGGAGCGACGAAATGAAGAAGTCAATCTACTTGATTATTTTATTTGTCATTGTTCTTTCTTCATCAGGTACTTTGTGCGCTGACGAAGTGGCTTTGCAAGAAAAAATCAAGTCGCAAAAAACTGAACACACGTATTATTCTCATCTGCCTTTGCCAGTATCGACGAATTTGCCGGGTTCAACCTATCCAAAAGTCGAGGATGATGGGCGTGTGACGTTTCGATTGATGGCTCCCAAGGCCAAGAGCGTCAAGATCGACGGTGGCGAGGGGTTTGTTAAAGACCCCTTGGACATGATTCCATCGGACGACGGATCGTGGAGTATTACCACATCAACGAAAGCCGAAGTCGGCTTCCACTATCATTGGTTTGAAGTGGATGGACTTCGAGTCAACGATCCAGGTACCTACAGTTTTTTTGGATGGGGGCGAGAGACGAGCGGCGTCGAAGTTCCCACTCCAGGAGAGGACTTTCATCACTTCCATCCTGGCGTTCATGCGGGCTCCATGGCCGAGCGCTGGTATGTGTCGCAGCTAACTGGTCGTTTGCGCCGCTGTTTCGTTTATCTGCCCGCCAGCTACATGACGGATAACACAAGCACGTTTCCAGTCCTGTATCTGTTACACGGAGCGGGTGAAAGCGAGCGAAGTTGGATGGAACAGGGACGTTTGCAGTTCATTCTCGACAACGCAATCGCCGCCCGTATCGCCAAGCCAATGATCGTTGTCGCCGATAGTGGCTATGCAGCGTTTGCTGACAGCCCCACAGATTCTTACGACCGACGGTCTGCGACAGCGGCGTTCGAGCAAGTACTACTCGAAGAACTTGTTCCTATGATTGATCAAGCCTATCGGACGAAAGCGGACACGAATCATCGTGCCCTGGCAGGTCTTTCGATGGGAGGTGGGCAGTCGTTGGCGATCGGATTGAAACACCCTGAGGTTTTTTCGTCGGTTGCCGCGATGAGCGCGGGACGAAACGTTGATTTCGATACAGCAACGGCATACGGAGGAGTCATGAAGGACGCAAACGCATTCCATTCGCGGTTCAAACGATTGTGGCTCAGCGCGGGAACGAATGAAAAGCCAACGTTCGATGCAATCAATGCGATGCACTACGCGCTCGATGCGGCTGGGATTCGACATACGCTCTATATTTCCGACGCAACAGCTCACGAATGGCACACTTGGCGTCGAAGTCTGCGCGAACTTGTTCAGTGCTTATTTGAGGAAGAATGATGTTCAATTTCGCAATCAAGAACGACGAGGTTCACATGAAGAGCTCACTACTGCAAACATTAATTGTGTCAACAATGGTTGCAACGTCCCTTGCTTCCCTAATAGCCGCAGAACCTGAACCGCTCACGTTCACGATTCAACGATCGATAGCTCACAACGGTTTTGACGGCGAGACCTGTTGGGTACACGCTCGAGCCGGAGCAATCCCGCCACAGGTGACCGGCAACGATTCTGCTTCACCGCTTGTCGTGATGACCATGCAAAAACTGCTGCTGACAGGTTCCGACGTATTTTATGAGATCAATTCGACGATCACAGATGACCTGGCAATGTCCTGGTCACCACCAGCGCCACAAGCAGTCTTCTCGCGACAACTCGTTGCACTGGATAGTGACTTGCCGACGGGGGCGCAAGGCGCAAAGCATCTACTCATGCCTGGTGACGAAACAACGGTTTGTGATTTTACACCACAGTGGCATACCGCCACCGGAAGATTGCTGGGGATTGGGCAAACGGTTTGGTATCGCGATAACCATGTAATGTCAGCCCGTCCGCGAGGTATCGCCTACGCCGTATTTGACGCAGTCGCAAAACGTTGGAACGCATGGGACATTGTCGAACTGCCCAACGACGAAAAATTCCAAAATGCTGGTGCCGGTAGCGTCCAACGTGTCGACTTAGCTGGTGGCGATGTGCTAGTTCCCATTTATTTTAAAGTACCAAGACAAACGCAATACCAAGTCACGGTTTGTCGCTGCCGCTTTGACGGGCACAGACTTTTCTTTGTTGAGCACGGGAATGAAATGACGGTCCCGGTCAAGCGTGGCCTGTACGAACCGTCGCTGGCAAAATTCGGAAATCGTTTTTTTCTGACGCTACGAAATGATGATTATGGATACGTCTGCAGTAGTGACGACGGGCTGCGATTTGATACGCCAAGGAAATGGTTGTTCGATGATGGCGAGGATCTTGGAAACTATAATACACAACAGCACTGGGTTACCCACCGCGATGGATTGTTCTTGGTTTACACGCGGCGGGGAGCGAACAACGACCACGTGTTTCGCCATCGGGCACCCTTGTTGATTGCAAGGGTTGATCCACTGACGTTGCGCGTCATCCGCTCGAGCGAAAGAGTTCTGGTTCCCGAACGAGGCGCACGCCTGGGTAACTTTGGTGTCGTCAACGTTTCCGAGACTGAAACCTGGGTCACCGCCGCCGAGTGGATGCAACCGCCTGGCGTTGAGAAACATGGCAGTAACAACAGCATTCACATTGCCAAATTGCGGTGGAATCGCCCCAACACTTGCGACGCCGATTTTTCGTCGAACGAGGATACGATTCAATCGTACTTCAAGGCACCAATGATTCTCGCTCGAGATTTTGGTACCTACACTTCGCCGCTGCGATTCACCGATGGTAGCAACGTGGAAACAGCCGACGATTGGAATCGACGACGAAAGGAAATCCTGGACGACTGGAACAAACTTCTGGGAGAATGGCCGCCGCTGCTTAAAGATCAACAATTGCAAATAGTCGCAACGGAAGATCGAGGTGAATACCTACAGCATCATGTTCGTTTTCGCTGGACTCCCGACGAAACGACCAACGGTTACCTATTGCTTCCCAAAAGTGCCGGACTGCATCCAGCCGTGGTGACGGTTTACTATGAACCAGAGACAGCAATCGGGTTAGGGAAACCAGATCGTGACTTTGCACAGAAGCTGGTACGACGAGGTTTTGTCGTTCTATCGATTGGAACAACCGAAGCGACTCAAAGCAAAATCTATTCGTTGTACCATCCGATTCTTAGCGATGCCGACGTGGCACCACTTTCAATGTTAGCATACGCAGCCGCGAATGCTTGGCACGTACTGGCTAATCGAGACGACGTGGATGCTAAGCGAATTGGAATCGTCGGTCATTCTTTCGGTGGCAAGTGGGCGATGTTCGCCTCATGCTTGTTCGACAAGTATGCCTGTGCCGCCTGGTCCGACCCTGGAATCGTGTTTGACGAGTCTCGCGAAAGCGTAAACTACTGGGAACCTTGGTACTTGGGCTATCATCGTCCGCCGTGGCGACCGCGAGGCAGGATCACATCTGAGAATCCCGCTCGCGGACTTTACGTGGAGCTCCACGAATCCGGTCGCGACCTGCATGAATTGCATGCGTTGATGGCGCCGCGTCCGTTTCTCGTATCCGGTGGCAGCGAAGATCCGCTGATTCGCTGGAAAGCACTCAATCACACGGTCGCTGTCAATCGATTGCTCGGTTTCGAGGATCGCGTGGCGATGACTAACCGTCCTGATCATTCACCAAACGCAGAGTCTAACGAAGTGATTTATGCGTTCTTTGAGCATTTCTTGAATTCGAGTCGATGACTGTCGTGTTCTTTTCTCGATACTTTCGCACCTTTTCGGGCAACGTCACCAACGCCGTATTTGCTGCCATGGCGAGCAAAATCACCAGACCGATACCAGCAATCGTTTTGGTAACCGGCCCGTTGGCATGAACCCCCATTACGCTCTTGCTGCTTGCCAGCCACAGCAGGACTCCGGCGACCAGCGGCGCACCGACCACGGTTACTGCTTGAGCGGCAATAATCGTCGGCGTGCGGTCAAAATCCAGAAGCAAGGTCGCCAAGCCAACGACCATACCAGCCAGCAACCCCATCGTGGTCAGGATTCGCGGCCAGTAGTCCTGCACGCCGCTTCCTAACCCAAGTCCATCCGAAACAATATATCCACCGGTCATCGAATTGATTAGAAACGAGGAATAGGCTGCGGAAAATAGTCCAAGACAGAAAATGAACTTACCGCTGGTACCAAATGTTGGCTCAAGTGCTTCGGCAACTGCGACCGGATCAGCCAAGGTTACCGGATGGCCCGTGAACAGTCCGGCCGCCGATGTTGACATAAGAATGATGGTGATCGTCGCCATAATGACCGCACCAATTCTCGCATCAACAATGCCACTACGCACATCGTTTTCATTCCAACCTTTGTGTTGAACCAAATAGGCTTGATAGAAGGCGCCCGAGATGACGAACGTTGTACCAATCAAACCCAATAGCGCAATATCGATCGTGCCAACAGATGGTACGAAGCCTGCAGCGAATGCGTTTGGATCTGGCTTGAGCATTACCAAATTAACCGCAAAGCTAACTAGCATCACCGCCACAAACACCATCATCAACCTTTCCATCAATCGATAAAGGTTCTTGAATAAGAACAAAAAAGTGATCGCGATAGCGTTAAAGAGAACGACCAAGGCAGCGATCAGTGGTTTGGAATCAATGAAGGCCTCGAACGCGGCAGCGACACCAACATTATTGCCTGATTGAAACGCAGCAGCAATGATGAAGACAATGCACCCGAGTAGTACGGCGAGCGGTCGCCCCGCTTTCTGGCGAATTAGATCGCCGGGCGATACGGAGGAAACGACTCCGAGTTTGGCCGCCATCGTCATGTAAACCAACATGAAAACAACAGACACCACGACCACCCACAGCATCGAGTATCCGTAGTTTGCTCCGACGGTCGAGCTAGTCATGATGCTGCCGGGACCGATGACGACACAGGCGGTTATCAAACCCGGTCCGATTCGCCGATACCAAGCGATATTTGCGGTGATCGCGGATGAGTCAATGGCCGGGATCGCTGTGTGTTCGTTCATAGTAGTATGCTACAACGCATGTCGAAATGGGGATTTACAGGCAAAGCCATTAGACAACTTGATTAACTGTGTCTAATTCTATCGAAGGACGCGGCCGGATGCGTTACCGGTCATCAGTAATTCGACCTCGTTTCGCGTTGTGCAGTTGAAATCGCCATGGATGGAATGCTTCAGGCATGAGGCGGCGACAGCAAACGCCAAAGCCGTTTGCGGTTTACTGAGCTCAGGCGTTGTCAGGCAATAGATCAATCCAGCCGCGAACGCGTCGCCCGATCCGACGCGATCCACAATGCTCTTAATCTCATAAGGACGGTATTCACCGTTTGCACTCGTTGGAGAAAAATAGGATTCACCGCTGCCAACGTCCAATAACATCGCTCCCCAATTGTTGTGTGTCGCTGAATGACTTTCACGCAGCGTAATGGCAACACGACTGACTGAGGGAAACTGTTCAACCACTTGCGCAGCAACTTCGGGATAGCATAGTGACTGGATGGTTCCTGCATGAACATCGGTCTCCTTCGCGTGAATACCGAGCACATTGGAACAGTCATCTTCGTTAGCGATGACCAGATCCACATGTGGCAATAGGTTTCGCATGGTTTGTCGAGCCAGTTCGCGCGGTGATATTGTTTTGTCCCACGTCCATAGTTTTGCTCGAAAATTGAGATCGACTGAAACCTGTAGCCCCGCCTGCTTGGCTTTTTGAGCGGCAACCAAATTGGCGTTGGCGGCGCAGCGAGAGATCGCGGAGGTGATTCCTGACAAATGCAACCACTGGGCCCCGTCAAAGATCGCATCCCAATCGTATTGGTCCGCTTCGGTTATAGATACGGCTGAGTGCTCTCGGTCGTAGATCACATTGCTGGGGCGCTGGTTTGCGCCCGATTCGAGAAAGTACAAACCAAGACGCCCCTCGTCCGTATGCCGCACAAACTGAGTGTCAATGCCTACTGCACGTAGTGAATCCAGCGTCGCTTCGGCTAACGCATGCTTGGGCAACGCCGTGACGAAACGAGCCGATCCACCGAAATTACAGATCGATGCCGCGACACTAGCTTCTGCTCCAGCATAAGTGACTTCCAATGCATGCGTCTGTCGCAGACGCATGTGCTGCGGAGCCGCGAAACGTCCCATGATTTCGCCGAACGAAACGACAAAGGGGCTCATTAAAGTTCTCTTTGGATTGTGTCACAGACCTGCTTTGCCTGGGCCGTGATAGCGCTCCAATCTTGCTCTTTCACCCATTGGGGTTTAACCAAAAACGAGCCACCAATAGCGGGAACATTGGGCTCACGCAGGTAATCCAGCATGTTTTCGATACCGATGCCACCCAGCGGGAAATACTGCAATCCCAAATGCTGGTAGGGCGCGCTCATGCTGCGCAAGTACTCAATTCCACCCAGCGCTTCGGCAGGAAATAACTTTACAAATCGGCAGCCCAGTTCGATCGCGCGATCCAACTCCGAGGGTGATGCGATCCCTGGAGCAAACGGTAATCCAATTTGTTGGGCCATTTGGATTACACGCGGGTTCATTGCTGGAGAAACACCGAAGTGGGCGCCAGCCTGTCTAGCCGCACAAGCCTGTTGTGGCGTGAGAATCGTCCCCACGCCAATTAGCAACTCAGGGACGCTGGCCGCGATCATTTGCACTGCCTGTAGTCCAACGGGGGTTCGCAAGGTCAACTCGATCGCGCCGATGCCACCAGCGACAAGTGATTGAGCAAGCGGAACCGCATCGTCCGTCCGCTGAACTGAAAAACCAGCAACGATCCGCAGTTGCTGCAAACGGCAAATGATTTCCTTGGGAAAGGTTTGTTCGCCATTCCCCAGGTCAAAGAGTGGTGGGTCTGTCGTGTCAGTCAAGAGCTTAGAGATCCCCAGTATCGAGCCGACGGGGCAGTCGTCGCCAAGTCAATCCAAACGTTTCTCATTAACGACACTCGAATGCAAGCGATCGTCAATTAATCAAGCATTTATATCCTATCCTGACCTAGGTGATGAGCCACTCAATCGATTTTGCGTTCCACCATGACCGTGTTTCGGCCGCTTGTCTTGGCGCTGTACAGAAGTTTGTCGGCACGCTCAAACCAGCTTGCGGACGTATCGTCGGGTCGTAGCACGGCGGCACCCACCGACACACTCAATTGACCGACAACCGCTCCCGTTTTCGTCAACTTCAATTTCTTTTGATTGATTGCGGCAACGATCCGATCTGCCAGATCCTTTCCTTCGGTCTGTTCGCTCACTTCCAAGAAAATTGCAAACTCATCGCCACCGTACCTTGCTAAAGCTGCGTCAGTGGAAGCGTTCTTCAACTCACTAGCAACGAACTGAATCACGGTGTCGCCAGAGTCGTGACCGTACGTATCGTTGACACTCTTAAAATTGTCTAAATCAACAAGCAACAAGAACATCAGTTTATCACCGCGCGGGGAACGATTGACCGCTTGGCTGATTGCGGAATCAAAGAAACGACGATTGCCAATTCCCGTCAGAGGGTCTGTCATCAACAATCGCTGGGACTGGTTCAGGTTCAATCGCAATCGATGAATCTGGCCTTGCGATTCATCCAAACGTTGTTTCATCGCTTCCAACTGCAACTGCATCCGCGAGTTACTCGCCAGCACGTCCTGGACACAACCCTTGATTTCTTCCGCTGAGGGAGCCTCGCCCCCAAGCACGTCGTTCGCGCTATTAAGCGAAGCATCGAATTCACTACCTGCCGCTTTCTGGGATCGAATCAGCGATTCGATGCCCGCCATGCTGGCAATCAGGTCATCAGCCGTTCGGCTATGGCTCTCTGATGGGGGCGCGACGAGAAACTGACTCCTTAAAGACTCGATCTGATTTCTGTTTGCCGACTGTGCCTCGTTCACCAAGAAGGCCATTCGCTCGTTGAGCGGTTCATTTTTGCCTTCAACGTAACGGTACCAAAGCTCAAAAATCTCAGGCGTCGGTGGGGTTTGGAAACGCCCCACAAATCCGAGCGCCTGCTTCGCAATGGCGAATGCCTCGTCAAACTCGCTCGTGCTAAAAGAATCCGGCACAGTAGGGGACGGCAAATTCATTTCAATACTCGACAAGTGACTAGGGAGGGCAGTGTTCAACCACTCGCTATACAGAGAACTCTCGCTAAGAGCCTGCCCAAAAAGGGCCAAACGCCTTTTTGGAAACACAGTTAATCATTTCTGTCGTCACGAGAACGAAACAATAATACTAAATTGATAAGATTTCGCAAAGTCTAGCGCACGCAGGAGGCGTGGGTTCGATCAAATCGAGCATTCTCGTGAGGCACTTTGTTCACCTGAGGTGTGAGTTTCACAGATTGCGCAATTCTCAACTGTAAATTCTTGCGGATATTCATTGGGTCTTAACACATCTCGCCTACGATTGCCGCATCTTTGAAAATTTGTTGAGTCTGAATTGGTAGGGATCGATGCCCGAGCCGTTGCTGAAAGTTCGTCTCGTCTTAGTCAATACAGAGTCAGCAGGTAAGCGCTTTCGCGTCGACCAAGCTGCGTTCACGATTGGACGCCACGAAGACTGTGACTTGCGGATCGGAAGTTCGACGTTGAGCCGACGCCATTGTGAACTGTTTCATGACAGCGATGGTCAACGCCTGTTCGTAAGAGATCTCGGTAGCCGCAATGGAACACGCGTCAACGACCAAATGATTGGACCGGATCAACATATCGAGCTATTCCACCACGACCTGTTGCATGTTGGTCGAGTGACCCTGCGAATGTCGATTAAGGACATACGCTCGGGCCAGCCACGAGCCCGCGACTCCAAGAGCACGATAGGTTCGATCCTGGATGAACTGGATCAGATGGCGGAAACTGGCATGCTAGGACCAGCAATCGCAAAGACGGAGTTCCTTTTAGTACCTGATCCGAATCGCCGAGCAGAGGCGAATTCTTCCACGCTACCCTTATTGAAATCAGAGCCATCTCCACCCCTTGAGTCGTCCGATCCGAATCAGTTAACCGTGGGTATTGAACCATATGCTGCAACCGTTGAACTGACAGCGGCAAACGAACCGGCAACGGAGACTGAAACGACAGCAGCTGAGCCTGAGAAAAAGAAAAAAGAGCCCATGAAACTGCCAGAGCATTTATTGCATCCCAAGACGGCTGATTCACAAGAAGCCGCTACCGCTGCACTGCGTCGATTGTTCTCCGGCGGCTACTAAGCGAAAAGGGAAGAGGGTGAATAGCGGCTATTACCTCCTTCCTTTTCTGTGGAGCAGACATGACAGCGTTTTTCTTAATCGAAGACAGTTGGATCTACCATCATTTCTATTTCTTCACGGCATGTAGAGGTCACATCAAGCGGATAGCAACTAAGTTGCCAAAAATCACCAGATTCGCGACCACAATGAGGTGGCGTCGCTTCAGTAATGCAAACGCAGTTACCTGACTCATAACAGTTAATCCACTCAGTCTCCTTAGTGGAATCTCTATAATGCCCAGTATCTGGGTCGCCAAAACCACCATCAACGATGAATGTCATCGCGCGGTCTGTTGCGTAATTGCCGTCTACATCTAACCATCCATCCTGTGCCGTAGGATCCAAGCAGCCATACTCTTGTGCATCGCAGAACCCTGAACAAAAATCGTGGTTTGATTTTGCGCCAAGCAAGTCTTCACATGAACGTGATCTTTCAAAGAAACAATCGTAATCCGCACTCAAAATCGAACAAATCAGCCCCAGAGCAGCGAAAACTAATACTCATTTCATTTCTGAATCCTTAATGTGATACCTAATTTTTGACGGGCGACCAACTTCGCCAGTCTCGATCGAAAACGGCGCGAATTGGTTCACGCCAGTCAGCGTTTTCGACTGGTATGTCGAAATCCGGAGGTAATTCATTCCCGACTCTCCATTCGAAGGCTATTTCATAATGATGTTCTATGGTTCCCGCGTTCTGTGTAAGATCGACAGCAATCATTTCAGCCGGAAGAAATTGTCCATCATGTGATTTCCACGTTGTCCGAACTTCACTCAAAAGCATTGGCTTCGAAGGCGTTGCCAAATTAGGGTTTCCCAAAGAATGAAACTGTGTTCTACTTGGCATATATCCGCATGCTTTCGCGAGCGTCAGCTGCGCCTGGAAGCTATAGTCCTTCGTGGAGTCGACTTTCCATTTGCATAGGATATTGCCGCTCTTGTCAAAGTGGGCATTTTGAAGCGTCGATTTGTCACTTAGGGACAGCTCAAAAACAACTTCCCGAGTTCTGATATCATAGCAACATTCTTGGTCCCGTTTCGTTCACGGAGGTTGTCATGGTTGGCTACGACGAATCGATCGAAGTTAAGATGTTGAGGCTGTACAATTCACTTAA
>JBGSIA010000142.1:0-7644 GCA_041751935.1 Pirellulaceae bacterium | reverse complement strand
ATCTCGCGAACGGACTTTTCCAGAAATTCGATACGCAAACTGAGTTGGCTGAGCTCCTGCTGGACAGTAGACAGAGTTAACATGATGCTCTCCAGGGATCGCTGACACGCAAGGGGCTATTGTAGCCAGCAGCGAAGCGTTGATCGAGTCGTGAGCTGAACCGCACTGGATTGTACCACGCAAAAGGTGTTGCCCGAGTTTTATTGTCGGGCGATTCGATCGGCTTGCCATGAAGCCCACAGAGCCAACTATCCTCGCGGCAATGGCTAGAATCATGCCAATTCACATCAACAACACTTCGCCCAGTTCACGCGACCATGAGCACCGCCCGAGACATTGACCGTATTGCTGACGAATTTGAAGCCGCTTGGCAGGCTGGGGAGCACCCCAGTCTTGCCGATTACTTGGCGCAAATTGACGAGCCGTTGCAAGCTGAGTTACTCGCGGCGCTGCTTCCGCTCGACGTGACGTATTGCCGTCAACGAAACGAACCGTGCGAAGCGGACGACTACTCCGTCTTTGGCGACGACGCTGTAGCAATTGCTCGTCGCGAACTCGCCAAAGCGACAACAGCCGAGCTGGACGAAACGATCCAAAGTGATGGGCAATCGCAGAACGTAAGCCACACGGACTCGACCGCCGGTGATCGTGTTCAGTACTTCGGAGAGTACGAGCTGCTCAGCGAAATCGCTCGGGGCGGCATGGGGGTGGTTTACAAAGCACGCCAAGTGAAACTGAATCGACTGGTCGCGCTGAAGATGATCCTGTCGGGCCAGCTCGCCGGAGAACAGGAACTCAAACGCTTCCAAGCCGAAGCGGAGGCTGCGGCAAAGCTGGATCATCCGGGTTTGGTTCCCATCTTCGAGATCGGCGAACATGAGGGACGCCACTTCATCGCCATGGCGTATGTTGAAGGACGCTCGCTTGCTGCCAAGCTCCGTGACGAAGGCCCGATGCTGCCCAAGGAAGCCGCCCAGCTCGTTCGCAAGATCACCGACGCCATCCACTACGCTCACTTAAAAGGCGTCGTCCATCGCGACTTGAAACCCGGCAACGTTCTACTCGACACCAACGGCGAACCACGAGTCACCGACTTTGGACTAGCCAAACAAGTCGATACCGATTCTGAGTTAACCGCCAGTGGTCAAGTGCTCGGCACGCCCAGCTACATGCCGCCCGAGCAGGCCGCAGGCAAGTTGTCAGACATCGGCCCCGCCAGCGACATCTATTCGATCGGTGCCATTCTTTATGCGTGCCTCACAGGACGCCCACCGTTTCAAGGAGCCAGCCCCACGGACGTGATCCTGCAAGTTCTCAACGACACACCGCCAGCACCTCGAACGCTCAATCGCAAGGTCGATCGCGACTTGAACACGATTGTGATGAAGTGTCTCGATAAGCCAATCGGTGGTCGTTATCCGAAAGCAGCATACCTACGCGGCGACCTCGATCACTACCTGCGAGGCGAACCGATTCAAGCGAGGCCGATCGGGCATGTTGCACGAACATTTCGTTGGAGCAAACGTCACAAAGCACTGACCTTCTGGATCGTCGCATGTGTAATATCGCTGATGTATCCTTTGTTTTTAGGAATGGCGGAGTTTGCAATGCTCTGGAAGCAACGCCCTGAAGTTTCTGCGGCGATGTCAAAGCTCAGGCAAGAAGGGCTTTCTGGATCAATCGTTCAAATGGGATCGATCGACGACGAGAGTGCCGCAACAAGAGCAAACGTCCTGGTCACGGACGGCCTAGTTGCGGAACAGATAGAAGAGACCACGAAGTTGCTTGAAAGAGTCTCTGAGGAGCCCATAGTGATTCGATTCTCGGCCGGTCGTGTCGCAGAAGATCGATTCTTTCGTGGCGCAAGAATTAAATACTGGATCGAAGTGGAAAAGAACGGAATACCGAAGGATGTCTATGGTCTGGGGCGACAAACTTGGGATCTCCGATGCGATCCCGCTGAGCCAAATCTACGACGCGACATTACCCTGCTATTGGTCAGGGTCGTGTCAGAAGACGAGAAACAAGAACGCTGGCTCTACAGCCAAAATCAAGAAACACACGGGAGCGTCAAGAAAAAGGCGAATTCTCGCGAATCCAGTTCACCAGTTGCCTCGTCAATATTTGAAGACGTTGAAACCAGCGCTGAAAGCCGAGCTCGAGCGATGTCCTTTACCCATACTCAACCTGCTTTGAAATCAGAACAACAGTCAGTCAGCATTGATACCTGGCTTGCCTCCGTGCTGGCAGACGAAAGCCTCAGCGACGAAGAACGAACGGTTTTCAAAAATAACGCCAAGGACCACCCATATGTTAGTTATCTCTCTACCAATTCCAGTCATTTCGGCAATATCAGCAAAACGGATCAGGACTACACTCTTTATGAAACAAAAGCGGGCAACCTTCTCATTTTGAACTACTGGCGACAATGGTCGAAACTCTCGGAAAAGCCTGAGCGTGCCGACTACGTGCTTCGTGTAAAGTATCGACTGCTTCCTGATATTGAAGAAAATGTTCCGAAGTCAGAGACCGATCTGCTTTCGACGATCGACCCTTCGCAGTGTTGGCACGAAGGACAATGGATAGCAAAAAACGGCCAATTGGTAAGTTCGCAGGAGGGATTAGCGAAGTTAGAAGTACCCTACGAATTGCCTGATGAGTACCGAATGACAATGGTAGTTGAGCCGATCGGCTGCTCCGGTGCGTTGCAAATGAGTCAGCGTTTCGGAAACCAACGATTTCAAGCAAATCTAGATCTTCGCGGAAACGGCGAACGACTCAGTGAGATTGGTCCCATCAGCGAAATTGTAGAAAACGTTGACCGACGCATTCTTACCGGTGTTTTTGCATGTGAGACGAAATCACAGGTCGAAATAACAGTCCTGAAAACAGGTGTTAAAATTGTCGCCGATGGGCGGACGATCATCGACTGGAAAGGTGATCCTTCGCAGTTAGCGATGGATGAATTTTGGGAGTCGCCAAATGCTGATGCGATGGTGATCGGCACGCACGAGGGTGGCTTTCGATTTCACCGCCTGTCAATCGCAACCATCAGTGGCGAGGGGCGAATGGTCAATGGATCAACACCAGAGCAAATTGAGGAATTCGGACAACGCAAGGCCGCTAGAATGGCGGCAGCCTACAAAGAGAGCATCGCAGTCCCCGAAGGCCATGACAACTTGCTCACGAGCGTCGATTTAGAGAGCACCTGGAGCACGGGCAAATGGGATTTCAAGGACGGCTTGCTTGAAGGCATCGAGAAAGACTCCGCCATCGAGTTCCCCTATACGCCGCCGGACGAGTATCGCATGACGACGATTGTTGAGCCACTCGATGGACCGTTTTCGTTGTTGCTAAAACAACGCTCGGGCGGACATTCATTCTGGGTCACGCTGGCCTACAACAACAAGAACTCACTGGAAGTCGTCGATGGTGTGGCTGTACCAAACGAGACCACGCATCACGGTCAACTGCTGCGGCAAGGCGAACGGGCTGAAGTGGTGGTGACGGTGAAGAAAGAAACCGTTCAAGTCAGCGTCGACGGAGAGCAAATCATCGACTGGAAAGGCGACTCGTCGCGGTTGTCGCTCAACCATCAAACGCCAATCGATGAAGCACTGGCAATCTGCACCAACGGCTGCCGCTATCGAATCCATCGTTTGTCGATCGAGCCGTTGTCCGGTGAAGGGCGAGTCATTTCCGACAAGCCGATCGACGATCTTTTCGGTGATCCAGTTCCAAAGTAGCGGTTTGGACCAACCTACCGCTCACTAATTCCGACAGGATCTGTGCCACGAAGGGCACTATACATAACGCCCCACCTAATTTGATTCAAGTAAGCATGGATACGGTCATTTTACTGTTCGTCGTGACGATCTTTGTGCTGGCACTACTTCGGTTGGTCCGTCCATTAAGGCGATTCAGCTTAGCGCCAATATCGAAACATCACCGCGACGTTTTTTGGTCGGTAGCCATCGCCATGTTCTTCGCTATGCTTGCGACGATTTGTGTTTATCCTGCTATCATCGATTCGAGCGACCAGCCCAACTACCCTGGCGCGATTGTCTATGCGGTCCTAGCAGTGTTCTGTAGTCTCGCAACATTGAGGCCCGGTTCACTTCCGGGTGTGACCGCACTCGGCGTATCGACCGCAAATTCGCGTTTCATTGCAAGTTTGGTCATGCTTGCCTTCGTAGTGCTTGGCATTGCCGAAGGTTTTCCATTCTTGTTTGGCTTGTCCCATGAGCGAGAAGCCCCCTTTGCTGAGCTGTTGGTGGTTTTCCTGCTCGCGAGGCAGTACTTCGGCACACCACGAACCGCCAATTCCAACGAGGATTGGCAGGAGCTTGCCGATCGCGGAGAGATCTACAGGGCGACCAAAGCGTACAAGCGAGCGTGCGACGTCAGCTTGATCGATGCCAAAAAAGCCGTTGAAGCGTACTTGAGTAAGGCCGAGAGCGAACAATTGCCGGCGAATAACAATGAGTAAGTCACGTGAAATCGACAGGATCTGCGACGAATTTGAAGCTGCTTGGCAGGCGGGGCAACAGCCCATCATGGAGGAGTATGCCGCTCGGATTGAAGAGGAACATCGACCGGCGCTTTACGCCGCGCTGATGCCACTTGATTTAACGTATCGCGGCAAACTCGGCGAGACGGTTGACAGCGCCCCCGTCGCGGATGCCGCCAAGGCTTTCGACGTGACTGTAGAAAGCGACGCCAACGGACCGGACCTCTCCGCGAGTTTAGCAACAGGAGACAAAGAACGCGTCAAGTACTTTGGCGAGTATCAACTACTTAGTGAGATCGCTCGCGGCGGCATGGGCGTGGTTTACAAGGCTCGCCAGGTAAAACTCAACCGCATCGTTGCACTTAAGATGATCTTGTCAGGCGAGTTCGCTGGCAGCGAGGCGGTCAAACGATTCCATAGCGAAGCCGAAGCGGCGGCGAATCTCGATCACCCCGGCATCGTGCCGATTTACGAGATCGGCGAGCACGCTGGTCAACACTATTTTTCAATGGGCTTCATCGACGGACCCAGTCTGCAAGGCAAACTCAGCGCTGGTCCAATGCCCGCGAAAGACGCCGCAAGACTCTGTCGAAAAATCGCCGAAGCAGTCGCCTATGCTCACTCCAAGAACGTCATCCACCGCGACTTGAAACCGGCTAACGTTTTGATCGATGGCAATGGCGAACCCAAGGTCACAGACTTCGGCTTGGCCAAGAAAGTCGAAGGCGACAGTGGCCTGACTCGCACCGGTGCCGTGATGGGGACGCCCAGCTACATGCCGCCCGAGCAAGCCCTCGGCCAAACCGAAAGGATCGGCCCCGCTTCCGACATCTACTCCCTCGGAGCGATCCTGTACTGCATGCTCACCGGCCGCCCACCGTTCCAAGCCGCTAACGTCGTCGAAACGCTCAAGCAAGTCCTAGAGAACGCTCCTATTCCTGTTCGACTTCTGTCGCCAAATGTAGATACAGATCTTGAAACTGTTTGTATGAAATGCCTTGAGAAGAACCCTGGCAACCGCTACGAGACCGCAATCAGATTTGCTGAAGACCTTGATCGATACCTGCAAGGAGAGGCAGTCCATGCCAAAAGCTTGAGCCTCGTTAAGCGCATCGCAAGGACGCTTCAACGTGGAAAACATGACGTCGAACTCAAGACATGGAGTACGATGCTCTATTGGTTCGCCGCCATCGCGATGCTTTCAGAAATCGGAATGTACTTTTACGCGATCGGTGGTCCGCCATATCTGAAAGGTTGGGCAATTGCGATTCGAGCCAGTCAGTTTACAGCGATGGGGGTGGTGCTGCTGACGTATCGAAATCGTTGGACGATGGCGACTGGGCCTGCGATAAAGCAAATGCTCTCGATCTGGGTCGGGTTTCTAATCGCTTGTCATATCACTTTGTTTTCTTTCATGTTGACTGATTCTGCGGGTATCGTTAGAGACGAGCTTCGAGTCTATCCTTTCCTGGCGACCCTTAGCGGATTGACGTTGTTTGTCATGGGAGCGAGCTATTGGGGGGCACTGCTTTTCACTGGCAATTGGATTCTTTGCCTTGGCGTTACTAATGCCGTTAAGGCTACAGTGGTCACCAATCGAATTTGGACTGGGATGGATGATCAGTCTCATATTAATTGCCACCCGACTACGCCGTCTTGCGACCACCTACTGAAGGAATCGATGATTCATGCGTCCCGCATTCTTAACAGCCGATTGGCAACGACTGGTGATGCTCAACTTCGCAATCGATCCGGGTCGACTTGCACCATTTGTTCCACCGGGCACCGAGCTTGACTCATGGTCAGATACGACATTCGTCAGCCTGGTTGCGTTTCAGTTCTTGAATACGAAATTGCTGGGCGTCCCGATCCCCATGCATCGCGACTTTGAAGAGATCAATTTGCGTTTTTATGTTCGCTACCAGAGTCACGAAGGCTGGAGGCGCGGCGTGGTGTTTGTCCGCGAAGTCGTGCCACGATGGGCGATCGCCGCAGTCGCTCGATGGATCTATCACGAAAAGTATGTCGCATGCCCCACACGCTCGTCGCTCGTCGATCCTTCGAGCGATACCGACGGCAAAGCGGAATACAGTTGGAGTCACGACGGACGGTGGCTCACGATCGGTGCCGGCTACAGCGGAACCCCAACGTTGCCACTGGCGAATTCGCAAGAAGAGTTCATCACCGAACATTACTGGGGCTACTCCTCGCAACGGCATGGCGGAACGGTCCAGTATCAAGTCGAGCATCCACAATGGCAGGTCTGGCAAGCGAAAGATATCACGCTCGAGGGTGACTTTCAAAAGTTCTATGGCAAAGCTTTCGCTGACGCTCTGGCTTCGAAACCAAGTTCCGCGTTCATTGCGAATGGGTCGTCGGTCACAGTACGCAGGGGAAAATGGCTCACGACACCAAGCAGGAATCACGCAAGTGTCATTTCGTAGTGGGCTAACACCCGTTCACAACACTCCACCAAATTCAAAGTAAGCAACCATGGACATCATTACTCTCGTCGGCGTTGTGACGCTCTTTGTGCTCGCCCTATTTTGGATTGTACGGCCGATTCGACGGCTACCGTTCGCACAGCGTTTACAGCGGATGACGAAGATTCCTCCTTGGGTGGTCTACGGAATTTTCGTTCCTGCGTTTTTCCTTCTCTTTGCGTACAGCCGTTCGTTTCCGGCGTCGGCTCAACAAACCGAGCCACCAAATTACCCAGCCGGCGTTTTGTTTGTCATTTGGGCGGCATACTTCGCGTCGGCTGGACTTATTTTTCGGTCCTTCCCAGCGGAATCAAACGTCGACGACCATTCACGCTACACTCGTTCCGTGCATATCGCTTTGCTCTTCGTCTATGTGTTGCTATCGATCGCTTGCATTTTTCCTACGTGGTTTGCGCTGAAACATGCGCGAGATACCGACACACCTTGGTATTCAGCGTTCATAATTTTTTTTCTGATTTGGCCCGTTGCATTCCCACGAAAGCAACCACTTCAAGTCTCGTCGTCATCGGATTGGCGCGAGCTAGCGGACCAGGGTGCCAAGTTAGCTGCAACCAAAGCGTACAAGACGCAGAACGGAACCAGCCTGATGGAAGCGAAGAAGGCGGTCGATGCCTACCTGAACTCGCGCAA
>JBGSIA010000141.1:0-2271 GCA_041751935.1 Pirellulaceae bacterium | reverse complement strand
CGGCAGCGCTCCCCGGGCACGACCGATAGCGGAACAAGTCTCGGTTTGAGCCTGGCTCAAAACTGCGATTCTACAGCCACACAGAAGAAATTCCGTCGGCTTCGGTAACACTAAAAACCAATCCAGACGCAGACCAACTTTTTGAGTCTCGTTTAACCAGCGAGTGTTAAATAACTGCACTTTAGGCGAAAGTCATTCGGCGGATTTGGGACGGAAGCGATTATGTTGCGAGGCTAATCAGGTGATCCAGTAGGGGTCTGATTTTCTGCGTCTCAGGCCCGTCGGGCAGAACCGCCAAAAATTGTTGACGCAGCATTTCTTGGGAAATTGAACGACGACGATCAGCATGCGATGGCCGACGTTGCGGATTGTCCCACGGACGGTCACTGCGGTCGGCAAGGTCGTCCAAGCACCGGTCCCAGACGCTCAACTCCACCAACGTGTACATCCACTGGTTCAAGTGCCAGCAGCCAATGTTCGACCAAACATTCCGCACCTGCTGTTGGCCGGCACCCCAGACCTCTTTCGTGTCGTGAAAAAACTCCTCAATCGCCCACCGCGCGGAAATCGTTCCCAGTACGTCTTGCACCGACACCTGGCTGTCGGTGCAGAAGTACGCCGCCCAGCCACCACCTTCAAACCTTACGATCACGACGCGAATCACTCCGCCGGTCAGATGCGATGTTGCTAAGAAGCTCTTGTATTGACGAGTCACCTGCTCGCCACGGCAGCGATAAGTCATCGTCTCCCAACCACGACGCTGACCGGCACGTTTGGTCAAACTCATTCGCTGCCGTCCGTACTTGCGAGTCCGTCCGCGTTGGCCCGTCTTTCGCTCAGCAGGTAAATCGTACAGCACCGCATCACAACGCAAGCGACTAAACACCGTGACTCCTTGAGCCATCATCGCCTTCAATATCTGACGCGACGCGTAAGCACCATCCATCACCAACCAAATTTGACAAGTCAGTTGCATCCACCTCGCATGGCCCACCAACCAGGTCACCAACTCGATCGCCAGTTCGTGTTTGGTGCGAAATTTCCAATCGTATTTTTCGGCCAGCGCTGGAACATCTTTCGCGCGGACATACAACAACGAGAGCAGGGGCAAGGCAATCACGCCCCACGATCCATGAGTTACCAACAAACACATGGTCACCCAGTTGTGACCGTAAAGCCAATCGCTTCCCACGGGACCTGGGGTCGGATTGTGATGCACCCCGGCACCCTCGACGTGTTTGCCGAAGCGAGCTGTCGGTGAATCATCGATCGCAATGTTGAGATGACCACTGGGGCCTGGATCGAACTTTCTCAACACGATCCCAAGCAGTGACAACGAGAGTGGTTGGGAGTTGCGTCCGATGCTGGTCAGGCAATCGTAGAAGCGGTCCCAGTCGTCTTGAACTCCTGCCGAGGCAAACCAGGCAGCGGCGACTCTTCGATCGTCCGCCAACATCATCCCGGCCATGATGACCGACAATCGAAATGCGATTCGCGCATCGAGCTTGTTAGCCATGGTGGAGACCATGTTCGCCAGCGAACCGACCAAGGGAACTTTGGCAGCGATGGTTTTACGACGCTCAGGGTTGGGTTGATCGAGCCGTGATCGCTTGTCGAATTGCGACTTCTGGGTATCGGATTTGTGATTGGCTTGTGGAGGTACAGGAGATTGTTTACGCTTGGCCATCCGTGGTTCTTCCTATGAGATTGAAGTGTGGTAACCTCAAAATCATGGGCGAGAGCCACGGTTTTCTCCAATATCAACTTGTCATCCGACAGTTCATCGCTAGCAATGTTTTCGCCTAAAGTGCAGTATCAGGTGAGACGTGAAATACACGTCTGCCATTGAGCAGAAAGTCGATGGCGGCGAACAGATACTACGGGCTACTGATTATCCAAACCGAATAGATCGTTGATGTCGAGGATTGCCGTTGGTTGAGCAAGTGGCGAGATTGTCTCGCCGACCATCGCCGTGCGCAGCCCACCGTAGCGCCCGTCGGCGGCAACCTCACGCATTATATAGATGCACTGGCTTTGAACATCGACGACCCAATACTCTTGAATTCCCGCTTCGGCATACAGGTCGGCTTTGATAGTCCGATCGGATCGCAGGCTGGAATCAGCCACTTCGATCGCCAGCAACGTATCTTGACTGGTAGGATGCGATTTCAGATAGCGTTTGGCTTTGACCCAAAACACGTCAGGTTCGGGGCGGCTGTCCAACTGTGGCAGGCTCATACCTGTTTGTCCGCGTACGTGAATCGTTTTTCG
>JBGSIA010000140.1:0-16379 GCA_041751935.1 Pirellulaceae bacterium | reverse complement strand
CGAACCGTAGCGGAATTTGGCGACGGGTCTGGAATCGTTTACTACCGTCAAAGACGTGCTTGCCGCCAATAACTCAAACAATTGATGGAAAACCCACGCAAATTAAATGAAATGCGATGTTACCAAGCCGACTGCACCCAGAGCTGGTTATGCGATTTGATTCACCCAGATGATGGTCCAGGTCACGCTGCAGACAAGATTGATTAACCACGCAGCGGTTATCGCTGGACGTAACGATCGTTCGTGGTAGGTGGCTCGCGGCAAACGAAGAAGCAGTGAGACAGAATAAAAACTGACCAGTGGTGGCAGTACTAAAACGCCGACGATCGATGCCAAGAAGGCTCGCCGAACTTCCGCACGGTCTTGATCGTTGATGACATGTTGAAGATCGTTTGGCGGTAATGTTCGCTTGCCCTGATCTACCAAGGTGGACGGGCGGTACGGATTCAGGTCGTCAGGAACCAGCATTGAGGGCGGCGTGAGATCGGTCAAGCTGTGACACTCTGGCGGTGAGTCATCGATGACCGCATGGTCATCAAGACGACTGGCGATGGGGTCTTCGGCCGATCGTGCTTTGTCGCAGCTCCAACAGAAGTCAAACGCTGGTTCGTTGGACTCATCGCAACGAGAGCAGATCCAGGGCTGGGCGGTTAGCAGTCGTTGTGCATCGGCCCGCAGTGTTGCCACGGCAAGCACATAGTCCCCCTGGGCCACTTCCACTCGGACCAGCCGATTGGACGGCGCGCCGCCCATGCTGAGCGCCGTCGCTGCATCCGTTCCAGTCACGATTGCGCGGATACCCGCTGCCTCCAAACGAATGCGAACGGCCTCGGCGGTGAAGGCGTCTGGGTAGTCCGAGATCGAAACAAGGGCTTGGGTCATGGATTTAAACTCTTCGAGGAGGTCGCGAAAGCTTCAATTTAGCTGATGATCCTGGGCGAAATGCGGCAACGCTCGGCAACACTCTGGTCATCCAGGGCGTTGGGACGGTATGCTCTGGGCATGAACTTATTGGTGATCGAAGTGTTCCAGTCCCCCGCCGTTTGGTTGTGGGTCGTCTCATTCGTTGTTGCGGTGCTGTTAATGAACAGTATGGCGGGGCGTCGACGAGTGGGGCTTGTCGAAACCTTGCGGGAATTTGTCCGTCGCAATCAAGGGCCGCCAACGGACAAACAGACACCGGCGGCGGAAAATGAGAATGACGGATGACGAAACGAGTTTTTATCCAAACAGTTGGCTGCCAGATGAACGTGCTGGACAGCGAGATGGTTGTCGCTGACCTGAAACGTCATGGCTACATTGTCGTTGATAGTGCTGCGGACGCTGATGTGATGCTGTACAACACCTGCAGTGTCCGTGAGCACGCTGAAGAGAAAGTTTACAGTACGCTCGGTCGGCTGCGAGAAACTAAAGCGGCTCATCCGGAGAAGATGATCGGCGTGATGGGTTGTATGGCGCAGAAGGACCAGGAGATCATTTTCCGTCGAGCGCCATTCGTGGACCTCGTTGTTGGCCCAGGGCAACTGCACGCGATTCCCGATCTGTTGGAAAAGATTGGTCGCGGTGAGGGGCGACAGATGGCCGTCTCGCTGTCGCGCAATGACGGAGCCCAAACGGCCATCGCTCGTAGTCACGAAACGTTTGATCCGCTACGTGACCCCGAAATGCGGCCCACGCCCTACCAGGCGTACCTACGAATTCAGATCGGATGCGATAAGTTTTGCACTTACTGTGTCGTTCCCAATACGCGCGGGCCAGAACAAGGACGTGCACCGGAGCAGATTGTTGCCGAAGCGAAAATTTTGGCTGACCAAGGATGCAAGGAAATCACACTGCTCGGTCAAACGGTTAATAGCTACAAGTACAATTCTGGCGGTGTGACGACGGATCTGACCTCGTTGCTGGAAAGCCTTCACGACATCGACGGCATCAAGAGAATCAAGTTTGTCACGAACTATCCCAAAGACATGACTGAGCGTCTGCTGACGGCGGTGCGTGACTTGGAGAAGGTCTCGCCCTACTTGCATGTACCGGCTCAGAGCGGTAGCGATGAGATACTCAAACGAATGAAACGCGGATACACCGTTTCGGACTACATGGAAATGTTTGAGCGAATCCAGCGAATCGTGCCTGACGCGGCGATAAGCAGCGATTTTATCGTGGGCTTCTGTGGCGAGACCGAGGAAGATTTCCAGAAGACGATTCGCCTGGTCGAACGTTGTCGATTCAAAAACAGTTTCATCTTCCAATACAGTGTCCGACCTGGAACCAAGGCTGCTGAGCGATTGACAGACGACGTGCCGCGAGAGGTCAAGATTCGTCGCAACAACGAATTGCTCGATGCACAAAACGCGATTTGCAAAGAACTGAACGAACAGTTCATCGGCCAGACGGTCGAAGTGCTCGTCGAAGGGCCCAGTAAACGCGACCGCAAACGCGATGATCCAGAGCAGTCAACGGAGTCGTCGATCGTGCAGATGACTGGGCGGACTCCTTGTGATCGCATCGTGGTGTTCGATGGACGGTTGCGACAAGCGGGACAGTTGCTGCCAATCACGATCGACGACGCCAGCATGACAACGCTCGTTGGCCGAGTGAAAACCGTCGAAGTCGTCACGATCGGCGTATGAACAGAACTAATCAAGATGGATCGATACCATCGAATTCGACCGATCGCGAAGCCTTAGCCAACAAGTACAACATGCCTGCCAGTATCACTGATCCAGCAATCACCTCCGTCACGCTCGCATGTGGCATGCAAGTGCTGGTTGAGCCTATGCCGTGGTTGCGGACCGCCGCGTTTTCCCTGTCACTCAACGGCGGCATCCAGTCCGAGCCACAACCCTTGGGTGGTGTGGCATCGCTAGTTTGCGAAATGGTTCAGCGCGGTGCTGGGCCCTACAGCAGCCGCGATCTCGTCGCCGTTCAAGACAACCTGGGCATGGACCGGAACAGTAGCGTGTCAACGTCAATGGTTTCGTTCAGCTCGGCAATGCCTGCGGATTCGCTCGGCGATGCGCTGCGCTTGTATGCCGATGTTGTTCGACGACCGCATTTACCGAGCGATCAACTGGACGATGCTAAGCAAATGGCGTTTCAAGAGCTTCGCGCGATCGAAGACGAACCCACGCAGACAGTGATGTTGCGACTGAGAGAATTGCAGTACGGCGAGAAACTCGGGCGAACCGCCTATGGGACCGCCGCGAGTTTGGAATCGATTTCGATGGCTGATATTCGCAGTTTTTACGAGCAACATTATCACGCCGGTGGCGCAATTTTGGCTGTTGCAGGCAAAGTCGACGATGAACAAGTGCTCGCATTGGCGGAAGAACTCTTCGGCGATTTCAAAACGCACCCTGTCATCAAGCAAGGCGTTCCAGATGGCAAGCCGGTTTACGAACACATTCAATCAGCATCGAGCCAAACTCATATTGCACTCAGCTTCGATGCGTTGCCGTACGGGCATGCCGATTACTTCAAGCAACGCGCCGCCGTCGGCATTTTGAGCGACGGCATGAGCAGTCGTTTATTTGATCGCGTACGGGAAAAGCGAGGCTTGTGCTACACGATCACTGCGAATTGCCACTCCCTAAAAAATGGTGGCGGTGTCTTCCTGTATGCGGGAACAACCCCCGAACGAGCGCAGGAAACACTTGATGTTGCCGTGCGAGAAATCGAAAACTTGACCGACGATCTCGAGCAAAGTGAACTGGATCGTTGGAAAGTTCGTGTCGAAAGCAGTTTGATCATGGAGCAAGAGTCAAGTGCCTCCAAGGCTGGATCGATGGCGTCCGATCAACTGCAATTGGGGCGAGTGATGTCCACCGCTGAAATCGAAGCGATCATTGCATCGCTAACGATCGATAGCATTCGTGGCCAGTGGAACAGTCGGCCGCCGAGTAACTATCGCATCGTGACACTTGGCGAAGAGCCGCTCCAACCACCACGCAACCGAACTCAAACGCAAGCGAATTAGCGCCACCATGCCAGAATTTCGTGCTGTTACCCTTTCCAATGGACTTCGCATTGTCGCCGAAAGTGATCGACGTGGCTATTCCGCCGCGATTGGTTACTTCGTTTATACCGGTGGTCGTGACGAAGTGGACGCCGAAAGTGGCGTCAGTCACTTTCTCGAACACATGATGTTCAAAGGTTCGGACAAACGCAGTGCTGCGGATGTGAATCGTGAACTCGACGAGCTAGGTGGACAAAGCAATGCGTACACAAGCGAAGAGCAAACGGTTTACTACTCCACTGTTCTACCGAAGTTTCAGGACCGAATCGTCGAGCTTTTGTCGGATATCCTCAGTCCCGCGTTGGACGAACAGGAATTCGATTGCGAACGACAGGTGATCTTGGAAGAGATTGCCAAGTATGAGGATCAGCCGCCATTCGGTGCCTTTGAGCGAGCGATGGAGGTCCACTTTGGGCCGCGCGGGATCGGACGTCGTGTACTCGGTACGGCGGAGTCAGTTTCGTCGATGACCGTCGGCACGATGCGTGATTACTTCAATCGCCGCTATCGTCCTGAGCGAATGGTATTGGCGGCGACTGGGAACGTCGATTTCGAGGGACTGGTCGCGATGGCCCAAACAAGCACAGCGAGTTGGTCGGCGCGTCCCTTGTCGCCGCCTCCACCAAAGGATGATGAGAATACGCTGCCTCCAGGCATCGCCACCGACCGTACCTTAAATATTCCCGACGCGTCCCAGGCATACATGATTCGGATTAGCGACGGGCCGAACTTTGCCAGCGAGGATCGTTACGCGGTACGGTTATTGGCGAGCGTTGTGGCAGATGAAGGCGGTAGCCGCTTGTTTTGGGAGCTGATCGACACTGGCTTAGCCGAAGCCGCGACGTTGTGGCCGCAAGAGTACAGCAACACCGGATGCATGCTCAGCTATCTAGCGTGTGCACCCGAGGATCTAACAAGTTGTCGTCGTCTGATGGACGAAGTCTTGCAGAAATGTATCGACAACGGCTTCGAACGCGACGAACTGATGCAAGCGATCAACAAGACAACGGCCGGATTGATTATGCAAAGCGAGCGTCCCAGCAATCAGTTATTTGGGCTGGGTAGTCGCTGGCTCTGTCGCAACGAATACGTCAGCCTGGATGAGCGTCTGGATCGCTATCGACGAGTGGATACCGTCGATCTGCAATCCGCTGCAAGAAAGTACATTGCCCTTGAAGCGACCGAAATCATCGCCGCACCCGTGAGCGAGCTGACTGTAAACTGATTTGCTTGCAATCGACTTAGAAGCGAAACAATGAATCAACTCCACTGAACATGAACCAGATTCCCGCACTTTTGCAATTGAGTTCGCGGATTACGATATTGCCCGTGATTCATGGAAGTGGCCAGTTCGCATTGACCGTTCGTCGCTGGATGCTCGAACATCGCTACGATTGCGTTGCGGTACCACTACCGGAATCGTTTCGTGAGGACGTGGAACATGCGATTTTGGAACTCCCCAAACCGACAATCGTCATCCAACGTCCCAACGCACACTTCCGTCCGCCTCAGCACGATTCATGGCCGGGCGACGAGTGGGAGACGGGCGATGAATCGGCGGCCAGTCTGTTCTCGCAACAGGAGTCGGATGACGATGGCGAAGACAATGACGAGTGGGAGGACGTACCGATCAGTTACGTTCCCGTCGATCCGTGCCAGAGCGTAATCATGGCGATCCGCGCGGCGATGGGTGAGCATATCCCGCGTGCCTACATCGATTTGGAGACAGATCCGTTTCGCCCCTATTCAACGGTTATGCCCGACCCGTTTGCCGTCCGACACGTGCCGCTGGATCGGTTCGCCGCAGCGGTACTGCCCAGCATCACCCGGCCACCTGACGCACAAACTCGCAACCGAATCGTGCACATGGCTTGGCGATTGGGACAGCTCGAGAAACGCCACGAAAACGTGTTAACCGTTGTCAGTGTTTTGTATTGGCCCTGGATCCGCGAAGCGTACAACCAATTGCATGGTGACTCGCATGATCGTGGTGACAAGGATCTCGCAAGTCGCATTGAACTACCCGAACATGACACAGTTCAACCCACAGCACGCTATGGCATTGACCCACGGACACTCACTTTTTTCCTTGGTGAGTTACCGTTCATTACTTCATTGTACGAACGTGCTCGAAGTGAATTGTCCGACGACGATGACTTGCAAATCGATGGAGTCAAAGAACTGCTGATTGCGGCCAGAGATTCCTACCGCAACGAATTGGGAAATCGAGCGAGACGGATCACACCGTTGTTGTTGTCGAAGTGCTTGCAGTACATTCGCAATTTGTCGCTCGTGCATCGCCGGATGACACCTGACTTAGTGACAATTGTTACCGCTGCGAAACAAATCCTTGGCGATCAATTTGCGTTGCATGTCGCGGAAAAAGCAAGTACTTATCAATATTGGGACAACAATGGCGAAGAACTTGCCACGCTGGCAATGGGAATTGACCAAGCTAGGTTTGACAATGACGAGACGGCCTCGATGGTCAGTCGTTTACCGGGGCCACCGCTTGTCTGGCGAACGTTGCAGTTACAACGTCGACCCGCGGAGCTGGATCGTCAACGATGGCAGTACAGCTGGAATCCTTATGGCCAATGCAGCTATCCGCCCGAAGACGAGCGGATCGAAACTTTCCGCACGCGAGTCTTTGATCGTGCCAAAGCCATCCTCGGGAATGATTTGGCGCGAACAGAAAAGTTCACGACGAGTGTTAAAGATGGAATTGACATTCGCGATACACTCAGGCATTGGTACGAACGCCAAATCTATGTGAAAGTCGTACCGCCCAGTCGTGGTAATCTCGACGCGTGTGTGATGTTGTTCAATTCACCGGCGGACCCACGACAATACCCGTGGCGAACCACATGGTTCGCTGAGCACGAAAGCGAATCAACGCTGGCGTTTTACGCCACAAATTTCCAAGACGAAATGGTGGGGCCAGGTATTGGACTGGCCGTCTACGGTGGTGCGATGTTTCTTTATCCGCCGGTGGTGATTCCCGATATCTGGGCCAATCCCCAGTTGGATTACGCCGAAACCCTAGAAGAACGATTGATTGCCGCCGCGTGTTTGCATTCGCGTGCGCGTGAAATCGCGATCATGTCGTCATTGCCTCCTGGTGGGGGCTGGCGGCGTCTAGCACGGCGGCACCGAAAGCACCTCGTGCATGTTCCCATGAGTTCATTTAGCGATGAGCAAGTCCAGCAACTGCGGATGGTTCATGTGCTCAACGGACAACAAGTTCGCAGTTATGCAGCGTCGTTCATACGTAAAGCCTGATCGGTTCGTAAAGCCACAAAGGATTGCTAGTTTTTAGATTCTATTGGCAACTGATAAACCGCATAGGTTACATTTTCTTCGTCCGCCTGAGGATACACGCGAACCAAGGGTAAGTTCTGGCCGACGATTCGGCGATCTACGACCATTAACTGAACCCCGTACTTCGCTTGCAACTCTTGCAGACCGTCGTGGCGAAAAGTCGTTCGCACACGCCCCAACCGTCGCGGGAATACTTCCGAAAACCGTCGACGCCATTGCAACAGGCTGGAGACATCTTGCGGAACATCCTTCCAATTAACCACTTCGCCGCGATGGGCGTACCATTTAAAGCTCTGCTGGTGCCGCGGTGTCAGAAGAATCTCGTCTCGCGGCGTTGACGTTCGCACCCACTCACAGACAGCGACCCAGTCCTCGAAGACGTGTTGTTGTTTTTCCGGTGATGCGTCAGGGTCCAAACCAAGCAATCGCTGGTCGACTGAGGGTGGAATTGCAATCTGCCCTCGCTCGTAGCTGCTATAAGCGATCACCGCCGAAGCAAGAATAACGATGCCTCCAGCGACGAGTCGAATTGGCATTGGTGTTTTTCTTGCAGTCAATAGCCGCACGATTATCACGCCGAAACAGAGGGGCACAACGGAATCGCTCAATCGAAACCAATAGAATCGCAATACCTTGGCGGCCAAGTCCGGGGCAATGGCAGGTAACGCTCCCAGCAGTAATCCGATCGACATGATCACGATCGCACCGCTTGCAAAGACGGTCAGTGGTTTCAATCGCGACGACTTCATGGTCCGGCCAGCGTAAGCAGCCAGTAGCAGTGAAATCAGTAGCAAGCCGTGCCGCAGATACCACGACGGATAAAACGATGCGGGTGCAAGATGATGTGACAGTCGAAAGTATGTATAGATCCGCGCCGCTGCTGTTGAGGCATCATCGGGCGTTCCCAGGGTCAATGCCAGTGACGGCACCAACCCGACCAGCGAGATCGCTCCTCCAAGCAATAACGACCAAGTAAAGAATGGCTTTACATCGCGCCGCGGGCGTTCAACTATCCACCAGGCGAAGGCTGCGGCGACGACTGACCACCCGCCAACTAACACATGAAATGCGGATGCTGCCCCTAACCACAACCACACACCAGACCAATTTCGTTGGACCAAATACGAGATCCCTAGCAACATCAATCCGTATGCTGGAACTTTCGATTCGATGCCCCCGATCACCCATTCGCCAGCCAGATTTGCATACTCGACTCCAGCTATCCAAACCACCGCTACAGCAATCGAAGCGAACCGCATGCGGAGCGCACAATGACACAGACGGCTCAATCCGATCGCGATCATCGTCCAGCCAACAAAACGGCCCATCCAAGCCGTTGTTGATAGTGACACATACTGAGTGGGCCAACCAAAGACAACATAAAACAGCCAATGCGCTTTACTGGACGATACGAAAACATCACGTGCACACCATGCGGGTTGCCAGAAATTCTTTGCTTGCACAAGGTAGTGAGCTTCGTTGACCATCGGTGGTTCATCGCCGGCGTAGATGAAACAGACCAGCACCAAGAGTGCAATTTCTGTGAGCCAGAGAAACCACGTGGGCAATCGAATAAAAAGAGATCGTGGATCACGGCTCATGGTTTCATAACAGACTTTCCAGGCGTCGGCGATCGTTCCAAATGTTGTCGACGATAATCGGCCGGTGACATTTTTGTACGAGCTTTAAATTGTCGATAGAACGTCGATAGATCGTTGAAGCCACATTCAAAGGCGATCGTTACAATCGGTCGTTGTGTCTCGCACAACAATCGAGAAGCGTGTTCGATCGCTAAACGACGAACGTACTGCAGCCACGTTTCACCTGTGTGAAGGCTAAAAACACGTGTAAACGCACGACGAGATAGCCCGACGGACGCGGCGGCATCGTCAATCGTCGTTGCTTCGAAAAATCGTTCATCCAACTTCAAGGTGTAACGCTCGATCAGTGAGGCCTCGGAATCGGACAATCGATCGTGTAAAAATTTTGCAGAGGATTTTTTCCTCGACGGATTCACTGGACGACGCGGCTTTGGCTTCAACGCCGGTTTTGCACGCTGCCACGCAAGTTGGTCACTGATGACCTGCAGCAAGCGCATCGCCTCGCTGACCATTCTTAAAGGGCGACCTTCACCGGCACGAGCTTGCGCGTACGCTAGCCGACGCATGTGCGAGGCAACCCGATTTGCAACATGCGAGTCACTCTTCAGTTTTCCGACGGGAAACCGCAAAACCAGATCACGATCGAAATCGAGCAAGGTTTTCGAAATACAACAAATGTACAAACTTGATGCCGCCATCGGGTCGTCTTCAATCCAGTTGGGCACCCCAGGTGGTACGATCAAACAGTCACCAATTTCAAACGAATCTCGCGAATCTGTGTATGCTAAACAGCCCGCACCTTGAAGAACATACAATACCTTTAGAAAATCGTGCGTCCGCGGCTGCATCGAGAACCCGACATCATGGTGACTTTCCAACAACAGAACACCCCAACTCGGTAGATTCTCATGCAGCGGGCTTCGTGTCAGTTGTTCGGTCAAAGTTGTCTCCCGCGAAGGCCTAAGGGCCCGAATTGCAAACTCATTCCTGTACCGCCTGATTGTCCAAGATAACACTCTTAAATTCAACTACGATAAATCGGATGAATCTCGATCCTCTCACACTACTGCGTCCCAAACGTTCCATCACCGGCATGTCGGCAATTTTGTTGCCGTTTCTAAACAGTGGTGACACTGACTGGGACGGGTTCACGAGCCATGTTGAGAGGACTTTTGCTGCGGGACTAACGCCCGCTGTCAATATGGACACCGGCTACGCGAATTTAATTGACGAGTCAACGCGACTCGAAGTGCTTCAACGAACACAAGCGATTGCATCGGGGCGCCGCTACGTTGCCGGAGTTTTTGTAGGGGACTCGACCGGTACACCGCTCAACATATCCGCTTATCGAAAGGGTGCCGCCGACATCCTGCGTCACGATGGCTTACCGATTTTCTTCCAGTCGTATGGCTTATCGGAGCTTGACGACAGTGAAATCATTGCGGCCTATACGGCCATCAGTTCCGATTGCGATACATTCCTGGCATTTGAACTGGGAAAGGTGTTTGCTCCTTTTGGTCGGATTTATTCTTTGGACGTCTACAGGCAACTATTGAGCCTTCCCGCTTGCATTGGCGCAAAACATTCCTCTCTCAGTCGCGAATTGGAATGGCAACGTCTACAGATTCGCGACTTGCATCGCCCTGATTTTTTGGTCCTAACCGGAAACGATCTGGCTATCGATATGGTGATTTACGGCAGCGACTATCTGCTTGGATTGAGCACTTTCGCACCAGAAGCGTTTGCGGCGCGAGACGCGATGTGGGCCAGTGGTGACACTCGGTTCTATGAGCTCAACGACGTGCTTCAGTACCTCGGTGCTTTTGCTTTTCGAGATCCTGTTCCAGCGTACAAACACTCGGCCGCGATGTTCCTAAACATTCGCTATGGACTAGCGACCGATCATACACACCCGCATTCTGCAACGCGGCCGGCAAGCGATCGCGAGATACTCCTCAAGATTCAGCAATCTTTGATGCAAGTGATGGACAATTAATCATGGTCAACGCGCCTCGCATAGCGAGCCTAAAATCCATTGCAGATTTCACGGCGCACTGTGAAAAACTTGGAATTGAAATTCCCATAGATGCTAATTTGCTCGCAGCGGATCAATCACCACTGGCGAAATCGTTTCAAGTCGGCAAACACACAGTAGGCAACCGATTTTGTATTCTGCCGATGGAGGGCTGGGATGGCACTGCCGATGGTCAACCCACAGAATTGACTCGCCGACGTTGGCGTAATTTTGGAATCAGCGGCGCGAAGTTGATCTGGGGTGGGGAGGCTGTTGCAATTCGACATGACGGTCGAGCCAATCCGAATCAATTGTTGATCAATGATGCAAACTTAGCATCATTGGAATCGCTACGAGAGGATCTGGTCGCAGCGCATCAAGAACGGTTCGGAACCAGCAAGGACCTGTTTGTTGGCCTGCAGTTGACCCACTCGGGGCGATACTCGCGACCCAACGAAAAAACTCGAGCTGAACCACGCACCGCACAACGGAACGTCGTACTGGATCGACGCACAGGGGTCACCGAGGATTCTGCCGTACTGAGCGACGATGAGATGGGCCGGCTGATCGAACAGTTTGTCGAGGCATCGGTGCTCGCCGCCAAAATCGGTTTCGAATTCATCGACATCAAACATTGCCATGGTTACCTCGGACATGAACTATTATCCGCTGTCGATCGTCGTGGCAGGTATGGCGGATCGTTAGAAAATCGTACGCGTTTCATGAGCGAGATCGCTCAAGGTATTCAAGCCGAGGTACCGCACATGGAACTTGGCGTGCGAGCCAGCATCGTTGATTTTCTACCGCACCGTACCGGAGCCGATGGCACAGGAGAACCGGAACCCGATGCGGACCCGAGATTTGCGTTCGGTAGTGATGCGTCGGGGCTGAATATGGATTTGAGTGAACCAGATTGGTTGATGAAAAAAATTCGTTCCCTCGGCATCCGCATGGTTTGCACGACGATGGGCAGCCCCTATTACACACCCCATTTACAGCGACCAGCCACGTTTCCGCCAAGCGACGGGTACGGCCCGCCGGAGGACCCACTCGTTGGCGTCGCTCGACAATTGCAGGCCACTGCAGTTTTGAAACAGGCCAATCCCGAATTGTGTTTTGTCGGTTCCGGTTATACGTATCTACAAGACTGGTTGGGCAACGTTGCCCAAGCGGTAACGGGGCGAGGTTGGGTCGACAGTGTGGGGTTGGGGCGGATGGTACTGTCGTATCCCGATTTGCCCGCTGACATATTGTCAAACAAACCGTTGGTACGAAAGAAAATCTGCCGCACCTTTAGTGAATGCACCAGCGCTCCCCGAAACGGCCTCATCAGCGGCTGTTACCCGCTGGACCCTTACTACAAGTCTCGCCCAGAGCGTGAGCAAATGCTCGCGCTGAAAAAATCGAGCCCCTGAGGCCACTTACCCAGGCCTATGCGATCCACAAGACATTCGGAATTTCTGTTTCCGGCCGATATTGTAATCCGAAGGTTCGGTCGCGGCGTCTATCGTTAGAAACTGGGCTTCTTAACGCATCTACAAGACTTGGAGTGTTAATGGAAGGTTTTCGCGTACAGCAATCGCTTCGGTGCGTCGAAGGCTGTTAGTGTCGTGGTTCCATTCAAATGTTCTTTGATAAGCTGGATTGGACCGTTCTTCGAGTTTTCAATGACAGTCCATTGCCGAATTGAAGGACAGCATCCCGATGACGCTACACTTTTCACTTGGCGAACAATTCACATTCTGGAGCTCCCGTCTCCTCGCTCGTGTAATTTTTGCATTTCGGATTGCCTGCACGCTCGCAGATGAACGAGTTTACAATGCAGTAGTTCAACCATGCCGCCCTGAGCGTTTAACCGATGAGTGATGTGACTCGGATCCTATTTGCGATTGAGCAGGGCGACGCGCATGCGGCGGAGCGACTTCTACCGCTGATTTACAGCGAGTTGCGTAAGCTAGCTGCACAGAAAATGGCCACAGAGAAACCTGGTCAAACCCTCCAGGCAACCGCGTTAGTCCATGAAGCGTACATCCGGCTGGTTGACACCGCGCGTGTTCAGCACTGGAACAGCCGGGGTCATTTGTTTGCCGCGGCGGCGGAGGCCATGCGGCGAATTCTTGTCGAGCACGCTCGTCATAAAAACTCAACGAAGGCGGGCGGTGAGTTTCAAAGGAGCAGTCTATCGGTGATCGAGCCGCTGGCTGTTAGTTCCAATGTGGACTTACTGGAACTAAACGAAGCGTTGGACCAATTGGCTCGCAAGGATGCACGTAAAGCGGAGTTGGTGAAGCTGCGTTACTTCGCTGGATTGACGATTGAGCAAGCAGCCGAGATGCTCGGAATCTCCACGTCAACTGCGGACGCAGATTGGGCCTATGCCAAGGCTTGGCTACGTGTTGCGATGGCCGACGAATCGACCGCCACTTAGCCGGCATCGATATTTCTTGAAACTAATGCCAAATGTATCGGGCAGCCGAACCACTTTTATCGCACTATGATACGGGGGTATCAATGGGGAGAGGCGAGTAACAGAGGACTACATGGTCAGTCACGGGCTGGACTGAGGAAGCAATCTTCACGGTCGCCAGAGCAATTGCTTCGACCGAGGCCACCGCCATCTATTTGCAACAGGTTTGTGGGGAAAATTCGGAACTCCGCGATCGTGTCGCAGCGCTGCTACGGGTTCATGCCGAACAACCCGATTTTCTCGAATCGCCCGCAGCCTATATCGAGGCGGGTGATCCAGCAGCTGCGATACCGATCGGTAGCAGCATCGGTCCCTACAAGATTCTCCAGGAACTTGGTGAAGGCGGGATGGGTGTCGTCTTTGTCGCCGAGCAAAATGATCCTGTCCAGCGACATGTAGCACTTAAACTCATTCGGCCGGGAATGGACTCACGCCAAGTGATCGCGAGATTCGAAGCCGAACGCCAGGCGCTCACGCTAATGGACCACCCTGGTATCGCGAAAGTGTTGGACGCGGGAATAACGGATTCGGGCCGACCTTTTTTTGTGATGGAATTAATTCGTGGTATTCCCATTAATGAATACTGCGATCAGCACCAATTGACGCCCAGAGAGCGGTTGCAACTTTTTTCGCAAGTTTGTCATGCCGTCAAGCACGCTCACCAAAAGGGAGTGATCCATCGAGACTTGAAGCCAACGAATGTTCTGGTTGCTGAATACGACGAGCAAGCCGTCGCCAAGATCATTGACTTTGGCGTGGTCAAGGCAGTGGGGCAGCCGCTGACCGAGAAAACGATGTTTACGCAGGTCGGTCAATTGGTGGGCACGATCGACTACATGAGCCCCGAACAAGCGAAGCTGAATCAGTTAGACGTTGACACGCGAACGGACGTTTATTCATTGGGAGTATTGCTTTACGAACTGTTAGCCGGAGAAACGCCGTTCGAGCGAAAGCGATTGCACTCCGCCGCGCTCGACGAACGATTGCGAATCATTCGTGAAGAAGTCCCGCCGCGACCCAGTACGCGATTGAACAGCAGCGGTTCGCTCGTATCGATTGCGGCTCAGCGTTACACGGAACCGAAAAAGCTGGCGATGCTTGTCCAAGGCGAGCTTGATTGGATTGTGATGAAGGCGCTCGAGAAAGATCGCTCACGGCGGTATCAAACATCTCACGCGTTGGCGATAGACATCCAGCGATATCTAATGGATGAACCGGTGCTGGCATGTCCGCCATCCGCTCTCTATCGCATTCGCAAATTTTCCAGACGCAACAAAACGGTCGCATTGGCCAGCATGCTAGTGACGGTCGCGTTGCTTAACGGGACTTTGGGCAGTGTTTGGCAGGCCATGCGTGCGACGCATGCGGAACATCTAGCCCAAACATCTCGTTCGGCCGAATCCTCTGCTCGACAGATCGCCGAAATCGAGCGGAATGAAGCCGAATTGCAACGAGAGCAGGCCGAGGAGAACCTCACGCTGGCGCGAGCAGCAGTTGATGAATCATTCACCCTTATTAGCGATAACAAACTACTCGAAGTACCAGGGTTACAGTTGCTGCGAAAGGACTTGCTCGAAGCGTCGCTCCGATTTCACCAGGGCTTTGCACTAAAGCACTCAGGTGACCCTCGCGGAATGGCGGATGTGGCAGCAAGCCATTTGCGAATGGCACAGATCTTGACCGCGATCGATCGCAACAATGATGCGACGATTGCAGTCAAAGAGGCGCTGGACATCATCGATCGATTGCGGAGCGAATATCCCGACGACCGACAAAGCCAAGTACGACTGGCTGGTTTTTTTACCGAGCGTCGTTGGTCGCAACGGGGTACTGAGATTCCTCGAGACCGTCTGTTGGCTTTCCAGACACTGACGCGTCTGGAGCGTCAATGGGAACTTTTTGCGGAGCAGCATCCGAGCGAGAGTGGTTTCCAGTCGGACTTGTTAGGCATCTATAGCACCATCGGTGTGACATTGCACTGGAGCGGTCGCGAGAAGGAAGGTACAGAGTATTTCAGAAAGTCGATCTCCATCGGCGAGCGGCTAGTTCAAGAAAATCCAGCTGACACTCGATATCGCTCCGTCTTTGCGGACGCCAACTTGCAATTGTCCAAGAACCTATCGGCCTGTGGCTTTTTCGACGAGGCACTTACGCTGGCACGGCGATCAACAGAATTGCACCAGGAATTGGTAATCGAGTTTCCATCGATTCCGGCATACCAAGCTGGTCTGGTAGCGAGCTTGGTCGAAGTCGGGGATCGAACTGCCACGGAGCAACCCCTTCACGCCGAACAGGCTTATCGCGACGCTTTCGAATTGGTGGAAGCTATGGTAGATCAATACCCCGGCCACAAAATCTACGTGGAAAATTGGACTATCGCCGGAGTGCAACTAGCGGCATTCGAAGCCTCTCAGGGTAAGCATGCTGAATCAGTTGTCGTCATACGGCCGATAACACAAACACTGCAATCGTTGGTTGCGTCCAATTTCAAAGACACTGGGGCGCGCGAAGGTTTGGCATTTGCCTGCTTTTATGTTGCCGAGCGGGTTCCGAGTTTGCCGAATCAGTCCGACATCGCAGAAGAGTTGTATCGATCAGCCTTAACAGTGTTTTCTAAGTTGACCGAGGACTTTCCGGAAGTTCAGGCTTATTGCGAACACGCTGGCCACTGTCACCAACACTTGGGTTGGTTGACACTGTATTCACGCCGTTTAGATGAGTCGTTCGAACATTACCGTCGTGCAATCAGTCTGTTCGAATTGCGATCGGCCTCGCATTCGACCGACGCGTCCTTTACGAGATTTATAGGTGGTGCTTATCGATCTGCACTTTAGGGGAACGTTCGTCGCTTTGGGATTGATATAGCCACAAAAAAGGCTCGCGTGGAGAATGGAGGTTCTCACACCACACCAGTCACCACGGAGCCAAGGATGGCAAATCGTAATCCCAAGGGTCGCCCGC
>JBGSIA010000139.1:0-19861 GCA_041751935.1 Pirellulaceae bacterium | reverse complement strand
CTCCGTGCAGACAAATCCAACTGACCCGCAGCACCCACGCGGATCTTCGAGATAGAATCGTTCGCGCCGCTCAGAAAAAAGTAAACCCGCCCCCGCAAACCACCATTTTCGTGAAACTCAAGATGTGTGGTACAACGAGCCGTGGTGGCGGCCTGCAGTCGCGAACTCCAACGCAACTTCTGGTGACTGAAAGTCACCACCACGAAGCTTGATCGCCAAACTAATCGCTTGAATCATGCTGGTCGGGTCGGCGTCGAAACGCTTCCAGGCGATATCCAATGCCGTGCCGTGATCAACGCTCGTACGAACAATCGGCAGCCCCAATGTTGTGTTGACAGCCGTTTCGAAGCTCAGTGCCTTCAGTGGAATGTGTCCTTGGTCGTGGTACATACAGATGAATGCATCGGTACGTTGTCTTCTGGCTGGTAGAAAAGCCGTATCAGGAGGCAGCGGGCCTTCGATATCGAGGCCTTTCTGTCGAGCGGACTCGATCGCAGGAATGATCAACCGCTCCTCTTCGTGATTGCCAAATAATCCATTTTCTCCAGCGTGGGGATTGAGTCCACAGACGACCAATCGCGAGGGTCGTCCATTGATTTTGCAAACTGCCTCGTTTGTCAATTCAATCACATCAAGAATTCGTTTGATCGAAATCAAATCCGGAACTTCGCATAGCCCAACATGCGTTGTGACGAATGAACAGGTCAGCGCATCGGAGGTCAGCATCATGCAAGCTCGCTCCGACTTCGTCAGTGCTTCGAATATCTCGGTGTGGCCTGGATACAGGACTCCGGAAAGACGAAGCGCTTCCTTGTGAATTGGCCCTGTCACCACAGCGTCGACTTGGCCCGCGAGTGCTGTATCGATAGCGGCAGTGATATAGCGATAAGATGCTCTGCCCGTCGTCGCCGAGACCGTTGTTGGTTCCCAATGGCCGCCGAGCGAATCGATATGCAAAACTGCCGAGCGTTCGTTGCCAGCAATCACTAATGCCTCATCTAACGTCGTTGCCACCGCTGGCATCGGTAATCCGCTTTCACGACTCAGACGCGAGAGCACGTCCGAATCGCCGAACAAAATCCGCGAACAATCACTGCGACTAGACTGCTGGCACGCCTTCAAACAAATTTCCGGCCCAACGCCGGCGGCGTCGCCCATCGTGACAGCGATAATCGGGGATGTTGGCACTGACGGTCTCCAGATGACTGCACGCGTGTTTCTAAAGCTGCATGCAGTTTATCGTGGCACTTCAAGCCTGTCAATTCTGCATCGTGTTGGCTATGATGAGAATTAGAAGGATGGCGGTCGGTGCTGCTCCACTTTGTCAGCTCAGGGTGGGGGCCGATGCCTCAGTGATGATGGAAACTGCAGTGAAGACCAGCGATAAGACTCAACCCGATGTAGGATTGCGGCTGAGTGAGCAGGTTTACGAATCATTGGTCGAAATGATCGTGCGTGGCAAGCTCGAGCCGGGCCAGCCGGTGAGTGAAGTGGAACTCGCCCGTGTAATGAACGTCAGTCGTACGCCAATTCACGAAGCCGTCAAGCAATTGGTCAAGGACGGATTGATCATTCAATCAGCCAATCGGCGACCTGTTGTCATTTCCTTTGGGCCTGACGACGTTCGCGACGTTTACGAAATGCGACGGATTTTGGAAAGCGAGGCTGCCGCCAAAGCTGCCGATCGAATCGACCGTCCCACGTTGCAACGTCTCGAAGCGAGCTTGAACCAGTTCCGCAAGAGTAAGCCGACTTCGGCGTCGATCAGCCATTGGGTAAAGCTCGATGACGAATTTCATTCGGCGATCGCTTCCGCCTCAGGCAGTCCGCGCCTGGCCGCCGACATCGATCGCTACCGGATGATGCATCGCGTGTTCAACCGATCACACACCGATCCGAGCGTTTTGAAGCAAGCTTCCGAAGAGCACGCAAAGATCTTGGATGCACTGAAGCGTCGCAGCGCCGACGACGCCCGGCAAACGATGCGAGTACATCTCGAAGAGTGGCAGCGTTTCTTTGCCAACCACTTGCGATGATGAAACGTCGGAACGCAGTGGTTTTCGCCGCAGGTGTTGGCTCACATCACAGAATGCCACACACTTTTCTACTTGGCTAGCGATTTGGCACGCAATTGGCATGCGGAGGGAATTCACGTTTGCTGGGACAATTGCCATACGTCGAATCCTTGAGGTGTCTTCATGTCACATTGTTTGAGTGTGCTCGCGGCTACGTTGCTAGCCTTGAGCTTGCAAGTCTCTCTCTCCGCGCATGATGGTCCAGATCAGGCACAAAACGCTTCGCAATCCAATCAAACGGCCGATCGAAACCAAGCGGCTATTCGTCCAAGGACGAAAATGGGCTCCGGTGGCGAAACGCACCAGCTAGCGCTCGGGGAGCTGCCACCGTTGACGACCCAGCAAGGCGTTGTTGTGGGCGATGATCAAAACTCACTCAAGATTGGGCCCCGTGGTCCAGTGTTGCTGGAGGACTTTCACCTGCATGAAAAGCTTTTCCACTTCGACCACGAACGAATTCCCGAGCGAGTTGTTCATGCACGCGGTTTTGGCGCTCATGGTTTCTTCGAAAACTATGAATCGCTGGCTGAGGTCACCCAAGCTGATCTCTTCCAGCGACCGAGCGAAAAGACACCGGTGTTTGTTCGCTTTTCAACCGTGGCGGGAAGTAAAGGCTCACCCGATGTCGCTCGCGATGTGCGGGGCTTTGCCGTTAAGATGTACACCAAAGAAGGCAACTGGGATTTGGTCGGTAACAACATCCCCGTGTTCTTCATTCAAGACGCAATAAAGTTTCCCGATTTAATTCATGCGGCAAAACCAGAGCCCGATCGTGGGTTCCCCCAGGCCCAGACCGCACATGACAATTTCTGGGACTTCATTTCTCTATCACCAGAAAGCATGAACATGGTGATGTGGATCATGTCTGACCGCACGATCCCCCGCTCGTTCCGCTTCATGGAAGGATTCGGTGTTCATACATTTCGCTTCGTCAATTCCGATGGCAAATCAACTTTCGTGAAGTTCCATTGGAAGCCGAAGCAAGGATTGCAATCCGTCGTGTGGGATGAAGCGGTCAAAATCAACGGTGCCGATCCCGACTTCCATCGTCGTGATCTTTGGTCAGCAATCGAAGCCGGCGATTATCCCGAATGGGAACTCGGAGTGCAGTTGTTCGATGACCAGTTCGCCGACAAATTTGATTTCGATGTCCTGGATGCGACTAAAATCATCCCTGAAGAGTTGGTGCCCGTAAAGCCCATCGGACGTTTGGTGCTGAATCGTCTCGTCGATAACTTTTTTGCCGAGACCGAGCAGGTTGCTTTCTGCACTCAGAACATCGTTCCTGGTATTGACTTCACAAACGATCCGCTTCTGCAAGGACGAAATTTCTCCTATCTCGATACACAGCTAAAACGACTCGGCAGCCCGAACTTTACACACTTGCCGATCAATGCGCCCCAGTGTCCTGTGCACAACTTTCAGCAAGATGGTCATATGGCAATGCGGAACCCTAAAGGACGCGTGAACTATGAACCGAACTCGTGGGGCAAAGGACCTCGCGAGTCCGCTGAACACGGTTTTCACTCATTCGCAGTGTCGGAAATAGGCGAGAAACAGCGTGTGCGTTCGGAGCGTTTCGCAGACCACTACAGCCAAGCGAGACAATTCTATATCAGCCAAACGCCCGTGGAACAACAACACATTGTTGATGCGTTGGTGTTTGAATTGAGCAAAGTAGAGAAAGCCGACATTCGCACTCGCATGGTGTCACATCTGATGAACATTGACAAACAGCTCGCAGAGCAAGTTGCGAGCGGCTTGGGATTGTCCAAGATGCCTTCACCAGCACAAGCCGCACGTGAAACGCTGAAGAATTTACCACCGTCTGACGCACTCAGCATCCTCAGGAATGGTCCAAAATCATTCGCTGGGCGGACCATTGGCGTGTTAACGACTGATGGGATCGACAGCCAATCGCTAGAAAAGCTGTCGCAAGCCGCGAAAGCCGAGGGAGCCATGATAAAGATTATTGCACCCCATATCAGCGGAGTAAAAACAAGCGATGGTAAAACCTATAAAGTTAACGAAAAGATAGAGGGCGGTCCATCTGTTCTTTTTGATGCCATCGCTGTTCTCACAACAACCAAGGACGTTCAGATGTTGCTGAAAAACTCAGCGGCACGCGAGTTCGTTGCCGACGCTCTGTCTCATCGAAAGTTTGTTGGCTACAACGAAGCCGCCACACCGCTGCTGGAGCAAGTGAACGCAATGCAAGTCCATTCGACTCAACTAATCCAACTCGACTCAGGCGACGGCATGCAAACATACGTGAAACGCTGCCGAGAACTACGCGAATGGCCTGATTAAGCATCGCGTGCTTGGTAAATGTCGCTTTCTTGAAGTGGCGTCGACTTTTACTCGGCGCTTCAAGTGTTGGCGACTGACAGTCGCCATCACTAATTTTTCTCGCGATGCTAAGCTAACTTTGTTGGTGTGAGTTACTAACGCTGTGGGACAGCCCTCGCGGTTGCACTTAAAAACTCGCGTATAGATTTATGTTGAGTTCCTTAGCGAGTCCAGTGAGATCAGGCACTAGTTTGTATCGTGTTCAACGAATTCCAATGGTGGTTTGCCTGCCTGTTTCCGTATCCAGTTCAAGGCTTTGGTCACGGGTTTGCGTGTGGCGATAAACTTCTCCAAGCGAAATTTCCCAGGAAAGTTTAGTAGCGACATACCGACGAGAATACTCATAATTCCCTGACCAGGCAGAACCAACATTGCTATTCCCATCACAATAAAAACAACGCCAACGACGTTTTTCATACCCAAGGCCAACAGATACCAAATCAAGTAGCCTTTCTGCGGAGAATTAAGTTGGCGTCGTTCATAGCAAAAATAGTTTGCTGGAAGTCGAATAACGATGGCTGGAATCGCGAAAAGTGTCAGCACAAACATCGCAAGTGAAGCTAGTGCGAGTCCACCAAGCCAATATCGATTGAGTTCCATCTAGACTACCTGCATCAAATGCCTTTCGAGCAACGTCGTCGCTACACGCCGGGCGACTGTGCATACGTCACGCTCGGGCGCGACTTGATGCATAATAGTTGGTCGTTGTCCAGCGATTTCCCATGCCAACCTGGCTCGTTCTCTAGAAACGAAACGCCTTTACCTTTAACCGTCCAAGCTATCACCATTGTCGGTTGATCTTGCGAGGCAGTCGCTTGGTGGTACGCTTCGGCAAGCTGCGCGAAGTCATGGCCATCGGAGACCATCACGGTGTTCCAGCCGAACGCCTCGATCCGCTTTTGATACTCGCTTAGGTCGTGACCGTACATTGTCTTGCCGCGTTGACCGAGTCGTTCTTCGTCGACCTGACCTGCCGCTGCCCACAGCGCATAAAACAATGGCGATGCATGCCCTTCAGAGAAGATCAGTCGATCGTTGTCTGGTCGAGCGGGATGCTCAACGTCATAGCGATAGTGCCCGCCAAAAAACCGTTGCGTCATCAACTCCGTCGCAGAGAGCGATGATGTCGGATGGCCCGAATCCGCTTCGGTGGTACACTGCAGTATCCAACGCCGAATTTTCAAAGCGAGTTGCTGACGAACTTCGAGTTTGGTGTCGGTAGCAATGGCCATAGCTTGTCCTTCTGCTTTTGATCGAGCCGATTTCAATCGAGCGACTACCTATCTCTGGAGTAAGATTCTTCGCTGCAATCGGTGTGCCTGGAACAAGGATTGCTGCTTCGTTCGGCAGCATTTGAAAATGATCTAGGAGAATGAAACATGTTTGTCAAAGAGAAAGTTTCCGGCGATTTGATTCGTGTCCTTCACGTCGACGAGCTTGCCAATCCTCGCGAGTCACGCGTGAACGGACGTCGGCAAGCGGGTGAAGAGGAACAGGATATCGCCATATTCTCCAAAGAGTCACTGGTCTTTCCGTCAGGCGAAGCACTGCCGCAATGCTGGTCGGACCCAGATTATCAATTGTCTTGATCAGTCTTGAAGAATGCGAGGCAACGGGTACAACGAGCTGGTTAAACTGATTGGACAAGCAGATCCTGCATTTGTGACGCATTCGTCTGTACAATGGAGATGCCGACTCGCTTGATGACGCTTTAAAGTTGCGGATCAATTCCACGCGAACTGTACCCATGAATCTCTTTCGACCGTTCCACTACAGTGTGTTGGTTTTACTCGCACTGTTCGTTAGCACATCAAGCGGCATTGAGCCGGGGGAGTCGCCTGCTGAAATCGCGTTTTTTGAAACAAAGATTCGGCCAGTACTGGTCGAGCACTGTTACGAATGTCACTCGACACAAACGGGGGCTGCTGAAGGGTCTCTCGAACTCGATACACGCCAGTCGACTCGCCAGGGCGGTGATCGCGGACCCGCCGTCGTTGCGGGTGATCCGCAATCGAGTTGGTTGTGGCTGGTGATGTCGCATGAAGACAGCGACTTGCGGATGCCGCCCAAACGAGAACGACTGCCGGACACCGTGTTGGCCGATTTCAAGAAATGGATCGAGCGTGGTGCGGTTGATCCACGCACTGAGGCACCGATGGCAAAGGAGCCAGCTTGGGTCAAGGCTGGCCAAGACTTCTGGGCCTATCAACGCCCAACCGAATCAGCACCTCCGCACGTGACGGATGACGCTTGGCCGACGAAACCGCTCGACTATTTCGTGCTTGCTAATCTCGAGGAAAAGGGACTTGTTCCCTCTGGTGATGCCCAGCCACAAACATTGCTGCGTCGGTTGCGTTTCGATTTGGTAGGACTTCCACCGAGTGACGCTGACTTGAAACGCTTTCAACAACGGATCGACGACGAGGGATTGGACTCGGCGCTAGCCTTGGAAGTCGACGAAATGTTGGCGTCGTCGGAGTTCGGCGAACGTTGGGGCAGGCATTGGTTGGATGTCGCCCGGTTCGCCGAGTCGAGCGGCACCGAAGCGAACATTTCGTTTCCCTATGCGTGGCGGTATCGCGATTACGTGATCGATTGCTTCAATGACGATGTGCCGTTCGATCGCTTCCTCGTCGAGCAGATCGCCGGTGACCTGCTGCCATATGAAGATGACGCTGATCGGGCGCGGCTGTTGATCGCTACCGGGTTCTTGGCTCTGGGGCCAAAGAATCTGGACTCGGTGGATCAACGTCAATTTCAAGCGGACGTTATCGACGAACAAATCGATACGGTAACCCGCGCGATCGTTGCCGGCTCTGTCGCTTGTGCTCGATGCCATGATCATAAATTTGATCCGTATTCGATGACGGATTATTACGCACTTGCTGGCATCTTTGCCAGTTCCAAGACGTTCTTCGGTACCTCCGTGTCGCCAGCGAACCGCATCGGCGGCGATCCGTTGTTGCTTCCGAAAGTCAACGGACAACACGTTCTGCACGCGTCGCTGCCCAAGTCGCGAGTTGAAACTCTCAAAACCCAGCTCGCTCAATTGCGTGCCGAAAAGGCGGAGATGGACGAAGCGACCATGATGATGTTCAGCGGTAAGAAACCCGCGAAGGAAGTGACGCTGCGCGACGCGCTTCGAATTTTTTGGCAAACCGGAAGCGTGGAAGGTGAGCTGGAGAAGGTTTCTGATACGGGCGAGGCTCTTCCGCTAGCGATGGGAGTTCTGGACGGCGATGAAATTGTCAGCGCTCCGTTGCTCCAGCGCGGCGACATCAACAAACCGTCGACGCCCATTCCGCGTGCGGTTCCTCACGTCATTCGCATCCACGATGCCATCGAGATGCCGGAGGAACAAAGCGGTCGATTGCAATTAGCGCAGTGGTTGGCCGATCCCGAGCATCCGCTCACTTCGCGAGTCATTGTCAACCGTGTTTGGCATCATATGTTCGGCACAGGGATCGTGGCGACGGTGGACAATTTTGGTTCCACCGGCGAGCGACCCACTCATCCGGAATTGCTAGACACGCTGGCAGCGAAGTTCGTGCAAGACGGCTGGTCGATCAAACGGCTGGTGCGTGAGATCGCGCTCAGCCGAACGTATCGCCAATCGTCAACTTACGGTGATGATGCGTTTCATCTCGATCCAGACAATCGGCTCCTGTGGCGTGCTTCCAAACGTCGGTTGGAGGCTGAGTGCATTCGCGATGCGATGCTTGCTGTATCTGGAGAGCTGGATTTGGATCGTCCAGTCGGATCGTTGGTAGGCAAAGTGATCGGTGACCGACCCATCTCGCTAATCGGGTTGGACAAACGATTGCCTGCGGACCTCGATGGATGCGTTCATCGCTCGGTGTATTTGCCTGTGATACGCGATCGTTTGCCAGATGTACTTGATCTGTTCGACTTCGCCGAGCCGAAATTAGTCACCGGCGATCGCGAAACGACTAACGTTCCCATCCAAGCGTTGTATTTACTGAACAGTCCATTCGTCTTGGATCGCGCCACCTCATTCGCAGCAAGATTGAATCGCGAGTGTGACACCAATGAAAAGCGTATCCGTCAAGCGTTTTTGCTCTGCTACAACCGCGAACCGGATCAAGTCGAAATGGAACGCTCGGTACAGTTCTTGGGCGATGAGATCTTGGGCGAGAAAAATGCGGCATACGAGGCGGCTGCAGGTGCGACGACCGATGCAGTGCCGACGGCGCTCCTTAGTTTCTGTCAAGCATTGTTGTGTACCGCCGAGTTTCGCAACCTGGATTGACCCGACAAGACCCACCAACATCAATTGATTCGAAAAATGTATAACATTCCCAAAAGTGGTAGCGCGTCATCGGCGGCTCAGGTTTTTCCGTCGCGTCGCTCGCTACTCAAATCTGCGGCTTCTGGATTTGGATACTTGGCATTCGCGAGCTTGGCACAAGAGGCCGCGGCGCGCGATGCAACTCCGGGCTCGTCGCTCCTTCAAGCCCAGCCGACGCATTTTCCGGCGCGTGCGAAGCGAGTCATCTTCTTGTGCATGAACGGCGGCCCATCACACATGGATTTGTTCGACTACAAACCAGCGCTCCAGCGCACACCGGCCAAGGGAGCGAAATCCAACTTGATGCCTTCACCGTTTCACTTCGCACAATATGGCGAGTCTGGCGCGTGGGTGTCGGAAGTTTGCCCACACATTGCTCAACATGTCGACGACATCTGTTTCATTCACAGCATGAACACCGACATCCCAAACCATTCTCAAGCATTTATTCAAATGCACACCGGCAGCTTTCAATTCACGAGGCCGTCTCTGGGTGCTTGGTCGTTGTATGGCTTAGGAACCGAGAATACAAATCTTCCAGGGTTCGTAACGATCAATCCTCCGGCCGACAACGGTGGCGCGGCGAACTACGGCAGTGCTTTTCTGCCAGCAATTTTCCAAGGCACGAAAATCGGCACGAACCAAATCCCTGGTTTTTATGCTGCCCTGCTTAAGGTTGATCAGGAACCAGGGCCGCCGCTAAAAAACATGAAAAATCCGCGATTGTCGCTCGCCGAACAACGCCGCCAGCTCGATTTGATTCGCGACTTGAACTCACGCAAGTTGCAGGGTGATGAGTTCAATCCAGAGATTGAAGGAGCGATTGAGTCGTTTGAACTTGCGTTTCGCATGCAAGATGAAGTGCCAGCGCTGCTCGACTTGAGCGATGAGCCGGAATCAATGCTGCGGCTTTATGGCATCGGATCGGGACTGGAGACCGATCGCTTTGGGCGTCAGTGTTTGCTTGCGCGACGCATGGCGGAAGCTGGCGTGCGATTTATCGAGCTCACCTCGCCGGTCGGTTGGGATCATCACTTCATGCTCAAAGACAAACTTACGGAGAGCTGTCGAGCAACCGACCAACCGGTCGCTGCACTGCTATCGGACCTTAAACAGCGCGGGATGCTCGACGACACATTGGTTGTATGGGCAGGCGAGTTTGGACGAACGCCTGATGCCCAAAGTGGCACGGGGCGAGACCACAACAACAAAGGCTATACCATTTGGATGGCCGGTGGTGGTGTGAAGCCTGGACTGAGTTTCGGAACGACGGATGAGCACGGGCATCAAGCCGTTGAGAATCCGGTTCACATCCATGACTGGCACGCTACGCTGTTGGACCTTCTCGGTTTGGATCACAAGAAGCTCGTGTTTAATTACGCCGGTCGCGATTTCCGACTCACCGACGTCTACGGCCGAGTCGTCAACGAGATCCTCGCCTAGTCCTTAAACAAGCGAACGGCGAGACAGTATCTGGCCTTTTTTCTCGCATCCTTGTACCCTCCAGCGTCGCTGGTGGCGTTATTTTTTAGGTTTGGTTCGCATGGACTTCGGTTCTTTCTTGGGTGAGGGGCCGCGGCGGTATCAGTGCATCCGGACATTGACGTCGTGGAGTTGAATGGTCAACACCGCAGCGGTAGACGAACGTCGCGATCGATGAGCAGTAACCAGTCCACTGAAGGTCGATAGCTCAACCACCGATACGCCAGAGTCCTACTTCGCCTGATGATCTGGGCCGGAATCATCAGGCGGTTCGTTTCCGAGACTCGCAGCAAACAACGTCTCAGAGTGACGCCGCTATTATTTCATGTACATCCGCTTCTTCAATCAGCGTTGATCCAGGATGCGATTCGATCGTCCAATAGGAATTGAGTGCATTGCGCAACTCAATGCTGGCGATCTGAAACTCGCCGAGCCGTTCTCGTTCTTCAAACCATCGCTGTTGCGCATCCACGAGGACGAGACCTTGACTGCCGCCCTTAAGCGCGCGTCCGCCGCCATAGTTCTCATAGACGTGTTTCTGTAACTTGAGTTTTCGTAACGATTCGGCTGCATGAGAACGATCAGTTTTGAGCCGTTTCAGCGTTTCGTCGACTTGCTCTATGAAAGCCTGAGTCCCGGGAACCTCCTCCGCTGATGTGGGATCTGCTTGCCGTTTCCGTAACAGGGCTGCCTCAAGCAATTTTCGCTGTTCGGTTGCGGACCGGATAAATCCAGCATTCATTGATTCTGCCAGATCGTCGATCTCAGAATCGGTCGGTTCGACATCGGGATGTTGCTTCCGATATCGCTCTTCCAACTCGGGAACAAACAGGTTGTAGAGCAGACCCGGCAATTCGGCTTGGTTGGCGAAGTAGCGTTCGTGTAGATGAATCGGCTTTCCGAGTACCGTGCCAAGCTGCCTGCCGGTTGCCTTACCCGCGTTTGATTGATGAGCCAGGCCACTTTCGACATACTTCTGCACCAACGCTACCAATTCTTTTCGCCCCGAGCGTTTGGCAAGTTCCAGCGGTAGTGGCGTTCCTTCGCTAGCGAAGTTTGGATTGGCACCATGACGCAACAGCAAAGAAGTTGTTTCGATACACCCATGTAGTATGGCAAGCTGCAACAGTGTCCATTGGCCGTTGCGGGGACTAAAGTCCAAATCGTATTTGTCCATGGTGAGCAGACGATTTAACGCCTCGGAGTTGTTTCTCATGACGCAGTCCATCAACGCATCATGGCCAGTTAATTGAAAACTTTTTCCATCAAGCGTCCTTCCCGCCACAGGACGACGTAGCCACGCTTTTGCCGCTTCGTCTTTCGCCTGTTCACTCTCCGCTTTGTCGGCATCTATTCGCGTCACTTTTATGATTTCAGTAGCACCTCGCGAGAGTTGTACACTGCCCTCTTTAACAACCGCTTTGTCAAATTCTTGCCCGATTTCCACGATGTACTTGCCTGCTCCGATCCGAGTCGTCGCGCCTTCCTTCGAAACTGTGAGCAATTTCACGACTTGGTCACCTTGCATGATGCGAATCGGAACATCGTCCATTTCCGATTCGATCGCCAACGTGCCTTTATCCAACTCCAGTAAGATCAATATCCCAGCGAAGAGCATCGCAAGTGCACCTGCCGCAGCGGCAACGAACTTGCCAATGGTTGAGCGACGATATCGTTTAGACGCTAAGGCAGAAATACACGCCGGCAGAGGTACGGTCATCGGTTGCTGAAGATGCGACAGGCACTGTTCAAGCAATTGGCTAACTTCGTTGGCGGAAGCAAAGCGGTGAGCGGGGTCTTTCGACAACAAACGTTCCACGATGTGACTGAACCATGGCGGCAGTTCGGGGGCGAGCGAGGCAATCGTAGCCGGTTTGTCGTCGACGATTCGACGTAGGGTTGCAATCGTTGAATCGGATCGATAGGGCGAAACACCTGTCGCCATCTCGTACAGAACACAACCGAGGCTGAAGAGATCGGAGCGACCATCCAGTGCTTCCCCACGTGCTTGTTCTGGCGACATGTATTCTGGCGTGCCCGCGACAACTCCCAGCCGAGTCATCGAAACGTCGTCCGCCGCGCGTGCCAATCCAAAGTCGGTGATCACGACTCGCTCGACCCCTCTTTCAAGAAAGATGTTGGCTGGCTTTACGTCGCGATGGACGAGTCCCTGATCGTGGGCTGCAGCCAAGCCCACAGCCGCCTGCATCCCGATCCGTAAAACTTCCGTCAGCTCTAAAGGCGCGCGGGACTTCAATCGCTGAGCCAACGATTCACCGGTGAGCAGCGGCATGATCAAGAACGGCAAGCGGCCCGTCGGCTGAACGTGATGAATGGCGATGACATGCGGATTGACCACGGCGGCAGCGGCCTGCGCTTCCCGTGCAAATCGCTTGCGAGCCACCGAGCTGTGCGCCAGATGCGGCGACAACGCTTTGATAGCTACGAATCGTTTTAGCTCGCGATCAAACGCTTTCAGCACAACTCCCATGCCGCCACGCCCAATAATCGAAAATACGTCATATCCGCCGAGTTGGCCCAAGACATTCGCATCCTCGCTTGGCTCTAAATGTTCGACGCTGAAGTCGACCTCCGACCAGACCATCGTTTCCGGGACCGCAGCATCCAGTTCATCAGTCATCAGCAACGATGCTGCTTCCTGCTGCCATTGCTCGCCACCGGCAAGTTGCTCCATCCGAGCACAACACGCGTTGCACCGTTCTAGATGTTCGCACAATGCGGCTTCTTCATCTGCCGTTAAACGATTCGCGACCGCATTGGCTAGTAGCTCAATGGAACAAACATCATTCATGATTCATTCTCCAACGTATAAACGACTTCTTTTAGTCGAGCCAACACGCGGCACTTGGCCACGCGTACGGCACCGACGCTCATTCCCAGTTCCTGAGCTACGATTGCTGGCGTTTTTCCATCAACGGCCGTGCTCCAAAAGGCTTGCCAAGCTTTTGAGCTTTGCTCTTGCCGAACGCTTTCGGAAGCACGCTGAAAGGTCGACCGACGAAGCTCAGTATCGAACTCGATCAATTCCGGATAATCATCAGCCGCAATATCCCTGAGTAAAGCCTGCGACTCTGGATCACCGACGGCAATTAATCGACGTTGCCCATGCCTCATCCAATTGATGACCAGATTGCGGGTAACTCGCCGCAGCCAGCCACGAAAGGAGCCACGTTCTTTCGCCAATTCCCAGTGCTCGATCCGCCTGCTGACCGCGATGAAAAATTCCTGCATCAACTCCCGAGCATCCGCGTCCTGCAAGCCGCATTTCCGCAACTGGCGATAGATGACGGGCTCGTAGATCTCAACGAACTCCACCCAGGCTTCATGATCTTGAGAATCACGAAGTCGAAATAGCAAGCTGGCTCGAGTGGTCGGAGTTGGTGTCATGAGTGTTTCCTATAATAGATACACAGCTGACATTGCGTCCTGTTACGTAGTATTTCGAGAATTGGACGAAATTCTGGAATCAGGTAGGAATGAAATCGAGGGCGCATAGATGATGCAGCACCGCCGTTTCGATCAAGTGACTGCGTCCTGCCATTGATGAGCGAACTGCTGTCCATCTGATCGCATGGGCAAACAGCTCGTTCCAATCGATAGCGGAGTGCAACGACATCGAATACAATCGAGTCTTGACTACCTGGCTGCTCGAAGCCATCAACGCCGCTCGCCGCCAACGATGTTCACAATGAAGTTACAACTTACCAGCGAGAGCCGACATTTGTTTGCCGCAGGATCCTTCATTGTCATCGTCGCCTGCTTGCCTGCCGGTACATCGTCGGTCGCTAACACCACCGAAGCGATTGAGTTTGCTCGTGACATTCAACCAATCCTGCAACAGCACTGCTTGGATTGTCACGGCGCCGATGAACAAAGTGGTGGCATCAGCTTCGAAGATAGGTCCAGTCTGTTTGCGGAAGCCGATTCCGGAGCACTGGCGATTGTCGTCGGCCAGCCGTCCGAAAGTGATCTGCTCAAACGCGTTCGGTCGACCAACCAAGACGATCAAATGCCGCCTGAGGGCGACCGTTTGTCTGCTAACGAGATCCACCTGCTTAGCGAATGGATATCCTCCGGCGCTTCGTGGCCAGAAACACCGTCGAAATCAACTCGCCAGTCTGTCAAGAGCGATCATTGGTCGTTTCAGCCAATGTCCAAACCCGAGCCACCCAGTGTCAAGGATGTCTCTTGGCCGCGAAACCCGATCGACCGATTTGTCCAAGCTCGGCGGGATGATGTCGCGTTGGCTGTCGTCGCCGACGCCGATCCAGTCGTCTTGATCCGACGTGTCACCTATGGTTTGACCGGCCTGCCACCGACGCCGCAAGAGGTCCACGATTTTGTAGATGCGTGCCAGTCGTCGACGGGAGTTGATGCGGCGCTAAGTGAGTTGGTGGATCGGCTGCTCAGTCGGCCGAGTTATGGTGAACGATGGGGGCGTCATTGGATGGACTGGGTGCGGTATGCCGATACGGCCGGTGACAATTCCGACTACCCCATCCCGCAAGCGTATCTCTATCGCAATTACATTATCGACTCGCTCAATCACGACGTTCCTTTCGACCAATTTTTGATCGAACAACTCGCCGGTGATCTGCTACCGGCCGAAACCCAAGCCCAACGAAATCGCCAAACGATCGCCACTGGATATCTTGCCATGGCTCGACGCTTTGGATCGTTGGTCGAGCGCTATCCCTGGCATTTGACGATCGAAGATACGATCGACAACGTGGGTCGAACCATGCTCGGGCTCACGATCGCCTGCGCCCGATGCCACGATCACAAGTTTGATCCAATCAGTACACGTGACTATTACGGCTTGTATGGCATCTTTGCGAGCACTCGCTATCCCGTCCCAGGTCTGGAGTTGTTCAGCGCCCAGCGTGATTTTGTTCCGCTGATTCCAGAGCCCCAAGCGACGGAGACACTTCGGCCTTACCAGGAAAAAACGAATCAGTTGACTAGCGATTTGGAGAAGCGTTTAGCCGAGTGCGAACAACTCGCTCTTGATATTGCGGAGAAGCTCAAGGACGCCAGCGTCGACGAACAACGCAAGATGAGCGACAAGCTTGATGCGATGCTGTTAAAAGCTCGAAAGGCAGGCGAGAGTCTCGCGTCGCATTTGAAGTCATTGCCAGACATGCCGACCGCGTATGCCGTTCAAGACGGTAAAGCTCACGACGCGCGTGTCCAAATCAAGGGCGAGCCCAATCGACCGGGAGCCGAGGTTCCTCGCAAGTTACCTGATGTTCTTGGCGGACACCAATTGCCCGACGATATCGCCCAGTCCGACAGTGGACGATTGCAATTAGCACAGTGGATCGCTAGCCCAGACAACCCGTTGACCGCCCGAGTGATCGTCAATCGCGTTTGGCAACGTCACTTCGGAACCGGTTTGGTGCCAACCACCAGCGACTTTGGGTTGCGTGGCGAAGCTCCCTCGCATCCCGATTTGTTGGACTGGTTGGCAAACGAGTTCATTCGCGGTGGCTGGTCCCTCAAACAGTTGCACCGGATGATTCTTACTTCGCGAACCTATCGTCTTTCCAGCACGGATCTGGAGGCGAATCTTGCGCTGGACCCGAACAATCGTATGCATTGGAAGTTCAACCGCCAACGATTGGACGCCGAATCGATCCGCGATACTTTGATGTTGGTTTCCGGTTCATTGGACCTGCGAATGCAAACCGAGCCATATCCGATTCCACCCCAAAAGAATTGGACGTACACCCAGCATCATCCGTTCAAGGATGACTACGCCAGCGATCGCCGCAGCGTCTATTTGATGACCAAACGGCTGACCGCTCAGACCTACTTTCAAACGTTTGATGGTCCTGACCCCAATGTCTGTACCAGTAGCCGAGATGAATCGATCACTGCGCTACAAGCTTTGTACTTCGCTAACGATGCGTTCTTGCACCAGCAAGCCGAGCGATTCGCACGTCACCTCCAACGGCAACCCGCTTCTGACACACAACGGCTTCATCTCGCTTTCGTCACCGTCCTTGGGCGTTCGCCGCTCGACGAGGAGTCGGAATTGCTGTTGGATCACTTGGCCGCTGTGCGAAAGCGTGCAGCCGATGGTGACGATCCAGAACAACTCGCTTGGTCAAGCGTGTCCCGCAGCCTGTTTCGATTGAACGAATTCTTGTATCTCGACTGAGTTCCCACTTTCCTCCGCCCACTTCCGATCATGACGCCGACATCACTCAATCGCCGTTCGATGGTTCGCTCGCTGCTGAGCAGTTCGTTGCTCTTGCCAGGCATGTTGTCTGAGCTATTGGCCGCGGATGAAAATCCGATGCGACCGCGAACGCCCCATCGCCAAGCGACCGCAAAGTCAGTCATCTTTATTTACGCTACCGGCGGCGTTTCCCACATCGACACGTTCGACCCCAAGCCGGTGTCCAAAGGGCGTGATGGCACCGGCCCCGACAAGTTGATGGGAAACATCTTCGGTGCAAAGCCCAACAAGAAATGCGGTACCGAAGTCAGCAACCTCTTCCCACATCTCCGTGATGTGATGGACGAGATCTGCGTGATCCGCTCAATGAAAGCTTCTCACTTCGATCACTCCGAAGCGACCTTGGGGATGCACACCGGATCACCGACGTTTGCGCGTCCCAGCATGGGATCGTGGATTAGTTATGGCTTGGGAACCGTCAACCAGAACCTGCCCAGCTTCATCGTGATTGCACCGCACCTTCCGTACGGTGGAACTCAAGTGTACGCGAGCGATTTTCTACCGGCCATTCATCAAGGGACGCGTGTACTTCCGGGTGACAATCCGATTGCAAACCTCAAGCCACCTGGTTCCACCGGCGATTTGCAAGAGCTCGAATTCAGTCTCGTCGATGCATTCAATCAAAAGCACTTTGGAAACCGAAGTCACGACAGTGCATTGGCGGCTCGAATACACTCATTCGAGACGGCCTTTCAAATGCAAAAAACTGCTCCCGAAGCCTTTGATCTCAGTCAAGAACCGGAACATATTCGTCGCTTGTACGGGCTCGACCGCGACACCAAGGGACCTGGGGCTGATTTCGCATGGCAGTGCCTAGTCGCTCGCCGGTTAGCCGAACGCGGTGTTCGATTCATCGAGTTGATCGATACCGGATCTCGCCCCAATTGGGATTCGCACGGCGAAATGAACGAGCACGCGGATTTGGCATTGAACGTAGATCAACCCACGGCGGCATTGCTCACGGATCTACGTCAACGCGGAATGCTCAATGACACCATCGTTGTCTGGGCGACTGAGTTTGGACGCACGCCAACGCGAGAAGGCAAGAATGGTCGCGGCCACCACCGTGATTGCTTCAGCGTTTGGTTGGCTGGTGGTGGGTTCCGAGCTGGACATGTACACGGCATGACCGACGAGATCGGAAAATACACCGTCGAGAATCCCGTCGAAGTTCACGACCTACACGCCACCATCTTGCACCAACTAGGGATGGACCATGAGCGATTAACCTTTCGGCACGCTGGCCGCGACTTCCGCCTCACTGACGTGCACGGCCGCATCATCAACGAAATTCTCGCCTAGGCCGTCTACCAAACCACGGGTCCCTCCGACAACCGTGAGCCGACGGCCCTAGCTGCGGGCCTGCGAATGACCAATGGGAGAACGAAGCTGAGTCGAGCAACCGTTCGGCTCCCGGTACAAAACATCTTGCCGCTCGCCTAAGAAAAATCAGCCGCCGTCCTGCTCACACGGATTCCATCCCACGACGTAACACCCGGTTTATGCCTCGCTGCAGAATGTTGATCAGTTGTCAAGCATTCGCCGAGCGAAGCGCGTCGGCATCGAGCCACAGCCCTGGAAACAAGACGCTGCCAAGAATCCCGTCATCGGACTGAATATCGACAAATTTGCCCGCATCCGACCGCCACCATCGAATTCGTCCTTCGATTGACTCGAACACCAAATACTCGCCTAAATCGAGTAGTCGGCTGTAGTTCGGGTTACGGCTGAGTTACGACATCGAAGTTCTCAAAAGATCTATGTAGAAATTCTACAGAAAATCACTAGCCAATGATGTTGGCCGCTGCTACTATTGATTTTTCTACGGACTTTCTACAGAAAACCTACATAAGGATTTGGCGATGTCGGTTATCCTCAGCCGCGAGGCATATCTTGAGTTCCGATGCTTTGGGATGGGCGATGACTATCCCAAGAGCACCGAGCAGGCTTCGAGCGAATTGTGGACGCGTGGATGCGATTCCAACGTCACTGCATTGAACTATCTGATCAAGCAAGGTCGAGTGCAGCCAAATCGGAATGGGCGCAACTACGAATGGTCAGCCGATGACATCGATCAAGCGGCTCGAGTGTTCGAAGAGCAAGGTGCACTCACACCGCAAGCCCATGCGTTTCTCTGGCATGGCATTCAAGCTGATGTCTACCACAAAGCGCTGCACAAAGCTTGGATCAAGCTAGGCGACGAGTTCGGCGAAGCAGCTGTTCCACTGCCGCCCAACTCGGACTACTTCATCTCGCACTTCTATCCGCCTCGCATGGGGCTATTGGGAACCGTTGACTTCACATTGTGCGATGACTCGCGTGAACAGTTGAAGCAACTAAGCGTGGCGTATCAGGGCGCTAAGCCAATGATCTCGTTGAAGAACCCGATTAGAAGGCAGAAGAAATGAGTGTCGCTATCGAATCGCTTTTATTTGCTGCCACCGAAGTCGAGATCGTCGCTGCATCGAAAGTGCCAACGGTCAACATCGTTGCTTATACAGGCGGCCTAATGTCGGTATCGGGCTGGGGACCAATCGTCGTCGACCTCAAGGGCATCGACGCATCGGCAGAGCAAATCGGAATCCTTGCCCGACGCAGGCCGGTCACCGATGTTGATCCAGCAGCTCGAACACAAACAAGACTACGACCTCTATGACGTATTGGCCGAGATCGGGTAATCGTCCGTCGCGTTTCAATCCACGCGTCCCGTGAAGGACGCGACATGTGGGGAAGGTTCGTCGATCGGTCGTCGTTGCGGTTTCAATCCACGCGTCCCGTGAAGGACGCGACTTTTTGCTATGCGAAGATTAGGTCATGCGACTGGGTTTCAATCCACGCGTCCCGTGAAGGACGCGACGAGCGGTTGCGCGGTGAATGCGAAATACTGAAAGTTTCAATCCACGCGTCCCGTGAAGGACGCGACCCAGTTTGGTGCGATGCTGGCGTCCAAGTGCGAAGTTTCAATCCACGCGTCCCGTGAAGGACGCGACATGTCTGCCAAACTAACGCGTGCATCGACTCCATGTTTCACTCCACGCGTCCCGTGAAGGACGCGACGCGAGTAAGCAATCTTGACTCTGATGCAGATAGAGTTTCAATCCACGCGTCCCGTGAAGGACGCGACCTGCCAGTGTCATATCTGTCCTTTACGCAAGTGAGTTTCAATCCACGCGTCCCGTGAAGGACGCGACGCAGTGTTCGCGACTGGGGCAGCAACTTGACGGGGTTTCAATCCACGCGTCCCGTGAAGGACGCGACGTCCGCGCTGCGCATACTCGCACAACTGCAGCGTGTTTCAATCCACGCGTCCCGTGAAGGACGCGACCAACAGCCAGTAGACATAGCTAAGGCACCATTGCGGTTTCAATCCACGCGTCCCGT
>JBGSIA010000138.1:0-8776 GCA_041751935.1 Pirellulaceae bacterium | reverse complement strand
GGAAGCCGACCCGGCGAGATACTGCAGCAAAAACGCTCGACGATGAGCAATACGGATGGTGGGAATCGAATCGCTTCGTAGGCTCGATATTTGAGCGGGGTAAAAAAAGGTCGCCACCCCGATTCTTCCCGTTTTCGCAAGCGTTTTTTAGCCACGATGATCAACATTGTACATCCACTTTTGACGCTGTTGGCGTCGCTGACTCGACAACAGCTTGCTCAGCATATCCGCTTCCTGAAGGCAGAGAACGAGATTCTTCGGTCCAAGTTGCCCAAACGAGTCATTCTCGAGGATCGTGAGAAGCGAACGCTGGTGAAGCACGGCATGAAGCTGGGTGGGAAGATTAAGGACGTGATGTCGATCGTTTCGTATTCGACGTTTCGCAAATGGGTGCGGAGCATGGAGGACGATGCGCCCAAGCCCACCAAGCGGACTGCGAAGCGAGGCACCGGGCGACCGAAGCTCGACGAAGACGTTCGCGACACAATTATTCGGATACGCAAAGAAACCGGCTTTGGCTACACAAAGATCTTGCAGGAACTGCGACGCATGGGCGTTCACGTTTCTCGCCAGACGGTGAAGAACGTGATCGTGGCGGCAGGCTTCGCGCCGACGCCGGGCGACCACCCGGACACTTGGCACAAGTTCCTGAAGCGTCATGCGGAGACGCTTTGGCAGTGCGATTTCGCGTGTAAGAAGAAGTGGACGATGAAGGGGCTGGTCGATGTCTACTTCATGGTCTTCATCCACCTCGGTTCGCGGCAGATTTGGATTTCACCGTGCACCGAGAATCCGACCGGCGATTGGACCTCGCAGCAGGGTCGAAACTTTCAGATGCATATCGACGACCACGATCTGAGCTGCACGATCCTGATGCGCGATCGAGATCGCAAATACACCGACTCGTTCGACAACGTCTTCAAGTCCAGCACGTGCGAGATCAAGCTCACGCCGATTCGCTCACCGAACTTGCAGGCACATGTGGAGCGAGTGATTCAAACGATCAAACACGAGGTGCTGAATGCATTCTGCATCGTCTCGAACCAGCATCTCGACAAGATTCTGAGGACAACAGCCAGTTGGTACAATTTCCGCCGCGGACATTCTGAGCGAGGCCACCTGCCCCCGATTCGCGACGAATCACCAACCGTGCTTCAAAAGTTTTCAAAGAGCATGGTCGTCTGCGATTCGGAACTGGGCGGGCACTTAATGTCGTACCGACGGGCGGCTTAGTGAGCGTTGTTTTCACATCGACGAGATGCAGGCGGTGCTGGACGCCAAGGAGGCGTTCGAGCAAGCCAACTCCGGTCTGAATCTTGATGGAGTCTGGGATTGCACCACGTCGGGAGGTTACAAGTCGACGCGAACGATCAAGGGAAATACCGGCACAGCGGGCAGCGATCAATTCACATGGACACAGATGGGGAACACGATCGTTTTCGATTTCGAGGGAGGCCATCGTGTTCTTCTGGTAACTGATCCCAAAGACAAGGATCGGCTATCTGCTAAAAAGTCAAACGGTGAACAGATCGTTTGGAAGCGTCGTCGCTGATAGCCGATAAGGTTGTGTCGGTTTACCCAGCATTGAGTTCATCCACAAGCTCGCCGCCGAGGATGAGCGATTGCTCTTAACCTACGAAACACCCGCTGCAATCTAACAAAGAATGCAACAAGCCCTTAACTAAATTCGCGGCTTTGGATAATCGATTCATGAATCGGATACTTTAAACGGCAATTCGTCGTTTCAAGTAGCACGTTAAGATTTGAGCAGTCTTCGATTTCGCCAGGGTTTCGTTGCAGTCGCCGAATCTCCCTCAAAATAACAATCGGAATTGCTCAGATTGCGACTCCGCATTCCTGACAGAACTTGGAATCCTCTTCGTTGAGTTTTCCACATGCCGTGCAACGGATCATCACCACGCGCTCGCCGCGTTCGCTGAACTTTTCAGGAATGCCCGACTCGTCGAGGGCGTCAACGACCATGCCACCGACTATTTTGCTGTATGGTTTCAGTTCCTTTCGCGCGCGATCAGGATCAAGGATGACGCCCGAGCCAGCAAATCCTCTTGCGCCCACGGCGCGAATACCCTGGCCGACCATCATCAGGACCATGCCACCAATCGATCGAAACATCGACGATCGAACTTGACCGTCAAAATCTTGAAAGTTGCCAAAGTTCAGTGCATGTGTGACGAAGACGGACAAGAACATCAGTAGCCCAAATGCAGCAATCGCCGTCCCGGCGTAATACGCGGTTTTTCGTTCCGGCGAGATTTGGTCATTCATCGTAAATTGGTTTGGGATTTGACCTAACGGAGCTTTCATGGACAACGAACGCCAATTCTACCGTCGCCGCAAACACCATGTTCTGTTGCATGCGATCCCGTTCGTTTTTGGGAGCGTTCTGTTCGCTTGGCCGGGGTATTACGCATTATTCTCGGAAAACTTTACGTTCTGGACGGACAATCCCAGAGCGCTCCGGCCGGGATCGATCGAAGCGAATATCGTTGTTTGGTCCACTATCCTGGCGGGGACGGTCCTGACGGCAATCACCGCCGTTTGGATCGTTTGGAATCTGTTCCTCGTCGAGACAGTGCGACGCGGTGCGGATGGGATGTCGGTCAGGCGGTCGGCGTTGGGCATGAGCGTCGCGAGGTCGGTTCAGCTCGCAATTATCGATTCGATTACCGCTGTGGCGCTCGAGCCTCGCGAGTCAACGTGTTTTGGGCTGTTTGACCCGACGTTGAAATACTTCGGAGATCACGTCGCTAAGATTCAATTTGGCAACAAGAGCGTGAACGTGGGCATCGAATTGACGCAGCAGCAAGCAGAGGAACTCGCCGATTGGTTGAAGCTCGTAGGGAACTCGCCGTAGCTGGACCGGCCACGCTACAGTTGAGTTGCACGCGATGATTGGTCTGAACCCTGGCGGGTCCAGCTACGTTCAGGCAACGATGAAAGTACCGAACTCTGGCGGTTCCGGCTACTGGGATCGTCGCCACTGAATAGAACGAGCGGCCGTGGATGACGACTGAGGACCAGGGTCGCGACGCGTGGTTTGCTGGGGCGAACGGATCGTTTCGTTGGTGTCGGGGTTGACCAGCAAGGGACGTAAGTTGGTGCCGTTGATGTCGTCGCTGGATATCGAGCTTGACGAGTTGATGGGCTGCTTTTCCTGTCGCTGTTTCGCGGCGTCGTAGAATGATGCTGGGCCATCGTAAACGGGCGGTCCCTCGTATACGACGGTTGACGGGCCGTAGGTTGTTGTGCTGTGCGTTGGTGTGGGTGCGTAGTTGTCTTCGATGCGGTAGGAGGTTACGGGCGAAGACACTGCGGGTTGGGCTGGAGCGTAGGTTGTCGGTGCATAATTCATCGTCGTCGTCGGACTGTAGTAGACCGATGTGTCGGCGGGTCGTAATGAGCCATAGTTAACGACGGTTGGCTGAGCGACGGGAAAGCTGGTCACGGGCGGTGCGTACTGGACGACCTGGACCGGTTGGACGACCGCAGGATACGCGGGCGGGTAATATGAGACCGATGGCGGATAGTAAGCGGCGACGGGTGCAACCGCCGGATACACGACGACTGGCGCACCGTAAAGCAGCGGCATGGGATATCGCGGTGGACCAAACAATTGGGCCTGGGCAGTCGCCGTTAAACACAACACGGCGAAAGTCGCCAGCGCCCCGTGGGTCAATGCAGTTTTGAATGTCATGCTGTGAGGTCTTCTGGCAGGTGAAAGATGAGTGTTTGGATTGAGCCTAGCCGTCAATGCTTGGATCGAGTTGGCGAGCTTTCACCAAGTCTGCGTTGGCCTTCGTGTCCATTCCCAGTCGGCGATAGGCAATGCTGCGGTTGTAGTAAGCGTTCGCTCCGGCACCGTCGATTTGGATCGCACGGGTAAAGTCTCGAATGGCGTCGGCGTACTCACGCAGATTCAACAAGCACGCACCGCGATTGTTGAGGGCCGAGTACGAGCGGTCGTTCAAGCGGACGGCTTCATCCAAGCTGTCGAGAGCTTCCTGATGCTTCGCAGATTGCTGCAACGCGATGCCTCGCTTCAAGTGGGCCGTCGCAAAATCAGGGGCCACCTTGATGGTTTCGTCAAAATCACGCTCCGCGCGGTCGTAGCGAGCTAGCTCCAAGTTCGCCGTCCCGCGACCGTAAACGGCGGTCAGAACGATGTCTTTGGGCAGCCGGTCACCATGCTCGTCACGCGATATCAAGATGGCTTCGTCAAAGTCTTTCAACGCAGCTCCAAAGTCGCCCAGTTTTAGCTGAGCACTTCCGCTGAGCATGGGCGCTTCGACGGATCGTCGATCCAGCAATATCGCTTTTCCGCAATCGACGATCGTGTCGTCGTAACGCTGGGCGTTGTAATTCATAATGCCTCGCTCGACGAACGCTTTAGCGAACGAAGTGCGATCAGACTGGTCGAACGAAAACCCGCCTTTGATCGCTTTTTCGTAGTCGCCGAGCGCCGCATCGAGTTCGCTCGATTGCAACCGGCAGACTGCGCGACCGGCGTACAGCGACGGATCGTCTTGGATGCTGATCGCCATCGAGTAATCGTCGGCGGCTCGCTTCCAGTCGCTTGCACGGCGGTACAATTCAGCCCGTCCGGCGATTGCGTCGATCTTCGTCGGCTGGAGAGTTATTGACGTGCTAAAATCCTCGATCGCGTCGGTTGGGTTGCTGTCAGTGAGCATTAACCCACGGCGATAAAACGCATCCGCAGCGACGGCACCCCAGGTCTTGGTCAGATCGCTCGACTGGTCGAATACGCGTCCGAAAGTCGTCGCGGCATCTTGGTAGTTGCGATCCTGGTACTGGCAGGCAGCCAGCATTGCCAACGACTCACCATCGTTGACTCCCATCCGAATCGCGGTCGTCAAGTCAATTTCAGCCGACTTGTAGTCCTTGTTGCTGTAGGCGTTCAAGCCATGCAGACGATACGCCGAGGCAAGTTCACCGGACCACTGATTCGCTAAGCCCGCGTCGAACTGTGACGCCTGTTCAAAATCGCGAATCGCGGCATCGACTAAATCGCTACGCAGATAAGCGACTGAACGATTGCCAGTCGCCATCGCCCTCTGCATTGACGAATCAGCGAAGTTCAGGGCCGTTGAAAACGCTTGCACGGCGTCCTGGTTCGCCTTTGCCTCGAGACGATCGATACCCATTGCCAAATGAACGTCGAAAACGACCTTTCGCCACGCAGTCATGTTGCTGGGGTCAGCTTTCATCGCAGCTTCGATATCCGCGATCGCTCCGTCAAAATCGCCCACGCCGAGCTTTCGAGTCGCTGCACCGGCAAGTGCATCAGCAGACATCGGCTGAGTTATCGCAGGTTCTGGAAACCCTCGATTGTCATTCGGGTCCAATCCCTGAAGCGGTTGAGCGAGCTGCAACGGTGGTGTCAGGTCAGGTGCTGATTCAGATGTTCCCACTGCGTAACGCGACAACTGAGACTTGAGCACAGCCAACGCATCGACGAGTTCTCTCTGTTGGGAGTTATTGCCTCGCGTTGAAACTTCGAGTTCCTTGATCGCATTCTCCAACGACAGCAACGACGCGGAGATATCTGGTAAGTCGTTGTTAAACAGACTGCGATCTTCGCGGGAATCGGCCAACCTCTGGTTCAATTGTCGAATGTCCGTCGAGATCGCGTTCAAGTCGGTGAGACGCAACTGAGCGAGACTATCAATCGACAGCCGTAATTGCTGCATCTCGTCCGCCAAGCCGTTATTCACTTCGACAGGAGGCGACGGATCGACCGTTTCAGGCGAGACTAGGCCACGGATTGGGTCGACTACTTCAGCCAAACCTTGCGATGCGGGCTCTTTCAACGCGACGTAGGAAATGCCCAGAAAAGCCGAGATGAGTCCTGAAAAGAAAAGTGCTTTTGCAACCGGGTGTTCAAGTTTCTGATTCAGCCAATTTCTCGAAAATGGAGCGGCAGCAACCGTTGTGGAGGCTAGTTTTCTTTCGTGGCGAGAAGTAGTCGTCGGTGAGACGTATCCCGGAAAGGCCGGCGCTTCGAAAAGATTCGTTGGCACGCGTGGTTTACGAGGTTCCTCAGTCTTCGGAACCTGAACTCGTAACTCCGGCGACGAATCTAATTCCCGCAACACATCTTCTACCGTCTGAAACCGATCAACGACCCGCTTTTCCAGAAGCTTGTCAACGACGTAAGCAAGGTCGGCTGGAATACTGTCAACAAGCGTTTGCGCTTTTGGCATCTTTCGATCCGGTTCCCCGTGCCATCGCGCAAAACTCAAACTTCGGTCGTGCCCAGCGCCAGCAAACCGATCTGCAAAACTTGGCCCCGCGAGTAATTCTGCGATTGCAAATCCGGTCATGTACAGGTCCGATGCGGGGCAAATCTCACCAAAAAAGTCTGGCTTGATCAGTTCCGGTATCATGTGCATCGAATCGTTAGGGCGTTCCGGCACGGTTCCCGCCAAATAGAAACCTGGGGAGAAACCGAGCTGGACTCGTCCCTCTTGATTAAACAGGATTTGTGCGGGCTTGATGTCGCCGTGCAATCGCCCAGCGTCGTGAATCGCCTTCAAGCCTTCGAGCACTTGCCTCAGTACACTGCAAGCCAGATCAAAAGGAATTGCTTTCGCCGAAGCCTCGACTTGAAGATTGCCCGCCATTCGCTCCATCAGAAGCCAATGTCTGTGGGGATCGACATCGAAGACAGGAACCAAATTGCGGTCTCGAATCGCAACCGCTTTGAGAACATCGTTCCACACCTCCTCACCCCGCTCGCGGCGCGCGAAGAAGTGATCATGCATCACCAGAATGGCAACATCACGGTTCGCTTGATGGTCGCAACCACAATAGACTTTTGAAAAGTGGTTCACTCCAATCGGGTCAAAAAGTTCGTAACGTTCCACTAGTCGCCGTCCCGTTCAAAGATTGCCGGTAGGTCTATCGGCGCAAAGAACGCATCGACCCGGCTCAAATCATATTCACTCCCTCATTCGGCGGGCAATCAACAATCATCAGCCTTGGCGAAGATTTCCGGGCTTTTAGAGATCAAAACGGTAAGAAATGACTGTTTTAATGATTGTTCCGTCGACTGTTCACTTTGCCAATCTGCGGCGTCAAGCCGTCTCGGTAGGGCACTGTCCCCCCGGCTGGCCCGGTGGTAATCTTGCGCACTCGACAGAAAACCGTCCGTACAAAGGAAAACTCCCAGGCAACGTTCGGTGTTAGCCATCAGCCGCCTGTCGACTTTTTTGGGTACCTTTCTCGTTTCAGCCCGAGGTTGGGGATGGTCATGGTGAGCATTAGCGAGGGGGCAGCCAGCCCTTTACCACCGGAAAAATTTTCCGTCCGCTCCCTCTACGACCAATCGGTACGCAGCTTTCTTGGCCCGGTCTGGGCGTTGATCGAAGACGAAACTGTCTCTGAAGTAATGATCAACGGTCACAGCGAGATTTACTGCGAACGGAGCGGAAAAGTCGAATTGACTGACTGTCAATTTCAAACTCCCCAGCACTTGATGGCCGCGGCTCGGAATATTTCCGACTTCGTCGGCCGCCCCTTCGACGCGGACCACCCCAGTACCGACGCTCGATTGCCGGATGGTTCACGGGTCCACTTGCTGATGCCGCCGGCAAGTCGAGCGGGCGTCTGCATTACCATTCGCAAATTCAAGAAAGCTAGCTTCGGGATCGAGCAACTGATTAAATGGGGCAGCCTCAGCGAGTTGGCTGCCGACTTCATTCGGCTCGCCGTTCGCGCCCACAAGAACATCGTCGTCGCCGGAGGCACCGGTACCGGCAAAACCAGTTTGCTAAACGCGCTTTCTGAAGCGATCGATCCCAGCGAGCGAATCATTGTCATTGAAGACTCCAGTGAACTGCAACTCGCTCAACCACACGTGGTCTACTTGGAAACTCAGCCGCCACGTCCCAATGGTCACGGAGCGATGTCGATTCGCGATCTGTTCGTCGCCAGCTTGCGAATGCGTCCCGATCGTATCGTCGTTGGCGAAGTCCGGCGTGGTGAAGCGTTGGACTTGGTGCAGTCGATGTTGTCCGGTCACGCTGGCTCCTTGTCGACCGTTCACGCCAGCACACCCCGCGACGCCTTGACTCGTTTGGAAACGTTATGCTTGATGAGCGACGTTGTACTGCCGGTTTACGTTGCTCGCACTCAAGTAGCATCCGCCGTCGATTTAATTGTTCAGCTTGCGAGGTTTGGTGACGGTTCGCGAAAAGTGTGTGCGGTTGCTGAAGTCTTGCCGCTGGGCAGCGAACAAGAGTATCGGTTTCGAGACCTTTTCGAGCTTCGTCGAGTCGGCGAAGCTCGCGAATTAGCCTGGACGGGCGAGCCAGCCGAATGCCTGTCGCCAGCAAACAATGTTGACCTCGACTATGATTCCATTCCACCGAACGTCAGAGAACTCTGTGCGAATAGATGATGCACAGAATGCTCTGTTAGTCTCGCCTCAATTCAAACTTGTATCGTTTTCGCCACACTCAACAAATCGGAAATACCAGAATGAGAATACGTAACTATTCAGCCTGTTGAAATTGATCTTGGCTGAAACGGGGAAATTGATACTGTTGATGCGATCATGGATGAATCGCAGTCCACAGGCGTCGCCGAACCGCCAGTCGATAACAGTCTACTGGAAAAGCTGCTTCATAACCGCTTGAGCGAAGCCGAAGCACGGCAGTTTGCCAGCGAGAATCCCGAGTGCATCGCCTTTACGTTACTCGCTTTGCAGCAGCGACTTGCAGGCTCGCAGCAGACC
>JBGSIA010000137.1:0-3114 GCA_041751935.1 Pirellulaceae bacterium | reverse complement strand
AAGCAATGCAATCGGTGAATCGGCGAGAGCGAACCACCAACGGACCATCGCATTGCTAGGTTGTTGGCGACGTTTTTCCGCAGCATCCCAATAGCTTGTTATGTTCTTGGGAGCCACTGCGAGTTCTAATCCGATACGCTTCATATGCTCGTCCGCAGCCAGCAGTGCAACACCGGTTTGACAACCTTCAGGCAAGTTGATCAAAGTGAGCTTCTGTGGACCAACAGCGTTGCCTAAAAGTTCAGCAAACTTTGCCGGATTTCGACTCAGCAGCTGAACAGCCGTCGGATCCTGCAGCAGTTTTCCCGCGCCCGCCAGGCCATCGGCCGTAGGATCAATGGTGCAACCAAAAGGCTTCTGGCCCTGCAGCACTTGCGGAGCAATCGTCAGTAAATCTTCTAGAAGAATTGGTGGAAGTCCGGTCGCTTCACTTATCAAATCTCCATTTGAGTTCAGCTTGAAACCTCCCGCAGGACCACCGATGTACCATTGCTTGTCTGACGGCTCAAAATGCAAATAGTCGATACGCGAGAGCCCTCCAACGATTATGGCAGACGGTTGCGAGAGTAATTTGTGCGAAGCTGGGTCGGCGATAAAACGCGAGATTTCACCTAGAGAAATCCAGCGGAGTTCTTGTGACGCCTGACTCTTGCCAAGCAGTTTTGAGAGCTCGTCAGCAGTTTGATCGTTGGCGATAAAACGTGGCTTGGTCGCAGTCGCTGACGGTCGCCGCATAACGCCCTGTGGGTCGACCCAAACACCGCTTGGAAATTGTGTAATGGTATCTTCGCCGGTATCCCAATCGCCAGGAATGGTTGTTTGAATTAAATCGATCAACGTGGTGAAGTCGGCATTTGCTCCGCCACCACCACTGGGATTTGTCCCAACACCGCCGGGTATGCCATTCAATACGGCCGGGCTTGATGTTCCGCTTTGTCCTGATTGGGGAAAAGGTTGCCCAATCGCGAATCCTGCCGTCAAGGTTAGTAACAGAAGTCCGCACCAGAGTTGCGAAACTACGGTGCTGAGCCGCAGGAGTGAGTGGAGTTGACGCATCGCGATCGTTCCTGATTGATAAACCAACGAAGAGAGGTGGCACCGACCGCAAAATTAATTCTTTTGCGAGTTGGTTTCAGTTGGTTATATCGTGCGTGAACGTTGCTGGCAAATTTTTCGAAAAATGGTGAGCTTAATTACCGATTTCGACATCAATCCAAACCAAACGGTGGTCGCTGACTTCCAAAAGGTTGGCGACATCCTCTGGGAGTTCGGACGACTTTGGCCAAAAAACGCCACACTTGGCGATTGTCAGATCGCGACTGGGTACCACATAGTCACAACGCAAGTTTCCAACGCTGCGATCATTGAAGTCGGCTGTGTCCGATTTGTGATCGCCTTTGTGATTTAAGTTCGCACCAGCCTGCGTTGTCGCCGCTTCAACCGCACCTTGACTTTCGGGCGTTCGAGTATTGTTAACTGACTGTGAGTTTAACAGGGTCTGAACAATATCGTGCGATCCATCACCATCTACGGGATCTGCGTTTTGGTCACCGGCGATAATAAACAAAGATCCAGTCGCCAGTCCGCCCTGCTTGCCCTGGTCATCCACGATGTACTCGCTGTCGAACTCGTCGCAGGCATAGTCACGGATGAGCCGAATCTCGTCATGATTTCGGCGTCCATTGCGATCTTCCTTTCCGTCGAAAACGGGAGGCGTCGGATGAAGCGTCAAGAAGTGTATAGTTTGGTCACCCACTTTGATCGGCACATCCCAATGGCTTTTCGAACTGAGTCGCAATTGTTCCCAGATCTCTTGGGGGTAGTAAAGTGTTTCATCTGGAAGCTTGGGCTGTTTCGCGTTGGGCATCTTGGACCAACGAAAATTCTGGAACGTACGAATGTTGGCTTCGTCGATGGGAAACCGGCTAACGACCAGCATGCCATATTGACCTGGGTGAGTTCCAAATCCCCACGCATCGTCCGGCGTCCCGGTCTTCGAATCCCGGTTTAAGTCATAGCCAGAATCTACGCCCGTGTTGACAGGTGCATTGTAGTGATACTTCCAAGGTTTTTCGCTATTATGCCCATTCAGGTAGTGGTCAAGAAAAAGAGATGCGTTCTGACCGTCCGCGTAATCGAATTCATTCAGCAGAAAGACATCGGGATCCACTGTGCGAATAATCTTCACTACTTGTGCGGCTTGCTCGCTTCCTTGCTTTAGTTCTTTCGTCAACTCCCCATGCTCTTTGCGAAAAAGAGATGCGTTGAAAGACGCGAAGCGAATTGCGGTTTCGGAATCGCGTGAGATTTGAAGTGATGCAATCGGCTCACAATTCAATTTCCCTATGGCAGCGCGATCAACTTCGACTTCTTGCGCGGTCGCAAAATTGCTGATCAAGAAAACGAAACTGAATACTCCAAATGACATAGCAGAATTCGTTTTCTTGCACATTACAGTTGCTCGGAGTTGGAGTTGATTTAGACTGTTCTCGCTTCTATTGATCAAAACGCCAACCTACGTTTTAGGCTGGGTTATTCTTCAGCATGTCCTTCGACGAATCCTCCGACGTCGACGGTGCCGTCAAGCGTCTTGAGGAAAGCCACTAAATCGCGGAGTTCTCGGGCGTTCATCGACTTCATCAAATCTGCAGGCATCGAAGAAAGTCCTTCTTTTTGGCCTATAATGTTGTCTTGTTCGACGCGCTCGATCTTGCCTTCCGCATTCATTAGCTCAAGGTATTCGTCCGTATCCGCGCGGACGACACCCGAAATTATCTTGCCATCTTCGGTTTGGACAATAACTGTTTTGAAGTTGTCGGGGATCTTTGCATTCGGCGCTACTATCGACTCTAACAAGTAATCTGTGGCTCGTTCGGTGCCAATCTTTGTAAGGTTTGGCCCGACTTCGCCGCCTTTGTCCGAAATCTTATGACAGCGGACGCAAGACAACTGAGTTCGTTCGAAAAATAGCTTTTGACCTTTCGCAGGATCTCCGCCCAACTCACTATCGGCATAATATACGACTGGATTGCTCGTGTCCAATCCTTCGCGAGAGTCCTCTATTTGTTTGTAAACTTGACGGATTGCGTCCGACCGGGATCGCCGCGCCGCTTC
>JBGSIA010000136.1:0-3931 GCA_041751935.1 Pirellulaceae bacterium | reverse complement strand
CGAACCGTAGCGGAATTTGGCGACGGGTCTGGAATCGTTTACTACCGTCAAAGACGTGCTTGCCGCCAATAACTCAAACAATTGATGGAAAACCCACGCAAATTAAATGAAATGCGATGTTACCAAGCCGACTGCACCCGTGTCCACTTGTCAGTTTCGAATAATGTGGCGCGGTGAGGATTGGCCGAAAACCAAGTCTCCGATGCCATTTACCAGGAACTGTTTGTTGGTGCCTCATGAAAAAGGTACCGGACACCTTTTTCTTAGGATAGCGATTGCATGGCCCTCGTGGAATCTAAACGTGCGACGTCCGCTCACTCGCCCCTGCTTGGTGAGTCGCTCGAGATCGTCGTGGTTGGCGGTGGCCTGGCGGGTCTAGCGGCAGCCTGTGTTGCGGCAACTCGTGGACATCGCGTTACGTTGATCGAAAAAAACGACTGGATCGGCGGCAAGGCGGCTGTTCATCATCAGGACGGTTATCGTTTTGACATGGGGCCAACCATCCTGACGTTGCCCAGTGTCTTGAAGCGAATTTTTTCAGAAGCCGGTCGTGATCTGCAGGAGTATTTGGAGCTTGCTCCTCTCGACCCCCAGTGGCGATGTTTCTTTGATGCCGTTGCCAGCAGTATGCCGACTGACAACAACGTGCTTGACTTGGTGGCTGATACCGAAGCGATGAAGACTCGACTCGGTGACTTTACCGGCTCGTTGATCAACGGCGAGGGATACGCCAAATTCATTCAGCTCAGCAAACAACTGCACGGCGTTTCGGACCGCTTTTATTTTTGGCGCAGCGTCGGAGGTCTGGCGGATACGATGGATGTAGGCGGTGCGTTCTCGGCGGCCGTGCTCAAGGACGTGATGTCTTTGCGAATGGGAATGAGTGTCGCATCGGTGGTGCGAAGCCATGTTCCCGATGCTCGTGTAGCACAAATGATGGACCATTTTACCCAGTACGTCGGGTCATCGCCCTATGCGTCACCCGCAGTGCTTTGCGGCATTGCTCATATGCAAACCGACGAAGGTATCTGGTATCCGATGGGCGGCACACGAGCTGTCCCCGAGGCACTCGCGCGACTGGCGACCGAGTTGGGCGTTAAGTTCCAACTGGGCAAAGATGTCTTGCGAATCAAAACGCACCAAGACCGTGTTGTTGGTGTTGTCACTGCCGATGGTACGACGATCGATTGTGATGCAGTCGTCAGTAATTGTGATGCCGTCCGCACCTACACGGAGCTACTGAATGGCACAAAGCAATCGGCCCGTTTTAAGTCAAAACGGCTTCCCGAGCCAGCGTGCAGCGGCGTGGTTCTATATTTGGGACTGAAGCGGAGATATGAGCAACTGTTGCATCATAACTTTGTCTTTTCACGTGACCCAAAAGAAGAGTTCGAATATATCTATCAGCGTGGCGAGCCGGCGCCTGATCCAACAGCGTATGTGTGTGCGCCGTCGGTCAGCGAGTCCGGTGTCGCGCCCGATGGAGGTGAAGCTCTGTACGTTTTGGTCCATACTCCTTACTTAAGACCCAATCACGACTGGAAACAGATGCTACCAAAGTATCGTAACGTGATCTTGGATAAACTCGAGTCGACTGCTGGTTTAACCGGCATTCGCGATGAAATTGTTTGCGAATCTTCGTTAACTCCCGAAGACATTCATAATCGTTATCGAGTGCTCAACGGAGCGATCTATGGCTTAGCGAGCCACGGAAAATTCTTGGGTGCCTTCAAGCCAGCGAATCGTCGCAAGGACATCTCGGGTTTGTACCTTGCAGGTGGGGCGGCGCATCCAGGGCCAGGCATGCCGATGGTGATGATGAGCGGTTGGATTGCTGCTGACGCATTGGACAGTGACGCAAGAAGCGGCAAGCTGATTGCGAGTCGCTAGAACGTGATTGCGCCTGACGATTCACTGCCGCCGGTGCCCGCTTGGTTCCAAAACGGTTTCCATCGATTTTTTTTGCGATCGTTTTTAAAGCGGCATTTTCACTCTTTGGCAATCGATCGCCAATCGCGATGCGAAGCATCGCTACAGACCGATTTACCATTGATTGTTTATGGCAATCATCCCTCCTGGTGGGACCCGCTGGTTGCTCATTACTTAAATCGGATGTTGTTTTCCCAACGCCAGTTCTACGCGCCAATCGATGCGGACGCATTGGACCGGTATCGTGTATTTGCCAAACTCGGATTCTATGGCGTGCGGCTGAACACAATCAGCGGTGCCGGAAAATTCTTGAACCAAAGCTTGGCGATCGCGACCGCACCCAACACCGCGTTGTGGATTACTCCTGAAGGTCGATTTGCTGATCCTCGCGACCACACCGCGACACTGATGCCGGGACTGGCACATCTATGCACGCGAATGGACGATGGCTGGGTATTGCCGCTGACCCTGGAATACGTGTTTTGGCAAGAACGGTTGCCGGAGTGTCTTGCACTAATCGGCGAACCCATCCGTGTTGCAGAGCACAAATTGCTGTCCAAGACACAATGGCAAGAATGTTTGACCAACCGCTTGCGACTGGCACAAGATGCGCTTTCGCGGTTGGCGATCGCTCGCTCAAGTGAACCGTTTGATAATCTTTTGCCAGGCAATCGCGGCGCAGGATTTCTGTATGACAGTTGGCGTCGGCTAACGGCGTTTTCGACGCGAACAAAGTTTCGCAGTGCTCATGGAGACGCGTTCGAATGATCGTGCTGTCGCTAGTCAGTCTGGTGCTGGCGTCGATCCCAGCCATCATCTTCCTAATGAACTTGAGCTATTTTAAGCCACTCGAGCCTGCTACGAACGAAGCGTTTCCCAGTGTTTCGGTTTTAATTCCAGCGCGTGATGAAGCGGCTAGTATCCGATCGTGCGTTGAAGCCGCGCTTGCGAGTAGCGGTATGGTGGTTGAAGTTATCGTGCTTGATGATCATTCCACCGACGGTACTGCTGACATCGTTCGCGACATCGCCTGTCACAATACTAGTGTGCATTGCATTCCCGGCGACACGTTGCCCGGCAATTGGAATGGCAAACAGTTTGCTTGCAACCAACTGGCAAAAGCTGCGACCTTCGACTTGATGTTGTTCATTGACGCCGACGTACGGTTGTCCCCCGACGCAATTCAGCGGCTCGTTCATTACAAGCGTAAGCAGGGAATCGATTTGTTGAGTTCGTTTCCGCACCAGCGGACGGGGACGTTGTTGGAAAAAGGGTTAATTCCGCTGATGCACTATTTATTGCTTGGGTACCTGCCATTTTCTCGCATGCGTTCTCGCACGAATCCTTCGTTGGCCGCCGGCTGTGGTCAATTGTTTTTGACTTCGAAAGATCCTTATCGAGTTGCCGGAACACATGCCGCAATTGCCGGCTCGCGACACGATGGAATCAAACTGCCGCGAGCCTACCGTAACGCGGGATTGGTAACCGACGTCGTCGACGGTACCGACCTCGCGGAATGTCGCATGTACTCGTCGGCGAGCGAAGTTGTTCGTGGTCTGCTCAAGAACGCGACCGAAGGCATCGCCAGTGGCAAGTTGATCATCGTATTCACTGTTTTACTCGTCGGGGCCTGTGTCTTGCCAGCTTTGACTTGGGTTATCTCGCTGGTCGTGGGAAACACCTCTGCTATGGTCATCGCAGCGATCGCGATCATTCTTGGTCATTTGCCACGGGCGATTGCTGCAATCCGATTTCGCCAATCGCTGTTGGGAGTAATCATTCACAGCTTCGCCACGCTCCTTTTTGTCTCGCTGCAGTGGATAGCGTTTGCGCTTAGTCTAACGGGGCACCAGGTCGCCTGGCGAGGTCGCCAATAAACCCGTTCCTGGGTGCAGTCGGCTTGGTAACATCGCATTTCATTTAATTTGCGTGGGTTTTCCATCAATTGTTTGAGTTATTGGCGGCAAGCACGTCTTTGACGGTAGTAAACGATTCCAGACCC
>JBGSIA010000135.1:0-2710 GCA_041751935.1 Pirellulaceae bacterium | reverse complement strand
GGTTTTGCTGCTCTCGCTGCGGTCTCGTTGCCCCGGTCATTTCCGCGTTTGTCGGGTTTGATCTTTGGCTGTTGATTGGTCGAACGGGTCGTCTCTTCCGGTTCAGGCAATACGAGACCATCCGTTGAATCATTCGTAGTGGATCTTGTTAAAGATCCTCCGGGGCTGAGATCTTTAACAAGATCCACTGTGTCAGATGATGATTCCTCTCTCCCAATGATCGGCGACGTGGTGGGCTTCTTGCCACCGAACCACAACGGTGACGTGAGAAGGAGCAACGCGGCGAACCCGGCTGCGAAAACGTACTTTCGGTTGAACTTCGAATTCGTTGTCACCGACTCGGGTTCGGGAACTCGATCGCGCTCGCGTTCTGCTTTGTCGCCGCCGGTGGGCTGGTGCAGCGGTGCGATACCCGGCACGCCGACTTCAAATACTTCCATCCCTTCGTCGCGGCCTTTGAACTTGTAGCGACCGTGGGCCTGCCAGCGAAGCGACATCGGCGTGTCGTTTCCTTCGATCGCGAGTTCGTCGCCAATGTAGGCTCGGGCATTCTCGTATACCGAGCGTGTGAGTAGGGTTTGTCCGCCGCGGCCCATTCCCATCACTCGGGCACACATGTCGGCGGCGTGGCTGGCAATTTGCGGCTTCTCAGATTGCGAACTGGCGTAGAAGAGGGCTTCACCGAGATGGATGCCGATTCGTGTTTTGGGCTTCGCATTCTCCCACGGATAAGTATGCAACTCATGGTGAAAGATAAGTGCCGCTTTCACCGCGTCACTAACTCGCTCAAATGTCGCAAAGAAACCGTCGCCGGTGAAATTGTTGACTTCGGCGTCCTCAAACTGGTCAATCACACGGCGGAAAATCGCGTCGTGCGGCTCGGCGATGTAGCGGACGTAATCGCTGTCGCCTAACCGTTGTTTCAAGGCCGATGAGTCGACGAGATCCGTGAACATCAGCGCCAGTAGCTGCGAGCGCGGCGCATGTCCCTGCATCGCGTCCGCCATCTCACGCATCGAGGAAAATCGCTGCGACGGCTGCTTGGCCATCGCTTTGGCACACACCGCATCGAGCCAAGCGGGGATGCCGTCACGATGCGTTGATACTGGCGCAGGCGTCTCGTTGGCGATCTTAAACATCAGACTCATTAAACTGCCTTCGAGCGGCAACTGTCCCGTCAGCATCTGGTACAGCATCACACCCAGACTGTAGATATCGCTCGCTGGGCCGGTGGCGTCGATGTCGCCACCGACTTGCTCAGGCGGCATGTAGGCTGGTGTGCCGATCATTTGCCCCAGTTCCGTGAGGTGTGCGAGGTCGACGCGATCCAGTCGAGCCAATCCGAAGTCCATGATGATCGGTTCGTGCCGTGCATCGATCATGATGTTCGCCGGTTTCAAGTCGCGGTGAACGATCCCTTTGCGGTGCGCTTCGTCGAGCGTCAGTGCGAGCTTGCGAGTTAGCTCAACGGCGTCGGCGACTTTCATGCGTTTGATCTCACGCAGGGCTTCCGAAAGCGGTGAACCTTCGATGTACGCCATCACCATGAAGTGAATTCCGTCCGCCTCAGTGACTTCGTAGATGGGACAGATATTCGGATGATGCAGAGCGGCGACCGCCCGCGCCTCACGTTGGAACCGCAACAGAATCTGCTCGGCACAATCGGGCGTATGAAAGGGAATCTTGATCGCGACCTGGCGGTCAAGCGTGGGATCGTGAGCCAAGTAAACGACGCCCATGCCGCCCTGGCCGAGTTGCCGCACAATCTCGTAACGTCCAAGCTTCGTGCCGGGATTGAGCTGCGAGCTTTCTCTCGCGGAGTTGTCTCGCATTCGCTGGTCCGTTGCGTGGACCGTTTCGTGGGTCGCGGAGTGCATCCCGGACGTCTCGACAGCCGCCTGCCCATCCGCACCCACGCCAACGTCGTTAGATTTCGCCTTCGTCCCGACTCCGATCTCTCGCCGGGCAATGGCCACGGCTTGCTCCCCCAACGCTGAATAGTCCTCGGGGCAAACGACGACCGCTCGTTGGCGATGGTAGGTCACGTCCAGCGGAATGATGGCCGCAAGCAGCTTTGCTCGATCACATTCGTCGACGCGCAAGAGAAAATCTTGCACACGAGGCGAACGCCCAGCTTGGCAAGCGGATTCAAATTCATCGCAAAGGCGATCAATTTCAAGGTTGGATAACACTTCGCCTCCTCTGTGACGAACAGCTCAACGATTGGCTTCGCGTAGCTGAAGATCAGTTTTCTTGCTGCAGCCTGTGCTCACGAGCCAAAGAAACTGCTTTTCATCCTGGACGCTCAAATGCGAGAGACTCACTACTTTACGCCTTTCATGAACAATACGCGGCCATTTTCTCCACCGCTGATCAGATCCAGTACGCCGTCATTGTCCAGATCGGCCAGTTCCGGTGTGGTGTTGTCTCCGTTAACAGATCGTAGGTTCAGTTCGTTCCCATCAGACCACTTGAACATCTCCGTCGTTTTTACGTTTGGTTCGTTAACGGTACCAGTATTGGTGAATAGCTTCACTGTCGCCCAGTTGTAGCCGAGCAGAAAATCTAGCTTGCCGTCTTGATTGAAATCAAGAACGCGAGGATGGGGATTGTAGGCTTCATTGATGTCGCAAAAAGGCAGCCCCGGCGCAAAACTCGGCGCGTCGACTTTTCCGTTGTTCCGATACCAAACGAGTATTCCGTCTCGGCA
>JBGSIA010000134.1:0-7856 GCA_041751935.1 Pirellulaceae bacterium | reverse complement strand
CCTATGCCAAGACGTTGCCGCATCTCATTCCGCAGGTTCGTTAGATCTGACACGAATTCCTTACTCGGTGCGGCGGGGTTGTACAGTAGCAACGGCATTTCAACCAACGCATCTAGCTCGTCCCAGTCAACATTGTTCAAGCTCATCAGTCGTTGATCGCGACCCTCAGTCGCAACCTCGGTCTTCGACGCATCGAAGAGCATCGTCGACAACAATCGCAAGCCGTCAGAACTCAATTGAGATTGAAGTATCTTTGCAAGAGTTCGATAAGAAACGGACCTTGCAGATCTTTTCAGCCAACGCGGGTCGACATCTGATTGGAGCAGGTCATCGAAATCCAGCGAAGGACTCGGTGGCAACCCATTGATGTCCAACATGCCCCAGGCCCACTGCACGCCAGGGCTCTCACGGAATTGAGTCGGGGCGTCAGCTCCCGCCATTTCTATCAAGCATTGCCACGTATCCCACAGCCAAATGTAGAGTGGATGCCGCCTGGTTGTTTCCCACTTCATCTCCATGGAGAGAGCAGCAAAATGACTGGGTGGACGCTGAAGCATGGAATGGTCGAAATAACCATCGTCGATTTCAGTTCTGGACATTGGCGGTCTGGGTTGAGGAGAACGCATGGGAGTATTTCAGCATTGGGCTGATCACGATCGAGTTTCTCACAAAGTTCGTGCTGCTTCCATTGCCATGGACAGGGTTCGCGATTGCCAGGAGCTAATCCCTGGGCTTCATGTAATATGCCACGTTTTTGCCTTCAGTTTAGGACGCCAAATGGGTACAGGCGGAGCACCTGAGTGCTAGCTGTTTCCTTCAAGTAATATGCCGCATTTTTGCTCTCAGTTTAGGTCCCATGTGCTGTTTGTTGCCGAAAACAGACGGTGAAACGACGTTTCTTGAGGGAAAACACGTGGACACCGTATCTATGATTCGCAAACACCTAAGTCATAGAGTCCGTCTATCAAAGGAGGCCTTCAGACAGTCGGACACAGAGCGTTCTGGTCGCTGTTGCAATGGGAAGACTCTCGACGTGCTAATTTCAAATAGTAACCGACCTCATTTAAAACAAAGCGTGACGCAGCCATTCGGGTGGACGGCAAGCATGGTTCAAGGTCACACCAAGGGCAAAGTGGCTACAGAATTTGCCTGTTTTGACGAAAGTTGCTGTCACTAGCTTGACGAAACCTCAAGACAACGATATTGTTGTGTCAGATGATTCCTTCATTTAACAGCGACGACAACCTGCCCGCAGGTATCCATCGGATCGACTGGAATGCGTTTTCAGTCGCGTTTGGGACCAGTGCGCATCGAAGTCAGCTAATTTTGGGGTTGGCCGCAGCGATAGTTCCGCTGCGTCAAGCTGGATGCATGCGGCTTTACATCGACGGCAGCTTCGTCACGGCAAAGGTGGTACCAAATGACTATGACGTTGCTTGGGACCCTCTTGGCGTTGATCTGCTGTTGTTGAAGTCGATCGAACCGCTGTTCTTTGATTTCACAAATGCCAGAGCGGCGCAGAAGGCAAAATACTTTGGGGAGTTTTTTCCTTCCAGCGCGTCTGCAGATCCTGCAGGCCGAACGTTTTTGGAGTTTTTTCAGGTAGACAAGAATACTGGCAACCAGAAGGGAATCGTAGCCCTTGATCTTTGAAACAGGGTAAATGCGATGATCAAGAACGAACGTCAATATCGAATCACGAAAGCTCAAGCTGACAAGTTTGAAGCGGCACTCGATACGTTAAGTAAAGACACAGCGAAGGACCCGTTACTTGCTCAGCTCGAACGGGACGCTATGGAAAGTCAACTTCAAGAACTTCGCGAACAGTTGCAGGAGTACGACGAACTTCGGTCCGGCCAACGGCATGTGATCGAAGTTCGTTCGTTCGACGAACTTCCAAACGCGCTCGTCAAAGCAAGAATTGCTTCTGGACTTAGTCAGAAGGACTTGGCTGAACGTCTGGAAATGAAGGAGCAACAAGTCCAACGGTATGAGTCGACGAACTATCAATCGGCGAGTATGTCCCGACTGCAAGATGTTGTAACCGCATTGGGACTCTCAGTTCGCAAAGAAGTGTTTCTTCCAAGTCCGCCAGACAGTCTTCCCTCTCTCATCGAGCGTCTTGCATTCGCCGGAATCGAGCCCGATTTTTTGGTCAATCGTGTTTTCCCTCCACAACTTGCTGATCGGCTTCGTCCTGCTCAGCGAAGTACGACGCACGAAGATTTTTGCATGGCGTCATCCTTGATTGGACGTGTCTACGGGTGGGACGTTGAAGAACTGACGAGCGGGAAGCCGTTGAGTTTGCGATCCGAAGCAGCTGGAATGGCTCGGTTTAAGTTGCCTTCGGGTGTTAATCAGAAGAAGGCGAGTGCCTACACCGTCTATGCCCACTACCTTGCATTGCTCGTTCTTCAAGCAACACCAGACCTAGAACCACAGCCGATTCCCATTGATCCAGACGATTGTCGAGAAGAGATTCTAGCGAATTATGGCGAAGTTACGTTCGAGTCGTCACTTGCCTACCTCTGGGATTGTGGCGTTCCTGTTTTGCCCTTGAGTGACAGTGGAGCATTTCACGGTGCCTTCTGGCGATCTGAAGGCCGCAATGTTGTAGTGCTAAAGCAAAAAACACAGTCGGTCGCACGCTGGCTCAACGATTGCTTGCACGAGTTTTACCACGCAGGGCAAGAACCTGAACAGTCGGAGCGGACAGTCATCGAGGCTCCAGAGTCCTCGCCGGAGCGACGAGACTCAGACGAAGAACAAGAAGCAACTGCGTTCGCTGGCGATGTTGCGCTGGATGGACGAGCAGAGGACCTTGCCCGGATGTGCGTCGACTTGGCTGGCGGTCAAATTAAGCGACTAAAGTCTGTGGTTCAGTCGGTTTCAGAAATGGAAGAAGTCGATGTTGGTTCGTTGGCGAACTACATGGCCTTTCGTTTATCCCTACAAGATATCAATTGGTGGGGAGCCGCAACGAACTTGCAACCAAATGACAGTGATCCTTGGGAAGTCGCTCGCAACTGGCTGATCTCCCGGCTCAACCTTTCACGCCTTAACAGCGTTGATCGAGAGATTTTGTTACTAGCACTCTCCAACCCAACGAGGTGATTAATGGCCTTTGAAAAACTAGAAATTGAGCCACTCAAACCGTTGAAGGTCAAATGCACCGATACGGACTGCGACAACGATCTGCACTGTTTCAAAGCAACGTCGCAGATGAAAAAAGAGGACCAAGTTGGAATCTGTCGCGAATGTGGAGTTGATTTGGTCGATTGGCAACGCATTCACAGTCGCGACGAATCGGATATCGAGTACACGTTTGAATCGCTAAAGCATGAACTAATTCGCCATCACTTTTGGCACATCGAAATTGACCAGCGAGCAGAGAACTATGCCAATCGGAAAGGCCGGACGAACCTGCGGCTTGCCGTTCGATCGCGCATCCGAAGCTCCATCGGTTCGCCAAACAATCCGTACGACGGTCGGCAAACTCCCATGGAAGGATCAGGCAATCCGATTCATTACGCCCAGCATGCAACCGCGTCTTGCTGCCGAAAGTGTGTCGAGTATTGGCACGACATCCCGACATCGCGAGCGCTCAAAGATGATGAGGTTCAGTATTTGGCTGAACTAGCGATGATGTATCTCGATGAACGATTTCCTGACTTAGCAGATGAGCCTAAGCACGTTCCAGCAATCCGAAAGAACAAGTAGTTTTCGATGCACGGATTGATTGATACCGACAAGTTCTCCTCAGCGCTTCGTGCAAAGTCAGTGGATACTGCGAATCGCAGATTGCTCATCACCCGTCTTGGTGGCAGTGAGCAAGAGGACGATTTCACTGTGCCCGCCAACTGTGGTGGGCTGGGTCGGATTCGGCACTTTAAACGCGACACGTCGATCGGCTGGCCAGCCAATCCGTTGCCGATTGACCCAGCCAGTCGAGCATTGAATCTCACGCCAAGCGACATTTTGCGAGCCCAGGTTTTTCAGAATGCAAGCTGCAATTGGCGTTGTTGGTATTGCTACGTTCCATTTCCATTGTTGAATGCCGACCCAGGCAAGGCTGAGTGGGTTTCCCCCGGTGAATTGATTGATCGTTACCTTGAAGTTGACGATCGACCATCGGTTATTGACTTGACGGGCGGACAGCCGGACTTGGTGCCGGAGTGGGTGCCGTGGATGATGGAGGAACTGCAAGGCAGGGGACTGCAAGATGAGGTGTATTTGTGGTCGGACGACAACCTAAGTAACGATTATTTCTGGCGCTACCTGTCTGAAGCTCAACGGGAAATTGTATATCGTTATGGCAACTACGGGAAAGTACTTTGTTTCAAGGGGTTTGATGAAGAATCGTTCGAGTTCAATACAAGAGCCGAAGGAAGCTTGCTCGCCAGGCAGTTTGGTCTGTGCGACCGGTACCTACAAACGCAAATTGATATCTACGGATACGCAACTTTTACGACACCCAGCCGCACCGATCTTGCAAGAAAAATGCGTTACTTTGTCGACAAGCTTCAGTCTCTCGCCGTAAATCTACCGCTTCGTGTTGTCCCGCTTGAAATACGATCATTTACACCGGTTTCGGACCGGATGACGGCAGTTCATCAGGATGCAATTGAGAACCAATCCCCGGCAATAGATGCGTGGAAAAACGAATTGTCGAAAAGATTCTCGTCGGCAGAAATTGCTTTGAACATCCGTGATATTCCACTTCGGCGCGAGGTTGCATCTTGATCCATTTTGGGAAACGAACGTCGAATTTTGAACAAACGGTCGACGATTGGGTCAAGGCCGCAATCCGATCACGTCCCCATTCGTTCCGCACGTTGGTGAGTGCGCTGCCGGGCGTGTATCCGCTAAACGTGATGAATTCGCTCACGCGGCTCGCGTCAAATGGAATCGTATCGGTGGAGATGACACTCCCACTTCTGCAAGATGCGAAGAGAGGATCTTCAAAGACGAACGGCCGATCGCAAGATAAGCTGCCCGTACCTCATCCACTTGACTTTGACTGGCGTTTTGCACCGACGGCAACGCGAACATTGAGTCGCATATCCCAATCGTTGGGAAGACGCATCGCATGTCTCGGTACGCCAAGTGTGTTCGCGAACCTAAATGAATCACGCTCGATTTCAAATTCCCATTTCTTTGATCGTAGCGACGCCTCGATAGACTATTTCCGGTCGATTGGTCTTTTTAATGCTGATCGACTTGACTGCTTTCGTGACTTTCCACCGAGAGGTCAGTTCGATGTCATTGTGATGGATCCGCCCTGGTACGAAGATGATTACAAGGCGTTTATTTGGATGGCTTCCCAACTTGTTCACGTCAACGGCTTCGTTGTCGTCGTACTTCCACCGCTTGGAACAAGACCGAACGTGGATTTGGAACGGCGTTGCGTTTTAGACTGGGGAGAGCGACTCGGAATGAACCTAGTTCAGTTTTCGGAGGGCTGTCTTCCATACGTTACTCCGCACTTTGAGGTCAACTCGCTTCGCAACGCTGGTATCTGTTGCGAGTTAGGGCCGTGGCGGCGCGGAACTCTTGCAATTTTCCAAATACAAGAGCGGCGGCGTGTATCGCGACCCGCGAACACTAGTAAATGCGAATGGGATGAGGCGGTATGTTTTGGGACACGCTTCCGGTTCAAGCGTAAGCGTGCGTTTGGTTTGGTTGACGTACGTCTTGACACGATTGTCGAAGGCGACGTACTCAGTTCGGTCAGCAGGACGGATCCAGCGCGGCGTGCTGTCGACGTTTGGACGTCTGGGAATCGGGTCTTCGGTTGCCAAGGACCGACGCAACTGTACGAACTGTTCACTCGCCTTATTTCTTCGCCACATCGGGTCAGTGTCGATTTGAGCAGAGACGGTCTGAGTCATGAAGTGGAGGCAGTTCGGCAACTTGTATCGCTCGCGAGGCATGAAAAGCGGGAGCGCAACGGTGAATGCTTCAATCAAAGCATCGTGTCATGAAGCAATCCGCACTAGAACAGGGCAGATTAGCAGTTGCCGATAACAAGGAATGGACAGAGTACCTTGACAAAAATTTGTTCCGCCCACCACCGGCAGTCTCCGCGCACCTGGGCGTCTTCGTAGAACCATATCTGAGCTACGTTCTTGACGGGAGCAAAACGATCGAATCTCGGTTTTCGCTGAACCAGTGCGATCCGTTTGGCTCGGTTACAAAAGGCGATATTGTCTTGGTCAAGGAGGCAGCCGGTCCAGTTGTAGGTTTGTGTCGCGTTTCTATGGTGTGGTCGTATGTACTAGATCCCGAATCGCTGACGGAGATACGTTCGATTTTTGAACCTGCAATGCGAGTGGAAAGCGAATCATTCTGGGCTGAACGCACAGATGCAGCCTTCGCCACGCTGATGCAAATTGACCATGTTACACGAATCCAACCATTTACAATCGAGAAGAAAGACCGTCGTGGCTGGGTTGTTCTCAAACGTCGATCAAAGCAGCTAATGTTATGGAACGAATAGAGTCAGCAGTTGCATTCGCCGGGCGTATCAAAAGCGGCAAAACGACCCTAGCGCGTAGAGTTGCCACAGAACTGTCGCTACCGTTCGCGTCGTTCGGCGATTTCGTTCGAGGCGAAGCTGAGTCACGCGGACTTGATTGTTCGGATCGCGTGATCTTGCAGAGTGTCGGCCAGGTTTTTATTGACGCCGGCCTGACGCTGTTCTGCACGAAGGTACTGGACGCAGCCGGTTGGGTACCGGGATCGCAAATTGTTGTCGATGGCGTTCGTCACATCGACGTATTGCACGAACTCCAAGAATTGTTGCTGCCCGTTCCTCTCAAGCTCGTATATGTTGAGGTTAGTGACGCAACTCAGGCGAGCCGGTTCGCAAATTTTGATACAGCCAACTCTCTCGCCGAAATCGAAAGCCATGCGACTGAAGCGGATGTGAAGATGAAGCTGTTTGCAGTCGCAGACATAGCCGTCGATGCGAATCTGTCAATCGAAGACGCAGTATTCGAAGTTCTGATTAGTCTTCGATAAGGAGAAGCCTGGGAGGCTTCGCTTTGGTCATATTCGGCTTTGGAATTCTCGAGAATATGCAGGATAGAAACGATAGGTACTTAACCTTTAACGGAAGCTGCTTTTGGCCCCGCCAATTGCGGTGATCGATACAAATGGGCGGCGTTGATTCTCGTTTCGCCCCGGAAAACACGTGAACACTGCATCAACGACTCGTGCGCGCCCGCATCTGCGGGCGCTTACTAATCCTTGATTGCGATGCCAACGGATTTGTCACGTTACGGTACTCGTTCGCTGGAGTATACCTAGTCAACTGGGGCTTGATGCTCCCCAGATCTCTCGGACCAATGAAAGCTTACGTTCAACTGTTCGGACGTTCTTTCCGATTCGCTCTGCGATCTCCTCGTTGGAGTAGCTTTGAAACTTCAACTCGACGATTGCCGTCAGTGTTACGTCGTTGAGTACCCTGAGCCGTTCCGCGTACTGCTCCCCCATCTCTGCGACGAGTTCCGGTGTCGGTTCTGTGCCGAGAAAGTTCGCGAAGCCAGCGTTATTGCCTTGCAGGTTGGCGAACACCGATTCGCCGCTGACGCATCCTCCACCCCGTTTCTCCGCGAAGTTCTTTCGCTGTTGTGCCGATTTCATCGCAAGCCGAAACGACACTAAGCTGGGATCAATGATCCCAGCTTAGTGGACCGAGAGGCGAGCCTACTGATTACCAAGGTTTCTTGAACTTGGGTGCTTTCGGAATCAGCTTCTTCGCTTGTTCGGCGACCCGCTTTGCTGCGTCGGCAGCCGCTTTTGCGGCACGTTCAGCAGCTTGGCGAGCCGCTTCTCTCGCTCGTGCAGCCGCT
>JBGSIA010000133.1:0-3940 GCA_041751935.1 Pirellulaceae bacterium | reverse complement strand
GCGGTTGTTGTCGGCACTTGACGTGCGGGTTGTACCGGCAGCGTTGGTGATCGTGGGTGTGCCGTAGGCACTGTAGGCGTAGCGTTCGGTGATTGTACCGCCGCCGTCGGTGAGGGCGGTGATGCTGTATTGTTGGTTGCGATGCAAGGAGCGTTGGTGGTTTTGATGGGGACCGCAACGCGACGCTGGGTGCGCGCAACTCGCGGGCGATGCGAATCGGCGATTGGGTTCTCGGGTAGATGATGGGGAGCATAGCATGCTCCCCATTCTAGCCGATCTCCAGGATCGGCGTGACTTGTTTCCCAACGCTTCAATTACGACGTCTCTCGCTCGTCTGGCGTTTGGGGCGGCGGTGGCGTGTCGCGGGCACCGGGGTGCGTTTTGGCGTGGATCTCGCGTAAACGGTCGATCGTCACGTGCGTGTAGATTTGCGTTGTGTTCAGACTCTGATGACCTAGCAGCGTTTGCAAACTCCGTAAGTCCGCTCCGCCTTCCATCATCAGCGTGGCCGCCGTGTGACGAAGCATGTGACACGCTCCCCGACGTTTGATCCCGCCAGCATCGAAGTAACCACGAACCAACTGCGCCAATGTCACTGGATGAAACGCATTGCCACGTGCCGTCAAGTAAACCGTCTCCGTCGGCTCAACCAGCAACCGCGGACGCGACTCCTGCAAATACTTCACCAACCACTGGATCGCGCGCTGGCCGATCGGCACGACCCGATCCCGGCGGCCCTTGCCCTGCCGGATCATCACCAACCCACGATCCCGGTCGATATCATCGAGCTGCAAGTTGACCAGTTCCATTCGCCGCATCGCAGTCGAGTAAAACGTTTCAAAAATACTGCGATCGCGAATCCCCGAATTCGTACGGAGCTCGATCGAGTTGATCACGCTCTCCACTTCATCAAGCGTCAGGTATCCAGCGGGCAGACGATGCTCTTCCTTGGGCAGCTTGATCGTCAGTGACGGATCACTGGCCAGCCAACCACGGTCCAACAGCCACGCGCACCAGTGTTTGACCGCGTTCAGGTACGAGGCCTGGGTGGCGAAGCGAAGCGGCTTGTCGGTTCGCCTGGCGCGGCGTTCATACAAGTATCGGCGATACGCTTCCAGGATCGCTGGAGTGAACTCGTCGACCGAATCGATCCCGCGTTCTGTAGCCCAGTTCAGAAACAGGCCAAGCGAGTACTGGCGGCGATGAATCGTGGATTGCGCCCAGTTGTCCATTCGCAAATCGTGAAAGTAACGCTCCAGCAACTGAGCGGGCGCAGGGGTAGACAGTGACATAATGAAAGCGGTGCCTGGAAAAAGAAGGGAGAGAATGCTCAATACCCGTCAGCTCTCGAGTCTGTACTTCGAATGCTCGGGGCTAGCGTTTGAAAACATCTGTCGTCGGCGGTATGGGTGTAACGTCGGTCAAATCCAAGTTCTGCACACCTGGAACCAAGTTTTTGAACGTCACGTTCACATCCACACGATCCTGACCGCCGGCGGGATCAGCGAAGACGGCAGGCGATGGATCACGATTCCCCTGGAGGATCATGAGGCCATCAAGAAAGAACTGGCGATCGAGTTCAAACGACTGTTCCTCGTGCGGCTCAAACGCAGGCTGAAGACTGGACGAATTGCCGACAATGGCAATGGTCAAAAGATCCTTGGCCAAATGGCTGCTAAGGACTGGATCGTCAGTGTGCAGGTACCGAAGGCCAAGTATCAATCACCGCTGGGCCTGATTCGCTATCTGTCGTATTACGTGATGGGGATGGCGATCAGCGATGCGCGGATGCTCAGTGATGACGATGGCATCGTGAAGTTTACTTCCCGCAAACGCAACGGTGAGCAGGGCCGAGACATCCAGTCGCTGCCTCGCCAAGAGTTCATGGATCGCTACGTGTCGCACATCTTGCCGCCAGGCATGTTCCGGGCTCGTTACCGTGGGATCTTCAGTTCCCGCGAGATCCCGCATCTGGCCCACGTGCGAGAGTGCATCGCGTTGGCGAACCCGCAAGCCGTGCAGACGATCACCGCCCAGCTGATCGACCAGGCAAAGGTTGTAGCGGTTGATGGCAGCGAAGAGTTCAGCGGCGAGCGCGCCGGGGCGACGTCGTATCGTTGCGTCTGTCCGCACGACAAGACACCGATGGTGACATCGTGCCGGGCCAAGGGTCCAGACACGATGCGCTACCTTGGCTATCTCCGGTGCGTGATCCGGTTCTTGAAGGGGCTCGTGCCGTCGATGCCAGAAGAGCGTCCGGCGGGGTTGCCGTATCAACTAGCGCGGTTCGCTGAGATCGCCGAAACGGCAGTGAATGAATCGGGCGAAGAAGTGACGACCACTCGCACTGTGTCGGTCGAATACGCGCTGCAGCAGAAGCTGCACGCTGCGTTCAACGATGTCCCGTCCAGTCGCCCACCACCAGGCATTCTCAGTGAGCAAGTCGGATGAAATCGACGCTGCTGCAAGTCATTGAAACAAAAGCAACGAACAATGGTTCAAGCTCCCGCACGCGCGGAGCTCGCCATCGGACCTTAAATCTACCCATATTCGGCATCGCACAGCCGACGTTTGCGGTTCGACCGAGTGCTGCGGGCTTGATGAATAGCATCGCGGAATTCGAAACCGCATCACTTCCATAAGTAACTTCAGGCAATCTGCCCTGGTCTCAACAGTCTTCGTAGTCCAGATAAGCTACCGCTCCGTCTCGCCCTCCAAGCTCTCATCACTACCTATTTCTTTAATAGGACGCCGTCTCATCTGCAAATCACAATTCAATTACATTTCCAGCCACATCGACGAGCAACGTCACATAGGTGTCGTCCCGGGCTGGCAGTTTTGAAATGATAACCACAGTGCCTTCGTCCACGTCGCTTATTTGAACATCAAACTTTCTCCATCCAGTTGACGCCTTGATTGCCAACGCGGCATCCGCAAGTGCACTCTGATCGGTTTGATCGGCCAAGCGATAATTGGAGGTAATTCCCCATCCGAGCAAGGCTATCATTATTAAAAAAGTAGCCCAGAAGATGCAAGGGATTCTAGAGAACGTTTTGAAAACAACCATTGTTGCCTTGTCCCCAGTTTTAGAAATTACCACGCCAGTTTGGCGTCTCGATTCCGTAGTTCGTATTGCAATTCCTACCATTCATTTTTATTTCGATGTTTAAGGTTTTTTGAGCCAAGAATCGAATGCATCGAGCGTTGCCATTGCATTCGCCAACCGTATCCATGAGGCATTGAACTTGCCGCTGATAAGCCTCGCATTCGCGTTCATTGAGGTCTTCGCCTTCTGGAATATCTTCTCGAGACAAGTTCGGTATTGATTGTTCGCAGGGACGCTGGGGCTGCTCGTTCATATGTACCTTTTCGTGTTCCAAGGTGCACTTAACTTCAATGTCTATGCCATCCTTGTCGATGATTGACCCCGACTGCTTCGCACAAGCCACATTTCTTCCGTCGCAACAAATAACCATACCCGCCGACGGTCTGCCGTTCACGTTTGCAATTCCAGGATCCGCCCATGCGTCCGCACAACACTCCTCAGCCGTACGTTTTTCAATACAATTCCCTGAAGGATCGGTCAAAGTCAGAAACATAGCTGCTTTGTAAAACGATGTACCATCTACATACCCAATCGGATCTCTGGAGCAAAACCGACCGGCCACCGAGTCGTACATGCGTGCGCGGTAGTGATACAAGCCAAGCGCTTCGTCGTACTCACGGCCGGTGTAGGTGTAGCGGTTGTGGTCGGCACTTGACGTGCGAATCGTACCGGCAGCGTCGGTGATGGTGGGTGTGCCGTAGGCACTGTAGGCGTAGCGTTCGGTGATCGTACCTCCGCCGTCGGTCAGCGCGGTGATGCTGTATTGTTGGTTGCGATGATAATAACGCAGGCCACCGCTGCCGCCGCGCATCACCGGTTCATCGATGTAGCTGG
>JBGSIA010000132.1:0-24838 GCA_041751935.1 Pirellulaceae bacterium | reverse complement strand
CCTACGGAGCTGTAGTTTAATGCAATATCGTCAGCTGCAACCGTCGACGTGATCGGCTCCATTCCCAGATAGTCGATTGAGTTACCGTCGATAACGATTGAGCCATCGTTGAGATTGCTGTAGTTGAAAACAAGCGAACCGATCGGCATTGCAGGTGAACCGACGATACGAATTTGGTCACCGGGAGACGCGCTCGAATTCGCGCCACCTTGCAAGGTGATTCCGGACCTCAGTCCTGCGGATACATCGAGCACAAACGTATCGTCACCACTAGCACCGTCGATCAACGTCGTGGTGACTGACGAATCGATGTTCACGGTAACGCCACCGGAGAAGCTGAGACTTAGAATTCCCGAAACGGCATCGTCGGTGAGCGTCATCGTATCGTCTCCATCCGTTCCAACAACGCCCAGCGCGCCAATGTTGGATAGCGCCAATCGCTCGATACTTGCAATCGAAATCGGCGGATTCGAACCGACGGAAAGACCGCCGCTGGTGAAGTCCAACATCACGTCCTGACCACCCCCGTCGATTTGCACCAAGTCGCCATCTGGCGTTGTAGGTGCTCCGCCATCGAGACTCAATGTTGCAGCAGTTTGTGGTGTCACGTTAAACGTATCGGTATCCAGTCCACCTACAATGGTTGTCGCTCCAGTGACGTTGAGCGTGGCATCGACATTGATGTTAGATCCAACGCCGCTATCATCCGCAATCAACGGATCATCGACGACAATGTCGAGCGAACCTGAGTTGATAAACGCTCCGACCTGCAGGTCGAGATCATCGAGCACATTCAACGAAACGGACCCCGTAGCGGCAGTCGCAAGTGTGACGCCGGTTTGCAGTGTCAAGTTATCCGTGCCGCTGTCCAGCGTAGTAAAACTGAGCGAATTGGCGACGGTAAAGTTGTGTGACAGTTGAACAGGGCCGGAAGCCGACACAACAAGTGAATCAAAGGGGACAAGTCCACCAACGGTGCCGCCAAACGTCGTCTCACTATCCGATGTAATGTTTAGAACCGTGCGAATTGTCAGGTCGTCGTCGAGCGTTGACGAAAACTCAATCCTTCCGGCGCTGCTCACCAGATCCACCGCGTTCATGCCGCCAGCGGCTCCGGCGATCACGGGAGAATTGTACGTTTGACTACCAAAGGTCGAAACATTCTGGATGCGAATCGAGCCGTTCGCAGTTGACGCATCGATGCTCTCAATGTTGTCGACGTCACCGAATATCTGGATCCCGGTACCGGCATTCACTACCAACGTCTGAGCACCGTTAATGTCAGCAAGCGTGACTCTGCCAGATAACGCAGTCAGTGCTGTTGTGCCTGTTAACGTTATGTCCGAACCGATACTGAGGTTGCCGCCAGTGATAATCGAACCTGAGATCTCGACGTTTGTGGGAACGACGAAGTCGCCGATTATTACATTACCGTCAACTTGCAGGTTCGCAGCGACTTGAGTAAGCGACGCCAGGACGCTGAGCCCGCCGGTTACTACGTTGGTCGAATTATTGACAAAGGAAATCGTATCAGCAAAATCGCCGATCGAAACCGTGCCGCTAACAGTCACGTTGAGGCCATCGATGGTGACGCTGTCAGTTCCGCTTCCGGTGTTTATCGTCAAGTTCGCCGTCGGTGCGTCAAACGTCGTAATTTCACCGGAACTCGAGTCGACCGTGATATCGTTACCGGATTGTGTCACGGAAATTGACTCTCCGGCCGCGCTGTAGTTAAGCGTCACATCCAACGCGACGATCGTGGAAGTAATCGGCTCCATTTCCACGTAATCGACAGATACTCCGTCAACAGCGATTGAGCCATCGTTCTCGTTCAGATAGTTGAACTCCAGTGTGTTGAACGTACCGGATGTCTGCGTCAGAATCTGGATCTGGTCGCCTGGTGCGGTACTGTTGTTCGCGCCGCCTTGAAGCGTAATTCCTGGTTTCAAGCCGGCGGTGACGTCAAGAATAAACGTATCATCGCCTTCAGCTCCTTCGACCACGGTCGTCGTTGACATGGTATCCACGATTACCAGTGGACCGCCGGACGTCGCGATTCCGGCATTTGATGACGCCGAGTCACCGTCGATGGTGAATGTGTTGTCGCTGCTGTCACCGAGGATACGAACGTTCGAGGCATTGATGATTCGGATCGCTTCAACATTCGTGATATTCGTCACTGTCCCAGTGCCTGCGATCGTCACAGCAGTCGCAGTCACAACGACTTCACCGCCCGATCCATCAACAACCAAAGTATCAAAGTCAGTTGTCGATCCACCATCAAAACTCATCGTTACACCGGGGATGGCGTTAACGACGTTGTCATCGATGCCTCCGAACAGGCCGATGTTGCCGCTGACGCTGTACGTTCCCGCAAGGTTGGCAAACGAGACGCTCGACGAACCTGGATCGGGATCGACGGTAGCCAAATCGAGATTGATGGTCAAGTTATTGGCAATAAGGGACGACGCATCATTGATACTGATGTGATCGCCCACATCGAAAACGATATCGCCGTTACTGGAAGAAATCGACGAGTCATTGACAACGACATCGTCGGTCGCTGAGGGCGTGTCGATCGCTTGCAAAGTCAGCAAATCGACTGTTGTGATCGTTGCGTTTTCTAACAGCAATTGTCCTGTGCTCGTCAACGTAGCCGTCGTCGAACTATCGAGGCTGCCGCCGTTAAAGATCGCGACTCCGGGACCTGTCGTCGAGCTGCCGGAAACGCTCATTGACGTCGCCGTTAGTGGTCCGACGACTTGTACGCCAGCGGCCACTGGACCTGTTGAGCTTCCGTCAATTGTCAGCGAGGTGCCGGTCACCAGCGTATTGATTCCTACGCCACCGGCATCGGAACTCGTTCCAGACAGCAAAACGGCGATACCAAAACCGCCAAGAATGCCACTGGTATCGATTTCGACGCCAAAGCCGCTAACGGCGTTACCTGCTGCGGTACCACTAATTGAGATATCGCCGGTGCTGGTAGGTGTTCGGCCCGTAACACTGGCACCGTCAAACACGTAGACACCGTCGCTATCGATTGCGGTACCACTTAGCGTATCGCCGCTGATGACGATCATGCCGCCTTCGGTTGCGACGATCGTTCCCATGCCGCTAATGCTGACGCCCTTGGATGTCGCAGCAGGATTGTTGCTGGAGCCACTGATGGAAACCAATCCAGGAGCAGGATTCGGCAATCCTTGAGCCGGAATGGTGCCGACGTTTGATGCGTTAAAGATTTGAACGCCGTGATTTAGATTTTGACCGCTCGACGAGCTGCTGTTGCCGGAGATGCTCAGCATCGCGCTTGATGTCACGACACTGCTGTTGTCGATTGCCACGCCGCGCGACGTACCGCCGGTTGAATCGCTACTGGTTCCTGTGATCGAGACCGGAAGTACAGCGGGACCCATTCCGCTGGAAACGATGACGGAACCATTGGACAGCTCGATGCCATCGTTGGAATCCGATCCACTTGAAGCGTTACCGACGAGCGTTACAGCACCTTCGAGCGTCGAGATCAATGCCTCGTCCGAAAATCGAATGCCATCGTTGTCACTGCCGCTGCCGACACCGGCGGTACCGTTGATCGTGAGTGTTCCCGTATCATTAAATATTCCGCTGGACCCACTGCTCCCCGGAATGCCAAGGACCAGCACTCCGGTTGCCACACTATCGTTGACATTGCCGCCGCGGCCGTTGATTACGATATTACCCGAAATGGCTGAGAGTATCGCTTGGTTGATAACGACGCCCTGAGGACTGCCGGCGCGACCAACTGCTGGCATGGTGCTCGGGTTCGTTCCGCCACCGATCGTCGCGTTTCCCTCACCAACGTCAACAACCACACCAGGATTCAGGACCACTCGGCCATCAGAGTTCGCATCACGATCGGCGTTGAGCGTCAGGTTCAATCCTGTGCCACTGCCAATAGCGACGATGTCATTGTCGATCAAAATGTCACGCTCGGCGCGAATCGTGAGATCAGCAACACCCACGCTGTTCATCAATAGCAAATCGGCGAACGTTACGTCGCCCGGTTGAGCAGCAGCCGTTGTCGACGAGTCCACGAGGACACTAAGCCCGGCGAGAAAGTCGCTACGCAGGCTGGTCACTGGGATCTGCGCATCGGCAGCATTGGGCGTGTAAGTAACGGTCCCGGCTACTGTATCCTCCACGCGGTCGTACAGGCCGTTGTCCAGGTTGCTGATCAGCACATTCGCGGCTAATAGTCGCCGTGTTTCCAGCGGTTCGACGGAGAGTGCTCGAAGCAGTTGGCGACGGCGACGCTGATGTTTTGCAGCAGCAATTCGAGCGGACGCGGACTTCGCAAATTGACGGCCAAGCGGGTAGAGCATATCGCAACCAGACGACTTTTGGTCAACGGAATTAGGAAGCGTTCGTACAAGGAAATATTTAAGCTATCGTTAATGTCCCTACTTTACTCCCAATTTACCCAACTGTGGGGCCTCCGTGAGACTCCCTCAACATTGATGACGATCAAAGTCCCGTGCTAAATTCTCCAGTTCGGCATATCCCAACATGTATCAGGCATATTTGGGGAAACAACAGTAACAGTTACTGGAGGGAAATTGCTCTTTGGAGCTAACTGTGCGACAATTGTAGGACGTCGGGATACAAAACAAGATCATTCACTACTGGTGACGCCAGCGTTGCTAGCGGTAATAAAGGAATTTTCCTTTTCTATCGTTGCCCCTCGTTAAAATTTACATGCCCGCGAGCGTCCCTCGATCGGGCTCAATAAGTGCAAGGATCTGTAGTGCATAAGGTCGAACTCAGCGTCTGGGAGGGCAAGAACGAACTTTGGAATGGAGTCTCACGAACGCCACTGGAGATTGGTCGGCAACAAGAGTCGGATACTGGACCGTTGGAGCTACAGGATCTCGTTACTTGCCAGCGTTTAGTCATCGCACCACTGTCGGCGCGGGCGATCCCGCGTCAAGCATTGCGTGTTGAATCGCCGGTGCCGGGCACGATTCGCATTTGCAACATCCACCCGCGGTTGTCGTTTTTTATCGGTACCGAAGCGCGGCCGCTATTGCCTGGCGAGATCTACGAAGCTACCGAAGAGATCATCGTTTCGCTGCCTGAGAATCGAACGGTTCGTTTCGCCGTGTACGGCAGTAAGAACATCGAGACACCCATTACCGATCCGCCTGACGAGCCGTTTCGTACAATTCAGGCGACAGTCGATTCGACGATGGAATCGGTGAACGCTGGGCCGGTTCGTTTAGGACAATTGATGTCCGGCGGCGATTCCGACAACAACGGTCGCGTCGCCGTAGATTTGGTTCGCTCGGCTTTAACGGTGGTTCGTCAGGCTGCGGGCTCGAACGAGTTTTTTGAGGCTGCTGTCCAGAGTATCGCCAGCATGGTGGACCTGGACCGAGCACTCGCACTAGTTCGCGAAGGCAACGAGTGGAAGATTCGTGCAGTACACAGCGCCGATCAGAGTTTTGCACTGTCATCCAAGGGCGGGACAGTCTCATCCGCGGGTGGGACCGTTTCATCGTTCAGCCAGAGTTTGCTGGCCCGCGTCCTAAAAACTGGCAAGACGGTGGTCTATGACCCCAAGAATTTCTTGCACACCACTGACTCGTCGATCATGGCTCTTGACCGTGCCGTCGCTGCTCCCATCTTGGACGAGAACTCCAATGTCATCGGTGCCTTGTACGGAGATCGCCGCTTTGGCTCCTCGGAAACTGGCGAACCGATCGGCGACCTCGAGGCGGCGTTGATCGAAGTCATGGCGGGCGCAGTGTCGTCAGGCTTGGCACGTCAACGTCAAGAAAAAATCCGTTCGTCACTGACCCAGTTCTTCTCGGCTGCGGTTGCTGAACGACTCGAACAGGACAACGATTTGCTGTCGGGTCGCGATGCGGAAGTCACGGTACTGTTTTGTGATATTCGTGGTTTTAGCACGATCAGTGAACGCGTTGGTCCGAAACGCACGATCGAGTGGATCAACGACGTGCTGACAGAACTGAGCGAATGCGTGATGGACACCGACGGTGTTCTTGTCGATTACGTTGGCGACGAATTGATGGCCATGTGGGGCGCGCCAGCCGAGCAACCCGACCATGCCGTTCGCGCCTGTCGCGCTGCTACCGAAATGCTGTCGCACATCGATCCGTTGCGTGATCGTTGGAAAGATATTACTCCTGATAAATTCGGCTTCGGGATTGGTATTAGCACCGGAATCGCCAGAGTCGGCAACACGGGCTCCAAGGTGAAGTTCAAATATGGACCGCTTGGAAACACGGTGAACTTGGCCAGTCGCGTGCAAGGGATCACGAAGAAACTCGGAGTCGCTGCGTTGATGACCGACGCGACCGCGCGTGCGGTAGGCGCAGAATTCGATCACCGGCGACTGGCAATCGTTCGCCCAGTAGGAATTGTCGAACCGGTACTGCTTCATGAATTGCGTGCCGGTGCCGACGAAAGCTGGCGAAGCATGAGCAAGCGATACGAGTCAGCGTTGGACTCATTCGCTAGCGGAGACTTAACGGGCGCCGCACGCTTGCTGGCTTCGCTGGTCCATGAGCATCCCGACGACAACCCCAGCGTCGTGTTGCTCGGCCGCGTCGTCGACGCACTGACCAAACGCGACCAAAACGTTGATCCAGTGTGGACATTGGACAGTAAGTAGATCGACGTTGCCGAGCAAGCCATGGGAACTTTAACAAGTTCCACTACATGATGTTGTGGCGATGCGGCCTTATGAATTGCTATCGCCGGAGTCGCTGCCGATCTGAACCTTGATGGATCCAAGTACTCGCGTCAGTTCGCGTTCTTTTTTGCCGACAAACAATACATTGTCCAAGACAATCGCCCGCTTTTCGGTACTCGGGTGAAGGATCAAGCGTCCGGCACCGAGCAATATGAACTCGAACACATCGTTGATCTCTTTGTCGACTCGTAAGTTCGGTGCCGGATACCGTTTCAAATCGCTAAGGAATCCATGGTGATGAAGCAGTTCGTTGTTACGCAATTCCCAGTAGTCAAAGCGGACGGTAATGAACACCACGGCATACATCACGATCATTGCCAGCGATATACAAGCAAAGAAAGTCGTATTCGCCGCCGGGCGCACGGTTGAGAAAATACCCTCCAACGACGGCAGGAGGCCTGGTTTCAAAATCGCCACCAACCACAAAGCCATGCTGATCGTCGCCAGGACAAACAGCAGCGTCAATGACGTCGCTCGGGGGAAGTCGTAAATGAGCACAAACATATTCGCCATCATCACGACAAGAAAAAGCCCCGTCATTACAACTGGCGTCGAATGCTGGTTGGGATCAACCGTGGAATAGCCGCCAAAGTACAACACGATCGTTGCCAGCACTGCAACAATCATCGTCGGGTACATGAAGATAAACTTCGGGTACGGAACCAGCATAACAGAATTTGTCTTCTGGGCCTTTGCGACCGGCTCGGTCGATGCGCTACTCTGGGCCATCGGCGAAGTGATTACAGGTGTTGGTTCAGCGGTGCTCATGAATTGTTCCTAGGCTTCCCAGTTCGTCGAGTTAATTGGTTTGATTCATCGCTTGGGCACGGCTGGTCGTTGCCCCAGGCGCGCAAGTTGATGCGACAGCGATCTTTTTTACAAGACCATCGTATCACTTTCCAGCATGGAGAGTCGGGATGCTATGCTTCGCAAGTGACCACAAGTCATCTTTCCGTTTAGCTCGCCAGCGTGCACCAGGCTTGCCGAACCCGTGAACCACTGGCCGAGATATTCGCATGGCACCACCCTGTCACGTTGTCTTGTATCAGCCGGAGATACCGCAAAATACCGGCAACGTCGGTCGAACATGTGTTGCGCTCGGCGCAAAACTGTGGATCGTACAGCCGGCTGGATTTCAAATCGACGATACCAAGATACGTCGCTCAGGACTCGATTACTGGCAGCACCTGGATGTGGAGCTGGTCGCCAATTGGGAAACGCTCATTACGCGACTGGACCCCCAAAGGTTTTTCTTTCTCTCACGGTTCGCCCAGCGAACATTATGGCAAGCTAACTTTGCCGTTGGCGACGTCTTTGTTTTCGGGCGCGAATCGTCGGGACTACCTGCTTCGATTCTCGATCCCCATGATGAGCGTGCCCTGAGGCTACCAACCAGTGAGAAAGTTCGCAGCTTAAACCTTGGTACCACAGCAGGAATCGTATTGTACGAGCACTTCCGGCAAGTGAGGGGACCTCGCGACTTGCATGTCTGAAACGATACATGACCATGTTTCGTCGACTCGCCATCCGACGGAAAGCCAATGGTAGACAGCCCGCCCCCGCGAGCGAGTAATAGACACCCTGTCAGTTTGCGATCATCATTTTCCCAGAGTATCGTATGACGCGAGGGCCAACAACTTGTGGGCGGAGCGAGAGGATGAACCTCAAACATTTTTCAGATCGCGAATTGATTTCCGAATTGGCTCGCCGAAAAACATTTATGGGCTTGATCATTCAAGTCAAGCGACCGTTAGCCCCCGAAAGACAAACTGCCCACAATGCATCGTTGCTGCTGGGTAAGGGCCTGAAACAGTCGCAAGTATCACGGCTACTGCGAGCTGCACTTCTGTCATTCGATCATCAGTCTCCTGTCCCTCCCCTGCAATCTTCGACGATGCTGCAGCAACCCACGGCAATGCAGCCAGCAAACAACCCGATCGTTTCAGCTGAACGCAACTGATTCTGCTTGATACTTGCACACACGCGGACTTGGTTTTCTGGTTCTGCGAACGTATGTTCCCTTCTTCTATTACCTCACTAGTGGAACATGCCCATGAGATCCGTGCACATTACAACCCTGTTGTTCGCATTCGGTCTTGTAACGAGTGTTAACGCCGAATTGCCCGCCGTCGTCGGTCGCCAATTCGCCGCTACCGATTCGCTGGCAACGATCAGTGAGCGAGACGACGACACACGAGAATGTTTACAGGGCCTTGCGTGGCCACCGGCTCCATTCACGGTCGATTGCCAAGCGTCAAAGGCTTGGCGATACGATGCCTTGTTGCGATTTGATTCCGCTGGACCCACTGGCGACGCAGTGAATGATCGCGTGGCTGTTGAATGGCACTTCGCTCGCGACCCACGCGGCGAGGTTATCTCGGCGCCTGCGGTGTTGGTGGTCCACGAATCCGGTAGCCAAATGCCCGTGGGCAAAACGTTGGCGATGTTGTTGTCGCGACATGGAATGCACGCGTTTTTGATTCACTTGCCAGGCTATGGTGAACGACGCAATGAATCTCGCCCGAAAGGCGCGGCGAGCTTGATCCGGCTAACGCGGCAGTCGATCATGGATGTGCGACGGACTCGTGATGCGATCGTTGTCCTGCCGATGATCGATCCCAAATTCGTGGCGATTCAAGGGACTAGCCTTGGCGGTTTCATCGGTACGACCGCTGCCAGTATTGACGGTGCGTTCGATGCCGTCTTTCTGATGCTGTGTGGCGGTGACTTGTACGACGTCCTCCAGCACGGGGATCGTGACGCAGCAAAAATGCGACGGCAATTGGCTGATGAAGGGCTTGCTGGTGACAAGCTGCGGGAACTGCTCTGGTCCATCGAGCCGACGCGCGTTTGCCATCGATTGAAACCCGAACAGACTTGGCTGTTTTCTGGCCGTTTCGATTCGGTCGTCCCCATCAAGAACGCAAACGTGTTGGCACAGCACATCGGATTGCCCGCGGAACACCACGTTCTGTACGACGCCGATCATTACAGCGGTGTCACCAAGATTCCAGAAATGGTCAAGCGAGTGCAGGACGAAATTTCTCGGCTTTCATCCGGAAACGAGTGAGTGCTGGCAGAATGAGTTCCGGTATACTGTAGCGATTGACAGCCCCGCCTGGCCCTGATCCCGTACCTTGAACTCAATTCTTCCGTACGTTCTCCGATGAAAACTCTCTACCGTACCACCGCGTTTATTGTCGTGTTTATCGTCGCGGTTGTTCTCGTAGCTGTCTCAGCAATCGCTTGTCAAGTGCCTGTATTTCGCTACGCCCTCGAACGCTGGTCGCCAGATCGATACGAAGTCATCGTGCTGCACGAGCCTGATTGGAGTGCGGAAGATTCCACGAGCCTGAAACGACTGCAAGACCACAGTCGCTCAATCACCGCCCCAGCAAACTTTGACGTCCAAGCGATTGATACTCGCGAGTTGAAAGATCAACGGCTGATCGAACTGTGGCGCGAGCATACCCAGAATAATTCGGGTCGATCCAGTTCGTTGATGGTGGTGATGTATCCGCAAGCGGCACGAGACTTACCCAATCGAGTTGCCTACACGGCTGAGTTTACCGACGTGACGGTGAATGCTTTGGTTCAGTCGCCGGTACGCGACCAAATCGCGGATAAGTTGCTCGATGGTGATTCAGCGGTTTGGGTCTTTGTCCCTGGCGGGGATGCTGGTCAAGACGCGGCGGCGATGGCGATGTTAGAGCAACAATTGAAACTGAACGAATCAGAATTGGAATTGCCACCACAGGATGAAATCGAAGCCGACGAGCTGTTCAATGCGGACACAAATATCGAATTACGTATTGGGTTTTCGATCGTCACTTTGGATCGTCAAGACCCATGCGAACAGTTCTTGTTGGCATCACTGATCCACAGCGAAACCGACTTGGCAGAGCTAAAGGAACCGATGGCATTTCCAGTGTTGGGACGAGGCCGGGTTTTGTACGCGCTGGTTGGCAAAGGTATCTTTCGCGAAACAATCGGCATGGCGTCGCGGTTCATCGTCGGTCCGTGTTCTTGCCAGGTGAAGGAACAAAACCCAGGATTCGATTTATTGCTGGCCGTTGACTGGGATAAGCAAGTCGGCGGTGCGATGTTGTCCAAGCCGCTGCCGGAAATATCCAAACAACCGTCTCTTCTTTCCATTCCTCCAGGACGTGGAAAGCCGTAGTCACTGACCCCATTGCGGCATCCGTTTCGCGTACAATGCCGCCGGACGTACTGATCACGGAGACAGGCTTCGTGAGTTGCGTCCGCGGCTAGTCTACTAATTTTAGGAACGGTTTTATGTCTGAAACCAACCCCTTTGACACCAGTAACGTGGCGCTCAATCCGTATGCAGCGCCGAGTTCTCTTGGCTCAACAGCGCTTCAAGACGAACACATCGCGGGTATGCCGTACGCATCGCAGAATAAGCGTCTGATCAACATGATCATCGACCAAGTCGTGACCCAAATTGTTGCGGGGGTTGCGGGGTTCATTTTTGGCGCCGCGTATGCCGTTTCGGAGGGCGGGAATATCACGCCACAGCAAGCAGGAAACCTGCAACTGATGGGTTCAATACTGGGGATAATCGTTGTCCTTGGGTATTTCATTGCCCTGGAAGCGATGTTTGGAATCACCATCGGCAAGCTGGTTACCGGAACTCGAGTGGTCAGGGCTACCGGTGGCGATGCGAGCTTCGGTCAAATCATCGGCCGCTCGTTTGCCCGGATGATTCCGTTTGAGCCTGTATCGTTCCTGTTTGGTGACAAAACAACAGGATGGCATGATTCACTCTCCGGTACCCGCGTTGTTGACACTCGTGCCGCTCGCGCTCGCTAGGATTAGCATGTATTTTCGTTTGCTGATGACAAAATTTCGATGCTTGAAGTGTTCTTTCTGTGTAAGCGAAGCCTCGCTTCTCACAGATTCTGCACCGAATAAACCGGCGGCTACCCTGTTGCCTCGTATTCAACGTTTCGCCGCAGTTTTCTGCATCGTGTTGTTGCTCTCGGCAACTGTTATAGCGCAGTCGAGTGTAGAACCGCCCAAGACCTTTTCATTGGGCGTTGCCCCAGGAGGCACTCAGCGGCATGTGCCTGGACGATGGGCGACACTTTCAATTGGCGCTCGCAACAATACCGATGTCGACGCTGAACAGTCGGTCGCGGTGATTGTCGCGGACCAGCAGAATCTCCAGTATGCACGGCGACTGTGGGTTCCTGCCGGTGCATTGCGAAGAAGTTGGTTGCCAATCCAGATTCCGCCAGATATTCCGACAGATCAATTGCAGTTGGATATTACATCCATGCAACTTGGCGAGTCGGTTGACGGTGACGAACAGTTTCAAGCGAATGAAATTGGAATGCCAACGGTCGAGAGAACGTTGTTGCTTTCCCATGAAGATAGTCGTTGTGCAGTCGTCTTCGCCACGCCGGACTATTACATCGAAACGGAAAGCGACAAATTCAATGCATTGACCTACACGGTGAATGCCGGGCGCGATGGGGTATACGATTCTCGCGGCGGATCAGGCGTCATTCATTGGATCGATGACTTTTTGCCCCCGTCACCGGTGGGTTTGAATAGTATCGACCAGTTGGTGATCGCTAGCGGTCAATTGTTACGCGATTCAACTGCTGCTGCGCAATTGCGGAAATGGGTTTTCGAAGGCGGACAGCTTTGGATCATGACTGATCAAATTCCACCGGAGATTGTTCGTCAATTGATCGGAGATACGACGTGTTACGAAATCGTCGATCGTGTCGAGCTAAACGAATTTTCGATTACCACGGTAGACAATAGCGGCGTTTCACAGCGGGCGACCATCGAGAATTGGACCTCAGAAACTCCCGTTGAATTGCTGCGAGTGGTCGCCGACACCGATGACGTGGTAGCAACGATTGATGGATGGCCGGCTGCTTTTCGTAAACCATTGGGCAAAGGCGAAGTGCTGTTCACGACGCTTGGCGCTCGGGGCTGGACGCAAGGAGGCCAGTCGCTGTTGATTTATCAATCGATTGCTAAACGATTCTTCTCGCGGCGATCGCCATCGCCTCAACCGACAGCGGACCTGTTGGCCTTTGTTGACGCGGAAATCGGCTACGAAATCCCCAGTCGTAGCGTGATCGCCAGCATCCTACTGGCGCATTTTCTTGTTATCGTCGGTGCCGGAATTTGGCTGGCCATCCGAGGAAAACTACAGCAAATGGCGTGGATCATTCCGGTCGCAGGTATAGCCTCGGCGGCGATCTTAATGTTCATTGGCAATGCAAAAACTTCGGCGATTCCGTCCACGGTTGCGACAAGCCAAATCGCGAGACCTCTGCCGTCCAGTAGCGATGTGGATGTCCACAGCGTTGCGGCTGTCTACAGCAGCGTCTCCAAACCGTTGAAGATCCAGTCGTCCTCGGATGCGATGACGATGTTTCGCGACGGACTCGAAGGCGGCGAAGTGAAGCGTTTGATGTTCACGGATTTTGGAAAGTCACAGTGGCAGTTTGTCGAACTGCCACCGGGCGTTGTTCGGCACGTTGAGACTGACGCGACCATCACGTTACCCAAACCATGGAACGTCATTGGAAGGTTTACACGTCAAGGTTTTGAAGGACGACTGGACGGTATCGACGCGTCAACCTGCGAAGACGCAGTCATCATTACGCCCTCGACACCGTCCCTAGGGATGCTGCCAAAGCCAAATGCGATCGGTTTCTTCGTCGGCGGCGTGGACAATGTGTTGGCGGAGGATCAATACATCAGCACCTCGATCGTGTCAGACATTCAACAGGATCGCCAGGGACTGATCCGGCGGATGCTCGACGCTGATACACCGCCCTTTGGTACCGAGCCAACGATGCTGGTGTGGACCAATCCGCTTAATTTGAATGTCGATTTTGGGGATGGGTTCAACCATCGAGGCTCAACTTTGGCATCGCTGCCGGTCCAGCTACAGCGTCTGTCTAGCGGCAGTGAATTCGTTGTTCCCGAAACCTTTGTTCGCTTTGACACGTTTGCCGGTACACGAGGCCGAACAGCCATTTACAATCCCCGCATCGGACGTTGGATTGAGTTGAACCAGCCCGCGGATGCCCAGCTAAAGTTAATCGTCCCAGACGTGTTGCTTCCATGCTCGGTTAAACGTGTCAATGTTCAAATCAAAATCAACGCACCATCTCGAACGCTAACGATCTTGGGTCGCGAAAGTGCGTCCGGTGAGCGTGCGACGTTGTTTGAGAAGAAAAATCCAACCGGCGTTTTGCGATTTTCGATCGATGATCCTGACGCCTTACAGATCACCAGTGACGGTGGGATACTACTTTCGGTCGTGGTTTCGGAAAGCGACGAGGAACGCGAATCCATTCAGAAACCTGTGGAATCCGGTACGCTGGCTAGTCCCAGTCGCAGCACATGGAGGATCGACCATTTGCACGCGAACGTCGAAGGAGTGACGTTGTAATCAGTGGAGATAACTCCCAGTCTTTGATCACGTACAATCTTTTTTTCGATTCCTACGGCCGGTGCCGCTGAATCATCAAACTTTAATTCTACTGCCATGACCTCTACCGAAGCTGTCGTCGAGATCGAAAATCTGACAAAACGTTATAACGAATTCACTGCCCTCGACTCATTGACGATGCGAGTCGAAAAGGGGCAAATACTTGGGTTTATCGGCCCCAATGGTGCTGGTAAGACAACGACGATTCGGATTCTTGTCGGACTGTTAAAGGCGACCAGCGGTACGGCAAAAATCGCTGGCGCCGACTGCTTGCGCGACTCGCGAAAAATAAAGCGGCTTGTCGGTTATATGCCGGACAATTTCGGCTCTTATAACAATATGCGAGTGTTTGAGTATCTTGATTTTTTCGGTGCCGCCTATGGAATCGGTCGTAAGGCACGGGGCGCCAGAATCGCTGAAGTGCTGGAGATCACGGGTGCGACTTACATGCATGACTTGTTTGTGGACGCTCTCAGTCGTGGGATGCAACAACGCGTAGCGATCGCCCGCACGCTGATGCACGATCCACAAGTTTTGATTCTTGACGAACCCGCAAATGGCCTCGACCCACAAGCGAGAATCGACATGCGAGTGATGTTGTTGCAATTGGCGGAGATGGGCAAAACATTGATCGTGACAAGTCATATCCTGCCGGAACTGGCGCGAATTTGTGATGTTGTGGCGATGATTACCAAAGGCAAGTTGCGGGCATTCGGCACCGTTGATGAGATCATGCGTGACATCCAACAGCGTCGTACCTTTGAAGTCTTGCTGCCCGGCGACGCCGCTGTTGATTCAGTGGCCTCTAGGGTCGGTCATTGGCTCGGTGAACACGCCGCGCCGACCGGTGACCCCAACAGTGAACTCAACCAAGTGACGGCCGCCAAAGGTGAATCGGTGGTGCGATTTGCCACCAGTTTGAGTGACAACGAGGTCGCACCGCTGCTGTCGCACTTGATTCATTCCGGCGAAACGATTGTTCAGTTTCGCGAGGTACCCACAGACTTGGAAGACGCTTTCTTGTCGGTGGCGGGCACATGATCAACCCAGTTATCCAACGTGAATTCTACGGCATTCTGCGGTCACGTCGCTCGCTGGTCGTACTGTTGTGTTTGACATTTGCGTTCTCGCTCGCCGTCCTGTTGCGTTGGCCATCGGATGCATCGGTTGATTTGAGTGGCACGCAATCGATGGCCGTTTTTCGTGTCTTCGGATACGGCTTACTCGCCGGTGTCGTGTTTCTAGTGCCTGCCTTTCCCGCAGTCTCGATCGTTAACGAAAAGAATCATGGCACGCTCGCGTTGTTGCTCAACTCACCACTCAATGCCTGGTCGATTTACATTGGAAAGACATCTGGCGTGCTGCTATTTTCGGCTTTGGTGTTGATCTGCAGTTTGCCAGCCTCGGCGGCATGCTTTGCTGGTGGCGGTATCGATTGGAAGAACGATTTGGGGCTGCTGTATTTGGTCCTGGCGCTGCTTGTTGTCCAGTACGTTACGCTGGGGATGTTGGTCAGCAGCTACGTCCAGTCGGCTGATGCCGGAGTGCGAATTACTTACGGCATTGTTTTGGCCATGTTCTTCTTGACGTTAGCTCCGGCGGCGTTTTTTCCTGGTGTTGGCGGACCGCTGGCAACGATCGTCAGTTGGTTAAAAAACGTTTCGCCTATCCCCACCGTGATGCACATCATGGGGCACAGTGGTGTTGCGACTGCAGGATTAAAGACCGCGTCGCCGATACGCGAGTTCTTGCTGATTTCGGGATTGACCAGCATTGGTTTTGCGGCATTAACTCTCTCGAGGTTGAACTATCGGATTTTTGATTACTCGCGAGCCAAAGGTGTAATCACCAATGAGCGTGGACTGTCGACGCGAATCTTTCGACGTTTCTTATATGTCGTTGATCCGCAACGCCGAAAGTCTGGGATTGCGTGGTACATAAATCCGGTGATGGTCAAAGAGTTTCGCTGTCGACGATTCGGTCGCTCGCAATGGTTACTGCGATTGATCGCGGTGTGTGCCGTGGTCTCCGTCGTGGTCACGTTCGCAGCCGCCACCAGCGCGACCTCTTGGGGTGTCCAGGCCATCGGTGGCTTGATGGTATTGTTGCAAGTCATCCTGGTGGTTGTCTTGACGCCAAGCTTGGCCTCGGGACTCATCAGTGGCGAACGAGACGGCAGCGGTTGGGAACTACTGCGATTGACGCCCCTGTCGTCGTTCAAGATCGTTCGCGGCAAACTGCTCAGCGTCGTGTGGACGTTGGGTCTGGTCTTGATGGCAACCTTGCCGGGTTACTTGATCATGATCTTGATCCAGCCGGTGATGTGGCTTCAAGTCAACTTGGTTCTCATTTGTCTAATTTGGACAGCGATCGAGGCACTTGCAGTGAGTGCAGCAGTGGGCAGCCTGTTTCGTACCACGGCGACTTCAACAACGGTTACTTACGTCGTTGTTATTGCATTGTTCTTGTCGCCTATTCTTATATGGCTTGGTCGAGACGCACCGTTTGGACACACAGCGGTCGAAACGGTGCTGATGCTTACACCCGTCGGTGCAGCGCTAAACGTGATCGGGGCGCCGGGCTTTGAAAACTATGATTTGCTGCCAACTGCACTTTGGGTCGCAGGGATTATTTCGTCAATCATGTTTCTTGTTTTTGGAGTTCAAGTATGGCGACTGTCTCGCGCGGTTTAAGATCACAGCGATGCGTTTGTCTGGTCTGGCTCGCAGTGGTTGTTATGCCGGTTACCGTGCGCAGCGTCATAGCCGCGGACCCTTTCAAAAAGTATGACTTGGCGATGTACGATCGTCCGGGGTTTCCCTCGCTGGGTGTAAATGAAGTATTCACCGAAGGATTGGTTCCCCTGTGGTCCAAGGCGCTTGAGCGACGCGACACGGAATTGCGGCGGATGGTGATCGACACGTTGGCAATTGCCCGCAACATGGGTCACGAGGAAGTATTGGATTTAAAGCCGATCTTGGTTGAGCGGCTATTGGACCCCAGCGAAGATGCCGACGTGGTGACCGCAGCGGCAGCAGCACTCGTCGCCTTTGACGCAAAGGACCAAGCCGATGAACTTGCAAAGGCGGCTCTGCAACGCGGCCAAGCGATGAGCGAGATCGTCGAACCGGCATTGGCTAGATGGCAGTCGCCCGCCCTGAGCGATGCATGGTTGGATCGAATTTCCACTGCCGATGCAACCGATGCGATGTTGATATTGGCGATGCAAGGACTGGCGGCTATCGACCACAAGAACGCGAAAGAGCCGCTCTTAGCAATCGTGCTCATGACGCATCAGCCAGCGGACGTTCGTATGAATGCGGCGCGAGCGCTGGCGACGATCGATAAGAGCGGTCTGGTGGGAGCGGCAAAACAACTCGCCGATTTACCGTTGGGCTCAGAACTAACGAATCATCTGCTGGCGATTGAGTTGCTTGATGGGCATCGAGACGACGACGCGATTGCGTTTCTCCAGTCCCAAGTCAGTTACGCCAATAGCGTCGTCCAAGCGAGTGCTTTGAAGCGACTTCTGGCGATCGATCCGGCAATCGTTGATCGGCTGGCAGACGGTCTGGTTGCGAGCTCCGATGTCAACGTGCGTCGATTCTGCGTGCTAGCCATGCTGGAGACGAAAGTGGAACAACGGATTGAACTGCTGGCGAAGTTTCTCGATGACGTGAACCCTGGGCTACGAACCCTGACGGCTGAGGGGCTGATCAAACTCGCCGCTGATGAAAAGCTTCGTGATCAAGTAATTACTCAGGTTTCCTTAGTGCTCGCAGAAGATTCATGGCGTGGATGCGAACAAGCTAGTTATGTGTTGGCGAAGCTCGACCATAAACCTGCGGGTGAGCGTTTGGTCGAACTGCTTTCCCATGAGCGCGGCGAAGTTAAAGTTGCTTCGGCATGGGCACTGACGCAATTGAGAGTGGAGAAGCTTTGTCCGGATATGCTGGAGCACGCACAAAGTGTTTATGACGGTTTTCGTTCGGGACAATTGAAGGATGCGATGCCAGGTGCCTCGCTACAGGTTGCGCATTTGTTCATCGCACTGGGCGATATGAAGTACGCACCAGCAGATCCCTTGATGCGAGAATATTTGCCCAAGTCTTTTTCATTAGGTGACCATTCGCGACCTGCGGCTGCTTGGGCGTTAGGCCTGATTCACGAAGGGAACGCCGAAGAGAAGCTTGTGAAAACGTTGCTCGAGCGTTTGCACGACATCAAATCGCTGATTCCCGAGTATGATTCGGTGCGTCAGATGTGCGCGATAAGTTTAGGGCGAATGAACGCCGAGTCCACGCTGCCTGATTTGCGTCTTTACGCGGGTGCCGGTCCGTACGGTGTCAGCCAATCATGCGATTGGTCGATCGAGAAAATGACAGGCGAACCACCACCGACGTTTGCTCCTGGCACGTTGATTCGAGACAACTGGATATTGCGACCCATTCCCAAGTAAGTAGCCGTTACCGTTAACTTCGAAGCAGCTTTTTTTTAGTTATCACGATGACTGCACCCAATATTGTATTTATCATCACCGACCAACAGCGATTTGACACGATCGCTGAGTTAGGATTTCCTCATGTCGATACACCTCATTTAGATCGTCTGGTTCGCGAAGGCGTTTCGTTTACACAATGCCATGTGACAGCGGCATCGTGTGCACCAGCTCGTGCAAGCTTGTTCAAAGGATACTTTCCCCACACGACAGGAATCTTGCGTAATGCAGACACTTGGCGACGTTCTTGGATCGAGCTGCTGAACGAGGCTGGGTATCACTGTACGAACATCGGCAAGATGCACTCGTGGCCCTTCGAAACTGAACTCGGGTTCCACGAACGTTACGTGGTTGAGAACAAGGACCGGTACCTGGAAGGCCGCTACTACTTTGACGAGTGGGACAAGGCTTTACGTTTTCGAGGTTTAGTTAAACAACAGCGGGAGTTCTATCGGAAACGCGAGGACTATCGCAACTCGCTCGGTGCCTTCGACTGGGAATTGCCCGAGGATACGCATCCGGACTTCTTCGTCGGCGATATGGCGCGCTGGTGGATCGACACGTATCCGACGACACAACCTTTGTTTCTGCAAATTGGCTTTCCTGGCCCGCACCCTCCCTACGATCCAGTACCACGATACGCCGAGCCGTACTTGAAGAAAGACTTGCCGCTATTGCCGGTCACACAAGTGGAGCTGGATAGCCAGCCGCCAGCGCTTAAGGAACTGCGAAAACACAACAACGAGATCGACCACGACAGCGTCGTTTTGGAGTTGGAACCGACGCACGCCCAGCGGCATCGGCAGCGTGCTTACTACCTCGCCAACGTGACCATGATCGATGAGAAGGTCGGCGAAATACTGGCGGCGCTAGAGCGAAAGAATTACTTGAACAACACCATCGTGATCTTCACCAGTGATCACGGCGATTGCTTGACGGACCACGGCCACAGCCAAAAATGGACGATGTACGACCAGATCACTCGCGTGCCGATGATCGTTTGGGCACCCGGCCGAATCGCAGGCGGTCGCACCGTCGATGCTCTGGTGCAACAGATGGATATCGGGCCAACGATTTTGGATTGGGCGGGAATTCCTGTGCCCAAGGACTGGGCGGCCAAGTCACTTGCCGTTGCAGTGGACGCGATAGCTGAATTCCCAGGTCGCGATTTCGTGTACTGCGAGCAAGCCCAAGACGGTACGCTTACCGGTTGCAAATACATGACCATGGTTCGCGATGCGACTCACAAGCTCGTCCATTTTCTGGATGAGCCTCACGGTCAATTGTTTGACTTGGTCAGTGATCCAGAAGAGTTAGTGAACCTTTGGGATGTTGCATTGGCGGCAAATCATAAGCAACGGTTGTTGGCCGAACTTCGTGAATGGCGAATCCGCTCGGGGCTACATACCAAAGATTGGTGCCGCGATTGGCGATAGACGGTGATGACAAACCAAATGCCGTCCGGCGTTCAAGCCGCTTGACGTGCGTGAGCCTCACCTCGCGAGCTAGTATCCGCTCGCGTGTTCGATTCATCGCTCCAAGTTTCATCATGCCGCAACCAGTATTCACGGACCCACTCGACGGGACCGAAACCGAATTTGCGGCGCGTGCCCCAGCGATATTTGCCAAGCGGCACCACGTCGACTGGACGTGGATTCCCGTGAAACACAACAATTTTGGCGCTCGTGGGTTCCCTCACTTCTGGAAACATTTGATTGAGCGGATAGTACTTGCAGCAATGCCACTTGAAACTCGCCGTCCAATCGAATGGCCAGTATTGAATCGAAGTTGCTGCGTCTGTAAGAAATCCTTGATCCAACGCATAGTCGCGATACGCAGCCTGTTGATCGCGCATGAATGTTTCGTAGATGCCGACTTGTTCGCCGGGGTAGAAACCGAGGATCGATCCCTGGACACCACGGTTGGGCCGCATTGACAATGGCACCAGACTCCACAATGTCGGATTCCATTCCCTCAGTGCGTGAAACCCGCGTTTCTCTTCGATGCGATCGATGAACGCATCCAGATTGTCTCGGATCAGCATGTCCAGATCCAAGTACAACGTGGGCTCATCCGGCGGCAGCAGCCCTGGTGTGAATATAGACAACTTAGGCCAGCAACCACGTCGCTGGTACTGGAGCGGAATGTTCAAATCGGGCATCGCGACCGCTTCGATATCATCGTCCAATCCGTCGGGATTGTCGGTGACACAGATGAAACGGTGGTCGCGTTTTAGGTTCGCGCGCACTGCATTTCGCAGGACTTTGACGTACGATGCCGGAAAGGCGTCCAACCAACGAGTACAAACAACTGTCGCCATTTCTGAACGCCTCTCCAAAACAACCGAGCAAATTCGCAGGTGAGGACCTTAGCAAACCACCGGCGGTGCTGGAAAGACGAGAAAAATTGAATCGCTGCCCGCTAAACGCGTTCGAACAAAAATGAGCTACGGCGAGCCAAGCCATCGGGGACGTCGAGAATTCCTTCGCTGGGCCCAACGACAAGATAGCCGCCCGTTTTCAGTCCATTGATTACATGGTTCAGCACGACTTGTTTGCTCGCACGATCGAAATAGATCAACACGTTGCGGACAAAGACACAGTCGATGCGAGTCATCGGTGCCGGTTTCATCAGGTTGTGCGTTTGGAAATCAACAATCCGCCGCACGGGTTCGATGACCACCATTCGCCCGTCCTTGGGTTCAAAGTACTTCTGGAATTCTGGAGGTAGCTTTCCGACAGCCTCGACCGAATAACTGGCAAGTTTCGCGCGATCGACAACCGAGGTGCTGATGTCGGTTCCCAGAATCCGCATGTCGACGCCGGGAAACATTTCTCGATTGCGGTACAGCAACATCGCCAACGTGTACGGTTCCTCACCAGTACTACTGGCTGCTGACCAAATCGACAATCGCTTTGCACCGACAGTTCCCTTGAGCAGGTCCGCAAACTCTGGAAGAAATGTTCCCTCGAACCAATCGAAGTGCGATTGCGTCCGAAAAAAGGACGTCTCATTCGTGGACACGACGTCCAGCAAGGCGATCAACTCGGCGCCGGACCGATCGGCCGCAAGTAGCTTTAGATAGTCCGCGAAGTTATCCAGCGACAATGCTTTGAGCCGCTGACGCACTCGACCACTCAGCAATCGTCGTTTACTGTCGGCGACGGCGATACCTGCGGCAGCATAGACGGTCTTTTGAATGGTCGCGAATTCCGTATCGCTCAGTTGTTGCAGATCAGTCACGCTTTTCGAATTATCTCGTTTATGGTTTCACATTTTGGTCCGGCACTGTCATACTGATCCGCATGACTCCACTTCCACCTCGCCGCATTGAATTACTCGCCCCTGCCGGAAATCGGGAGTGCGCGATTGCCGCCATCGAAAACGGGGCCGACGCAATCTACTTTGGCCTCGACTGCGGTTTCAATGCTCGTTTTCGCGCAAAAAACTTCGCTCTTGACGAACTGCCCAATCTTACACGGTTGCTGCGAGAACGGGGAGTGCGTGGGTATGCGACAATGAATACCCTTGTTTTCCCCTCTGAATTACCGCGACTGGTGGACACGATCGTTCGTGTTGCCGAAGCCGGGGTAGACGCAGTACTGGTCCAAGATTTCGGGGTTGCACGGTTGGTGCGGGCGATTTGCCCAGAACTGGAAATCCATGCATCGACTCAAATGAGTCTGACGAGCGCCGAAACGATCGAAGTAGCAAACGGATTGGGGATTTCACGAGTCGTTTTGGCTCGAGAACTTTCGGTCGGCGAGATCACTCGCATCGCAAATCATACAACGATGCCTCTGGAAGTTTTCATTCACGGAGCGTTATGTGTCGCGTACTCAGGGCAGTGCCTGACGAGTGAATCGCTCGGCGGACGCAGTGCCAATCGTGGTCAATGTGCTCAAGCATGTCGGCTGCCTTACGAACTGGTGGTCGATGGCGTCGACACCGATTTGGGTGACATGAAGTATTTGCTATCGCCGCAAGACTTGGCGGGTTACAGCGCAATCCCCGCACTCATTGCTGCTGGCGTCGCCAGCGTCAAGATTGAAGGTCGTTTGAAGACACCGGAATATGTCGCCAACATCACGTCAAATTACCGTCGTGCAATCGATGACGCTCTCGCCGACCAACCGTGTTCGATCACACCCGAGAAACATCGTGAAATGGAATTGTCGTTCTCGCGCGGATTGTCTCCCGGTTGGCTCGAAGGCAACGACCACAAACGACTCGTGCCTGGTCGCCACAGCGCAAAACTCGGAATCGAACTTGGCGAAGTGCTCGATACGCGATCGGACCAGATCCTGACGACGCTGTTGGCACCGATCGCGCTGGGCGACGGGATCGCGGTTCACACTTCGGGTTCAGCGGAGCAGCAAGGCAGCCGCGTGTACTCGATTCGCTCCGCCTATGAGTCAAAGAAGCACGCTGCTGAAGGAGAAACGGTGTGGCTTGGCTTTCGCATTCACGACATCGATTTTTCTAAAATCGACAACTCTTCGCGATTGTTCAAGAACGACGATCCACAACTCAATCGGCGCTTGCGACAAAGCTACGTCGGCGATGATCCCCGACGACGCCAGCCTGTTGATTTGTTCGTCACCGCCATCGCCGGTCAACCGTTGCGAGTGCTGGCACGGCTTCATTGCGGCATTACTGCCGAAGTCATCGGAGATGATCCGCTTCCCGTTGCGAGAAATCGACCGGCTGACGAGGAACTATTGCGAGAGAAACTTGGACGCATGGGCGGAACCCCGTTGGAGCTGGGCGAACTGCGATGCGAGATCGTCGGCGGGCCGATGGCGCCAGCAGGAATGCTTAACTCACTTCGCCGGGACCTCGTTGAAAAGTTGATGGCACAGCTGGAATCGCCTCCCCAAAGAAACGTCGACCGTGCAGCCGGAATTCGGTTGTTGGAGCGAGTTTCGGATACATCAAGTAGTCAAAAAAAGGTTCCTGACACCTTTTTGACCGTGCTGTGTCGTTCGGTTGAACAGGTTCGGTCGGCGGTGCAAGAGCAAGTGCAGTTGGTGTATGCCGATTTCCAGGATGTTCGGGAGTATCGCGATGCGGTACAGATTGCTCGCGAGGGCAACACGAAAATTGCTTTGGCGACGGTGCGAATGCAAAAGCCCGGCGAGATGGGTTTGCTGAAGTTTCTGGTACGCACCGAACCTGACGCTATCCTGGCGAGAAACTTGTCCGCGATCGATTATTTTGTCGAACGAAGCTTGCCCGTGATCGCCGACTTTTCGTTGAACGTCGCTAACCATCGCTCGGCAGAATGGATTCATGGGCTTGGGGTCAGCCGTATGACCGCGTCCTATGATTTGAACCGCGACCAGTTGATGGATTTGGTGCGTAGCGTTCCCAGCGAGTGGATGGAGGTCGTTCTGCACCAACGGATGCCGATGTTCCATATGGAGCATTGCGTTTTTTGTGCTGTGCTGTCACCGGGAACGAACAAGTCCAACTGTGGTCGCCCCTGCGATACGCACGTAGTCAAGTTGCGCGATCGAGTGGGTGCCGAGCATCCGCTGCAAGCCGACGTGGCTTGCCGTAATACGTTGTACAACGCAACGCCCCAGAGCGGTGCTGAAGTGTTTGCGGAATTACGGGCGACCGGTGTGCATCACTATCGCATTGAACTGCTGACGGATACGGCCACCGAAAGCCGCTCAACGATTGCCACTTACCGATCGTTGCTTGCGGGAACCATTACGGCCGACGCAGTCTTGGATCGATTGCGAGCCGTCAACCGCGTTGGAGTAACCCGCGGCACACTGGAAACGCGACGCGATCCCCTTGCAATCCTGTAACGGTCCCCGGCAATTGGTTTGGGAGCACGTCCACACCAACGGCCCAGCAAACTGCATCGCCCAGCCCACCAACGTTCTTTGTTTGCTCCAGACCGCTGGAAAGGTGGGAGTGATTCCGGAACACCTTGCTCCGATCTTGAGTCGGATCGGTCTTGATGCGACAGGCTGGTGTGATGTGGTCGCGAAGTTTGGGCGACTGTTCAAGCGTGCGGCAGGAACTCCGGAGAGCCTTGCTCAAGAAGCGATCCGCAGCGGCCAACGGTGGCTGTGTGCGCGAGAGA
>JBGSIA010000131.1:0-25964 GCA_041751935.1 Pirellulaceae bacterium | reverse complement strand
CTGAAACGCGGCCCAGTAAGCGGGGAGGCTGCGGGTTTGGTTGTCGGCGGTAGTTTTGGTGTCAGCGGTGATGTTGATTTCGCGAACTTGTCCGCGAGTGGTGAGGTCGCGGCCTGCGATCGCTTCAGGATGATTGAGTAGCCAGATTTGGGCTTGGCGGAGCGATTCTAGTTTGCTGAGTTTGCGTTCGAAGAGGTTGCGGTAGAACTCGACCATCAGGGCTTGGGTTGCTGCGTCGTCGACTTTCCAGAGACTGGTGATCGTGGTGCGGGCGCCGGCGAGTTGGAAGGCTCGTTGCAGGCCGATGATGCCTTCGCCACCGGCGGTCTTGCCCAGGCCGGTTTCGCAGGCGGATAGGACCGCGAGGTCGACTCCGCGTAGGTCGAGCGATTGGACTTCCGCTGCGGTGAGTATGCCGTCGTTCTCGGTGTCTGAATCTGGTTTTCGGTTCGCTCCGGCGAAGACCAAACCGGATAACAGATCGGGGTGCTGGCCAGTCAATTTGGGCGAACGCGTTTCACCCATGGTCATCATTTCGTCTGGAGTTGATGCCGTCATCGCGTTTTGGACCGCTTCGGGGGCGAAGAAACCGTGCGTGGCCACGTGCAAGAACCGATGCCCCGCAGCGACGCCTGCGAACGCCGACTCGCTCGCCGACCCGCCGCGCAGGATCGTGGTTTGGGTGGCTGGCCGATATTCGCGGATCAGCGATTCAATCTCGTTGATCTCGGTCACCGTACCGGGCAAAGGACCAAAGGCTTGCCACTCGCCCCCGCGAACCGCCAACATCATCGAGCCGGTCGGCGTGCTCGGCGTTTCCGGTGCAACTGTTTGTTCGTAGTCGACTCCACCGACCAAACAGAACCGATCATCCCCTGAATCCAGCGACGGCGACGATGCCATCGCCGGTAATCCTTGCGGGACCGGCAGCATCACGATCGCCAGATCTTCGATTAGGTACGATCCCGGTCGCTTGCCCGGTAGCGCCGCCAGCGGGAATTGACCGAGCAAACCATCGGGCGAAACGAAGACGGTGGTGATGCCGGAGAGATGTTCTTCCAGTGGCTCCCAAATCCGCTTGCGCAGCTCGCGGGCCGCGTCTAATGCGGCGGGGGTTTGTCCGAGATCTCGCCGCCAGGTTTGCACCAGCGCATTCAGCGAATCGACGTCACCCAGATCGATCGCCCGCAATTCTTCGTCGGCACTCACCAGATGGACCAGCAACCGACGCTCCCGCGAACTCTTGGTCTGTTGTTCCAAGTTCGCTGGTGTGGAATGCCAGTACTCCAAAAAGTCCACCAGCATCGTCTGCTCGGGCAAGCTTGCACGCAGTTGCTCAGGAGTGACGGGAGTGCTCGCTTGACGAAATTCGACGCTGGCCAGCGACAGGTCCCGCTCGAGCTTCTCACGCTGGTCGGTCAGCTCATCGAGTTGACGTCGCCACGCCTCGCGCTGGTTCGGATTGGGCACACGCAAAATCAGCGTCGAAAGCTTTGACGAAACGGTTTGCAGGGCTTCAAAACGTGGTTGAAGCGACGGCTGATCGACCAGCGACCGCTGCCGCACTTGCCGCTGCCACACGCTTCCCTTCCAACGCAACAGCGCTGCGTAGGCAGCGGGTTGAAACTTCAACTCCTTCGTCGCCAGCGAAAGGTAGTTATCCAACAAATACCGCAACGATTCTCCCATGGCGACCTGTTGCCGCTGCGACTGGACATCAGATGTCAGTTCGAGGTTGGCCAGTGTGATCTCGACCGCCTCACGATACAGCGGCTCGGCGCGAGCGTAGTCGCCCATCGAGGAGTAGAGCAACGCCAGATTGTTCAGGCCGGTGGCATAGTCCGGGTGCTGCTCTCCGAGCACGGCCTTGTCGATCTCTATCGACCGGGTGTACAGCGGCTCGGCGCGAGCGTAGTCGCCCATCGATTTGTAGAGATTCGCCAGATTGTTCAGGCTGGAGCCGTAGTCCGGGTGCTGCTCCCCGAGCACCGCCTTGTAGATCTCCATCGCTTGGACGTACAGCGGCTCACCGCGAGCGTAGTCGCCCGTCATGTAATAGAGCCATGCCAGCTTGCCAAGGCTGGTGGCATAATCGGGGTGCTGCTCTCCGAGCACGGCCTTTTGGATTTCCAACGCCCGGGTATACAGCGGCTCGGCGCGAGCGTAGTCGCCCATCGATCCGTAGAGCAACGCCAGATTGCTCAGGCTGACGGCGTAGTCCGGGTGCTGCTCTCCGCGCACGGCCTTTTTGATCTCTATCGACCGGGTGTACAGCGGCTCGGCGCGAGCGTAGTCGCCCATCGAGTAGTAGAGCCCCGCCAGATTGTTTAGGTTGTTGGCATAGTGCGGGTGCTGCTCTCCAAGCACGGCCTTGTAGATCTCCATCGCCCGGGTGTACAGCGGCTCCGCGCGAGCGTAGTCGCCCATATTGTTGTAGAGCTCCGCCAGATTGTTCAGGCCGGTGGCATATTCCGGGTGCTGCTCTCCGAGCACAGCCTTTTGGATTTCCAACGCCCGGGTGTACAGCGGCTCCGCGCGAGCGTAGTCGCCAATCAATTGGTAGAGATTCGCCAGACTGATCAGGCTGGTGGCGTAGGACGGGTGCTGCTCTCCGAGCACGGCCTTTTTGATCTCTATCGCCCGGGTGTACAGCGGCTCGGTGCGAGCGTAGTCGCCAATCGATTGGTAGAGACTCGCCAGATTGTGCGAGCTGGTGGCGTAGTACGGGTGCTGCTCTCCGAGCACGGCCTTCCGGATCTCCATCGCCCGGGTATATAGCGGCTCGGCGCGAGCGTAGTCGCCCATCGAGTAGTAGAGCGATGCCAGATCGTTCAGGCTGGTGGCATAGTGCGGGTGCTGCTCTCCGAGCACTGCCTTGCAGATCTCCAACGCCTGAGTGGACAGCGGCTCGGCGCGAGCGTATTCGCCGATCGATTTGCAAAGGAACGCCAACCAATTTAAGCTCGCTGCATAATCTGGGTGCTGCTCTCCGAGTATCTGCTTGCGGATCCCCATCACCTGGACATACAGCCGCTTGGCCCACTGGTAATCGCCCATCGAGTGGTAGAGCACCGCCAGACCACCGAGGCTGTTGACGTAGTGTGGGTGCTGCTCTCCGAACACCGACTTTGCAATCTCCATCGCCTGAGTGTACAGCGGCTCGGCCCGCGGGTAGTCGCCCATCGAGTCGTAGAGCGCCGCCAGATTAATCAGGCTGCCAGCGTATTTCGGGTGCTGCTCTCCAAGCACGGCCTTGAAGATCTCTAACACCTGGACATACAGCGGCTCGGCCCGCGGGTAGTCACCCATCGAATAGTAGAGCACCGCCAGATTGTTCAGGCTGGTGGCATAGTCTGGGTGCTGCGACCCGAGCACCGCCCTACGGATCTCCATCGCCTGGACGAACAGCGGCTCGGCCCGCGGGTAATCGGCCATCGATTTGTAGAGCACTGCCAGATCGTTCAGGCTGGTGGCATAGTCTGGGTGCTCCTCTCCGAGCACCGCCTTGCGGATCTCCATCACCTGGACATAAAGCGGCTCGGCCCGCTGGTAATCGCCCATCGAGTCGTAGAGCGATGCCAAATCGTTCAGGCTGGTGGCGTAGCCCGGGTGCCCCTCTCCGAGTACGGACTTTGTAATCTCCATCGCCTGGACGTACAGAGGCTCGGCACGCTGGTATTCGCCCATCCGGTGGTAGACCGCCGCCAAATTGTTTAGGCAGGCGGCGTATTTTGGTTGCTGCTCTCCGAGCACGGCCTTTTGGATCTCAATGACCTGCTTGGCAATTACCGTGGCCGATTCGTATTGGCCACTTTGAAATAGCTTGACCAACTCGGTATCTAATGCCGTGGTTTTTTGCAGTCGAGCACGATCCTCCGGGGGACGATTCGCATCTTGCTCAGCATTAGTGATCTCTCGTACGGCATCTTGGGTACGATAATCAGCTTCCCCGTAAAGTCGCTGCGTCACGCGATGCTGGCGCTTGCGAATGTCGATGACTGCCTGGTAGTCGTTCTTGAGCTGAGCAATCTGAAACAGCACGCGTAGTGTTCGTAGTAGCTCGGGATGCTTGGGGCCGAAGACGGATTCTTCGAGGCTGTAGACTTCCTCGAATAGCTTTGTGGCTTCGTCGAGTTTCCCTTCGTTTGCGACTTGGATCGCTTGCTGCCAGAGCTGGTCACGCTGTTCCAAATTCGCTTTGTTCGCATCATCGGCTGTTTGGGCTGCAAGCGGATGAGGTGCCATGATGACGAAATAGATGACCGGCCAAGCGAGCAGTGTTGAAAGTTTCATGCTTTGTTGTCCCGGATCAATGTGCGGCGAAAGACTTGGGTGTCGATAGTGGCGGTTGTGCTTTGATTTCACCACGGAGGCACAGAGGGACACGGAGGTGGGTGCTGATTTCCCGCTCTTGTCTCTGCGGTTCTTTGTGACTCTGCGGTGCATCTTTTTATGTTGGCGATTCGATTCATTGCATCAGCCTGCGACGGCATGCAAAGAGTTTTCTTTGGCCGTGAGGGACTGGCCGCTCAACCACGCCAACATCGTTGTTGACATTGCCACAAGATCTGTCGTGAACGTGGTGACGACGTCCGATTCGTACTCGCGAAAAACAACTTCCCATCGCGTTCCGCGTCCGCGGTGAATCGCCAGCACCGTCCGGCTTTCCGATTTGCCGCCGCAAAGTACGCCTGGACCGGTGAATGTGACGAAGCCCGCCTTTGCGATCCGTTCGAGAAAGTCGGCGTCGACGGGGGCATGATGCGTCGGATCACCTGGATTCCAACGCTCGCAGCCCGGCGAGATTTCGATTGTTTTCACCTTCATTCCGCTTTCGTAAATAAGAGGTAGCGTCGGCCTTCAATCTTTTCGACCGTGACTGTCCACTCGCCGCTGAACCTCGCTGCCATTTGATTGCCAAAACGCTGGAGTATTCGATACACCGCCCAGTTTATCTGTTACGTACCCAGAAATCTTGATGATTCCCCTACCATCGGCAGCCAAGATCGCCTTCATCATCGAAGCCGCGTCCTTGCCGTTCAACCAATCGACTGTGATTTCACCCACTTCAAGCGTGTACTCCAAAAGCCGATCGCCACTCGTGAAATGGCGGTATTTTGGATTGTCGGCGTCAATTGTGAGGGTCGTGTCATCCATGTGTCAGACTTACGCCGGTAGTGGTATCGGGCTTCATGCATGTTCAGTTTTCGGATTTGACTTCGAATAGGACGCCGCGTACATCGGTCGTTTCGCTCTTTCGCAAGCGATCGCAAAGTTCTTTGAAAGGCGTCGGTGTTTTGGTGGTGCGGACGGTGCCGCGGTCGCTGCGTTGTGGAATGTTCGGATTTGTCAGCGCGACAAGTTCGCCGCCGGTGTAACTCCAGTTGCCGACAACGTCGGGGTTGGGCCAAGCCGTGGATGACAGATCGCTTTCCCATTCGCTGAACGCTGGCAGCGGTTCACGTGATGTGAACAACACGAACGCTTGCTGGCCGATGCCATCGGTTAAACCAAACGCGGCATTTTCCTCGGTTGGATAGCGTAGTGAAGTGATGGGTTCGGCTTGTTTTGTGGCAGCGTTGGCTGGGTAGCAGAGCTGCTTGACGCCGTCAGGATTCAAGGCAACCAGGAAACAGTACACAGGTGAGGTGAACTCGGCTTTTACTTGAATGTCGTCGTTCTCGCGTGGTGCACGGAACTGTAATAACGAACCGCTGAACTCGGCTCGCTCGGCCGAGTTGCCGATGTGCGTCAATTCAAAATCTTGGATGAGGTCGTTCGAGGGGTTTGGCGAAATCACATTGCTGGCGACGGCAACCGACGGCTCTGGACGCGACAGGAACCAGCCACCAGCGAGTATGACAACGAGTCCGACCAAACCGGCTACTGTTGTGAGAGATGGAACTCGTGACGGTGAAGGGGTCGACGGCAGCGGCGTACCGGCGACGGTGACTTGGTCGAGGGCTTCGGCCAATGCTTCCGCTGTCAGGAATCTTTCTGCCGGGTCGCGGTGCATCGCGCGGCGGCAGATCGTTTTCAATTCGTCCGGGACGTCGGCTGCATCGAGCGAGGCAACGTCGTATTCGCCTTGGCGAACGCGCTCGATCAATTGCCTGACGGCCATGCTCGGATAGGGTGACTTGCCGACGAGCAAGCGATACAAGATCGCACCCAGCGCAAAAACGTCGACGCGGTGATCGGTCTTGGACGTGATGCCGGCAGCTTGCTCCGGCGACATGTACGCGAGCGTGCCGGAGACTTCGTCGGCTTCGTTGACGGCCCCTGCGATACCGCTGCGCATGCGGCTCATGCCAAAGTCGATGATCTTGGGCTGACCACTTTCGTCGATAACAACGTTGTCGGGTTTCAAGTCGCGATGAAGCACGCCGCGAGCGTGGGCGTAACCGATCGCCCGGGCCAGTTTGGCAACCAGTTCAGCAGCTTGCGTTGGTGACGGTGGCTGGGACTCGGCGATTTGGCCTAGCGATCGGCCGCGGATGTAGTCCAACACCATGAATGGTCGGCCATCGTCGAAATCAAAGTCACGGACGCGGGCGATGTGCGGGTGATCGAGATCGCAGAGGATGTGGGCTTCCTCTTTAAGTGCCTCGCGAGCCTTCTCGGAGAGCGTCTCGTGCGTGAGCTTGATCGCGACTTCGATCGGCAGCGTCGGATGGATGCCACGAAACACATCGGCTTGGCCGCCGCGTCCCAGTGTGCCGACGATCGTGTAGCGTCCGATCGATTGGCGGAGACTTGGGTCGTTTCCCGAGGAACCACGGGTACTATCCGATCGTGTTGGTGAATCCGCCGAAAAGTCGGTGGTGACTTCAGGTTCATTTCTGTCCAAATCCATCGTCACCTCAACTGCCGAACGGTTTCCCAACGCCGATTCGACAACGGAACGTTTTTCAGGAAAACGCGCTAAGTATTCGGCCGAAGACGGCTGCTCACCCGCCGACTGCCGCAGACCGACCTCCAGCCGCACGAGCTCGCCAAGCAAACCGTCACGACCTTCGGCGTCACTTCGCTGCAGCAGTGATTCGATGGGGATAGGCGAGCCTTGCTGCCAAGCCTGTTCAAATTCGTCACACAACTGGTCAATCACACGATCCACTTTGACTACTCCCATTCCCGAGACCTCACCAGTGAATGACTATAGCATCCCCCGCACGTGAGGGTGCGGTTGCCAACTCTGCGATTGTTTTTTCGACGTCTGTGGTGGCGGCAAGTTCATTCATGAGGAACCTAAAACGCTGCGACTTCGATGGAACCTTCTCCGCAAATTGCTGTCGAGCTAGCACCCGGTTCGGCCATGACTACGACAAGGTCGCATTTTCAATTGTTAACGGATTGTGGCTCACTTCCTCAGAAGTTAACACGGAAATCAAATCGCAAGAATGAATCGTAGAATTGGTTCGCTTGGCAGGAAATCCCAAGACTCATGCCGTACTCGATGATGCCGAGGTCGCCGTTGGTGTCTTTCGCGAACCGTATGCCGGGGTACAGCATATAGAGGTTGTCGCCGTTGGTGGCGATTGTTGTCTCGGAGCCAGATAAACTCTTTTGCCCCGAGAGGAAACTGTGACCAATAAATTCGAGTGTTGGCATGACGGCGTAAGTCGGTGAATCGGCCCACAGGTAACTGATGCCAGCCCCATAACGAAGTACTTGCCCGGAGTGATCGGGGTCGCCTCCCAGTGGAATCACGTAACGGACTTCGCCGTGTAGATAGCTCCATGGCGAGACGCGGTAGCGCCCCAGTAGCCCTGGCTCCAATGCCACATGACCGGTTCCTAAACCGCGAGTTTTCGAGCCGGTGGGGAGTTGGGTGCGAAGCATTCCGGTGAATTGGAAGTCGTTGCCGTCGAACAGCACGAGCTTGTTGGCGATGACGAGATCGCCGAAGCCAGAGGTATTGTCGTTGAGCTCTGGATTGAGAAATCGTAGCGGTAAGTGCAGTTGAGTTGAGTAGCGATCGCCGCCTCGCTCGAACATCAACACAAAGTCTTGATGGCTGACTGACTGTTCGGGCGCTTTCGATTTTGCCCAGAAGAACTCCGAGCGATCGGGATAGTCCAGCCCACCGCCGAGGTCGAGTCGCAAACGCAGATTGTTCATCGGCTGAGTCGTTTCGATCATGAACGGTGCGAACATGATTCGCTCTTGGCCTAGTCCGTCCAAGTAGCACTGCCGCTGCGGTCGCCAAATCAGTGGATCTTCATAGCTGGGATTGCAGCATCCCGTGCATTCGATTCGTTGGCATTGAGGACAGGCTAAGCTATCGCCGAGAGACGGGCCCGTCTCGCAATACGGTTGCTCCGCATACGACGCCGGGCGAACGTAATGTGGATCGAACGTCGAGCCTAATTGTTGGGAAGGCATCGTTTGTGGCGAGCCACTGTGTCGCAAATACATCCCGGCTGTCCCGTCGTCGATGATGTCGCTTAGAGGATACTGGGCTGAGTCCCAGTTGCGATTTGGCGGCAGTAACGGCCCCGTTTGCACCTGTGCCATCGAAAGCGGCGTCGGCGGCTGGATGTAAGGCTGGGAGTAAACGGGCGGATAGGAGGGAATTGGGACGGTTTGCGCAGCCGCGAACGTCGCCGGCCACAGGCCGATGACGAACACGAGTGTGCATATTTTCTCTATCATGGGTGGGAAGGTACGAAGAATTGGCGTTTTTCGTCAATTGGAATAGCCTAGGAACGCCGACCAAACCAGAGTTTTGCGGCAATGTTTCACGCCGTTTTCTTTGTTGTGTCGGGCAGCGGCTCCCGTTTGCCATAGGCTTTTATGAAGATGATCGCGTGAAACACCCGAGAGTAAAAAATGAATCGTCCAAAAATGCCCCTTGCCGACAAAGCTGCGTCTAGCTACTCCAGCCATTTTTTTGGACGTTCGGCCGGCTCCATTGTCGGCATGGTGCATGGTCAGAAGCTGAAGCAAGTTCCACTCAGCATGCAAGCAAAGCAAACGGATGCTGATTTTGCAAAGCAGTTGACGGGAAGATTTATGGTCGATGCGGGCACTGATCTCGCCCTGGAACTTGCCGGTCATGCGTTGAAACTTGGCGGGCCGATCACGGTTGCAAGTTTCTTGGGAGGGCATCTCAAGTCGGCGATCGACAAAAAGAACGAGGAGATGTTAGCCGAGGCGAAAGCGGATGAGCCGAAGGCAGTGCGGCATCTTCTGTACGCAGCCGTCAACTACGGATTCAACGGAGATGGAGTCAACGCCATGAATATTGCAGCCAACGGCGGCACAGCATGGGAACATCGCAACGGTCTTTGGGTCTATGCCAGCGTGAATGGAGATACCAGGCAAATTGTGTACCATCCCTGCTCTTGGCAAACCATTTACTCTCCAAATCTTCCGCTGCGTCCATTAAAAGGTGGATTCGCGTGGCAGATTTTGCGTCAAAATCGAACCGGGCAACGTGGTTAGGAGCGGGCTTACTTAATGGGAATCCAAGACACACGACCGGTTGCCGCCTCCAGCCCTCTAGGTGAGGACGTGTTGCTGTTTCGTAGCATGTACGGCAGCGACCAAATCAGTCAACCGTTTTCGTATCAGCTCGAACTGCTCAGCAAAGACGACTCGATCAACTTCGCCGATTTACTCGGACAAACCATGAGCGTTCGTTTGGATTTACCCGCTGGCGGTAAGCGATACTTTCATGGCTTTGTGACCTGTTTCGAGCAGCTCGCTGCGACCGGAAATTTTGCCACCTACGCAGTCACTCTCAATCCGTGGTTGTGGTTACTGACACAAACCGCCAACTGCCGCATCTTTCAAGAACAAACGATTCCCGAGATCATCGGGCAAGTGTTCCGCGACCACGGCTTCACGGACTTCGAGCAATCACTCTCGGGCGACTATGCGAAATGGGACTACTGTGTCCAGTACCGTGAGTCAGATTTCAACTTTGTCAGCCGGTTGATGGAACAAGAAGGGATCTACTATTTCTTTCGCCATGAAGAGAATCGCCACACGATGGTGTTGGCTGATTCCTACACGTCGCATGAAAAGGGCGTCGATTACGAAAGCGTGCCGTACTTCCCTCGCAACGATCAGGTGCGACGCGAACGCGATCATATTTTCGACTGGTCCGTCACCCAGCGTGTCCAGCCGGGTAAGTACACGCTCGATGCGTTTGACTTTGAGAAACCCCGTGCCAACCTATCCGCGAACTCGTCTGTCTCTCGACAACACGCGATGGGCAAGTTTGAAGTCTACGACTATCCCGGTGAATACACCAAGATCAGCGTCGGTGAACACTACGCCCGCACTCGCGTTGAAGAACTGCAAGCCCAACACGAACAAATTCGCGGTGGTGGAAATGCAGCGGGCCTAGTCGCAGGGAACCTGTTTGATGTGAGCGGTTTTCCACGCGATGACCAAAACCGTGAGTATTTGCTACTCTCGGTTTCCCATCGGTTGCGGGGCAATCGGTACGAGAGCGAAACCGAGATCGGCGGTCCGCTCTACGAATGTCAGTTCACTGCCCTGGAAAGCAAACAGCCTTATCGACCGGCCAGACAAACGCCCAAACCGATGATCCAAGGTGTGCAAACGGCCGTGGTCGTTGGCAAACAGGGTGAGGAGATTTGGACGGACAAGTACGGTCGAGTGAAAGTCCAGTTCCATTGGGATCGCCAAGGCAGATCCGACGAGAAGAGTTCGTGCTGGGTTCGCGTGGCGCAGATGTGGGCTGGCAAAGGATGGGGCGGCATCCACATTCCTCGTATCGGTCAAGAAGTCATCATCGACTTCATGGAAGGCGACCCCGATCAACCGATCATCACGGGCCGAGTCTACAACGGCGACCAGATGCCGCCTTACGATTTACCGGCAAACGCCAGTCAATCGGGAATCAAGTCGCGCAGTACCAAAGACGGCAATGCCAAGCATTTCAACGAACTGCGTTTTGAAGACAAAAAAGACTCCGAAGAAGTCTACTTCCATGCCGAGCGTGACTTCACTAGGGTCGTCGAAAACGATGACTCGCTGAAAGTCGGCTTCGACACCAAGAGTCCTGGCAGCCAAACGATCGAGATTTACCAAGATCGTACGACGACGATCGAGAAAGGCGACGATAGACTCACGATCAAAACGGGCGATCAAACGACCGACATCAGTTCGGGAAAGAGCACGACAGAAGCGGCGAAATCGATCGAGTTGATTGTGGGTCAAAGCAGCATCAAAATTGAACCATCCAAGATCACGATCAAGTCGCCGGAGATCGTGATTGAAGGAGCAATGAAAGTGGATGTGAAGGCACCGCAAATCAAGATCGAAGGAGCAGCGAAAGTGGATGTCAAAGCACCGATCGTCAGTGTGAAAGCCGATGCCAAAGCGTCTTTGGAAGCAGCGATCACGCAAGTCAAGGGAAGCGGCATGACGATGATCGAAGGTGCCCTCGTGAAGATCAACTAACGCACTCGAAAGCAAAAGCCATGTCACTGCAACTGCAAATTCTTAAGGGCCACGATGTCGGCAAATCAATCGCACTGATTGACGGAGAGCGAATCCGAGTCGGCCGCTCGCCCTCGGTGGATTTTTCATGTCCAAGCGAAAAGACGCTCACCGGAATCCACTTCACGATCACAACAGATTCAAATCGTGTGCAATTGACGGTTGCTGAAGGCGTCCAGCCGATCGTCGTCAACGGAACGGCGACCGCCCATTGTGAACTTAAAGCGGGCGACGCCATTCAGTGCGGCGACATCACCTTCGGCATCCTGCCAATCGCAACTGAGACAGCCGAACAAAGTGAACCCTCGATTTCCGAACCGATATCAACGTCAGTCGACGTTATCGCGAGCATCGCGCCCATCGACGAGCCCACCACTGACTTGAAAGAAGTCATTGCGTCGATCGAACTTTCCCAAGAAGCCTATCAGCTCATTGATCTCAACGAATCAATCGAGTTCAACATCGCCCAGCTACGTTCTCACAGTCTGGAGCGAGATGCGACAGAACTTCATATTCGCTCGCTCTCCAAGCAAGCCGCCGTGGCGTGGGGCATTGAATGCTTAGAGAACGCGGTACGGAAGACCTCGGTCGCACACGACGAGCGATCACTTCGAGCCGCGAAGTCATGGGTTGCCGATCCCAATGAAACCAATCGTCGCGAAGCGGAAGCCGCTGCCGCTGCTGCCAACTATGCCGATCCCGCCGCCTTCCTAGCGCAAGCCGTATTCTGGTCCGGTGGCAGCATCGCCCCCGCCTCCAGCCCAGCAGATACGCCAACGCAAGATCACCTGACCGGCGTTGCCGTGAGCGCCGCGTTGAAAATGCTCGGCGTGTAAAATTCACTCGGACGACAATCACTCGAACCCAACGAAATTTCCAATGAAACCTCGACTACTCACTTCAGGTCTCCTAGCAACACTCGCAACCGCTTGGTTCTTTTCACTTCCTACACAAGCTGACGAAACCAAGGGTGAGCAAGAGACGACACCTGACGTCAGCGAGCGATTTCAAATCGACGGATTTTCTGGCGTCGGTGGTGGTGGAGGGGGATTTACTGGATACTTCCGACTCGATAGGCAAACTGGCGACGTATTTCTAACGGTGATGCACGGTCACGACTTAGACCAAACTTGGACGAAGAAAATTGATTCAGTCGAGAGTCCAAGTGTGCCCAAAACTTCGGAATCAAATCGGTATTCAATTGCAGCTTTCAGTTCAATAAACACTAACTTTCCAAATACATTCAAAGCTGGGTATTTCTTATTCGATTCCGCAAAGTACGAAGTGTCGATGAAAGTTTTCGGTAATTGGCAAGATGGTGGTGGCCCCATCTTTGAACGCGCATACCGAAAGGTCGAGTCGTTTGGCAAATAGCCGATAAGTAATCTAGGCCTGGTTCCCACCACCCAAGTCAGACAGTTCGTTCAATTGCGACTGCTGGCAGGAACCTCCCTACTTAGCCTGTCCCATGGCAGTATCGGTCAACTTCCAGCCCAGCTGAAACGCCAACGTAAGATCACCTGCCGTATGCTGCTTTGATCGCCGCATTGAAAATGCTCGGCACATAAAATTCACTCGGACTACGATTACTCGAACCCAAGGCAAATCAATGAAACCTCGACTACTCACGTCAGCTCTCCTAGCAACACTAGCAACCACTTGGTTCGTCTTCATGCCAACGCAAGCAGACGAGGCATCACACGTGCAAAATCCGACCGCGGGCCTTAGCGATCGGTATCAGGTCGAGGGATTTACCGGCGTTGGTTATGGTGACCTATTCACCGGATATTATTGTCTCGACAGACAGAGCGGTGAAGTGTTCTTGACAGTGTTACATGGAATGGATTTAGACCAAAAGTGGACAAGAAAAGTTGGTGAAACCATGATTCTGAATGACCTCGATCAATCGCGTTCAACTCGGTATTCACTGTCTGCTTTCGGTGCTTCAATAGGCGGGTTTCCAGGCGGCGCGTACAAAGGAGGATATTACCTCGTCGATTCTGAAAAAAACGAAGTCTGGATGAAAGTTTTTAGCGATTGGGGAAGCGGGCAAGGAACTATCAAAGAGACTGCGTACAAGAAAGTTGAGTCGTTTGGCGACTAAGCAGTCGGCCTTTTTGAACTGCGGTTTCGACCGCTCGAACACGACAAGCGATTTTCATGCGACGATCTTTACCATCCTGTTTACCGGTCGGGAACCAGTGTCGAACCGGACTCGAGCTCAGTCGAAATTCAGATATTGAGTTGTCTGACGAGCGTCTTCTTGACGAAACTTGGCGAACACTGCTGACGCGATTTCCTGGCATCAGATCAACTTCAAATTTCAAACACACTTATTCAAAGCAGACTAATGAAACTTCGCATTCTTGCATCGGCTCTTCTCGTTGCGCTGACAACCGCTTGGTTCGTATCACCTCCTACTCGTGCTGACGAAACCAAAGGTGCGCAAGAGACGACACCTGATGTCAACGATCGATTTCAAATCGAAGGGATTGCCGGGAGTTTCTGCACTGGATTTTTCCTATTTGATACTCATACGGGCCAAGTAACGCTAAAGCTATTTTCCGATGACAATTCGAAATCATTGGTTGTTGCTGAAGCAAAATGGCCTGAAAATCGCTCATCTAGATTTTCGTTAACTGCAAGTTGCGATCTAAAATTTTTTAATTCGCGAAACTTCTCACCAATCTATTTTCTTCTGGACAAGAAGACTGGCGACATTTGGATGCAAACGTGTAGGGTGAGAGTCCGCGAATTGATTGAAATCGAGAAAGAATCAATCATAAAGGTTGACATGCTTCCTTAGGAGATGCATATTCGAGTGCCCGTATTTGCGTTTCAGCTCAATCAAGCGACCATGCATGGAGTGTCCACTGACTCCCATGAAGATGCGTTACACCTTTGAGGCTTGATGCGACTGGAAGAAGTCAGCGATGTCTTGTTTCAAAACTTTGCTCGCAGTCGTGTCGAGTACAAGTTGCACAAGTTCTTCATCGGTGACCTCGATCGCTACATCATTAATTTTCAGGAAAACTAAAGCGGCTTCCAATCCGACCAGCTTGTTTCCATCGACAAACGGATGGTTCATCACCAAGTGGAATAGATAAGCAGCCGCCATCTCAAACGGAAAGGCGTGAAGGTACTTGCCGCCGAAGGAAGCCTGCGGTTATGTGACAGCGGACTCAAGCAGTCCCACGTCGCGTAGACCAACGTCTTCGCCGTAGGTTTGAACTTGGAACGCGTGCGAATCCAATACTTCGTCGATTGCCAAGATCACAATCTGATCGCTCATTTACTCCGTCAACTTTTTAAACGCCTGGGAGTGTTTTTCGTTGACGGCTGTGCGAGCGGATCGAACGCGAGATTTTTTCTCTGCATCGCAGTGCGGCGAGATCGCAATGGTTTTTCCGTCAGTCGTTAGCTCGACCTGGGATTCAGGATCGATCTTCAAGAGATCCAAAATCGGTCGATCGATCACCACTGCCCAACTATTGCCGTGCTTCACAAGTTTCTTGATCATGCTGACCTCCTCGATGGTCTACCAATGTACCACCATTTTTGGTAACGCAATTTATCTGCGTCAAGTCACTGGAAGTCTAGTTGCCCAGCACCACCCCCGTTGCCTCGGATAACGTATAGCTGCGGCGGCGGAATTCGTCTTGGTTGGTGATGTTGATCGACGGAATCGTGGTCGGCGGTTGGGAGTATCGGTACTCATGCACGACGCGATTGTGGCGGCTGAGGTAGCGGTGTGCGGATTGATCGGGGGTGGGTGTGACTTCGAGCAGGGTACTCAAGAGCGTTTGCGGTTCGCTGTGGTATTCGCGAACGATTAACGTTCGTTCGTCTTTCATTTCGCTGGTGATTTGGACTCCCGTATCGAACTTGATCGGATTGCCCGCACCGATCGACAGCGGCAAGTCCAACTCGTCGATCGTGTCGGTAAACGCGAGATCGAGCGTTGCACTCTTGGCGTACACGGGCCAACCGTCGGCGATGAAACGCAGTACGGGCATTGGCGTGCCACCGACTAAATCCACTTCACTGAATTGAAACACGATCGGCTCGTCGACGTTGAGATTCGGTTGCGGGCGGATTTGTGCCCAGACCTGCCTCGGGGGCCGCGTTGCCAATGGATCGTCGACGTTTTCAATCGCCACGTAGAACACCATCCGTCCACCCTCGGACACTGGGCGCAGGACGCGCAGGCGATGTGGCGTTCCGCCTCCGGTCGCGGGCGACTTGAGCAATCGGGGTGGTCCGACAAACCGAAGTTGACGGCCTGCGATCGCAGCGCTGGCACTGGCGACCGGGCTGAGCTTTTTCGTGTTACGGTCGTAGAACAAACGTATCGACTGGCCATCATGCAGATCCAACGAGTATCGCGCGAGCGTCTCGGAGGCACTGTAAACCTTCACATCAATCTTCTGGCTTGAACTCGCGGCGGTTGACGTCCAAGTTGAGCCGAGCGTCTTTGACGACTCTGGCTCCGTTGAGTTTGTCGACGACACGCTATACCGAAGCTCGCCAATCGATTGAGACAGCGACGCGACCAGTTCGCGATCGCCGCCGGGTTGGTATAGCTTTCCTTTTCCAAGCTTCGCAAGCTGTTCCAGCTCGCTAACCTGCTGGGGCTGTTCTTGTCGAGTCTTTGCGAAATCGAGACCGATGATATCGAGTTTGATGGGGTGCTGAAGCGAGCCAAAGACCTCGTGGATATCGGCTGCCGTGCGTATCGCTGCCTCATCACCGTCTTCACTCGGTTGTTGGTTCACGCCATCGGTGACGACGATCAAATGGCGCGGTCCACCCTCGCCGCTATGGCTGAACTCGGCGATGGCTTCGTCGATTGCAAAATAGAGCGGTGTTTGGCCCGTCGGTTGTTGACCAGCTAAAAGATCGGAGATTTCTTGACGTAGCGAATCGTCGATTAACGGCCACGTTTTTAACGCAACCTGGGCATCGTTATTGGGTGTCACGCTCTCGTCGACGCCATCACGTCGCAACACCGATTCACCTCGCGGTACCGTCTCATCCTGAATCCAGCCCGCACGGTGTCCGAACAGGGTTAAGTTGATACGCATCGTACGATCAGGAATCTGCTTGAGTAGTTTGCTGATCGCCTTGGTCGCAACATCCAGACGCGTCTGGCCGCCGCTGCCCATTGCCGCTGACATGCTGGCGGAACAGTCCATGACAATCATCAGTTCGCCGACTGGCGGCGTATCGGTAGTGACGGTGACTTGTGGACGACCGGTGTGCGTTCGACGCACGAGGCTTTCGTGATTGACTTGCTCGCGATTGACGGTAAACGAAGTTTTCCAATCGTGCCCCCGGTAGGATGTGCGCACCTGCAGAGATCTCTGATCGGGCGGCAATTGAGCCTCGTCGAACCGGACGTCCAGACCATCGCCAGCGATCGGATGCAGCGAACCAAGCGTTCGCCTGCCGTCCTGCAATGAGTGACTGAGCAGAGCGCCCGTTACTGGATCAATAAAACGAATCATTGCCAGCCCCACGCTAGGAAGCGGCACTTGTTTCGCTGGTGCAAACGCCTGAAAGGCAGTCGCATCGGCGATCGGTGCATCGGATGGGCTAACAGGTGCTGGCAAATCATAATCACCAGCTTCCGGTCGACGAAGTCTGCCAGAAGGCGGCTTGTCGGCGCGAAATGTCCCCTGCCAATTGGGCGGAGCGTTTACCCAGGCTCGCTCAGGTCGAGTCCAATCCAAATGCTGATGCGATTGCGAATCGTCGCGGGCAACGAAGAGAGGTTCGGCAGTCGCGCGATAGCCAATTTGGCCGATCTGCTGGCGAAGCCGGAGCAGGCTGCGAGCATCGGCCAAGCCTTGTTGATCTAGCTGCGTTGGTTTCGCCTCAGCGAGCAGTCGACCTGCTGCGTCAATCGAACGTTGTGTTGAAAGCACGAAGAACGGCTCGTCCCCTGATGTCGCTGGCCCCCAAAAATCGTACAGACTTCGCATCGCGAACCAGAGGAACTGGTCGGCCAGCGATTGACGCTGAACATTGAGACATACTGAATCGGCCGCTTCATCGACCGTGGTGCTGGTTCGACTAACCAACATCAATGGACTTGCAGAAACTCGAACGGCACTCTCGACGGCCAGTATCGAACTGGCCTCGCTAGTTTGGGTTCGGCTCGCTGCGGATTGCGTCGCCGCAAGTCGCCGTGAAGCTGCGACGGCGTAACGACTAAGCGGTGTCGCGGCCGCTGCCGAAAAGACAGGTTGGTCGTTGAGTTGCCATCGCTGTGGCTCAAAAAAGTTGGCGGCTGATGTCCAAAACGAATCCGCAACAGACGAGTGGGATGCAATTGGCGATGGTGAGTGCGCATCCACGACGACCGATTCAAAATCGGCAGCCTGACCACTCGGCTGTTGCAACCGGCGCACCAGAATCGTCCGTTCTTCAGCTAACAAGAACGGAAACGGCAGCATTTCGCGTAGCCGCGAGTCATCCGATCGTTTGCCGCCGGAAACATAAGCCAACTCATTCGCCACGGTCCGAAAATCATCGAGCAGTTGTTTACGAAGATCGGACAACTGCGTGCCAGTGGCGTCAATCCTCGCTACGCGATCGCGAAGCCCATCGGTGTCCAGGTCGGCAACGGTTGCCAAGTTGAGTTCGATGGTAAGCTGCTTGAGGGCAGCGATCAGCGTCATAGTCGCGTTGGCAATCTCCGTCTGCTGGCGATTTTGATTGCCGCTGCTTGTAACTCGGTCACGAGCGGTGGTCCAGCGAACGAGATGTTCCAATTCACTCAACAGTAGATCACGGAGCGCGAAAGCATCTGCGATTTTTTCCGCTGTGATCATTGCCTCGCGATAATGATCGAGGTTGCGTAACGCTTCTGCTCGCAGATTGTACCGCAGCGAATCGGCCGACTCGCGATCGAGATTCGTATCTACGAAAACATGATCCTCGATCCGACGTCGAAAGCTATCGCGGTCGTCGACCATGGATCGCAAGAAGTAGAAAGCACGCGGGTCGCGGACATTGGCACAAAATTCTGAAGCATTGAAACTCGTCAACAACTCCGAAGGAATGGAATCAGAAGTTTTCCAATCGATCTCGCGGAGCAGTAAACGCAACAAATGAATCTCGACAAACTCCGCGTTAGCCGCTTGGGCGTTAGCCACGGCTGCTTCCGCACCTGCCTGATCCAGAAATCCAATCGCCTGAGACAACTCCGACTGCATGATTTCGTTTTGCTTTTCAGCGCTCGCTAGCAACGACATCCAAACCGCTTCGGCCAGCGCGTGACTTGTTGGAGGCTGCGGCTGCGTGCCACTGGCGCTAGCATCAGCCTCTGCTGACACGCCATCGCTGGCTTTGTTGATCTCCGAATCACTGCTTTCAGTTTCAAGCCCGGCCGCTAGAGTTTGCGGTGCCAACGCATCCAACCATTTGCGATAGACGTTGCTAGCCACTACAAGCTCAGCGGGTTCAACCGGACGGAAACGCCGCAAGGATGCGAGCGACGAGAATTCATGCGATTGCAAGCGGTCGCCGGGGAAGAGCAACCGATCAAGCTGTGATCGCAAGACGTCGAGGTTCTGGATTTTCGCTACGATCTGGGGTTGATACCTTGCTCCAGCTAAGACGAGTCGGTCCAGCTTCAGCAACTCACTTTCAAATCTTGCCCACAGATTCGGCGAGGTACGAAAGGCGGAAAATTGCTTTTCCGCATCCTGCTTCGACTTAATATACCAACGCCAATGATCCTCGATCGAAGTTGATTTTTTTGCGAAAGGCCGTGAACTGTCCGTCGCCGTAACACCGGAGAGATTGCGTCCTTGTGTTACAATTGGACTCGATGGCTGATAGCGAGCGAGAAATCGTCGACTAGAGACATGTCGTGCGAGTGAGTGGTCATTTCCCTTGACGACTGCAAAAGGCGTTTGGCTGTCTCCAAAATTTGTCAAGGCAAGGCGACGCACCGACGCTTGCAAGTAGTTCACCAATTCATCTCGCATGACGACACCGTCGGCAACCCCTGGATCGTTTGGTTGATTGGCGCGACCGAAACCGTCAGCCGCTCCGGCAAGGCCATGCGTCACCGCCGACATGAAAAGTGTGGCCTGCTCATCGACCATCGGTCGGTTGGTCTCGCCTCCGGAGCACGCGTTGACGACGGTGATGTTAGCCGCAATTTGGTTCGCTTCGTCAAGTCTGCTCAGCAGCACGTTGAGTTGGTTGGCAAAATCGTGCTCGGCAAACCCAAGTTCCCATTGGTCCAGATACTTGCTGCCATCGATTAGCACGACAAAGTCAGACAAAGGCTGTTGCTTGAGTGCTTCCAGTACAGATTCGATGGTCAACCAATTGGCCTCGCCATCGTTGGTTTCAATCACAAACCCGGGGTGTCCTTCGGAATCGACGCTGCCGTGGCCGCACAAGTAAACAATCTGCGATGAGTGTTTCACACCGGCGAACCACCGTATGACCGGCAATTCCCGAATTCGTTCCAACCAAGTCGGTTGCTCATCGATCTGGGCAAGTCCGTCCATTGGCGAACCGGGATGAAGGATGCGAAGGTCAATGGAGTCGTTAGACTCCAAATACGCTTGGTCTTCCGCCACGAACGGATTCGGCGGCAGAGTTTGATAGTTGCTCAGGAACAAGGCGTAGACGACTGGCTTCTCGGCTCGTGGAGTCCACCACAAATAGGACACGGTCACCAGCATCAAGCTGGCTGCGGCGAAAAACAGCACGAGTCGTCGAAAGCGTCGCATTCGCTGCACCAACCGACCCTCAACAAGCGGGGGCGGCTCAGATTGCTCTTGGGGGAGGCGGTGAACTTTTGTTAGTAAAATTCTCAGTTTAGCTCAAGTCGCCAATTCCGTGCCCATTTCGTCGTGAAACAAACACTTTTTCTGCTGTTGGGGTTGCTATTATGCAGCCCCGCGCTAGCTCAGATGCGGGCAACCGATCTGACGCCCAGCGGGCAGCAGAGAAGAGGGCAACAGCGGGAGCAGCTAACTCAACAGCCCAACCGAGCAGGCTGGAACCCGGTGTACGTCGAGCATCCCAGCAACTACCAGGCCACCGCACCGTCACCAGCCCCATCGCAAACCGACGAAAGCGGCAAGATTCAACTTGTCCAGGGAACGGTTCAACGAGGCCCTGGTCTTAACTACAACGATCCTCGCGCTTCCTCGCCGTACACAAGCCCCGGTCCCTACGGCGGCGGAACGTCGCCCTTTGCCGGAACTCCCTCCAATCCAGGCGGGTACAGCTCCAGTCCCTATGGAGATAGCTCTGGGTTCGATTCCTATGCTAACTCCCTGAATGGCCGTCGAGCCTCTCCTTCCCGTTTCTCAGGCCTGACGCTCCAACAGGCGACGCCTCCTGTACATTTGGGCGATCTGTTTAACGCAGGCTCGTCCGCATTGAACTTCAGCGTTCGAGTTCAAGCACAAACATTCTTTCAGGAACCGTCAACGGGAATCACTACCGCTCAACTCAGTCAAGGGTTCACCAGGGCGATCGATGATGTGAACGTGACGGCCCTCGATTCGGTTGGAGACCTTGTTCAAATAAATGATTCAACGACGCTTCAAAACAGTGAGTTGTTTCCAATCACAAGCGTCCTCATCAAAACCAACGATCAACTTGCCTCGCTTTCCGTTGTCGGCGCTGCGAACACACAGACCCTCGCCAATGGGCAGTATTCGGCTGCCCAACCCGTTACAAACGCACAAATCTATCAAGCGGGAAACAACGCGATCCGTCGGGAGTTCTCAACGAGTCTTGGTGGTAAAATCTCCGTCGAAGAACTTGTGACACTGAAATACTTAGAGGATCAATCAACCCTTCAGTTTTCTAACGGGTCGCTGACCAATACGTCTTTTGTCTACCAGGCCTCCGCTAACATTCCGCTTCCCAGTCCAGGACAAGCCATTGGACGATACTCGATCGCCGACAATAACAGTCCTATGCCACGCGATCGAATTTTCTGGGACTACAGCTTCTTTCACAACGCGCGACTGGGTTCCGTTGGCATTCCCGTTAATCGCTGGACGCCAGGATTTGAAAAGACGTTTTGGGGCGGGAACGCATCGATTGAATTAAAAGCACCCTTCGCTTTAACGCTTTCATCACAGCTTTCGACTGATGGCCAAGATTTCGTCGATATCGAGTTTGGCAATCTCGCACTCGCAAGTAAGTTTCTACTCTCCCGAACCGAACAATATGCGTGGAGCGCTGGACTTGGCTTGCAACTTCCAACAGCTAGTGACTTTGGGCTAACTTTGGCGGACGGGACACCGGTTGTATCGATCAAAAATGATAGCGTACATGTTCTGCCTTTCACTGCGTTATATCTAATTCCGACACCGAACACATTTGTCCAAGGGTTCGCTCAGCTTGACTTTGACTCAAACGGCAACCGTGTCTTTATCGACGAACAGGCGTTTCTAAATCAGAAGGGCAACGGCCTAGCGTTCGCTGGCCGGCTCGCCGACCAAACGACCTTTCGTTTAAGTACAAGTGCGGGGGCGTATCTGATGCGGCGCCCATGTGAGCGATTCTCGGCGCTCTCTGCGGTTGTCGAATCTCACTACACCGCCTCACTCGGCGGGGCGAACAAGGCTGGTTCATCCAACCTCTCGATAGGCAGTACGAATAGCGACCTACGGCTGATGAACATTACCACAGGGCTACACGCCGAGTTTCAACAAACGACGGTCTCCGCAGCCTACGGCTTCCCAATCTCAAACGATCGCGTGTTCGACGGTGAGCTTCGTTTGCTGCTCAACCGGTACTTTTAAGAGACGCAGCCAACTAAACGATCGGTGACGAATTGATTCGACCGGGCGCGAGTTCGTCACGTTGGGAGTGTTGGCCTGTCGCAATTGTTCAACCTTTAACCGCAGTTCCTCAAGCTTTTTTCGGATTTGTCCTTCGCTTGCCTCCCAACGCTCTATTGCAGTCTGTTCCAACGATGGATGTTCCTCGCGCGTCTTTACGGCGTCCTCAAGTGCTGCGCGGGAAAGTTCTGAAAGTCCTTCAATTTCTTCAATGGATTGTTGCGTCAATGCTCGAGCGACTTGCGTTATGGCCCACTCTTGTAAGCAATCGATCTTGATCCCAATAGCCTCTGCGTTCTCTGAATCATTCGCGAGTACAGTCCTCAACAACTCCAACGCACTATTGTAAAGGTTAAGTCGTGTTGCGCAGGTACGTTCAATCTCGTCGTCGGGAACTGTGTCGAAGTTGCGATAAGCCCAGTCGCGAAGTACGGTCGCCTGCCCAATGCGATAGGCTGGCATCGCTGGCTGTTTCTCGCTCAATTCTCTGAGTTCGTTGAATGCGAGCAGAAAGTAGTCTTCAATTTTCTGATTAGAGTTTGTTGTTGAATTACCTTCATGCCTAGCCATTTGCCGCAAGTTGTTGGCAGTGAGCAAGTGTGCGTGCGATCGGAGAAACCGACATTCCTCAGAAGTGGGGTTTCGTTCTAGCTTTATCACTGAGTCATATTGCTTGATCGCTTCCAACAGCAGTTTGCCAGCCTCCTTAAAAGCATCGCTTTGATTGGAAAGTAAGCCCTTTGTGTTATACAGTCGCGCGAGATCATAAACGGAATTAGCTTCGTCACGCTGCGCATCAACTCTGGTCTTGCTACTTTCTGAATTGAGACGGCTCGCAAGCAATGGCTCACGCAATTCATGAGCTTCTTTCTGCTCGGCCAATGCTGTTTCCCAAGACTCCCTCGACTTGTCGCGTAAATACTGCTGAAAATGGTATTCAGCCAAATTCATAACACTATTGGCGTGCAATCGAACGTTCTCATCATCGGGAGCAAGTTTGTACAGGGCTTCTCGAATTTCTTTTGCCGCGATGAAATGCTTAATCGCCGCATCTATGTCTCCACGACCGTGGGCCAACAGTCCCAGAGCGTTCTCTGACAAACTTTGATACTTGAGCAATTGTTGTCGAACATTCGGATCGGCGATATCGATTAAGCAGATACGAATACACTCATTGTAATGCTGTTGTGCTGAGTCGGACTGCCCGACGTTCTTCTTGATTGTCCCTAGTTGGTATTCGACCTTCGCCTGATCGACGGCAAAGGTCGGTTCCGATTCATCACTCACATCCTTTTTTACAAGCATGTAGTGATCTTCTGCTTTACTGAGCAATTCGTTCTTGAGTGGAGCCATGCCTGTTGCATTAATCACGGGACTATCGGCAAAAGTCGTAAACCAATCATCAATTGTATCTTTTGCTTGCGCAAAGCTGGCTTCCGCCCGTTGCCTTGCTTGATTAATTCGAGACCGCGAAACGGCTAGGATGATCACGGTCGCCAACAGTGCGACAGTGCCACTGGTGACGATCGCTTTGTGCTTTCGGACCCAACGACTCGCTTGTACGTGCAGTGGTTCTTTCCACGCTGTGACCGGCTCATCGGCCAACCACGAGTCGAGATCTTCCGCCAACGCTTTGGCCGATCCGGCATATCGATCTTGAGGGTCCGAGGATAATGCTTTCAAGCAAATCGCTTCCAACGGCTTAGGGACTTTCGACTGAATCGATCTTGGCGAACGAATGGTACCCTTCACGAAAGTATTGGATGATGGTTCGCGTGTGTCATTACTTGGTGGCTGCTTGGTGAGTAGATAGTACAAGGTCGCACCCAAGCCGAACACGTCCGCCGCGGGTCCGGTTGTTGAGTGATTTCCCTCCGCCTGCTCAGGAGCCATGAATCCAGGCGTGCCCAGCGCCCTCCCGTCGATGGTTTTCGCCGCGTCGGCATGCGTTGCGGACAGGACTTCGTTACACACTCGGCGATCGTCAACAAGCATCTCATCTTCGTCCGGTGCGTCCAAGCGTTTGGCGAGTCCCCAGTCGATCACCAGTGTTTCGCCAAACTCACCGAACGTGATGTGTTCAGGCTTCAAGTCGCGATGAATAATTCGATTCTCGTGGGCAAAAGCAATCGAACGGCAGGCAGTCGCGAACCGGCTGATTAAATCTCGAAATGGCTTGGAGTGAAAATCGATTGACGAGAAGGCGGAAGCGTGGAACGCATCGCTCGCTTGCCGCAGGTCGCTAAATCGATCTTTATCGAGATAGAGCATCTCGTACCAAGGGCCATGGCTGCCTTCTTCACAGAGTGAGTGGACCGGAGGGATCGCGGGATGGATCAATGACGCTGTGATCTTCCCTTCCCGAATATGGCGTTTGACTCGCTCAGGAGACGCCTCGGCCGACAAAATGAACTTCACTGCCACATCACGCCGAAGATGAGTGTCTTCGCCGATGAATAGTTGCCCCATCCCGCCGCGATTCAGTTCTCGCTTGAGCAGGATCGCCTTATCTTGGCCCACAGTGTCACCAGCGAAAGGTTTCGACCGGCGCGAGCTTTTGTCAACGGGACTGGCCGACGATTGATCCGGCTGGACTCGACACAGTAAATAGCCGAGAGCCTTTTCGAGATCACCGCCACACTGACTGACAAGGGACTGGACGGTGTCGTTCAGTTCCTGCGCACCAACGGTGGACTTCATTGATTGCTCGATACCGGATCGCGATCGCAGGCTTTCGAGCTGCAATCGATCGGCTGCCAATAGGTCCACGTCGACTCGACGAATCAGCCCGGCGTTAGCAGCGGCCAGCGCAAACAGCAAGTCGTTTGGATTTCGGACGTGCCGTATTTCCGGGTGTCGGGACAACACCGCATCAAGACTCGGCACGCGAGTCGCAAGAAGCTCACGATAATAGGCATCGCAAAGAGTCGGCTGTTGCTTGCTGCGATAAGAAAAGTCCAGTGGTAGAATTTCGTCGAGCAAGGGCTCCCGCAGCGACTCATCCACGGTGTCGATGAACGCGTCAAGTTCCGGCGGCGAGCCAGCGATCCAAGCTGCCTCGAACTGGTCGCACAAACCATCCAGCTCCCGGCTTCGCTTGACAGCGTCATAATGTTCATTCATCGCTGTATTTCCTAGATATGCTTGCTCTGGCTATTCGCCAACATCTTATGCAGCATCACCATGAAGTGTCTGCCGTCCGCCCTGGTGAATTCGCACACGGGACAGTTGCTCGGATGGTGCAGGGCTGCAAATGCGAGAGACTCACTACTTCACGCCTTTCATGAACAGTACGCGGCCATTTTCTCCACCGCTGATCAGATCCAGCACCCCGTCATTGTCCAGATCGGCCATTTCCGGTGTGGTGTTGTCTCCGTTAACAGATCGCAGGTTCAGTTCGTTTCCATCAGACCACTTGAACATCTCAGTCGTTTTTACGTTTGGTTCGTTAACGGTACCAGTATTGGTGAATAGCTTCACTGTCGCCCAGTTGTAGCCGAGCAGAAAATCTAACTTGCCGTCTTGATTGAAATCAAGAACGCGAGGATGGGGATTGTAGGCTTCATTGATGTCGCAAAAAGGCAGCCCCGGCGCAAAACTCGGCGCGTCGACTTTTCCGTTGTTCCGATACCAAACGAGTATTCCGTCTCGGCA
>JBGSIA010000130.1:0-2532 GCA_041751935.1 Pirellulaceae bacterium | reverse complement strand
TTCTCGGTCCATTGCCGAGTTTATCGGCAGCGACCCAGAACGTATCCTGTTGTTGCCGTTTTCGTTTTCCAAGTGCCATCGCAATGCCTCCAAGCATGTTGAAATCAAGATATCGCCAAAGCGACGAAAATCAACACGCTGGTAGGGACGGTTGCAGGTCATACCGTTCAAATCACCAGCCGCAATAAGCTGCTTTCGCAGGATGTTATCGGTGCAGAGCAACTTCCTGCCGTCGCGGGAGGTCTCGAATGCGTTGTCGTGATCGACGGCAACTATGCCGCGGCGTTTCGATTCCGGGACGCACCGCGCATCGAGAGTCTCGCGTTTGTGAAGCATCTTGGACCTAAGCACGCCTTCACTCGCGTGATGCTTGTCTCGGGAGACCGTGAGTCGGAGGTTCGTTATCTCGCCGAGCAAGTCGGGATCACCGAGATTTTTGCTGAACAAAGCCCGGAACAGAAACTCGCTCTCGTTCGCGCCGAAACGGCGAAGGCGAAAACCCTTTATGTTGGCGACGGAATCAACGATGCACCGGCGATGATGGCCGCGACAGTCGGCATGTCGATCGGCCAGAACAGTGACGTGACTGCGGAGGCTGCCGGAGTCGTAGTGATGGATAACTCCCTGGAGAAGGTTGATGAATTCATGCACATCAGTCGGCGGATGCGGTCCATTGCGTTGCAAAGTGCCATCGGCGGCATGGCGCTAAGCATGATCGGAATGGGCTTCGCGGCGGCGGGGTATCTGAGTCCGGTGATGGGCTCGATCTCACAGGAGGTCATTGATGTCGCAGCGGTACTCAACGCCCTGCGGGCAGCTCTCCCTCCCAAAGTGATTCACGACCTGTGATGCTGCCTCGAAAGCCAGTGGCAAAATCCGCCATGAGATTTCGCTCGGAATGCTCGATTTTGGAAAATGGGAACCGCCCGACAATGTGTCGAGGCAGGGAGAAGCAGCAGTTTTAAATGGAACTCGATGAAGTCAGAAGCATGAAAGACTCAGAAAACCAAAGCCAATTTTTAGAATCATCGTCGGCGTATGCGGCCAGTCGCTCGGAAGAAATTCTTGAGATGGAGCACCGAAACAACGACCTTCTCGCGACGTTGGGACACGAACTTCGCAATCCACTGGCCCCCATCAAAAACGGCCTTCAATTGCTGGCGATGATGAATTTGGGAGAGGAAGCTGAGAAAGTACGATCGATGATGGCACGTCAAGTGGAACAGATTGTTCGCTTGGTTGAGGATCTTGTCGACGTCTCGCGGATCAGTAGCGGAAAAGTATTGCTGGATAAGCAAGTATGTACGCTAATTTCAGTAGTCGAAGCGGCCATCGAGGAATCGTCGATTTTGATTTCCGAAAACGGCTTGACACTGGAAGTGATTGACAAAAGTGATGCAGCGTGTGTTTGTGGCGATCTGTTTCGATTGACTCAGGTTGTTTGCAATCTGTTGAACAATTCTGCAAAATTTGGAAGAAGTGGGGGCAAAATTGTGCTCTCTCTAGATACATGCGATACCTTTGTATTCATTCGAATTCAGGACAACGGAATCGGTATCGCCGCCGATCGGCTGGAAGATATTTTTAGGATCTACGATCAAGTCGAAGCCGCACACGGACGTCCTTCAGCAGGACTTGGAATCGGTTTGGCTTTGGTTAAAAGCTTAGTGGAACTGCACGGTGGCATTGTCGTGGCTGAAAGCGACGGCCTCGACTGCGGTAGCACGTTCACCGTCCGATTGCCCCTGGCGATAGGAATTCTCAGTAAAAATCTTCTCTCGAAGATTGTTTCCGATCATTCCTTACGACCGTTTCGTGTCTTGGTCGTTGATGACGTACGGGCGATGCGGTTCGTAACCAAACAGTTGCTAGAAAAATTAGGACATGAGGTCCAAGTCGCTGAGAATGGTCGTTCTGCGTTGGAGATTCTCGACTCGTTCAAGCCAGAAGTCGTTTTTTCTGATTTGACGATGCCTGTGATGGGCGGTCATGAACTGGCTCGCCGAATTCGAGAACGGAACGACCTAGAAGACGTCTGCTTGGTCGCGTTGTCAGGCTATGGACAAACATCCGACCGCGAAAAGGCTTTTAAAGCCGGATTTGATCGTCACCTTACCAAACCCGTCGACTTCCAGCGGCTGCAAGATTTGTTCAACGAGTTGGACTAGAACAGTTGGCAAAAAACTAATGAAGCATTGAGTCGCTGGCTCCGCCGGGGCAAGCCCGGAGCGGAGGCCGGAAGATTCGGAGAAATGAATTTGATTTGCTGAAGCGTAGCTGCCAGTTGCGATCCCGCCGGGGCAAGCCCGAACGGAAATCCATAGACGCAGCAGCGGGTCTGTGGTTGGATCCACCAGGGACGATTAGCGGATCGCTCGATAGGTCGTTCTGTTTTCGTAACTATTCAGCCTGTTGAAATCGATCTTGGCTGAAACGGTGAAATTGGTTCTGTTGACGCGATCATGGATGAATCGCAGTCCACAGCCGTCGCCGACCCGTCAGTCGATACCAGTCTACTGGATAAGCTGCTCC
>JBGSIA010000129.1:0-5135 GCA_041751935.1 Pirellulaceae bacterium | reverse complement strand
AAAAGGTGTCCGGTACGAATGGCACTTAATGCGTCTAAGTGGTTGGCATTGTGATAGTTAAGTTCAGTTGACAGCAAGGGGCTCCACTTGCGATGTGTCTGAGGCTCTTACCACTCACTCACAGGCAAGGAAGCCCCTCGTGTATCATCCAGAACTCAGTTCATTTCGTCGACGTATTGCCCAAGCTCGCACGGATGGCGATCTCTACTTCGCATCGTTGCTCGACCGGGAGACTATCCTTTCGGTGTTCTCTCAGGCAAGCGGCATTCTCGATGCGGCTAGGATTTATAGCACGGCTGTTACGCTGTGGGTTTTCTTGTCCCAAGTTCTCTCCATCGATCATGGGTGTGTCGCCGCCGTGGCCAAGCTCGTGACCTATCGATGCGCTCGTGGACTCGGAGCATGCTCGGCTGAATCAGGTGCTTATTGTATCGCGCGAGACAAACTTGATGAAACCGCAATGCACCGTCTCCTCGCCCACACTGGCCAAGCGATTGAAGCGAAGGCCCCAGACCATTGGCTGTGGTTGAGACATCGTGTTGTCGTCGCTGATGGTACCACGATCACGATGGCCGACACGAAAGAAAGCCGAGCTCAATCTGCGGAGTTTGAAGACTGTGATGCAAATGGATCACTTGCGATGCAAGAAACCTCATCGCGTTCGCAATGAGCTTCGTGCTCACATGATTGCGTATAATTTGATACGTCAAGTGATGGCCGAAGCTGCGATCGATGGCGGCTTACATCCATGGCAAATTAGTTTCAAAGGCACGTTGTCGACGGTAACTGAAATGCTGCCGATTCTCTGCGAGATCAGCAACATCGAAGAGCTCTGCAAAGTGCTATTACGTTGTTGTTACAGACACAGCGTAGGCAATCGTCCCGATCGCTACGAACCGCGAGTCCTCAAACGCAGGCAGAAGAACTACAAGCTCATGCAGAAGCCGCGACATGAATACAAACCCGGTCAAGCATGAGACTTACGGCGATTAAGTGCCATTCGTGTCCGGTACCTTTTCTCGCACGCAGCGGCACGAGAGGAAAGCAACGCTAGGAAGTCCACGCGACGGTCGCCGAAAAGGTTTCCTCTCACAGCATACGAAGACCCACAACGAAATGGGCCATCAACAAGCTTCCTGGAGTGGCGAATGCAGCGACAACGAACCCAAAGACCGTACAGCGGCACGCGCCTTCCTCAAGCAACAGCAACGCGATTGTCGACGTCAGCCCGAATAGAATGGGAAAGGTCGCGGACAGCACGCTGTCGTGGTAGATTCCGAGTCCCATAATTGCACCCGCAATTCCCGCGGCGCCCACTACCGACGCAATCAAAACTGCCGGCAGCAGCGTTCGAAAAAGAGTGAATTTCTTTGGCGCTTGGCCCTCCTGCCTCCCATTGACCGGTTGGGTCGCGAGATTCACAAGTCCGAATCCCACCAAGGGTAAAAACAGATAACCGCAGGCGAAGATTAGAAGCATCGTGGCGAAGACATCCCCCATATAGCCTCCATGAAAGAAGATCGAGGGACTGACGACTAAAGCGGGGAGGGCCAGCATCTTCCACCACTTAGGCAGCAGAAACACCGCCGCCGTTTGCAGAGAAAGGTAATACAGTACCGCCCAACGAAACTCGGTCATCGCGGCTCCATGGTATAACGAATTGTGATCTATGCGATGGTCAGGCGAGAAGAAGTTCAACTTTTAGGTTGAGCAGATCGCCTGACTTTCGCATAGTTCGTGCGTTGAACTTCGTCGCTCAGCTTGGATCGGATGGGGCTGGCGATTCGGGACGACTGGATCGTCAGTAAAAGTCTACCAAATACGCGTGGTCACAGCGTGCGTCTGACCAGAAACCAGGCAAGTGGGTTGAATCAGTCGAACTCGAAACTACCCCCGTCCCATTTTCTCCCTCGTGAACCGATTCCTCTGCTGTTGCTGGAGCATGGGCTGGCCTACTTGGACAGCGGTTAACCGATAGCAGCAGATGCACCAAATGATTGCCATTGAAATCATCACCATCGAACGTTTTCAAACGCACCTGGAAGTGTGGCTGCTAGGGGTGTGCGCCCACTGCGGGAAGAGACACTCCATGCTCCCAAACGATCGATCACAACAAGGCAGGTTGACGGCCATTTCACCGAAATCGCTACGATTTAACTGGCCAGCAACCGTACAGGACCTCCATGGCTTCCTGCATGGAGCGTCGCGCGGGCATCTGCGACAAAAGCAAAACCCAAGTTAAGCCGTAGCGATTATGCGGTCGCGACCCATCCGGGCTTCTTGAACAAAGGACTTGAACATCGGCTACGTTCGTACCTCACTCCGCGATGTCAAATCCTTATTGGTTCTGCCACATTGACCGATGGTGTGAATGCGATTGTCCGAACACTGTCAGGGCCGACCATATATAGATTCATGCGTAGTAGTTCACGCACGTATCCCGGAAGTTTGTCAATTTGGCGTTGCCATTGGGGCGAATCGGGAACGGCCACGCCGTAGATTGTGTTCTTAGGTTCTGCGTTCATCAGAAGCAAAGTTTGGCCGATTGCAGAATAGAATGCTTGCTCCTTCTGTCGCGATGAATCACCTTCGACTTCGATTAGGTAGTGTCTACCGTTTCGTTCGGCAGCAAGGTCAATTCTTCCATGAAGTTCATGTGCGCCAATCGTCACGCCATTCGCGCGAAGCCATGCGTCACATTGAGTTGCAATGTCACGTTTTTGCTGGGAGTTTTGGTTTCCGAGTCCCATTTCCATCGCGTCGACGTCGATCGTCACGTGCCAGCCATCTTCGGTTGGAAAAATGTGTTCCACGAGATACCGCTTGACTTCAATCTGGTACATATTCTTGCGCAGGTGGTGCTTAAGTGGCAGAACGGCGGCGATCACCCCGCCGCGACGAGTGTTAGTGTCGCGGATTGTATGGTCATTCTCGGTTAGCTGCGGGCTCTTCCAAAGACGCGAGAAACTACGCAAGGCGAAAAGCAAACTTAATGCGTTTTCGCAGCGCGTTTTCTTGCCGGGATCGAGGACGAGCATCTCGAAGTTCATTCACATACCGTTGCATCGTGAAAGGAGAGAAGGACTGGAATTCTGTTGCCGAACGCCGGGGTTCAGCGGGCGGGCGCGAGTGGGATACCATTGCCAAAACGCCGGTTCGCCCGCTCCGACTGCAACCCATTGTTCGGCTGATTCTAGGGCTATATTCTTCGAATTGCTATGGGATCGTGACTGGAGAGCGTCCTCTCAATTGGTTTGCTTGCTCAGCGCTTTCAGCTCGTCGATTTCTGTTTGCAATTGTCCTGCGGCTATCCTGCCGTGGATGACAACTGCCAAGCACACGAAAGAGAAAACACCGACGAGCCCAATCGCGCCCTCCCATGGCAACTGTCTTGGACCAAGTGAGCTTCCAATCGAAAGCAAAAGAAACCCTGGTGCCGCGAGACTGACACCAAGAGACCGCGAAAGAGCGACTTCGCGCTGACGCGTCAATAGGCGAAGATGGTGAGCTGCGCAGCTCTCGTTCTCTTCCGGTTTGTTGCGTGAAAGCACAGTACCAAAACGATGCAGGCCATACATGCAATGCACGCCCCACAATAGCAGCAAGCCACACCCGAGCCTGAACAACGCACCGTCGAGTGCAATCACACCATAAAACAATGCGACTGCCACCAGGCCGAAGCAAGCTTGATCACGCAAGTACCTGAATCGAACCTGTCGTTCGAATTGTTCAGCCTTTTCGCGAAGCTGTTCTGGCCTAAATGGTATCGCGGCACCGGTCTGGTTTCGCCATACGACACCAAACTCCTCTCCCAGTTCCTTATCCATGTCAATCTCCTAATGAATAGTATTGTTTCAAAACCTTTTTTGTGCGGTGAACCTTTTGTGCAACATTGTTCGCCGAGATCCCAACAACCTCCGCGATCTCGGCGGCTTCCATTCCTTCAAGGTAAAGCAACAGCACGTCGCGGTCGATTGGTTTAAGTTTGTGTACAAGCTCACGGACCTTGGTGAGCAATTCTGCTTCGTCCACTCGTTTTTCGTCATCGAACTCGCGAGGCAAACCGTCTAGATCGACCAACGTTATCGATTGGGACCGTCGCGTTTGTCGTTGCGCCCGAACGTGAGAAGCTGCAGCGTTGTGTGCAACGCGATAAACCCAGGTTCGCAAGGAACATTGATTCGCAAATGTGGCGAAGCTGCGCCACACCGCTAAATGTATTTCTTGGAGCAAATCTTCCTGGCTAGTGCGATTTGCCTCGTAGGCAGCAGCGAGTCGCGTTAAGGATGGCCCAAACTCTGTGACTGCATTTGCATAAAGGTGTTCCTGTTTCCTCGCCAATTCTGCGTCAATTCGAATGCTGTCGCCTCCTATGAGAGTTTCCTGTACATCACTGATGAAAAGGTAGTCGTATTAGGAAGCTAACTATGACAGCTTTTTGCAAAAAACATTACAGGTGGAGGAAGACTGATGCTCCTGAGCGTCGAGACGATTGAGGCAGAAAACATGTCGCGAACAATACCGCACCACGACCATCTCTCAAGGCCGAACGACCGAAATCACGGGGTTGCGGCGAGAAACCTTACCATCAGGAAACGCGCGACCCGCAACTCTTGTGGATTTGGTACGCCCGACATGGGTGTGAACTTGTGGGGTGCCGCTTTCTTTGGGAAGCCAGTCCCCTGTACGAAAACGGAACTTGATTGAAGGACAGTATACCAAATGTAACCGATCAAGCTTAAGTACTAGGCGATGGCAACTGCGGCGAGGCGACAGACCGTGGGAAGGAAGCCGTAGCCAAAACTGCGCTTTTGACGAACAGAAACGTCGTAGAGGCAGGCGGGGATTGAGGTGAGTGGCCCGAGGACCACAAAGCCGTTTCCGACAGACCCGTTTGTAGACGACGCGCTTGTGCAGTGAAAGTTCACGTCCCTTATTCGGGGAGATCTGTGAGCGTACCCGTGAGTAAGGCTGGTCCTGAAAGGCGGGGCGACCGGGGTAACCCGACTCGCGCGAGCAGAAGTCAGCAGAGGTCGTAGTACCGCAACTTCGCAAGTTGGCGAAGCCGGGAAGGACCAAACGTTTCTTGACAAGGAAGAACCATCCATGAACTCGAATCACCCGAAACACACAGA
>JBGSIA010000128.1:0-5658 GCA_041751935.1 Pirellulaceae bacterium | reverse complement strand
CGCTCTCGCTCGACTCTCTTCAGCTCGGCTCCCCATTCTTTGACCCGGCTGTCGAGCGACGAAGCAACGGGGCCACTTTGTCGTAGCTGTTCTCGCTTCCATCGGTACAACAAGTATGTACCCGTCAGGCCGAGGCGGTCGACGATTGAACTCGCGGTATGGCCGTCGAGCAGCATCTGAACCGCGTCGTTCTTAAATTGATCGGTAAACTGACGCCGTGATTTGCTGGTGTCTTTGAGGGGCTTCTTGCTCATTCTGGCAATCTCCTTGAGCGGCCATCCTAACCCTGAGCGCGCCCGGGATCAGGTCACCTCCTCACCTTGTTAAAGACATCGCAGAAAAAGTGGGGAACCCTGGCGGGCATCCCAGGCGAAAAAAAGATTCCGCCGCGTGCTAGACAGTCACGAGCAATCAACATCGCGACTGATGATTTGATAGAAGAACTCAGCCCCTTCTCGGAAAAGCGTGCCACAGTGGCACAAAGCAAGCCCAGGCGGATGCGTCCTCGAAAAGACGCAACCGCGCAGGCTTAGCTACACGTGCTAGATATCAGCATGCAATCCTGCTTTGTCCTCAGCATCGAACATCTCGTCCCCCTCTCGTTCGTGGATCGCTAGTCGCACGCACTCCTGCAGTGCGTACAAGTGCGACAACGATGAGTCACCAATCATACTGCGTGACACTGAGCCTTCCGCGAGACAAACCGCCGTACTCTTCATCACCGCAAACTTCGCTTGCAACTCATCGCGAATTGCTTGCCGAACTTCGCTTGCTGTGTCAACTTTCTTGCGACTGATTCGGTACGCTGCTTTGCTTTGAGACATTGCTGAACTTCCTTTGACTGGGACTTGGAATTGAAAGCTATCGACTCCCCAGCAATAGCCGATCGCGGCCCAAATGATACCACGCAGCGATGGTCAATGAGGTAGTCCAATTTAGTCGAGCGTTTAGTCGTCGCGAAAGCAACCGAATCAGTGCCATCCGTTCTTAGCCTTTTAGCCTTACGGCGGCTCGCCGACACCGCTTCGCGATCCAGCGCCACCTCGTTGATTCACCGGGTTCGACCTGTCGGACTGCGCCGCGTGTGAGACAGCACTTGTACTCGGTCGCCCGGAGTAGAGGAGAGCGTGTACCGAAGTGCCGCTTCGCCGACGTCCGCTTGTTCGTGCCTCACGGCGCCGACGACGGCTACGCTGGTCTGTACTCGATCGAGACCTCAAACCGCTTCGCGTACTTCCGACCGCTTCATGACGCTCCGCTTCGCATTGACGTAGCTTGGCCGAAGCGGCAGGCGCAAAGTCAACGCTTCGCTTCGCCTTGCCCGTCAAATCGCTGGAGACACCAGTCCTGAGATAGACCACTCGCGCCCGTGAGCGTGAACAGTGGCAACATGCTACCGCTAACGCGAGCTTCCGAACGCGTGGCGACCGACTCCGCCCGCTGTTGCGACAATCAATCGCTTCGGGTGTGGGATTCCTTTCTGAACAAATCAACGCATCGACGAATCAACCGTAGCCGTGACCAAACGCTTGCCGTGCCACTCGACCAACTTACGAAACCGAATCGCATCCTCGGATTCGCGATTGAGTCGGTCAAGTTCATCAACCATGATGCAATCGAGCTTGATGCCCGTCGTCGAAATGAGGCTCTCGAGCAATTGATAGCCGGGTCGCGGGGTGGTTGACCACCTGGCACTCCTACGTGAGAGCCATGATTGATGGCACTGCTACGCTCAAGGCAAGCCATTCGACCTTCACCGTTTAGAATACGATTCCTGTATTCCGCTGTCTCGGTGACGGTGTCAAGATGGACGACGTCAAGGTTTGGCGTCAATTCAAATAACTAGTTTGTCAGCCTGAATTTTCGTCGGGACTGCGCCAAGGTCTCCCGTGCATCCGATGGGTAACAAGACCAACCAGTTCGCCGTCACCACGCTCACGCCCAAGAGCCCCAGTGCAATCGCCTCATAGAACGGGTGACGAACGTAGCGATGCGGGCCGGCATCGACGAGCGTATGTTCCTTCCTTGTCACCACCGTGTCGGTCGTGTTTTTGCCGAGAGATCGAAACGTCCATACAACGAGCATTCCCGCAAAAGAGACAACACATACGCCAAGCCAACGTGTCCAAGTCGGAATCGCCATCGACGACCAGGCCACCCATTGCGACCTCCAAATAGGCTCCCGACCCTTTTTCCTTTTTCTCCTCAAACATCTGCGTAATTCGTTCAGTCGACACTGATTTGGGACAAGAGTCGTAATGCATGGGATTCTTTGGTACACTTTCCGGTTCGGTTCGGTTGCCAAGAGGACAGTGGCAACAAGAGTGGTTGGAGCAAGCACAAGCCGTACAACTGATCTTGACCGTGCTTTCGGGGGCAGGTGTTTCTAGCCCTTGTTCAACAGCCTCACATGACAGATGGTTCTGGAGCGAGCGAATCGAAATGTTCAAGACTCGATGGCTGAGTTTGATTGTCTCGGTTTGTTTTCTGGTCTTGCAGCCTCTGCATGCAGTCGATAGCGACCCCAACGCAATCCGAGTAATCGATCACAAAGACGCATCGACAGCGATCCGAAGCGTCTTGGCAACGCGAGCCAAGCATTGGGCGGATATTACCTCGTTAAGCTTCCATCCAAGTGGCAAGCTTCTGGTATCTGGCGGTGATGATCAGGCAATACGAATTTGGAAGGGCGATTCGCTAGAGCTGGTAGATCATATCGAGTTTCTTCCTGGTCTAGTCCATGAAGTGAAGTTCCTCAGCGATGGAAGGATTGTTGTGATTTTGCACGACGCCACCGATGAGGAATTGTACATGTATTCTTCGTCGACGCTCTTGATCTTGAAACCATCCGGCCAGACGTTAGAGGAAAGTCACTGGGTTGAGCAATCACGATTGACGGGATTCACGAAACACATTCAATCTGTCACAGCGACTCCAGATTCAAAGCGACTTTTTTTCGATGACGGTTCACACGCGGTTCATGCTTACAGTCTGGAGAGTGAGAGACTGCTGTGGATCGATACCATCCTGTTTCCCGGCAACGTGCTTCAGGGTACAAGAGGGTTCCCGAGGCCCAACGGAGCATCCCCGTTCCCGCCAAGCGATCATGCTCCGCTGCTGACGATGATCCGCGGCCTGCCTTCATTTCGTGCCGGAGAGCGACCGCTCGCACTGGCAACATCCAACGATGGGGCAACGTTATTGGTGCTGACCGACGAAAAGTTGCGAACGTATCGGCTTAGTGAACTTCGAGAACCTGTTTCCGAAGTAGCCATCTCAGGTCGAATGCTTGTTGTCGCGTCCAACTCAGAATCAGTCGTGGTGGGCGACAGTAACGGCAAACTGAGCGTCTTCGATCTGTTGGATAACGGACGTCTGTCAGAACTGCCGGTGTTGAGTGATTTGGAATCGGGTGACCTTTCTTCGTTGGCGATATCGAGTGACGGTGCACACTTAGCCGCGAGTTCGGTTAAGAACGCCACGTGCTCCATCGCAGCATTTGCAGATGGCAAATTTGGTAGTGCTTGGACGCCTCTTGAGGTTGGTAAGATCGATGGCCAACTTGGGTTGGCGGGCCAGCCATTTCACTGGCTCTATGAAATGCACAATAAACAGCAACTGAACCTTCCTCTCGCATTTCATCCCAAAGGAGACTCCATTGCGCTGGTTGGCTCACGACGTCAGATTGTCATGGCGAGTCTCAATGGAACCGCCGGGCGGTCATCACCACAGCAAACACTGCCGGGCGACAAGGTCGCTGTCTGGAACGCACCCGATCGCTGGGTAAGGTGGATCGACGACAACGAAACAGTATTCGTTGCGACCGAGCATGGTGCGGCAAAAGTGAACACTAAAACAGGTGATGTTTCGGGCATTATTGAGTCAGTTCGTCCGGCCGCGATCTCGGTTGACGGATCAACATCATGGGGGTGCAAGCAAAGTGACGACGGGCAGTGGAACCCATTTATCATGGATGTGGAGTCAGACGATGTTCAAGAGCTAAATCTGAATTGGCTGGGATTCCAGCAATCGCTTCCCTTTACAATTAGCCCCGACGGGAGATTTTTGGCTCAGTTGAATCCCGATGAATTGCAATTGGACTTGTTCGACGCCACGACGCGAGCAGAGAGTTCGCTGCCGTTTCCAAATAAATTGTCTCGATTGATTCAGTTCGACAATTCGAATCGCCTATGGGCAATGTATTTATCTCGCTCTAAGACCAATGAGCCCCAACACAACTTAGTGAAGATCGATGTAAGTTCAGGTCTCGCCGCGAAAGTCGAGACGGTTTATCAAGAGAACGCGTCGGGTGCGAGTTTTGATCTTTCTGCTCAGTGGGTCAATAAGCCTGAACTGGATCATTTCACCGTTTCACGAAACGGAGAGGCCGTCATTTATCGTGAACGTGAGGGGGCTTACAAGCTTCTTTCCAATCCGTCGTCTCGCCGCTCGCGTCAGTATGTCGATGCAATCCGATGCTTAAGTAACGATGGCGATTTCTTCCTCACGCTACATAACGTGAATCTCGGGTTGAGCTGTGTCAGCCTAGTGCAAACCCAAACAGGCGAGATGATCCAACAATGGCAAATCCCTGGCTTGGTAACGGATCTTGATCTTTCTGTGGACGAGCGTTCGGTTGCCACAGCGAACGCCGATGGTTCTCTCTTAATCCTCAGCGTAAAGGATAGATCCGATTGGCCAGCGATCCCTAGCGTCGAGGAATTGGCGGCTGAGTCTGCTGAAAAGATGCAGGAAGGAGAGAAATCGCTCAAAACGTTAGTCGACGAATTTGAAATCAAAAGGGACGCGTTTGAGGCACGGCTTGCAGACGCGACCAGTAAGGACCAACAAACTCAGATCGAATGTGACGAGCCGTATTCCTCCCACGTCATTCAACTGATTCAGCTTTCAAAACAATTCGCTCAAACCGATGTCGAGTACCAAGCACTACATCGAGCCATTGGAATGAAGCGAGTCACACCGCCCCACGTGCCGGGTGCATCATGGACGGATAAACGTAGTGACTGGTATTTTGTCAGTAGCGACGCCGACCGTCAGTTAACTGTCATCGCTCGGCTCGAATTTGGTGAACGTTTCATTGACGATCCTCGAACTGCATCGGTACTTCGCCCTGTCATTGAATACTGGGTCACAAAAGAAACCGAGCGGGTGATAAAGGGATCCTGGGAACTATCTCGTCGAAGTAACGACAACAGTGTCAAAGCAGCAGCTTTATTGATTTACTCGGAAGTAAACATGGGCGAGCAAAGGGAATTTCTTACGCGCGGTCACAGCGTGACATCCCCTACCAAAGACCAGCTTCGAAAAGCACGTGCGACGCTCCAGCAAGTGATTCGAGAGTACGGAAAAATCCAAATTCCAGGCGTCGGCAGCGTCGCCGAAAAAGCCAACTCGCTGATCACAAAACTTGATACGGTAGAGCAGTGAGATGAAACGGTTAAAGTTTGATGCTAAGTACATGGGCTTGCGCGAGACCGTTGCCGTGCTCACGATCTTGTGTAACCGACGGATTTAATTGAGCCAAAACCAACGGTTTTGGTTTTCACGAATTGGCGGTTTTGGACGATGGGCGCAGACACTTACCCAGCTCGTCGCATGGCTTTTTGCGGAGTTTGATGACGACTCGATTCTGGTTGC
>JBGSIA010000127.1:0-6224 GCA_041751935.1 Pirellulaceae bacterium | reverse complement strand
GCGTCCATCAGCTTCTGGACTTCGACGAATTGCTTTTCTTCGATGATGCCCTCGTGCTCGCCATCGAACTCCATGTCGTCAAATCGTACTTTGCCGATGTAGGTGATGTTGCTGAGCATCCGCTGAATGTCGGCGCGAGTGAATTTGCGTGGCTTGACCTCGCGACCGTTGCTGTAGCGAGCCCCTTTGGTTCGGTGGCCGTTGTCGTTGGCCCATCGGGCGGTGCGTGATATGGATGCGACTTCGAGGTATTTGCCGTAAATCAACTCAACGAGTTCTGCCTGCTCCTTGTTGACAATCAATTTCTTTTCAACCGCGTCATAGCCGTGGATCGGGTGCCCGCCACTCCAGCGACCTTGCTTGGCTTGCTCCGCCATCTTTTCATAGGTTCGTTCGGCGATCATCTCTCTCTCAAACTGCGCGAACAGCATCAACAGGTCGCGGAAGAACCGCCCCATGGTTGTTGTGGTGTCAATTTTCTGAGTGACGGAAACCAGTGCGCAGTCGTGCTCGTCGAGCAACTCATTGATGCGACACCAATCACTCATGCTGCGTGATAATCGGTCCAGCTTGGTGACGTAGATCGCGTCAATCTGGTCGAGCTTGCCGAGCATCTTGCCGAGTTCTTCTCGATCGAGACTCGCGGAGCTGGCGACCTCTTTGAATACCTGGAACACTTCGTAGCCGTCTTCCAGGGCTGCTCGCCGCAAACGTTGCTCCTGGTCCTCAAGGCTGCTGTAGTCGCCACGGTTCTGATCGAAAGTGCTAACACGACAATAGATCGCAGCCAGCTTCTTCTTCAACGCAGGATTCTTCGATGCTGTTCGTTTTTGTTTGGCCATTGGATCTACTCGATTGCGTCTAGTTGTTTCATTGCTTTGCGCACATTTTTGGCGGTGGTCTCATTCCAACTTCGCTTGAATTGGGTTTTAGTCAGCCCAGCTTTCGCGGCCGCTTCTTCAAAATCGCCACCACTTTCAATTAACGCTCGCAACCTGATCCGGTCGCGTTCCTTCAGTAGCGGCATGACGGCCTCGTAGGGCTCAAGTGATGATTGATCCGATTCCGAGTATTCGCTCGGGCTGACCGTAGAAATGTCTGCTCGATCCTCTGCCTGCACGCTTGGTGCAGGCAGAGGGATCGCAAACCTGGCGCGGCGTTCTGATTTGCGAGCAGCTTCGACTTGTGTCGCTTTTTGCCGAACCTTACCGAGCAGATAAACGTGCTTCTGAAGATTCTCCTGTGCGTTCTTCCAGGCTTCATCCGTTTCACCGTAGACCAAAGCATGAGCGAGGTCATTAATCAACGACGCGTGCAGATCGCCGCAGTCGTAAAGGAATCCGATGTTGATGTTGCCGAGGGCTGGCACGGCACCGTACCTGAGAACAAAAAGTTTCTGTTCGCGGTCGGAACTAAAGATTGATGTCGCCCTCGCCTCATGGGACGCATCTCTTAAAACGATCGCGAATGCAATGCGTTCCAACATCGAAGAGACCTGCCGGACAGCGACTGACATCAACCGATGAAAAAGCTTTCGGCGGTTTCTTTTGATAGTAACAAGGGTAAAGTCGGCAAAATTATCTGACCACCATTTGTTTATCGCTTTGCGAATGTTAGCGACTTCGATGACTCCGTTGGCATCCAGTCTAGCGGTTAGCCGCTCCAACACTTGATCGCAAAAAGCCTGAAGTTCGACATCTTCAAATGAATCGTCAACACTTGGTAGTCGAGAGAAAGCTCCCCAGTAGTCCGCTTTGAGATTGTCTGGATCAACACCGGTGCTGCGTATCAGTTGGTACTCTAATTTCTGTTCCGTCTTCAAGTCTTTCGCCAGTTCGGTGTTGGCGATTTGTGTGAGTTGTTCGCCTGCCAACGTTTGCTCGTCCCATGGATCGGCAATCAAGTGCTTGCGGTTCCGCGAGTACTCCAGTACTTGGACCAGAAGACGCGAAAGCACCCACGAGTTCGGATGTGTACTCGGAGTCTTGCGTAAAGTTTCAAGAACATTGACAGCCGTGTGTGTATCGAGAAGTCCGAGCGGATTGATTGCCTCAAGATTTCCGTCGTGACATCGCTTGTAGATCACGTATTCGATGAAGCCGCCGGGATACTCGTTCGCCATGGTGACATAGTCGGTATCCAGCGGTGCCCGACCATGACCAAGCCGAAAGGCGACGTTGGCATAGCTAAATTCAGGATCAGAATGCGGCATATTACATGAGGAAGTTTTATCCATTTCAAAGCTCAATTTAGGAGGTAATCGCTCACCACAAAAAAATGTCATCCCGTTTTTCGTCAATTAGGACCGTGCAATGTCCCGGAAGTTGAAACGCATCACGCCGATCGACAAGGAAATCCGATGGCAAGCATTTCAGTTCCGAAACCCGTTTCAAAACCAAGAATCAAGAGGCAAACGAAGTCAAACATGCCACCTTTGTGGCGATCTGATTCGCGTCCTGATCCGTCTGTGCTCAGCCAGGAAGAGCGAATGCGAGAGTTCGGCAGGATCATGCTACGAGCCATTGAACGCAAATCTGCAGTAAAATGCAAGCCCTGAAGCATCAATGACGCTACCCTATGGGCATTCGCAGTTCCACTCACGATCTGGGCAATCTGTTGCGGCAACAATCCTACTCGGGGTTGACGATCACTGTCTGCGATAAGGAGGCGACACTCGGTATCGAATCATTCCGACAATTCTGGCTAAAAAACAGTAGCGTCTATGGCGGACGCAGGACGTTTGCAGACAACCGGGAAGCAATCTTAGGCTTCTTTCATCGGGCGGCGGTCCAACAGGGCGGTGGCGCCGATCATCACAGCGCGGGCGAAACGTGGCTGCTGGCATCTCTCGCATCTGAAATCCGGTCGAACAAAGCGCAGGAGGTATTCCCGGACGCTTCATTTTCGAACTGCTCGTCTGGTCGGCGGCATCGGCAGATCACAGATCTCGATGCCCTTCTAAGTGCGGCGATCAACGACGAAAGGAACTGTAATGAATTTTATCATCATTCACGGAACGTATGCGAGCTTGCCGACATGCTCAGTGAGGTTGTCCAAGAGTATCTCAGGCTTGAGTCACAACTGTACGAGGGAGTGCTTGACGGTTGGGTTGAAGAACCCGAAATCTGCGAGCAACTGGTACGCGAAAGATGGCGTGACTGGATGTATCGCGCGAGGCGTAGTAGTTGCAGACGTGACTTCAAAGACGTTCTCAATATTCTCTCGTACGAGAGCAAGGCGGCTCTTCATCAGTGCTACTCGTTACTCTGGGTGCATCTTGCAGGTGCATTCGCTGAGCAAGAAGGATCGAACTTCGTGAACCAGTTCCATCGTTTCTGGCATTGCGACTATCGAGTTCCAACTGATGGTGTTCACGACATGCATCTATTACATGGGCACATCTTTGGATTGCATCCGGCGTTCGCATTGATGATTCAAACGGCAACCGGTGGCGGAATCATTGCAGATGCCGTTGGCAACCACCTGGATTCCCGCGAGATGCGAACTTTCTTTGCCGCTGGCATCGTTTCGCTGAATTTCTACATGAGCGAACGGATCGAAAACCGACGCCGTCTTTAGCTTTATCTGGCTGCCAAAGTAGCGGTCATGTCTCCCACCGGAAAACTTTCCGGAAATTCTATTTTTACACGCGCGCAAATGCCTAGCACTACCCTGGTAAGTTGCCAGGGCGGCTGGCAATGCGTGCTTTTTCGAAAGGAAAGCCCATTGAGCAGTCCAAACCACAGCGAGGCCGACTCTGTTCCGTCGGCGCGTTTTCCAGAAATAGCTGAGATGATCGCCGATGGCGAAATACCAATTCCGGTCGACTGGCCGGAGAATCGTCTACATCCTTTGCTTGATTTGGTTCATGCTGCCCGGCGACGCAGGTTGGTCCACTTCATTGCTCGCACCATTGCGAGCGACATTCGTCGCGAAGAGCGACGAAGGGAGCAATCAGATGTTACGTAAGAAATTTGATTTTCATATCCTTCGCGATGTGATTATCTACCTCCGCATGAGTTCCGATAATCAGTCCAAGACCAGTCCAGCCCAGCAGGAGCGGGCTATTCGGAAATTGATCAAGTCCAGGGGGCTGCGTTGGCGCGTGGTCAAGGTCTACATCGACGAGGCTAAGTCTGGAAAAACGGCCCAGCACCGTGACGGATTTCAACAGATGCTTCGCGATATCAAGACGGGCGTTGTCCAAGCATCTGCCATCTTGGTGGATACGATCGAACGTTTCGGTCGCATGGAAAATCTCGATGCCTATCGTCGCGATCTTCAATTTCGGCATGGTGTTTATGTACTGACCGCCGATCGCAGCTTTGCCGACCCAAGTTCGGTCGATTCAAAGTATGCCGAGATGTTCGAGAACATGCGGGCGTCCGAGGACAGTCGCATCAAGGCCAACGACGTTTTGAGGGGTAAGATCGAAGCGATCGAAGCAGGATATTGGCCTGGTTCGCCCGTACCGTTCGGCTACGAATTGGAGGTCGTCGCAACGGAGAAACGCCGTTCGCGGGAAATCCCTCACCACAGGCTGGTGCATGATCCGGATACCGCTCCAATCATGGCGATTCTGTATCAGGCCTCTGCGAATCATCCGTCGTGGGGACAGCAGAGTCTGGCGCGTTACCTCAACAGCAACGACGTGATCTCTGATCGGTTCAAGCCATTTCACGCAGACACGGTCGGACATCGGCTCAAGAGTGCGATTTACCGCGGCACATTGGTGTGGAGTGAAAACTCAACCGGCTTGATCGATGAACGGCGTGTTATCGAAAGGAATGATGAGGAACACGTCATTCGCGTCGAGGGGTTTTGTGAGCCAATCGTCGATGCGGAAACGCTTGAAAAGGTAGACGCCGGGATTATCGCTCGCTCAAGGTCGCTGCATTGCGACGCTGAGACGGGCACACATCGCGGTAACAACTATCGCTACCCGCTTACGGGCTTGGTTCGGTGTGGCCACTGCAACGCGTCGATGGTTCCCAATTCAACCTCGCCTTACACGACAAAGTCTGGTGAAAATAAGACCTACTGTTCCTATGCTTGTCCCAACCGGCGTAACGGAATTTGTGCAAACGACCGCCGGGTCAAGGAAGAGTGGTTACGTGAAACCGTAGTCGGCAAGCTTGTTGGACGGTTGTTCCCAGACAACGCTGGTTCGGCGTCTTTGATCACAGAGGTGCACAAGATCGTCGAACAACAACGTCGCCAGGACGCTTCGCAAAAGACGGCAGTCGTTCCTCAATTGGAAGCTGAACGCGTTGAACTGCAAGATCGCGTCAATGGTTGGTCGGTTACACTGGCAAAGTCGACGCTGCCTAACCAGCTACGCGAGACCATTGAGAAGCAGGCTGGCGAGGCATTGCAACGGATCGCAGAAATTGAGGCTGATATCGAATGCCAAGCCTGTGAAATGTCGGTGTTTGATCGCTTGGTTCAGCCCAGTCAGATTCAAAATCGGCTGGACCGCCTCGCCAGTGTACTCGATGGCGAGTGTGCGACATCGACGAATCTTGAATTGTCCATGCACATTGACCGTATCGACTGTTTCGATGATGGACGCGTTGTTTGCCGCTCTTGCAAAGTTGGTTCTATCCCAGATGCAGTTCTTTGGTTCTCTCACACAAAGGAGATGCTTGATCCAGTCATCGCGGCCGACGGTTTGGGTTACCAAACAAAGGCCCGCCGGCGTGCGTGGATGCGGGTCCAGGACAATTCGTTCAGTGACGAACGGCTTCGTGATCGCATCAATATGGCAACCAATCCCCATCGTTTCGATGCACTTCCAAACGAATGGTTCTGGCTCGATGAGTTCCAGATTCCCGCGCCGAGCAATTGGGCACGCGAAAACGCAGAGGCCGTGTTGGCTCGCTTTGAGGCAATTCAGGCGTCCGGCAAGAAGCCATCGCTCAATGCAATTGCAAAGGAGTTTGGAGTATCTCGCCCAACGATTACAAACTCTTTGGACATCGCTTCCGGCGGCAACGAAAAACCGGCGGCGCATCGCAAAGAACCGATCGTACCCGTCAAGGGCAACGCCGAGGTCGAGGCCAAAATCGCTCGGCTGCACGACTCTGGCGTGCTCAACAAGGAAATCGGCCAAACGCTTGGTATTAGTCGTAGTACCGTAACTAACGCGCTTGACCGTTTGTACGAGCAACGCGGGCTTCCGCGGCCCGACGGCCGCGCAACTCGCCATCAGCGGTAACGACAGC
>JBGSIA010000126.1:0-119478 GCA_041751935.1 Pirellulaceae bacterium | reverse complement strand
CGCGGTGACGCTGATCAAGCATAATACGACACGCAAGGCAAGCATTCGCCAAAAGCGGCTACGTGCCGGATACGACTTCGAGTTTTTGCTCGAAATTCTGAACTCGATCCCTAACGTAAATTAAATGCGCTCACCCTGGGCGCGACATCGTAATAACCTGCCAGCCAACTGGCGCCGCGATTGCCGATCACATCACCTGCATAAACTCGCAGCGTCATCGGTCGCTCCGATTGAAACGCTCGTGCATTGATTTTGAAGCGGTACAAACCTGGCTGGCGAAGATCAAAGCCTTTCAATACTGACGGCGAATAGTCAGAACTGAATATTACCACGCCATCAGGCTCGTCGCGAAATAAATTCCCCAATGCTCGCTGTACCGAGTCCTTTAAGTTCACAGACTTCACGCGAGTTTGAGGACGTTGTGCGGGCCCAAGGGCTTCATTCAATACATGATCGATTGCCTGTAGGTAAACCATCATCTGCTCAGTCGACAGCGACAAGGCTTCGCCGATATTGTCAAAGCCATGTGCCTTGGCGTCCTCCGGCAACATCTCTTTAATGTCCACGTGCGGCAAGTCGAACAGATCCCGCAACGTGTTCTCATACTCCAAGCGGTTCAGTCGCCGTAGGACCACTTCGCGATAGGATGCATCGGCACGGTGCAGCGTTTCGCTAAGTTGGTTCAGAAACCGTTCCCGAACAGCCTTGGGCGGCTGCACGCCATCGGGAGGCATTTCGCCGCTGGCCACGCGATCATGAACCAGCACCCATCGTCGCATCACTTCGGCATCAGTCAATTCGGTGCTCAACGAGTCCAGATCCAAGCCTCCTTCGTGCTCGTCGCCCGAGTGACAATCCAAACAATGCTGCTTAAAAAAACTCTGCAGTTCTGGATCAGATTTCAGCAGTTCTTGCCCTGAGGCAGGAAAACCCCAAGTCAAAGTCAACGCGATCGCAAACTGGATAGACGTTCTCACGATGTTACTTTTCAGAGGAATGTTTATAACTTCAAACAGTTTAAACAGATTTTTTGCTGTCGCCAACGCTGCTTGAAACGACTGGTGTTGACTTTTAGCCGACACTGCTTGAAACGGCGGCTAAAAGTCACCGCCACTTTTTCAGTCCTTGACTTCGATCCTTTTCATCCCTTGTTACTGCAAACTATTTCTATGAAAGCGCAATTGTCATTCAGCATCGTGGCGTCATTGTCCCGAGCATTGCTGGTGGGAGTGATTCTGTTGTCGCTTGGGATGGCAGATTCATTGTTGGCTGACACGCGGCCCAACATTGTTCTGTTTCTGATCGACGACTTGGGTTGGCGAGACCTTGGCTGCCAGGGGAGCACGTTCTACCAAACACCACACATCGATCGGCTGGCTAGCGACGGCGTTCGTTTCACAGATGCGTATTCAGCTTGTGCTGTCTGTTCGCCCACTCGTGCAGCGATTCTCACTGGAAAATACCCTGCCCGACTACTATTGACTGATTGGTTGCCTTCGGGACGCTGGAACCCGAAAGCGAAACTTCGAGGAGGTCGGTTCCTGCGCGGGTTGCCAATAGAGGAACTCACACTGGCCGAAGCGCTCCGAGGGGTCGGCTATCGAACGGCCAACATCGGCAAATGGCATTTGGGTAGCGAGCCATTTTCACTGCCAGAGCACCACGGCTTCGATGTGAACATCGCTGGCAATGCACACGGAGCGCCTGGAAGTTACTTCTATCCCTACCAGGGCGATTGGTTGATTCCTGGAACCGAACTGCGAGCACGATGGAACGTGCTGGCCGACGGTCGCGAAGGCGAATACCTGACCGACCGACTGACCGATGAGGCGGTGCAGTTCATTACGAAGAACAAGGATCGTCCTTTTTTTCTGTACTTCCCTCACTACGGAGTGCATTCGCCGCTCGAGGCCAAGCCTGAAGTTACAGCAAAATATGCGCGAGTGCCTGACGCTAAACGCCAAGGCCTGCCTCAATACGCAGCGATGGTTGAGAGTATCGACGATAGCGTTGGCCGTGTGATGAAAGTCTTGGACGAATTGAAGTTGACCGAGAATACCGTCATCGTGTTTACCAGTGATAACGGCGGATTGTGGAAGGCGACCCATCATGCACCGCTTCGCGGCAATAAGGGCGCTTACTATGAAGGCGGCATTCGCGTACCGCTGATCATCAAGTGGCCGAGAAAAGCCATTGCTGGCTTGGTCGTTGGCGAACCGGTGATTAGTAACGACCTGTATCCGACGTGCCTAGGCGTCGCGGGTATCGACCCGCTGCCCAACCAACATCTCGATGGCCTCGACCTGACGGGACTGCTACAGGGAAGCGCGACTAAGCTAAACCGCTCGTCATTGTTTTGGCACTACCCTCACTACAACGAGCATCCATCGAGCGTCCCCTCAAGTGTTATTCGCCGAGGCCCTTGGAAGCTGATCCAGACCTTTGATCCGGCGGGGCACGAATTGTATAACTTGGTTCAGGATGTGAGTGAATCCAACAACCTTTCAACCGCAGAGCCAGTGAAACTGGCCCAGCTACAAAAGGAATTGGATGCTTGGAGAATCAATGTTGGCGCGGAGATGATGCAGGCCAATCCAGATTACGCACCGACTTTGCAAGAGGGCTCGAGCAAGCCGAAAAGGAAAACAAAGGGAGACGAATGAGACGAGGCAAGCGGGGCGCAAACTGTTGGGTCGTTGGTCCTTTCTGATACTGCACCGGCAAATTCCCAGGCCATTGGCCAGAAGTGAGAAATCAATCAACTGTATAGAAACATAGCAACGGGCCTTTACAGCCCCAGCAAAAAATACGTCGGCCTCCGGCCTCAAACGCTATCGCGTTTCTCGTTGATCGTCGTCAGTCAGCAACGAGGCCAGACAGATTGGGAGCGTTTTGTGCAGTCTCGGACGCTGCATCAACGAACGCTTGAATCAGTTTTTTTTGCAGCTGGTTCGCGGGCATCATCTTTTCTGGATGCCACTGGACGCCAAAGAGAAAGCGATTCGGATCAGTCGTTTCGATGGCTTCAATGATCCCATCAGGACTCCAGGCAACGGCTCGCAGGCCCTCGCCAACGATGCGTACCGATTGATGATGAAACGAATTGACTTCGAACTCGCGTTCACCGAAGATTTGGTACAACCGCGATCCGAGTTTCAATTTGACTTGGTGCGGCTCGCCACGGGGATGCCCACCGAATTCCGATGGAATGTCTTGAATCAGTGAGCCGCCGTGAACAACGTTGACCCACTGGCTGCCGAGGCAAATCCCTAGCAGTGGTTTGTTAGTATATTCGATCCAGGCAGTGATCAGAGCCTTCTCGAAACGATATCGATCATCGTCGAGCACCTCTGTTGTTGGATGTCGCTCTTCGCCCCATTCCGAGGGCGGAATGTCTGCACCGCCGGGCATCAGCAGCCCATCCAGATATCCTAGATAATCGTCGATCTCTGCGGAACTGCCATCGATACACGGCAGGACGATCGGTACGCCACCGCACGTTCGAATCGCTCGCACATACGTCTCGCCAACAAGACTCGCGATGCCGATAACTGGTCTACGAAAAGGTCGCTCGATTCTCGGTGAACGCAACTCCGGTGCAAACGATTGCTCTTCCGAAAACCCAGCAACAGTAATAACTTTAGCCGGGCTGATCGAGTCAGGCGGATCGGCCTGGGAAAGTCTTGCGCCACCTCCTAAACAGAAGGCGACGGCGACCACGCCAAAAACGAGTACCATTTTTCGATTCATTCAGCCAACTCCCAATTATCGCGGAGGTTTAATAACGTGTTGGATACTTTTTGTTTGCCGCCTTTAGCTGCGTCGCCAGGAGTACCGGCAAAGATTATTTCTAGTAGTTCGACTCCCTATCCTAATCGATCGGGCAAGGTCACGTTGGCTTAACGATACCACAATCGCTCAGCCAATTGGTGCCATGAGTCTCTAGGCAAAACAACTCGCCCACATCAAAATCCCGCGTCGCCACGAGATCTGTAACAGGAAACGATAAACGAAATGGCGACAAACCGGCGGTGGTTAGGGAACGCATCCTGGAGCCTCCATTTCGTTTGGCAACAGTTCCAAGCTTAAGTGTAGATGATTGTCGTGCGGTGAGGACGACGGTTGACGCATCAATCTCTCGCCACGACGAATCAACAATCGAATCCGTTTCGCTTCTTCGTCGTTCGCTGACTCGGCGAGACCCTCAGCGTGTTCTAACAAAATAGTTTTTAGCCAATCCGCGATCAGGATCGTACGGATTTCACCGAAAGTCTCGTTTTCCAAGATCGATTCTATCAGCAACCAATTCCTCTCGGTATCGAAGCGGACGGTCTTGTTGGGCGAAAGTCCCTCTTTGTCAAACATCAGCCACTTTGACGTTTCTGGTTTCCCCGTTCGATCCATCGTATAAAACCCAAGGTCGACATCGAGTCCCATTTGGTGATTGATGTGACGTAGTTGCTTGCCACCGTCGCGGTCCGAAATTTCGCTGACCAGTACGCGGTGTTGCGGTTCGGGACCCAATCGCTCGCGTAGCGTTAGACCAAGCTGCAAAAGTCCGAAAATCATGCGGTCGGCGCCGAAGTTTGTATCGCGATCGACATGTGAAATAAAGTACCCGATTCCATCGGGCTTGGGCAATTCAGCGGCATTCTCCAAGCGTCCGTCTCGCAGTGTTCCCACGGAACGACTCGGGCGTTTTAGTGCCATCGCCTGTTGGATCTCGGCGTGGATCTTCTGGCGTGTTTCAAGCAAAGTTTCATCAGCTGTAGCCGGCTCCGACAAATCGCCGAACCCGAAAACCATCAAAAAGGATACTGCAACCACGTTCTGAACCAGAAAACGAACGGCGCTTCTCGGATTAAGGTCTCTAGTCATAAGGGCACCTCGTTAGTGGACCACAACGAGTAGCTCGACCAACGTAAAGCAATCCGGATTTTGCTTTATTAGCATCGCCAACAGTCCAAGGTAAAATATCTCTTCAACATTTCGCGTAGCAAGCAAACGGCTCCGGCTTCAAGTCGCCTAACTAACAATCTTCCAACTCCTCAAATGCATCTAAGAAACGATCCGAAAACCGAAGAAACACACGCGGCAATCGCCTTCGGCTCACGGTTTTCGGATAGGTAATAAACGATTTTACTCCGCGACAACGTCCGCGCTGTCTTCCACGCAGCGCGACAAGTCGATTCGTCACAATTGCCATGATACAGGCATTAGCAGCGGCGCGTCGCTGTCCCCAATGTATCAAATTCACTTCGGTGGAACGCCGGGTTGCTTCCGTACGTCGGTCGGGAGCGTCTAAACTGGCTCGGAAGTGTGTATGCTGCTCTCACAGCGTACGCGTGTCCGGCTTGCTGATGGCAAACAGCAGTTGCAATGGTTTTGCGTCACGCTATGGTGGAGAAAGGCGGCCTTTTAGTCTATTTCCTTTATTGAATTGATCAGAAGTGGCTGACATGTACTTTAATTTTCGAACGCCGGTTAGTGCAATGTTCGCCCGTTTCCTTCAAGGCGGAAGTTTTTTGGCCGGTGGTCTGTTTGCCGGTTGCCTCTTGGGCGCACCTAGCGTCTCTATTGGTCAACAGGTCCCGGGACGAGGCGATGCACGAGGCAGCGTTATCGTGTCTCCGCAGGCAATGCAAGTGCACTCCGCAGGCTTCGTTTGGGACGGTCACAATGATTTGCCGTGGGCGATGCGGAATAAGGCAAGTTCTTCGTTCGATCAAGTCGATATCGCGAAATCGCAACCGCAGTTGATGACGGATATACCGCGACTGCGACAGGGGAATGTGCGAGCCCAATTCTGGTCGGTCTATGTTCCAGCATCAACGCGGCTGGACGGTAAATCGCTGGCGATCACGATGGAGCAAATTGAACTAGTCAAAGAGATGTGTCGTCGCTATCCAGACGTCTTTGCGTTCGCGACCAACATGGAACAAGTCGAAGAGGCGTTAGCGTCGGGCAAGATCGCAAGCTTAATCGGCGTGGAAGGAGGACACTCGATTGAGAACTCAATCGGGAATCTCCGGCGCTTGTACGAGATGGGGGCTCGCTACATGACGTTGACCCACAGCAGCACGCTAGACTGGGCGGATTCCTGTACGGACGAAGCGATCAACAATGGGCTCAGTCCCTTTGGCGAAGAAGTCGTGCGCGAGATGAATCGGCTAGGGATGCTGGTCGACCTGTCGCATGTCTCGACAGCAACGATGAAGGACGCGCTTCGTATCGCTAGTGCGCCGGTCATCTTCAGTCACAGTTCGGCGGATGGCGTGGCAAGTCACCCCCGGAATGTCGATGACGAAGTATTGCCGTTAGTTCGCGACAATGGAGGAGTGATCATGGTTAATTTTTGCAATGGGTTCGTGACACCGGCTGCTGTCGAGAAAAGCCGCGAACGAATCCTGTTGAAGGTCAAGCTCGACAAGCAATCGCTGACCGCCGAAGACCGCGATGCCCAACTCAATCGTTGGGACCGAGCTAACCCGGAGATCCAAGGCGTCGCACACGATGTCGTCGATCACATTGACTATCTAGTCAAACATTGCGGTGAAGATCATGTCGGTTTGGGCGCTGACTACGATGGCGTGACGATGCTCCCCAGGCAACTTGACGACGTATCGACCTACCCCGTCATCACCCAAATCATGCTTGACCGCGGATACTCATCGGAGCAGATTCATAAGGTAATGTCCGGCAACATCTATCGGGTCTTCAAAGCCAGCACGAATTAGCACCTCGGAGTGACGACCAGACCGTATTCGATTTTGTAACGATCAGTCTAGAAGAACGAGTGGTTTCCTAATGAGGCCCGCGATAGCGATCTTGCGGAGTTGCTTCAGCCAACAGTTTGTTCGCCCACTGGATGAAGTGTGAAATGTTCGGCACATCGGTGTGGCCGCCATCGTGCTCTCTCCATGCAAGCTCGCCCTCAAGAAGTCCCGTACTCACCGGCGGCATGATTTCGGCGTTGTAATCGTCGCTGCGTCCAAGGTCTCGTGCTCCAAGTAATCGGAAAGCGGGCTGAGCGGCGATCGTGGCCATGAAGCTGCCCTGTTGGTCCAGCCACAATGCATCGCCTTTTTCAGGAACTCCATAGCTAATAAAAGTCATTCGAGGTGCACAGAGCGAGATTAACATGTGAGCATCAACGGGCAAGTCGCTGGCATTCTTCGAACCAGCCGTTTTTCAACGACCTCTGTCTCGCCGAGCGTCTTATCGATCGTCTTTATTAGTTCCCACTTAACGTCCGGCACGCCATCTGGGATTCTGCCCAACACTTCCCGTTCAAAGTCCTCAACGATTTCAGGACGACGATTGTTCCACCATTGATCGGGCGTGGTGACCATCGTGCCATCCTTCAACCTCATGAGTTCCGGCAGTTGCGGATACGGATTCGCTTTCGATTCGTCCGTGTTCGCCGCGTTCGCGTTGTTCGGATCTCCACTCGGCCCCGGACGCAGTTTCGTGATCCCAAGCTGCTGTTGCATCTGGCGATGATCTTCCTGCGTCGAGAAGACGACGACATCAGAGTTCACGTAGCCAAATGCAATATCGCGCAGTCCTTGAGCGCCGTGGACGTGTTCGATTTCTGGTTCAAAGGAGTAGACCTCGCTCCAGGTGCGACCGCCGTTGGTGCTGCGGAGAATGTTGAATCGGGTGCGGTCGATGTTGATCAGCGTGCCAGTCGGTGAAGCAATGATCTTGCCGCTGGGGATACCTGGCGGCAGGTCGTGCCAAATCTTTGCGTCACTACTTCGCCGCGCCGATTTGCTGCCCACCAACCAGAATTCATCGCCAACCAAATTCAACGAGGCTCGCTCGATCCCTGTAGCAAAAGGGCCTTCCCATTGTGCACCCGCATCACCCGATTTGAAAACATTGGCACTCGAACTATCAGAGATCACGACGAGCTTGCCATTGGAAACGATGCCACTGTAACCGTCGCAGGCTTCGTTGAGCAGTTTCGGCTCAAGCCATTTCCATGTCTTGCCGAGGTCGTCTGACGCAAACAGATTTCCGAAGACCGTGTTTTCTTTTGATCGATCATTACCTAACGCCAAGAACCGCCCACTGGCGTCTCCGCAATACACTGGGCCGACATGGTGTGTCACTAGCTTGCGAGGTCGAGTCTCTTTCTTGAAGTCGTACAGCGAAAATGTTGTGATCGTTTTTCCCAAGTCCGCCGTCGCTGCCATCATCATATACCCGCCAGTAACGAAGGCGCCTTGGCCACCGGCGATTCCCCAGGTACCCGGCATCACCGACGGATCGCCATCAGCTTCCTTGACGCCCTTCAGTCTCGCACTGCCGCTGGTGAGATGCCTCCAATTCACTCCATCATCTGAAGCAAGCCATGCCGTGGGGCTGCCCCAGCCGATCGGCACCACGAATACGCCACCAGTGTATGCGACTGCTTTGGTTGCCCACGGGCCATGATCCGAGCCCGCAAAGCCCCAGAAGACTTGGTTCCAAGTTTCGCCGTCATCGCGTGAGAGCAGGATGCGTCCTCCATGTCCGACTGCGACGAATACAGGCGACTTGGAGTTCGGCTTGAAATCACCGCCAAGTGGTATCTCCGCGCGTCGCTGCAAACCAGCTTGCACAATCTCCGCCGGCGGTTCCGCAGCGTCAGCCATGAACCCACTGCAAACGTAAAGGACCAATGCAATTAAGAACGATCTAGGTACGCGACTTTTCATAGGGGCTCCAGCCTTCGGGTAGTGTCTGTACAGGCTATCCAATTCTACTCAAACTTCCGCTGAATTTTGATTTGAGTAGATACGCGCAGTGTATGTCCGATGCTTGGAAAACTTAGGCATGTACTCCCACATGCAAGTCCATCATTATGTTGGAATGTCCCGAAGCTCGCGACCTCTGATAGCCCGTTGAAGGTGTAAAGTTTTTACCGTGTCAGTCCAAGTCAGCTTGGCTAAACGCTACACTTTGTAGCGGAACCACACGAGTTGTTGCCAAGTTCCTGCAGTGAGATTCATCAATTGTCGACGTCAAAATCCAATGACTCGCTACTGAAGCAAGTTGCTCGAGGGGATCAGGAAGCGCGGGAATATCTATTTTCCCGATACTTGGGTATTGTGCGGAATTTGGTCCAGTTGCGGATCGATCATCGTGTTGCCCAGCGGATCAGTCCCTCGGACATCGTCCAAGAAACGATGATCGAAGTCTCCAAACGGCTTGAAGAGTTCTTGCAGAAACGCCCGATGTCCTTTGACGCTTGGGTCCGCAGGACCGCCTACCAGAACTTAGCTCGCATCCGGCGCACTCATCTGGGTACCGCGCGGCGAGATGCCGGTCGTGAAGTCGCATTGTCGATTGCCGGCTCCGTGATCATTGTCAATCAGTTGGAACTGGAGAATGCTGATGATCCCTCCGTTCGACTCCAGCGAGACGAACTGGTGGAGCAAGTTCAGCAGGTCATGATGGCACTGACTGATGAAGATCGCGAGTTGATTCTGATGCGAACCTGTGAAGGTCTCGACAATGCAACCGCGGCATCGGTTCTCGATATCGACCCACGACTTTGCAGTAAGCGATACTCACGCGCTTTGCTAAAATTGCGAAACGGGTTACGTGAACACGATGGCGAAATGCCTACATAAGATTTGGTCAGTGCGTTGACGACAGAACCACCTATTGAGAATGAATCGCTCCTCGCGGAAATCCTCGATGATTTCACGCAACGATGTGTCGGTGGCCAGAAGTGTTCTGTGGACGAAGTGATTCGCCAGTATCCTGAGTTCGCTTCGGTCCTCGGCGAAATCCTACCGACAGTACGCGCGTTGGCATTGAGGGTGTCCGGCGATGGGCTCGCTTCGCCAGTGAGTGTCAAAGCGGTGCCTGGTTCCTTGGATTTCGCGGCCCACGCCAGTCTCTTTGAGCCGCCCTCGCCGTACGAATGGATCGGTGAAATCGGTCGCGGCGGAATGGGGATTGTTTATGCTGCCATCGATCGCAAACTGAATCGCAAAGTAGCCATCAAGTGCCTGAAGCCTGAGTTTTGCTCGGAAACTCGAATCCAACGCGTACGGACTGAAGCGTTGTCAACTGCACGAGTGATTCATCCAAACATCGTCCAGATATATGAAATCGGCGAACATCGCGACAGTCCCTACTTGATCTTGGAGTTCTGTGCAGGTGGTGACCTCGCTTCTCGCGTCCGTGGCAAGCCACAATCACCTCAGTTCGCCGTTGGAACGATCAAACAAATTTGCGATGGGTTGACGGTTGCGCATCAGGCGGGGCTGATTCATCGCGACATCAAACCGGAGAACATTCTATTCGGCGGCGATGATACGCCGAAACTCGCTGACTTTGGGCTGGCGAAACACTTGGATTTGAACCAAGAGCTCACTCAAGCCGGGGATGTCCTTGGAACTCCAAGCTACATGGCACCGGAACAGGCATTGGGATTAAAGACTCAAATCACGCCGGCGGCAGACATCTATTCTCTCGGCACCGTCTTGTACGAGTTGCTCGTCGGAGCTCCTCCGTTCAAAGGAGACAGCATCCTGGAGACTTTACAACAAGTCAAGACACTGGAGCCGGTTCCTCCTCGTCGGTTGCGTCCCAGCATTCCCCGTGATTTGGAAACGATTTGTTTGAAATGCCTGCACAAGGAAGCATCACAGCGGTACGATTCCGCGTTCGACTTGGCACACGATCTGGAATGTTTTCTTGAGCAGCGACCGATTCGCGCACGTCGTGTTTCCTGGCTAGATCGTGTTTGGAAATTTGCTAAGCGAAATCCAGCACTGGCTGCAATGTGCCTGCTTTTGCCACTCACGGTCCTGGCCGGTATCTTGGGCGTCGTCACTGTATCCCGCGCCCTGGAAGCCAATGCACGTGAACGCCAAGAACAGATTCAGCTTGAGGGATTAGCAACCGCGATCATCAACTCGGATATCAATCAACTGCCGACGCTGCTTCAACAGGTCGATGCGAATCCGATTGTCGCTGGCAAATTTCTCCGACGTGGGCAGCAGATCTCGGGACTCAGCGAGCAACAGCGTCTCAATCTCATCTTGGCACTACTACCAGCCAACGACCAGTCGGCAGAAAAGATTTGGTCACGCTTGTGGGAAGCCGACCCTCGCACGTTGATCGTACTGACGGACCGATTGAATCATACGGACCCACAATTTTCGCTGCGTTGTCGTGAGCACTTGTTCAACTCCACTCACGCTGCCGAGGAACGGTTTCGTGCTGCCGCTGCACTGACTCACATCCACGACGTTTCGTCGTTTTCGCAGGATCAAAGCGTGGTACAGCTGGTGGCCCGAGAGCTAGTTCGTGTTGCACCGTCGGAATTCGGTGATTGGAAGGGACGATTCAGTCCCCTCGTGCCGCAGCTAGCGGACGCGCTGGAGGAAATTCGTGTTGATCCAAGTCAAAGCGAACAAGCGAGACTTTTCGCGATCGATGTCCTTTGTGAACAAGCATCCGCGTATCCGGAAAGAATCCTGCAACTCTTGGTGGAAGCGGAACCCAATCACTTTCGGGTTGTCATGGACCGTGCAAAAGTGCGCCGGGCGGCGATCGTTGAGGCAGCGACGTCACTGCTGAAGGACTCTCCATCGGATGCCTTTCTTGATGCGTTCGACGAGGATACTTGGGCCGAACGGCAAGCCAAAGCAGCCGTCATGCTACTGCACTTCGGTCATGGTGAGGTCGTCTGGCCGCTGCTGAAGCATTCGCCTGAACCACGCGTGCGGGGGCATTTGATTCATTTGATCCCCGCCCTCCAGGTGCCGCCGGAAACGCTTTGGAACCAACTGTTGGTTACCGAGGATTTGTCGGTGCGGTTCGCGCTGTTATTGACGTTGGCGGAATTCCTGCGTGTTGACCAGACGATGACTTTGCCGACGCACGTACTGAATCGTTTGCAACAGTGGTACCAAAACTCGCCTGAAGCCTCAATTCATTCAGCGATCGCGGTGCTAATACGTCGACAGTCGGACGATGGGGCAATTTCTCTTCAAGATGCGAATGTGAGTTTAGATCAGGCACTCGCGAAACAACTGCGATGGTTCGTAAACTCGCAAGGCCAAACCTTTTCGATCATCGACATGGTACCGTTTTACATGGGATCGGACGATCAAGAATCCTGGCGAGATAGAGACGAGCGGCAGCATCTACGTAGTGTTGAGCGTCGATTTGCGATGTCCACAACCGAGGTGACTCGAGAAGCGATTTTGCGTTGGCGAACCGACTTCCAGTTCAATCAACGCGGTGTCACTCCGCGACCGTTTTGCCCGATCGGGTCCGTTGGCTGGTATGAAGCCGCTGGATATTGCAATTGGCTCAGTCAACAAGACGGGGTCCCCGAGGAGCAATGGTGCTACGTGCCAAACGAGCAAGGCGAGTATGCCGAAGGTATGCATGCGAAACCAGGATTGTTGCAACTGCAAGGTTACCGACTGCCAACGGAAGCTGAATGGGAGTTCGCCTGTCGCTCGGGAACTCAGACACAACGGTTCTATGGTGACGCCGAAAAACTGCTGAGCCTGTACGCGTGGTATTCACCTCTGGCCGAAGACGAGTGTCATGAAGTCGCGGAGCTGTTACCCAACGACTACGGACTGTTCGATATCCTCGGAAATGAATTCGAATGGTGCAACGATGTCTATCACGCCTACATCAATTTGGCGGAGGAAACCGATCCGTTAACGGTTGGTGCTTACGGCGACCACGAAGTAACGTTCGATGACCAGCGTCGCGTCCTGCGAGGCGGTTCGTTCGAGTATACAGCCAGGCACTCGAGATCATCGTATCGCTCTTACGACAATCTTAACAATCGTGTTCTCGACAACGGATTTCGCATCGCAAGAACAGTCATCGAATAACGGTCTCACGTGCCGCGACGGTGGTGAATCGATTCACTCGCGAACCCCTCGCCACTGTTCCCGCAGCAAGCACAATTTTTGAAAAACTTTAAAATTTTCTGGTCGCAACGGTCGTACAGGCGCAGGTAGGAATGTGCCGATTGCAGGCACCCTTTTGAACTAGATTGTGCCCGCTCCAGCTCGGTTGTTTTTCTCCCCTGCAAAAACTGAGATGACCCAATGCGTGAACGAAACAGCCAGCCAGCAATCGGGGCGGCCAGCCGGAAGCAGCAAGCTCGTCTGCGGCGCGAGCGACGACATCGTCGACTGCAGGTTGAAACGCTGGAGGCCCGCCATCTGTTGGCTTCGGACACAAGCCCGTTTGTTGTCAATACGCCCTTGGACATCGTTGATTCAAGCGACGATTTGATAAGTCTGCGTGAGGCGATTGCCAGTGCGAATGTAGAGCCAGGTGTGCAAGAGATCACGTTTGATCTGTCGACGGGCGCCACGATTCAACTGACTCAGGGTGAATTAATTGTTTCCGAGAGCGTCTCGCTGACGGGTTTGGGCGTCGGTCAGTCAATGATAAATGCAGGCGGGCTATCAAGAATCTTTGATGTCTCCGCCAGCCAGACCTTGACCGTCGAAGATTTGACGCTCACGGGTGGCTCTGCTGAAGACGGTGGTGCGATTCGCGGAGGACTCAACTCCCAAATCGTACTACAAGATGCGCGTCTAGCGGACAACTCTGCCTCACGACACGGCGGAGCAATCTACACCATCGGAGCCGTCGAGGTGCTTGGCTCGCAACTAATCGACAATGCCGCCATCAGTGAAGGGGGGGCGATCCATCGGGCGGGAACCAGCGGGAGTCGTAGCGTAACGATTCGCGAAAGCGAATTGATTGGTAACTCATCGGGGCAAAACGGCGGTGCGGTTTTTCTGCGAGATAGTGGATTGACGATTGCCGATTCATTTTTCGATAGCAACTCGTCCCAACTCGCTGGTGGTGCCATTAGCATCGGTGGTGGTTACACCGGGCTTCACATTTCAATGAGCGAGTTTTTGAGCAACTCGGCAAAAGGATTTGGCGGTGCCATCCACATGCCCGCGCATGCCGACTTTACAGTTCGCGATTCTACGTTTATTGGTAACAGCGTGACCGCTAACGGAAACGGCAGTGCCGAAGGCGGGGCAATTTATCTTACCAAAACGGATTTTGTTGTTGCTGCTTACGTGCGCACGACAATCGAACGGAGTACGTTCAATGAAAACACAGCAAACTCAGGTGGAGCCGTTCAAATCGGTGGTGGCGAGACCGTAATTCGCAATTCGACTATCTCTCGCAACTCGGCCATTTCAGGAGGCGCGATTGGCGTTCGGAGTACCGGAATTACCGGTGGCATCAATATCGTCGCCATCGATCACACGACAATCACCGACAACACAGCCACGGGACCTTCGGGAGGTGCAGGCGTCCAGGCAGGGAATGCGATTACCGCGCATAACTCCATCATTGCGGGAAATCACTGGACATCCGGTTCAACGTTGTCGCATGACGTCAATGGTGGTTTCATTGTCGGAAGCTCGCACAACATCATCGGTTTGGTCAATGGCTCGGGCGTCAGCAACGGCGTCAACGGCAACTTGGTTGGGATTTTGGACCCAGGTCTTGCACCACTTGCTGATAACGGCGGCTTAACCTGGACGCATGCCGTTTTGCCGAACAGTCCTGCAATCAGCCATGCGAACCCTGCCACTGCCTTACTGAGTGACCAACGCGGCGTCGCGCGGCAGGGCGGACCCGAAGCGGGCGCCTACGAGCTGGAATCGTACGTCTCGCCTGGCGGACACACCTATGCTAATGAAAATGTCGACGGTGATTTAAGGCTGGTGTCTCAGGGAATCGTCACGCTGCAGATCGGCGGTGCAAAGACGACGACTGATTTTGATCGACTTGTGGTTAGTGGCCAGGCAATACTCGACGGCACATTGCATCTGGACTTCACCGGTTACGAACCCGAACTCGAATCGACGTGGCAGTTGCTTCAATGGGGGTCGCGAGTCGGCGAATTTTCTAATGTCGTTGTCACTGGGCTGGATCCGGAAAGCCTGCTGACTGTCAAACCAATTTACGAATCTGACGGGCTGAGTATCGTTATCGAAACCACCGCCGTTGGCGGTGATGACTTGGCGTTCTCCATCGAGCAACTGAACCTCGGGTTTGCCGATCTTGACAACTTGGGCGGCAATCTGGCAACGTTGTTTGGCCAACCGACGCTGCCAGTAGAATTGTTGACCGAAGAACTCGATCTGCTGGCTCAACTGCAAACCGCGATGACGCAGGTGCATACTGAGTTCCTGCAATCGGTCGATCAAACCTATCAAGATCTCGACGCACTGAAACTAGCGCTGCAACATCGTGGGCTGACGATCGAAACGGAGGGACCTTTTGTCGATAGTTTCGTCCATGTCAAAATCGATCTAGCTACTTCCGGCCTGGTGCCAGACCCTCAATCACTGGCTCTGTCACTCGCTGACATCGGATCGCTCGATAAGTTGGGACTGAGCGGTTCGCTCGGGGTCACGGCACAGCCAACGGGACAACTGACCTTTGGCGTGGATGCCGACGGCTTCTATCTGCTACCGGAAACACGCCTCGGCGTCGAAGTCCAGGGTGAAGCGACCGCGCAAGGCGACTACGGTCCACTGGCGATTGGAGTCAGTGGCGACTTTGCGATACCGCTTGCGCTGAGTCTGACTGCGGTCGATGCGAATCAAGATGGCAAGATCCGGCTTGGCGAATTGAACAATAACGCGAACTTTGGCGCATCGCGGTTTGTCCGCGCCGAAGCAACCGCAGATCTTGTAGCGAGACTGGGGATCAAACGCCTCGACTACATCGACGTCGATGCCGATGCGACGAACAACACGTCACGCGGTGGTGATATTTTCCAAGTCGGGGCAAGTACTTCCGCAGCGGTCACGATCAGCGGCGACGGTTACTCGGTCCAGTGGACGCCGATCAGCACGCTCGAACCTGAGCTTGCCCCAGAATTACAGAACTTCACGTTCGATCGATTTGTCGAAAACCTCACAGAATTGGCTCGCGAGACGTTGTCAGCGGGAGAATCACTGGGTGACAAAATCGTCGAAGCTGCCAATTCCCTCTCCATGCCTTTCTCCACGCAGTCGCTGAGTGATTTTCTGGCACTGACCGATGCGATCAACGATTGGTCGCCTGCGAATCTATTAGCGGCCGGGTACGGTGCCGATACTTGGCTGGATTCGTTTGGATCGTTCTTGAACGATTCGAGCAATGTCCCGGTCATGGAGCTGGTGCGCGTCGAGTTGGATCTGGGATCGATCCCGCTGGACGATTTCATCACGCTGCCGACCTTCGATCTTGCTGAGCACTTTCCAGAATACGTGGGTGAGGGATCTGTCCGCGTCGACTCACTCCGTTTGAACGGAACGTTGACGCTCGGACTGGATACTTCCAATGACCCGTTGTATTTGATCGCCTCGACGGCCAATCCCGCCAGCGTCGGCGTGACGGGTCGGTTTGTTGCCACGGCCACCGACTTAGAACTCGACGAATTGCTGCGAATCCAGGGCACAACCACGTTAACGGCGACACCAAGCGTCAGCGCAAGCTTTGCGCCCACGTCGGGCACGGAGCAACGCTTGGGGCAACCGTTTGAGTTCGTGATCGAGCCCGAGGCAACGCTACAGATAGGCGTCTCAGCCATTGCGGCGGAACTGTTCCCTGGCCGCGCCGGACCGATTACCGCAGGGACCGATCGTGTGACCGGAACCTTTGACATGCAGACCGGCGCCACGACTCTTCGGGCCGATGAAGTTTGGGTGCGGATCGCAGACTCGGCGAATTTGCAAGCTCGCAACGTGTCGTTCACCTTCGATCCTGACGATACGGACCCCAGTGCCTTGGTTGCCGAACTGACCAATGCGCGCATCGGGTTTCCGCAGTGGGACGAATTCCCCGTCGGAGCACTCGACAAGTTGTCGATTCGCCGCGACCGCATCGTGGTTGACAATTTGGACATTCAATTCCCGACAACGCGAGCAACAGCCCAAGAGATTACTGCGATAGAAGCGTCGATTCTTGCGAGTCAAAGCGAGGCCAAAGCCTTTGCCATGGCCGCAGCGACGGCCAGTTTTGCCGCGACCAGTTTCGAGCTATCAACGCTGCCGAATCGCTTCGTAATGGTCGTGCCGGACGTCTTAGGCTCACTACCGGATGCCGACGCGCGAGACACTTGGTTCGTTCAGCTCGGCACGCGCCCAGAAGATTTACTATTTGAACCGTTGCCCGGCGGACAGGACTTGGTAACGACGCTGAGTAATGCGGGTTACACCCGCTTTCAATTAGGGCAGCCCATTGCTGCTCCCAATCTATTCCCAGCCACATACGATTGGCGGTTGTCGCTGGTTGAACACGATGGTGTCGATGATGGGATGATTCAGTTTCCTGACATCGATCGCGACGCGTCTGCGATTGAGATCGGAAATCGCTTTGTCAGGAACTTAAGATTAGGAACGTCTGCGAACTTCCAAACCGGGATGGATTATCTCGGTTATTGGCTCGGTCAAGCGTCCATCGCCTGGAAGCAGCAGCATGGCGACGTCCCTTTTGAAATCGATCTCGTGGGCTACGGCATGGGCGGACTCTTGGCACGTGCTTATGTGCAAAGTGAAGCCTACGAACAGCCATTCGATTTTAACGGTCAAACCTATCAGTTGCCGCGCGTCAGCAACTTCGTGATGGTGGGCACGCCGAACGAGGGCAGCGCTACGGCCGCATCGATTTTGCAAAACGATTGGAGCGGCGATGTCATACAAGAGTCCGTGCTTCGAGGCATCGCCAACTTGGCGTATCAGAAGGTTCTCGGCGGAGACCGCCTTAGCCTTCCGGACGGCACCGTAATCGATCGCGCAGCGATTGCAATCCCTGGAAGCTTGGCTGCGGTGCCAACTCAAGTGAAAGTCACCGGCCGCCGGGGCGATGTGATCCCTGTAAACTTAAAACAAGAGTTATTGAACGAACTCGGCATTAGCAATGCAACCGACTTCCGCATTATCTCATCGGAATTTACGTCCACGGATTTTGTCCAACTGCCGAATGCCCCGACCAGCCGCGATGCCAGATTCATCGCAGTAAAAAACGAGCCGTTGCTTGCGTTTGGAAAAATCATAACGAGCGGCGGCAGCGCCAACGCCAAGGCGACCGCAACGATCCCCTATGGCTTTCACAGCTTCACATTCACTGCAAAGGAGAACGGAGTTGAAAACAATGGTCTCTCAATTCAGTTCGCCGTTGATACTACGCGTGAACTCGATACAACGCTTGACGACAAAAAGCTAAGAATTGCCTATGACGCACCTAATCGCAAACTGACGATTCACCTCAACCCAAATCGGCACACCTCATTTGACCTCATTCGGGAGTTTGACGTCATTCAGAAGCGCGAGACTGAGACAGAACAATCAGAGTTGCCATTCGAAGTCAAGGCATCGAGTTTAGACATTGTTTCGGATGCCGCCTTCAGCGCCACGGCGACAAGTACTCCTCCTCAGCCAAGTTTATCCGTAGTTCCCTTTCAAAATCTGCAAGGAAAGAACTCGGCATCACTTGAACTTGACAATCATTCGCTACTAATCAGTGCGAAAACATCCTTGGAGGGCACTTCAAGTCACACGGTTCAATTATTGCATTCCCCAGCGCGTGGCTTGGCATCGGCAGAATTTGTCGCAGGCAAAGGCCTTACTATTTATGTCCGTGCCGGAGAAACGCTGGCAGATCAAGTCTACGAAGCCTTGCTGCGCAACCCGTCGCTCGTTGATAGGTTTGACTTCCTGCTTAAGCCGCTCGATTCATCCACAGCAAAAGAGCCAATTTTGTCAGGCTCTGAAGGAACGAGTTCTTTCGGTACGGATGGAGCTTTCTACTTTGTACCTCCAAACTTCTATCACCATGAAGCGTTATTAGAACAGAAAAGTCTGTATGAGATAGTATTTACGTACACGGAGAATGAGGTTAGCAATCCACCGTCACCGGAAGTTAAACAGGCCGTCGTACTGATAAACGTATTGCCTGGATTCCAGGAAAAGATCACGCTGACATCGAAGGTAGGCGATGCGACTGAAGAAACTTCAAACGCTCCGCTTGATGTTTATCGCATCGAACAGCGTTTGCGTCACTTGCTGTACACTGCCGAAACGCCCCTCGCATCTGCATACGGCAATTTGTCTGCCGTCCCGGGCGCTCCACTTTACGCCGATGGACTGTCAAGTACAGATCTGAATGAAGCGATCCGGCTGTTCCAAGCGGCGACAAGAAGCGAGTCTGAGTCATTAAAAGCAACAGATAACCCTGAAGTCATTGCCCAGCCAACGATTAGCAATGGAGAAAACAGCCTCACCTGGCTCAACGCGGCCAATGCGCCCATGTGGCTGCAACTGGATGTAGGCGCACTTCGAGAGTTGCCGAACGCCTATTTCCAAAACAAAAATAGATTTTGGGGCAGTGCGACGAATCGCGAGGCGTGGGCAAGTAGTTGGACGCTGGACCTATTCAACCGCAATGTCGCCGACAACTACGCGATGTTGACCGATCGCTACCCGACTGGTTTGGCGGAATATCTCGACCGAGGCTTCAATCCAATACAAGTTCTCGCGGTTTCGTTTGACACCGAAACGTCCGCTCCAACCGTCCACGTCAGGGGAACTAGCCATTACCGAGTAGGCGACCCCATCCAACTTCGTCTGCCAGGATTACAGACCGAACTGACATACATCAAAACCCTTATAGACTCAAAGCGTTTCACGGTCGAGTCGACGCCAGCGATCGTGGCTGCGGCAGTGACTGTAAAAACTCAACAACCTGCGTATGTCGAAATTAAGAGTGGATCGGAATGGATCGGGCCGTTTGGTATCACCAATACAGAAAAGAAAAGTGAGAACACACAACAGCGTTGGCGAGTGGCATTTGAGACATTGCCTACGGGCCTGAAAGAATCGGCGGGGGGAAAAGCAGCAAGCAGTATACGGTTTGTCAAGAACGGAGAGCCGATCGGCGGCACTGAGGTTGTTACAAAACTCGAAATAACAAAAGACGGGACAGGATATTTTGAATTTGCGCGAACAAGCGCTAACGAGAACGCCTACGGCGTTTCGCAAGAGCAAACAATCGCATTTCGAGATGCGACAAGCTTTCACAATCTCGCGACATTTGCTACTCAGGGCACTCGCCATCAGACACACAAGTCGGGAAATAGCATTGATTGGAGCATCAAACAGGAATCGATGCCCACGAATGAGTTAGCCTCAGATTCCGGAAAAGGATACTTCCCAGACATCGCCTTGCTCGCGAAGCTCAGTGCAAAATCAACTATTGCTGAACTCAACCAGCAACTATTGCATTTGAACGATTCGATGAAGCAGCAAGTCCTGTTCACGCATACGCCGAAATCTAGCGATACTCCTTCGTTCATTGCAACGCTTAACACTGCCATGGCGACAAGGCAAGCACCAAAAGATTTGGTAAAGTTACTCGGCGACAACAAGATCGCCTTGCCGAAACTAAAAAGCGGTGCCGCAGCAATCGTTTCGTCGGAGCAGGAATCGATCTGGCGAATCGTTGATGGTGAGGACGAGTATACGATCAAGTTAGAATTTAACGATGCAACAGAATCATTCGACTTTATCTTCTCGGATTCCGGTAGCGGTGTCTTGCCTTCGCAAGTGCTGCTGCAGACCGGTAATGACACAGAAGTGGAATCATACATTGAATCGCCCAGCGTTGGTATCGAAGCGCTCAACGCTGGCCTAGTGCTTGACTCAATTCCATCGCTACTTAACGATCGACTGAACGAACTTGGTATTTTCTTAGAGTCGCCGAAGATGCAAAAGTCTTGGCACTTTCAAGGCGAGAACCAGTACTACCGAAATCACGACCAGAAAGGAGTGAAGCAGCTAATGTACTATACCGTCGAGTTTTCCGACGGAAAGTTTGAGTTTCGTGGGGACGAGAGACAGTTGAACTATTGGGAGCTGGACGCGATACGCAGCGTTGTGACCATCTGGCTCAATGCAGGTGACCAAGTTAGTCAAGTTTTGATTGGGAGCAGCAAGCAAGAGCATCGTCGATCGCGAAAGGTACTTAACTCACTATTGTCCAACGTGAAGATTCGATCGGAAATAGGACACGATAATCACATTCATGTTGACTTAAAGCCGGTTAAGACGGCCATTAGTTTGAGTAAAGAGGTTGCGAGAGCTGCGATCAAGGTCGTTGGAGATCGCGGGGAATACCTTACTATCGATCTTTCGAAGGAACTGCGCACTTCTTTAAAGCTAGGAAATGACACTGAACTGCCATTTTCTGAGTTTAGTCTTCTGCATGGTTCTTTTGTTGGGACAGATGCAGTTCGACTCGACGCAACTGGCGGCCAGGCCGCTGCGAATCAGTTCAATCAAATTGGAAAGTTCGTTGTTAAGGTTGATCCGGATGCGCCGGCTGTTATCGAAGGCTATGTCATGGCGACGCATACGGCCAATGGGAAAGCACAGCGTGTCAGCATTCCGGTGCAAATCCAAGTGCGAGGCTCTTCTCTCAATAGCAATGAGGGCACTAACCCTCAGGATTTCATTAGTCAATATTTTGCCAGTTTGGTCGATTTGCGAGGTTCGGACTCTCCCGGACTGCTGTTTGATCTACTGCATGGCGTAGACGGGGTTAGTGAGGCGATCGGAGATCGGGTCCGCAATCTTTCTCTGATCGAGGTTCACACTCCGACGAATGAGCGGCAAGAGACGTTGGGGATTGATGAAATCGATGGCATTTCAGAAACCGCAGATTTCCTTCTCCTTGGTGACCAGGGCGGCAGCTTGCAAACGGGCTTGTATACACGCAACACCGGTATACTCGCCGAAACGCTGATTCAGCTTGGCTTTAGTTCCGAAGATGCCGTGTCGATTAGCGAGTCTGCGCCAAAACCACCACAAGTTGCATCGGTACTGAAGCTGTTGAATGATCCTGTTGCAGGAAGCGTGGTGGACCTGAGAACGAATCAGCGTCTCGGCGTCGATAAAGTTGGCGATACAGTTCAGGTCTTCACAGGGCTTGATGATAGTTACTATCTGGGCGGACTCGACGGACTCGGGTTCGCCTGGGGTGCCAACGACGGAGTCTATTCAACGACGCATGCAAAAACGTCGGCCTCCACGCCGATCTATGCGGTCTCCGTTTACTCGGGCGCGACCATTGATTCGCCAATCACCACGCGAACCTTTGATGAAATAGGTGCTAGTGATGATCGGTTTTTCCAAATTCGTCAGCGAGAGATATTGCCCACGATCGATGAATTAATCGAGTTCAGGGGTCTGTCGTTGTCATTAAACTTGAACGTCGCCTTCACGGCTGGTGGATTCGAGTTTCAATCCAATGCCGAAGGTGCTTCGCAAATCAATGTCGCGGCGGACGGTTTGGCGCTGTTCCCTGATCGCAGCACGGAGGTACTCGATGGAAAGCTTGTCGCCGAGGGAGTCATTGGTTCTGTTGATTTAGCGACCGGCGAACTGTCGCTCGATCTTGACAAGGTCACGGCCTCCGTCGAGGGCGTATTTACCGCGACGGCCAGCGGCGAGGATACCAACAACGACGGCGAGATTGATATTCCAGCCGTGACGCTGCGTTATCCTCCGGCAGAGAGCGGCGATCATGAACGTGTGATCGCGCGGCTGCAAAATGTCCAAGTCACGCTCGACGCGTTTCCTGATCTACCCGCGGGTTTGTTGGCGGTTGATGAGTTTATCATTCGCGATGACGGCTTTTCTCTGACGCGCCGTGATCTGCAATTCGCCGAGGATCAAACCTTGACGCTGGGGACGACGCCGGTTTGGCTGTTGATCGAATCACCCGCGATCGACGAAATGTTGCTGGATGTACGCGTCAGCTCCGAAATTTTCGTTAGCGGTGGCATTGAGTTCTCTTCCGGCGCCGCAGAGTTGCTGCCGGGTCAGACAGAATCGTCGCTGCTGGAGATCGTTGACGATGATCCAGAGGACGATCAACCAGCCCTGCAAGGATTTTTCGATTTCGCGACGGGCGCGATTGATGTCGAGGTCCGCGAACTCGTCGGATCATTGGGCGGGATCTTTTCGTTCAGCGCCACCAGCGATGACCCGAATACACCAGCGGTCGCCCTGCGAATCGATCCCACTGCAGACAGTAATGCGGTAGCACTATCGATAGAAACCTTAGCTGCCACGATTCCAATTCTGGATGACTCGATCGGATCACCAACCGTCACTATCCGCGATTTTTCGATTTTGCAAGACACGCGTTTCCAGATCGGTTCAGCAGAAATCGAGTTCCCTGAGGGTTACACCAATCGCTTGGGACTCGGCGGCATCATCCCGGTCGAACTGCGACGCATCGGCATCACGATTCCCGATGAAGGCGACTACGTTTTCTTCGGTGATGCTTATTTTGATCGCATGGAGCTGGACGTCACAGCAGTGGTGGATCTGTCAGAATTCAATAAGCAAATCCGTACTACCGCTGGCCAGACGAATTTTGCGGCAACCTTGAGCGTTGATGGTGTCAATGTTTCCGATGACGGCGAAGTGACCTTCGTGGTCGCCGTTGATTCGCTCCGTAACGGTGATTTTCAAATCCGCGAACTCGGCGAAGTCGAATTGGGGATCGAGGGGATCGAAATTGGCTCATACGCTTTGAGTGGCTCGATCCAGATCGGAGAGATCGATGCCTTGGGCATACTACAGCCTTTGGCTGAAAGCGGTAGTCAACTGAAGGGAGTTTTCGAGGTCACGCATAAGAAGAGTGAAAGCCAAACCGTCGAGGCGAGCGTCACAGCTTACGGAACGATTCGCACCGACAGCGACCTGACGACTGTTCAACTGACCGGCATTGCCGCGTTTGACGACGATAATCTCCGAGTTGGATTTACTTTGGGCTTTACCGGCGGTCCGACCGATGCGCCGCCTTACTTCTCCGTTGAGCTACAGCCGCCGGCGATTACCGATGTCGCGATTGGCGAGATCACGTTTGAAATCCCGAATCTCATTGAACTAACCGCGCGCGATATTCTGCTGCGAACCAGTCCCGCAGCGAATGGAGAACTGGGCGTGATCGGTACCATCGTCGCCAAGCCGGTGCCAGGGTCGCCACTGGAAGGAATTTTGGTCGGCGAGACGTCGCTAACCGTCCGCGACGCGCGGCTGTTTGAAGACGGTCTGCGATTGAACGATGTGGAGTTGCTGCTGTCCGGACTAATCAAAGCCGGCGAGACGAATTTGCTGCTGGTGGATGACTTTCGACTGGCGCTGAGCCAATTCGTGGTCGGCGGCGACTTCTCGTTGTCTGGCGAATACGGTTTCTCAGGCAGTTTGGATTCAATCACCACGTCGCTGGCTGGAATAGAATTCTCGGCCGACTCGATCGTGGTGCTGCCGTCGGCTTCGTTGGTCACGGGTGTCGCCGATTGGGAAGGGGTGTTCGCGGAGATCGATGTCTACTTCGCTGAAAGCGACGAAGAAGAGGAAGAAGAACGCTCGATCGATTCGGCAGCATTCGGGTTTGGTGTTGCCGTTGGCTTGCAGGGTACATACGACACGGCTGCTGGCACGACAACGTTGACGCTGGGCTCTCTATTGGCAGAACCTTTTGCGGGGTTTGTGCTGACGGCAAGCGACATCACGATTGCACTTGGCAATACGCCGGCGGCGCTGCTGTCGGCAGACTTGGTCTCGATGTCCGTGCCGCTGGGCGACGACGATGACCTAGTGCTCGAGGTGGAAGCGTTTGAGTTGTCTCGCGGCGGTGCGGTGTCGTTCCATCAAGCAAGTTTGACGGCTCCCGAAGCGGGATTGCTCAGCACGCTCGGTGTCGGCGGCATTTTGCCAGTCGATGTGACCAGTGTCCAAGTTGCGACGTTCTCCCAAGGCGCCGTGGTCCCCGATTCACGAGTCGTATTCCAAGCGGGCGAGACGCCCGATTTTGATGTTCGCGTCCAAGGTTTGATCGACGTTGGGCTTTTCAATGCGATAGGGCTGAATGCCGAAGTCAGAATCGGCAATGGAATTCCAGCTAACCAATTCGATGCCACCTTCCGCATGGTCGATGGACGCATCCGACCATGGAATCTGGGACCGCTGAAAGTCCAACTCGACAACAAAGACCGCGATCCAATCGCGGGGATGGAGATCGATGGAACGTTGGTCTTGGGCCAGTACCGCGAGGGAGTCTTGGGTTCGATTTTCGGTGTCGCTGGGGACGACAATGTGACCGCAACGCTGGGCGTCAAGCTGATCAATCCGGGTGGAGGCGCGGCGATGGAGTCGTCGATCACGCTAGCCGGTTCGGTATTTATTGGCGCGGACGAAGCGTCGCTGGACTTGCGCGGTGATTTGACGGTCAGCGCCGGAGTCAGCGGCACGTTCGGCGGGATCGAAGTCAGCGAAGGTTCGATCGGGTTCACGATGTTGCTTGATGCAAGCTACGGACTTGGGTTCACCTTCACCGAATTTGCGATTGCCCTCGGCGACGTTTCCATTGCCGAGATCGTGATCGATGTAAATGATGTGTTGACGCTGACGGTGTCCGAAGTCCTCGTCACGAATACGCAAGCGACGGGAGCCGAGCGAATTGGCAACATTGAACAGATCACGGTGGCGTTAGCTGAAAATTCGCTGCTCGACGATCTGCTGGGCGACGTCGAGTTCGTGATGACGACGAACCAAGCGTCGCTGTATGCCAACCGCATCGAGTTCGACGAAGTGTCGTTCCGCATTGATGGCGATATCCCTGCCGCAACCTTCGGGCTGGATGGCGAGGATCTCTTGAGCTTTGACGACTTCGAGATCCGACTGACCGACTTTGTTGTCTTTGGTTCGTTCTCTCCCACGAACTTCGGACAATCGCTCAGCGGCGTGCAGGCTGCAGGCTTGAACGTGTTCTTGGGAAGCGGCAGTCTGTTTCCCAAAGCCGACGGCGCGGCATTGGCCACCGTCCAGAATTTGAATGTCGCCTTCGACCTTGACCCGGCCAACACAATTCCCGACGGCACGTTGTTGATTGGCATCGGTGAAGCCAACGCACGTGGCGTCGGCGGTGTCTTCGATTTTGACTTGATCCCCAGCAGTGCCGATCAACCGGCCGCCAAAATTGTGCTGGGTAAGAGTCTGGATGCGTCGATCCCGTGGTTGGATGTGATGGGAACCACATCCTTGGGCGTGACACTGAGCGATAACAAAACGATTTCGATCTCCGTGGACGATCTGCGGATCGAACGAAACGGCGCGGTCTCGATCGCATCCGCTTCGCTGGGCACAAAGTCCTCAGCTGCAAGCGGTCGTCCCCCGGGAATCGGCGAGTCATTGGGCTTGGGCGGTATCCTGCCCTTGGATCTAACGCTTATTGAAATCGCGGCGCTCGAGTCAGGCCGGATTTCGCTAGACAATTTCGACTCGACCGTCACCGTCGAAGGCTTCTTTGATTTCAGTTTGTTCGAAGACTTCCCCGTGATGCCGATCGTCCAGATGGCGACGATCGAGCAACTGAATACGAATCAAACGGGCGATGAATTCGGTGCTCAGCAACCGTTCAGCTTCAGCTTGCGAGTCAGCGACGAAGGACTGCGGATTGAAGAAACAGGCTTCATCACACTTGGGTTCCAGGATCTGGAACTCGGACCGTTAACCGCGAACGCGGATATCACGATTGGGCGTTTCTTTGACGGTGAATTCGAGGTTGCATATCCCGATCGCAGCAACGGCAGCACCAACTTCAATACGGTGACGCCGGGAATCGTCACGAACTTGGGATTCCATTGGGACGGCGATGAGGTCAACGCCGGAGCGGCTGCGCGGTTGACCGGCAATATTGTCAAGGATGCGAGCAGCGGCATCAGTCGCCTGACGATCAACGGCAGCGTGCAAGCATCGCTGTTTGCTGATGAGGGCCAAGATCCGCTGTTCGTCGAGTTCGAGAATCTGGCAATTCAATTTGGCATCGATCTCCGTGTCGATGCGAATCTGCGCTATGCGAATGCGAGCGACCAACCGCCGCTGACGACTAAAGGCGTCCAGTTCGAAGAGTTCTCCGTCAGTGCTGGCGACTTTGCCTACTTTTCTGCGACCAACGTCGTCGCGAATCTGGATTTGAATACGTTCAAAGGAGCAACCGAGCCAGTATCGATCCTGACCGTTGGTAGCGGTTCGATCGGCTTCGGCGCGCGAGGTAACGAAACCAACTCAAGCAATCCGCTAGCAGGACTGGGTGGTACGGTCAGCAACTTTGCGCTGCAGTGGGATGCTGACGAACCCAATGTGCTGCAGCGACTGCAACTGAGACTGGAGAACGACTTTGGTGTTGAAATCTCGTTGCCAACGGGTGCCGGTTTTGGCTTGCCAGACTGGTTGCCGATCCAAATTCGTAAAGTTGGCCTGAGATTCCCGAGCTTGGGCGACGGACTCGATGTGATCGATGGCCAGATCGGCAAAGCGTTCGTGGCCGGTCCAGATCTGCTGAGTGATGTCGAGCTGATTTTCTCTGGCGGTATCAACGGCGGGGCACTCGATAAGCTTCCCATCAAGGGCGAAGTCGAAAACGCGCGGGTGAACTTGGCAACGTTGAAGGAGTATGCTCAGTGGTTGGTCGATTCGACGTTGGCGATCGCTTCGCCTGCGGTCAAAATTGTGATGGATCGTAAGCCGCGAGCCGCTGATTTCGCTTCCTTCGATTCCATTCGAGCTCTGATCTTGGACGAGAACTACGGTCCACTGGCCGCGATTCGAGAACTTGGACCGGAGATGCTCTCCATCTTCGCAGATAGGATCGAAGCATTGCGGCAATTGAACCCGGATCTTTCCACATTTCCGTTGAACCTGGATGCGTTCTTCCTCGGTGTGGAAGAACTGGACCTGGGGACGATCAAACTTGGCGCCGGCTTGGGCTTGGGCATCTTGAAGGTTGATACCGACGGCGACACTGTGCAAGACAAAGACGTGTTCTTTGTTCGTGTACTCGGCGAGTTTGCTTACAGCGACATGGGTTTGGGAGCGGAAGTGATCATCACCGATCATGGGCCGCTGCTGGGTCGATTGTTTGCGGGAGTGCCGATTCCCATTGGTACGATCATCGCCGGAATCGCCGGTTCCGTTTTCCCGGGTGTGGGCAATGGCATCGGCGCAGCCGCAGGTACTGCCAGCGGCTTCATCATCACAGGATTCCAAGGCGCTTTGGTCTTTGGCGATGGACTGCAGCCAATTGAAAAGCCAATCGATATTCTGGAGAACCCCGACCTGCGATTCCCGTTCGACTTGAGTCTTGAAGGAATTCGTGAATCGATCCAAAAGCTTTACTTCACCCGAGATGTCAATGGAAACGTCGTCGACTTGACGGACGAGCAGGGCAATCCGCTTCCGATTTGGGGGAAGGGATTCACTTTCGCGGGTTCAGGAACGTTAACCAACATTCACGTCGCCGGCATGATCGGCGCCAGTGTGACGATTGGCGCGAACGTCGGGTACGCAGAACAAGTTGGCATTCAAATGTTCGGCTACGGTTCGCTGGACATCATCGGCCAATCATTGGTCGACGTTGGAATTGTATTCGATTTCTCAGATCCACTGGCGCCCGCGTTTAACATCGCCGCTGCACTGCCTCAGAAAAACAGTCTGTTGTCACTGCTGTTGCCAGTCAGCGCCGATGCGAGTTTACAGCTCGACAGCGAAGGCATGGTTGCTGGAGGAATTATTGCAACGCAAACCTTCCTGCAGTCGGTGATCAACAGCGCTGCTGACGAAGGCGCACGCTTCTTTGAAGGCCTGTTGGCGGAGTTGGCGGCGGACATGCAGGCAGACTTACAGGGCGTCCGCGCAGGAACGAAGGCACGGCCGCGGTTGCTGACCCAGTTCATGATTGCCAGTAACGAGGCGGAATTAGCCACCGCCATCGCCAACACCTCAGTCACCATTACCGCTGAGTCCATCAAGCAAAAACTGATCGGTCCCGGTGGCATCTTCTCCTTTGATCTAGCACAAATTGACGGCTCCGATGCATTGCGTGGCTCGAACCAGACTGCAATATCGCGGTTCAACATCGCCGCCACCGTGGCAGGTGAATTGCTGCGCGAGATCATGGCGTTTGGCCCCGAACGGCTAGGGAGTCAACTGGATGAGTATCTCCAAGGCGAACCGTTGCTCGAAGCCGTTTTGGAGAAAGTTGACGAAGCCTTCCAAGCTGGAATCAATGCTGCCGCGACTGCTTTGACGCTTGATGAGCGAAATCGCGTGCAATCACTAATCGCCAGCAGTGAGGAGGTGTTGCATACGGACACGCTTGCCGTACAGACTCTGGTCAAGTCGTATCGCAACGGTGTGGCTGCCGCGAAACTGCAAGTGGCGTTCGCCAAAGTCGCAGCCGATGCGATTAGCCAGGCAGGTGAGGCGGCGGCGAATGCATTCTTCGAAACGATCAATCCGTCGCTAACGATCGAAGGAAACTTGCAGGCACAGATATTTGGCATGCCGATTGGTGACCCGGCACAGTCGCTGGAAGTTCGTGTGAACAAGGAAGAGATCTTCTTCTCCGGCAGGACGAGTATACTTGGCTCGATGATCGCTGGACCACTGAGCGGTTTCTTGCCGATCACTGACACTGTGGAACTGGAAGTCTCGCTGCCGTTTGAGAACCTTCTGCGTGATTTGGCCACGTTCCAACCGCCAGTGTTCGATGCAGAACGAGATTGGTACGGCACATTCCGTGGTTCTGTCGGCGGACTTGGGTTCACGATTGCCGATGTCAATGGATATGTTTTCCCGAGCATCTACGATGGCGACACCTCCAACGATTTCGACGAAAATAATGATGGCATTCCTGACGATCATGTGCTGCAAGGTTACATCACCGTTGTGGATGCGATGCCGCAGGTGCGCGATGCTGATGGACCGGCCGCCGTGCTGAGTGATCGTGCGGAACACCTCAAGCACGAAGGCGGTTTCTTGTTCGATGGCGGAATCAATTTGCCTCGATTCATATCCGATCCCTTGGTCTGGTTCACCGAACTGGGCGTTGACTGGAATGAGTTGATCACTGACGAAAACGGCAACCCACGCGTCGACGAAGAGGGCAAGCCGATCTGCCAATCGGCGTCGACCGCATTCGATTGCTTCCTCGCGAATCCTAGTGTGTTCATCGAGTTCGCCACGGGACTTGCCGGTCGATTCTATGAGGAAGAGACGCTGGGTCAGTTGCAATTCTTCGTGCCGAATATCGCCGACGATTTGCTAGAGATTCTGCGGGCTGAGCGGCCCAATGCCACCACCGATGAAATGTTCGAGACGCTGCGATCCGAATTCAACATTCTGGTCAGCCGCCTGGAAGACGTACGGCGCAAGTTCGAAGACAACTTCTATCTGGTAGGCGTCTATGACGGAAAGCTGTTCGGACTGGATCTGGGCGAAGCACAGATCAAGAGCGAGGACAGTCAGTTGATCATGACCGTCAACGATGTGTTGGGGGCTGATGCAGTGTTCGAACTGGACACGCGCGGCAGCTATCCACGTTTCGGTGGCACGCTTGCCGTCGGTTCGTTTGCGGGACCCAGTGCGTCAGTGCTGCCGACGAAGCAGGATGTGGCGGCCTTCTTTCGCGACACGCTGCCGGGCGACTTTACATCGATTGCGGAGTGGATCGACAGCGACCTGCTTCTGCCCAACACCACCGCTTCGCCCAGCAATCAATTCGGGCTCCGATTGAGCGCTTTTTCACCGGGATACTGTGACGGCGAATCCGCAGAGGATGCGTGCCAGGAAACCGACGCTGAGTTCTCGACACTGCTTCGCAACACCGGCGGCTTGGGTGTCGAAGTCGCAGTGAAAACACCGACATTGCTGGGTGAATTGACAGGCGATCTACAGTTTGCCGCGTACGCCAACCCCAACACACCATTCTCAGGTGCATTCCATGGTAAACTCGGAGGCACCTTGGAGGTCAGCGGAAAACTTACACCCGCCGGATTGTTGTCGATCCGTTTGGAAGCGGATAACGCCGAGCACGCCCAACTGTTGTCGAGCCTCGGGTTCGCCTTCAGCGCCAGTACAACGTTTGAGCTGATTGTGAACTTCTCGGATCAAGCCCAGACCTTCGTGATCGACGTAGTTCCGCCCAGTCGTCATCCAGTGATTCCAGCGAGCACGATTGTCGCACACGCTGTCGGTGACCTGATGATCAACGGTGTGAACATTGCTTCGGGAGAATTTTTACTGCGTGCTGAGAGTGGCAATCGCATCGGCATCGAAGCGCGGGGAACGGTCAATTTGCTTGGCACACAGTACACTGCAAGCGGCAGTTTTGTCGCCCATAAACCGCAGCTCGCAGCCCTATTGGTCGCCAGCGGGTTTGTCGAACTGAGCCTGCAGAACCAGGTTTTGCCGTTGTTAGCTAGTTGGCAGTTGATTGAAGCGACGGCTCGCTTGGACTTTGCGATCGGGAGCAGTAATGCACCGTTGGCGAGTTTTGGGATCAACGGAAAACTCGATTTCGGTACACTCGGACAGAAGTTGGATGTTTCCGGCAGTATCGCGACCAACGGCGCGGTGTCGCTGAACGTTGGCGATCTGCCCGAATTGACGTTTGGTGTCGGTGCGAGTCGGTTCAGTTTGAATTTGCCTGGGTTCTCCATCAGTGCCAATCCGGCGGCCACCAACTTGAGTGTCAGCGTGACTGGTGCTTCGGCCACCGTTCCTGGTTTGGGCACGTTCACGGTTCCTCCGATTGCATTCCAAAGCACTGGCAGTTTCTCAGTCAATCTCGCTGGCGACGCGACGTTCGGTATCCTGAAAGTCCGCGGAAGACTGGTGCTGCGAAGCCTTGGCTCCGGCAGTGGCGTCGAACTAGCGATTTTGAACAACACGTCGGGAGCCGCTCCGAAAATTGTCGTCGATTCGCCGATCTCGGGCCAACCGAGCTTACTCGACGTGACGATGAATCCCTTTGTGATCAGCTCCAGCGGATCGTTACTTGCAGTCGGCGGTGGTAGCGCCAGCGGCACCTTGAACCGCCTTGGTCAAGCGAATGTAGTGGAGATCACCGATGCGTCAGTAGAGATCCGAATGCATGTACTTCAGGGACTCTTTATCCGCATGTCCGGTGCGCGGCTGAAGATGTTTGGTGACAGCCCGCATACGATCGGAATCATTTCGTTTGATTCGAGCGGCTTGGCATACGCAGGTTCAACGATTGGGGCCAGTGTCGCCAGAACGTTCAGTCTCAATTCCTTCACACTTACAAAGGCCCTTGAAAAGTTGGGTGACCTGCCGGGAATGGCGATTGATCGCCTACAGTCGGTGCAATCGACCCTGGGTGTTGAACTGCGCTTGGGTAACAACGGGCTGGAGTTCTCTCAACAGAGTAACACCACGCGAACGTTTAACTTGTTTGGTGTAAGCATCTCGATGTCAAAGTTTTTCGTCGCCAGCAGTGGTGTTGTCGAGATCGATTTGACGGGACCGCTCAACGCTTTGGGCATCTTCCGGATTGAAGGCACCCAGCGGATGGAATTCCGCAGAACGTCATCCGGCAGTGCATCATTAACGATGCTTCGCAATGGGACACAGCCGATACTGGTGACACTTGCCGGTCCAGGGTCAACTAGGCTCGTGGAAGTTCGCTTCAATTCGAACTTGCGCTGGTCGTCAAACGGCAACTTCACCAATACTTCGGGCGGGGCTGTCAGCGGCTCGATCAACGCGTTCGGGTCGGACCTCCTGGGAATGTCCGGTAACGTTCGGATCTACCGCCATGCTACCGCCGGGATGTCACTGGAAGTGACCAGTGCAAGACTTCGCACCGGAGCGAGTAATGGAGTTACGGTACCAGATATTCGTTTCTCGCTCGCTGGCGTGGCAACTCTCTCTCTGCCGAGCAATTTCCCACTGGCGGATCGGTTCAAGTTACCGAGCAATGCCAGTGCGCTTGGGGTCAGTTTGTCAATGGAGAATGGGCGTCTCCGCTTGGCTCGGATCAACAGTTTCAATGTGCAAGTGCTGCCGGGAGCGAACCTGTCCTTTAGCAATCTGTTGATGGACAGCAGTGGGGCATTCCAAGCAACGGTCACGGGGTCTTTGAAAGTACTTGGTCACACCTTGGCAAGCGGTTCGTTCACAGCAAGTCGCAACGGTAACTCCGGCGTTGTCAGCTTGACGGTTCCGAGCAACGCCAAACGGAATCTGAATTTAGGCTTCCTTTCCGTTGCGGTCAGCGGTTATGTGGCGTCGGATGGCGAATTCCAACTCACCGGCTCCAAGTCCGTGGATTTCTCGGTCATTGGCAATGGATTCAATGGACAAATCAGCATCAACGCTTCTAGCAGTGGCAGCTTTAGCGGTCAGTTCAGCGGTAACGCGACGCTTCTTGGTGAAAGTTTCGGTAGCGCCAGTGGCAACTTAAGTTCTGGTGGATGTTTGACAGTTACCGGCAGCAAGAATGTTAGTGTCCGTTACTTTGACATAAACCAAGGACGGTTCCGAACTCGTACGGAGTCGATTACCAATACACAGAGATTCTCTTTAGCCTCAAACGCTTGCTCTGGATTCTCGATCAGCGCGTCCGCGATCAATGGGTACATCGTCGACGCAACCGTGTTCTTCGATGCCAACGGCAATGGTGTTGCCGACTTCCTGGACCTCAATAGTAACGGCATCCAAGATGAAGGTGAACCGTCGGAACCTGCGGCAATCACTCGAGCCGATGGTTCTGTCGAATTGTCGATTCCCATGGAATTCGACAGCGACGGCGATGGGAGATTGACTGAGCGTGATGGTCAATTGGTCGTTGTCGGTGGTATAGATTTGTCAACGGGACTGCCGCTGGACATCGCCTTGGTCGCTCCCGTAGCTTCCGAGGGATCGATTGTGATCAGCCCTCTGAGCACGTTTGTTAATCGGCTAGTCAACGACTATCAGTTGTCGCCGGATGCCGCCATCGCCCTGGTTCGCGATCGGTTCGCCGTAGGCGACTTTGATTTCCTGCACTCCGATGCAATCGACGGTTGGAACCAGGGGGATTTACGAGCTGGCGAAGCATTCGCAGCACAAGCGAAACTGAATGATACGCTCCATCAGATGGGCTGGATGGTCGCAGGCAGCCCTGAAGGTCCAAGGATCGAGACAGCGGTTGACGCTGCGGTCTCGACGATGACGACTTTACTGGCAACCCAGACAATCGTTCCCGATTTGAGTAGTGCGGAGTTCATGAAGGTGTGGATGCAAGCGACGGCCGATCAATTGAACTGGACCGCATCACCGGATCTGATCTCTGCTGCCGCCATGGTGACGGCTCTTGGTAATGAGATTATCGACCAGCTTCCTCGTGACGAAAATTTCTTAGCCAATGCGAAGGCGATTCAGGACGTTGCCCAAGGCCTGGTGGCACCGGAGTTAGCTAGCACTTCCGGTGGTACCATGACGCCCGAGCAACTATTGAGCAAGAATACCAATATGCTGTTCCGGCAGCGTGTGCTGTCGGCTCGGGTCGGGTCGGCGCTCCCTCCGAAGATCTCCGTCGAATCATCGATCGCCGTGCTGGAATCCAGCGGACAGGGTGAGGTTCAATTCATGATTGAGTTATCGGAAGCCAGTACGCACCCCGTACGCGTCTCGTTTGCATCACATGATGGCACGGCGCTGGCTGCGAACATGGATTACGATCCGATCGAAGGAATCCTCGAGTTCGCTCCAGGTGAAACGGCAAAGTCAATCACCGTTGCGCTACGTGGCATTGCACCGGGGGAATTCAAAACGGTTCAATTGCGATTGTCCGATCCGGAAATGGCGCTGCTGGGTCAGTCGATGAGCGTCGCTGGATTGATTCACGACGCAGGCGATTTCCTGACACTCGACTCGTTGATGTTTTTGGGTGGCACCACCGGTGCATCCGTCGGGAACTTGACTGTACTGCAACCTGCTGAGTTGGGAGCTTATACCTTCACCGTGTCTGACGATCGATTCGAAGTCATCGACGGACGGTTGCAGTTAAAGTCCGATGCGGTTGTCAATCCGGCGCTGGAGGCAACGGTTCCCATCACCGTGACCGCGAACGAAACGACAAGCGGTCAGCAGATCCGCCAGACGTTCGCGTTAATTGTGGAAGACAACATCACCATTCACGCGCACCGCTTTATGGTGCTGGAACAGACATCCGGTGCAATCGTGGGTGTGCTCTCCGACGGCATTGCCGGTGTGGATGCTTCGCAGCTAACGATCTCCGACGATCGTTTCGAGGTTGCGGGCACTGTTTTGAAGCTGCGTGACGACCAGCAGCTATTGGTCGCTGATGAGCGATTCGTGAGAGTAGTCGTGTTACGTCAATTCGGCGATCGCTTGATCCAAGACATCTTTACCGCCGACGTGCGCAACCAGGAGCCGCTTTCGTCCCAGCGTTTGTCGGGTGGTGTCTTCTATGACATCAGCGGCAACGGTGTCCGAGACCCCGACGAACCGTATCTCAACCGTCGGCGGTTGGAGTTGAACTTCGAGAACGATTCTGTCGCGCACCAGTTCACCGTACTGCGCGATGTGGATCAAAATGGAAACGTCGCCGAGTCGGAAGCCGGGCGATTCGTGTTTCCTGATGTGCCGCTTGGCCAGTTGCGTTTGATCGTCCACGGCCGACGAGCTGTCGAGAAGGTCATGGACGTCACCCTCGATGCACAGAAGTCTGACCGGAATATGGATATCCCGCTGGTACGACCTTGGACGAATCCGAGTCTCGCCGAAGACGTTGACAGTAGCGGAATTGTCAGTGCGCTGGATGCGCTGATCATTATCAATCGACTGAATCTCACCGAGGGTGGCGGATCACTACTGGACATCCTTCCCGGCGCATTGTTTGAATATTACGACGTCAGCGGAGATGGACAAGCAACGGCGTTGGATGCGTTGGAAGTAATCAGTTACCTGAACCGTCAATCGATACTGAATACTGCCGAGAGTGAGCTGACTGAACCGCCGACGACTGTCGAGGAGATTCAATCGTTAACGGAGTTCCATTTCGGCGATCGTCCTGGCAGCAATGTCGCGAAAACTGTGGAATCCATTGCGGATTCACCCCAACCGCTTCTCGTTACGAAGGTGTCAGCCACCGCACTGCCGGATCAACCCGCGCGTCGACTGACGAGTGTCCTCGCCGACGAATACTTTGCGAACTTTGGTACCGCCGAGCTTGAGGAACTATCGACGCCGCGTCCTGCTGATTGGTTCGCCGTCAACGAACTACTCAGCACAGACATCAGAGCTGATTTTGATACGACGCACGATATGTGACTCAACCCACACTGTTGGTCCGATGAAAAGAGATCGAGAAAACGATCTTCGTAGTCTATCAGAAGTAGCTGAAGAACTACTTCGCCGCTATAACAGAACGACACATTGTCTTCGATGCAAATTCACTTTCAGTGTAAGTATGTCACAAGCTACCTTTGCCGTTGATGTTACCAAAGAACAGTTCGTTTTTTCGGCGGCGCACTTTATTACTTTCGCCGGCGATATTTGCGAACGCATTCATGGCCACAATTACGGTGTGCGAGTTCGCGTCGAAGGGCCGTTGGATGAGAATCGTTACGTCGTCGACTTTATCGCTTTGCGCGACGCGGTTCTTCAAGAAACTGCTGCGCTGGACCATCACGTGATCCTGCCGCGTGATCACGCCGAGATTCATGTGACGAGTGATGAAACCGAGACAACCGCTCGGTTTCGCGAGCGGCGCTGGGTGTTTCCCAATGAAGACTGTGTCGTCTTGCCGGTGATCAACACAACGGCGGAGGAACTCGCACGCGTGATCGCGGAACGCGTGATCGAGAAGAAATCGATTCAATTCAGCAAGTCGCTAACCAGTATCGAAGTTGCTGTTGACGAGAACCATGGGCAATGGGGCATCTGCAAACTGCCCTGGCCCTCGTCCTAAGGATCAATCCTGAAATAACTTTTCACAATTAGCGATACGTTACAGCCGCAACTCTTTTCTCGCCGTACTCACCGCAGCCTCAACGGCTTTTAACTTGTTGTACGCACCTGGACGACAACGGAATCGCTCTAACGAATTGCGATACTTCAAGTAGTACATGAACGTTTCCGCGAAGTCTTCGCGTGACATTGTGCTGGCGTATTCAGTAACGAAATCGTCTAGCAAGTGTGCTCGCTTGATTGACGCTTTCTCTTGAGCCGTTTCACAGTGACGAAGCTTGCGCGCGAAACCAACGTCTTGTTTCTTTTGCCGCTTCCAAGCTTGCAGCGGCATCGGATCATTGTTCGTGTATGCAGCACCAAACGTTTCGCGAAACCAAGGGCGGCGAAAAAACGTAGGCTCGATCCAGTGCCATGCGTGGGCAAACTCGTGACGAATTGTATCCGCCAACGTATAGCCAGGCATATAACTTATATGCGGCAAATTAATCGGCAGATAAATCGCACCGGGTTTAAAACCCATGCGTTTTTCAAACGGTCCAATACCCTCATCAAAAACAAATCCCGCATCGTCTTTGTTGATGCGGCAAACGATGTGCAGCTCGACCGCATCCAAATACACATTTTTCGCGAGTAATCCGACGCTGGCCAAATCTCTGCGGACCTGCTGTAGCGCACGCCTGACCTTGGGCAGATTCTGCTGCAATCGCGGAACCCACTCGGACAGCGAGTCGTCTCCCCCAACGGACGGGTCCGGCCGATTTGGAGCAGAGTTCGGAACGAAAACTGTGAAACGCGGAGTCATAACACCGGGGTACAAGTGAACAGGAAGTAGGAACAAGTACGCAAAACAACGACGATTCTGGCGAGAAAACCAGACAAATGAAAATCAGAAGCTGGGAGCGATCAACCGCCCTCGCTAGTACCATCTTTTTTGCTGTCCAGTTCAAAGTCAAATGAACTTTTTCGAACCTTTTTTTGCTGAAATTCCTCGATATTTTCGCTGTTTTTCTGGTTTTCGAGTTGACAGGCGGCCCAAGTTCCCCTTGGGTTGCCGAGGGCTCCGCAGCACCCCTCCGGGACCATTTTTCGCTCCCAGTCGCACGTGATAACGGACCGTGGCGGGAACTACCTGCGACTGTTCAAATGCAGTCATCGTTTGTACTTAAATGATTCGCACACACTTCGAACAATTGGAGTCTAAGGCATGCTCGCAGAATACGATCACGATGGCTTTGTATTGTGCCAACGGATGTTCGACACGGACGAAATTGAGTTGCTGCGTCGATGTGCGAAAGAGGACAAGATGCTCGACGATCACTCCTTCGGTCGCAACGATGGCGAGGGCGGAACGGTGCGGTTGTCGCTGTGGAATCATCCTGGGCAAGGAATCTATGGTGCGTTCGCGCGCTGCGAGCGAATGGTTTCGACTGCGGAAACGTTGTTGCGAGACGAGCCGTACCATTATCATTCCAAGATGATCATGAAAGACGCTCGTGTCGGCGGCGCCTGGGCGTGGCACCAAGATTACGGTTACTGGTACAGCAACGGCGTTCTCACTCCGAACTTGGTTAGTGCGTTTATTGCCGTTGATCCGTCAACACGCGAAAACGGGTGCTTGCAGGTCATCCGCGGCTCTCACGTCTGTGGTCGCGTCAATCACCAGCTCACCGGCGAACAAGCGGGAGCGGACCCTGAACGCGTGGCGGAAATCCTGAAAAGGATGGAGTTGGTCCACGTGGAGATGCAGCCGGGCGACGTCTTATTCTTTCACTCAAACTTACTTCATCGCAGCGACCAAAACCGCAGTGATCACCCGCGATGGTCGATGATTTGCTGCTACAACGGTCGCAACAATGATCCGTACAAGGAATCGCATCACCCTCGCTACACGCCGCTCAGTCGCATCGCGGACTCTGCTGTGAAGGAAATTGGCATGAAGCGATTTGCCGACGACGGCAGCGATGTCGCTTGGCTCGATCCCCATCGTGACGCCAGCGCCCGATCCTTAACGGACTGAGCCGTGATTCCACGGACTTTCTTTGTGAGTACCCAATTACTGAGAAATGATTGCTGTAGAATGACGGCTTGCATTAGCTACCTCACTGGGAAACTCAACTTATGTTTGCTGTGTATACTTGGCGGACAATCGCTGTCGTCGGTGTGCTGTTTGTTTCAACAGGCTTGCCCTGGAAAACGAGTCGGGGTGAACAGCCAGCAACGAGTGTTCAAGCCTCGCAAATGTTGCCGGATTCCATTGCGGTATTTGCCCACGCGGCGAAGCTTGGAGAGTTAGTCGCGACCGTGATGAATCATCCGTTGCGAGAGCGTGTGGAAGCCTTGCCCGCTTATCAAGGGATCGTCCAGTCCGATGATATGACTCAACTCTATCAAGGCATCGGTGCGTTTGAGGCTAGTATGGGCAAACCGTGGCAAGATTCGATCGCCTCGCTCACTGATGGAGGAGTTTCCGTTGCATTGGATTCCACCGATGGTGGATTTGCATTACTCATTAACTCATCCGACAAAAATCAACTCGAACGATTCCGCGGTTTCTTGTTGGCAGTCAGCCAACTGCGAAAGGGTAAACTTGCTGCAGCCGAGCAAGGTGAATACCGAGGCTTCACCGCTTACACACTGAGTGAAAAACTGAAGCTGGCCATCATTGATCACTGGCTGTTGATCACGAATAAGTCCGAGTTAGGAAAAGCGATCATCGATCGATATTTGGATCGCCCAGACACGACGTTTCAATCGAAGAAATCGTTTGAGTCAGCTGCCGCCCAGTGGCAATCGCAAACCCACAGACCGCCCAGCGTCACAGCCTTTTTCGACGTCGAAGTTTTTCGCAAAGAAAATGTGCCTAAAGGGATGTATGAACCAAAGATCGACAATCCTTTAGCGGAGGTCATTCTCGGTGGCATTCTGGCAAACTTACGGCATGCGCAATATGCATCGGCAACATTGGATGTTAAAGATTCAGGCCTCGCGTTTCAGGTTACGACTCCGCACCAACGCGATTGGGAACCGCCGCGAGAGTATTACTTTGGCGAACCAGAACTTGCCGGTGCACCGCCTCTTCTTGACGTCACGAATCGATTATTTGCCATCAGTCTTCACCGAGATTTGTCGCAAGCATGGCTTCGCAGCGGTGATTTGTTGACGGACCGAGCCAACGACAATCTGGCCAAGGCTGACACCCAACTCACCACGTTTTTTTCCGGTCGCGACTTTGGCGAAGACATCTTGGGATCGTTCGAGAGCGGCGTACAGGTTGTCGCTCAGGCCCAGGATTTCGCAAACGTTTTGCCGCAACCGGCGATCAAATTGCCGGCGTTTGCGATTCAGTTCCAGATGAAGAACTCGCAAGAGACAACACCCGAATTGCGACGGGTGTTCCAAAGTTTTATCGGTTTCTTGAATGTGGTAGGGGCCATGGAAGGACAACCGCAACTCGATTTGGGCATGGAGTCTGTGGGTGATGCAAAGCTATACACGGCGACCTACGTGCCGGATCGTGACGAGCGGGAAAGTACCGATGCGCCGATCAATTTTAATTTCTCGCCAACGATTGGTTTTGCTGGCGATCGCATGATTCTCTCCAGTTCGATTGGGCTTGCTAAAGAACTTGCTGGTAATGTGACACCCGCTACGACAACAGAGAAATCACACAACACAGAAGCTGTTCTCAGTGCGGATTCCCTGCAGCAAGTGCTGAATGCGAACAAGAATCAGTTGATTGCCAACAATATGCTTGAAGAGGGCCACGACAAGACGACCGCCGAAAACGAGATTGGACTGCTGCTGGATCTAGTCAGCTTTTTTGATGACGCAACTTTGGAGCTGGATGCAGCGGAGAATCAGTTACAATTGAAATTGTCGGTGGGTGTGAAGTGAACGGAATTGATTCGGGTTTTAGCTGGGGTTTCGAGTGGTGGCGACTGAGTGCCGCCACCACCTATTGCTTTCGGGTCAAAACAAGCGGCAACCTATGAACGCGATGATAATCGATCTGGATTGGGCTTGGCAACCGTTTGAATCGACGGCGGATCGACCATGGAACCACGCCCTCGCAGCCCACTTGTTTCGACGCGCCGGGTTCGGTGCCGACAACGAACAGCTTGACGCTGCAACAAAGCGTTCGGTAACCGACGTTGTTGGTGATCTGGTTACGGCAAACATCCAAGAAACCAACTTTCGCCAAGTCGCGGATACACTTGCGGCGACGATTCTCGCTGGTGGTGATCCACAGCAACTGTCGGCCGCGTGGGTCTATCGCATGATGCTGACGCCAACGCAATTGCTGGAAAAGATGACGTTGTTTTGGCACGGACACTTTGCGACTGGTGCCGAGAAGGTGAAGGATGCGCACATGATGTGGCAGCAAAACCAATTCCTTCGAGAGCACGCGCTGGGAGAATTTCGCGAATTGGTGCAAGCGATTGCTCAAGACCCGGCGATGTTGATTTATCTTGATTCGGCGATCAATCGCAAGGCACATCCAAACGAGAACTTTGCTCGTGAGTTGATGGAGCTATTCTGTCTGGGCGAGGGGAACTACTCCGAACAAGACGTCCAGGAGCTGGCGAGATGCTTCACCGGTTGGGAAGTGAAGAACAAAAAGTTTCGCAAGAACCGCTACCAGCACGACGACGGTACCAAATCGATTCTCGGCCAGAGCGGCAATTATGACGGCGAAGACGGGGTGCGGATCGTGGTGGAACAACCGCAATTGGAAATGTTCTTGGCTCGAAAATGGTATCGATTTTTTCTGAGCGACGAACCCCAGCCGACAAACGAATTGCTGCAGCCGCTAGCAGATACGTTTCGCAAGCACAATCTACAAGTTGCACCGGCACTGAAGATGCTTTTATCCAGCAATTTGTTTTTTTCTGAACATGCAGTTGGACGCAAAATAAAATCGCCGGTCGATTCAGTCATTGGCACGCTGCGATGCCTGCAGGCAACGACGAATACCGAGATGGTGGCATCGGGCTTGTTGCAACTCGGGCAAGGCTTGTTCTATCCGCCGAACGTCAAGGGCTGGGACGGTGGTCGAGCTTGGATCGATTCCTCCACGTTGCTTGGCCGATCAAATTTGTTTGGGAAAATACTGGAACACAAGTCAACTCGCTTCGACGGACTCTCGCTAGTGGATTACTTGGGCAGCCGCGATGTGCGGAACCTCGATGATGCGATCGAGTACTTTGAACTGCATTTACTGGCAGTACCACTGAGCGAATCGACAAGAACACAATTACAGGAAACAGTTGCGTCTCATGTGAAGGAACCTGAGCGTCAATTTCGAGCGTTATTGCATGCGATGACTTCGCTGCCCCAATTCCAACTCGGTTAAGAGACAGATTATGACTCATTCCTCATGCTTCAATCGCCGTCGGTTCTTGCAATCATCGGTTGCTAGTGCCGCGGCACTTGGGATCGGGGCGGCGATCCCAGATTGCTTTGTTGCGGCGGCCGAAAGCAACGGCAAAGACGACGAGCGAATATTGATTGTCGTGCAACTGTCGGGCGGAAACGATGGTTTGAATACTGTTGTGCCGTATTCCGATGATGCCTATCACGCTGCAAGACCCAAATTGGCTATACCGACCTCGGACGTTATCAAGTGCAATGACGAGTTGGGATTCCATCCTTCCCTGGGCGGGATGAACGACTTGTTGCATGCCGGTATGTTGACCATTGTCAACGGTGTGGGATACGAGCATCCGAACCGTTCACACTTTGAATCGATGGATATCTGGCATACGTGCCGACGAAAGGATGAGCCGCGACCGGACGGTTGGCTGGGCCGATTTCTGGATCAACAACATTCGGCACAGCAAAACTCAACAAGCGGTGGTGATGTTCCGGCGCTGCACTTGGGCCACGAACAGCAACCCTTTGCGATAGCGTCAAACCATGTGCGAGTCCCAACGGTGAAGGAGCTGTCACAGTTCCAATTGCAGGGAAGCGATAGCCAATCGTTGCGTTCGCTGTTGAGCGAGCATCAAGTGACAAAGGCCAGCGGTAACGAACTGTTGAGCTTTTTGCAATCCAGTACCGCATCGGCTCTGGCGGCTAGCGAGCGTGTGACGAAGGCGGCGAAACAGTACCTCAGCGATGTAACGTATCCTGACACGGCGCTTGCTCAGAAGCTGCGAGTCGTCGCTCAATTAATCGACGCTGGGCTGACCACTCGCGTGTACTATGTTCAACACGATGGCTTCGATACCCATGCCCAGCAGGCGGCATCGCATGCCGTATTGTTGCGAGAGTGGAGTGACGCTGTCAGCGTGTTGGTGCGCGATCTCGCTGCTCACGGTCACGACGATCGAGTTTGTGTGATGACTTTCAGCGAGTTCGGTCGCCGCGTCGCCGAGAATGCCAGCGAGGGTACCGACCATGGTGCCGCAGGTCCGATGTTTTTGTGCGGTGGTCGTGCTGTAGCCGGATTCGTGGGTCGTCAGCCCAGCTTGACGCAACTGCAAGACGGGGATCTCAAGCATGAGAGCGACTTCCGACAAGTCTATGCTTCGGTGCTGCAGTCGTGGCTAGGAACAGAGTCCGATGCGATTCTTGGCGGACGCTACGAAACACTTAAGCTGTTCAACACATGAGAGCAAACAACCCATGAGCAAGTCGGTGCTTGCGTTTGTCGGAGGAACCGCTGTTCTTCCCGACCGGCTTGTCGAGGATGCCGTCGTGGTCTGTCGCGACGGCCGGATCACCTATGTTGGCCAGTCGAGTAAACGAGTTCCCACCACTGCGAAAACGATTGACGCTCGAGGCGGCTATCTGTGCCCTGGTTTCATCGATATCCACATCCACGGTGGCGGTGGATGTGATGTGATGGATGGTGCTGTCGAGGCGGTGCATACCGTGTGTCGCGCTCATGCCATGCACGGAACGACCACGTTGTTCCCAACGACGAGTACGGGTAGCAATGCCCAAATTCATACAATGCTCGAAGCCTGTAATACCGCTTGTCAGCAATGGCAGATCGCATCAGGCGCGAGAATTGGTGGTGTGCATCTTTACGGACCCTATTTTGCTAAGGACAAAGTCGGTTGCCACAACGAGTCCGAGTGCCGCGCACCGACTGCTGCCGAGTATCGTCGTTACTTCCAATCGGGCATTGTGAAAGTTGCGACCTGTGCGGCTGAGTTACCCGGTGCTGCTGCCTTCTATCGTTACGCATCGCAAAAGGGCTGTCTCGTCACTTGCGGGCACTCCAACGCCAGTTGGTCGGAAATGTCCCAGGCTTTCGAGGCTGGTATGCGACACGTGGATCACTTTTGGTGTGCGATGAGCAACGTATCATCAGTTCGCGGTCGCCTGGGTGTACCCATGCAGGGAAGTATGTTGGAGTACGTGTTGGCTAATCCAGAGATGAGTACCGAGGTGATTGCTGATGGTATGCACTTGGCTCCCGAGTTACTGCACTTTGCATGGAAGATGAAATCATCTGCACGCCTTTGTTTGGTCACCGATTGCAATCGTGCACTGGATATGCCGCCGGGCCGATACCGTTTTGGACCGCACGATACGGGCGCCTGGTTCACCAGTGACGGCAAAGTGGGTTGGGCAAGCGAGGGATCACTCGCCAGTGCAGTGAAGGGCATGGACCACATGGTCAAGACGATGCATCAATCGGGAAACGTGCCACTGGAACAGGCCGTAAGAATGGCAACTCTGACTCCTGCCGAACGACTGGGCATCGACGACCAGTACGGAAGCCTTCGCAAAGGCAACATAGCCGATGTGGTCGTCATGGATCGACAACTACAAGTGAAGCAAGTTTATATCGCGGGACTGCGGTTTTCACTGTAGGTGCCCGATCGTCGACAAGCTTCGCACTTTGAGTTATCGTCCAGCAATTATCGCTGTTGCGAACAAGCACATTTTGTTCTGACCTCAATTGCTTCTCGAGTCGACCCGAGTCAATCGGTTCACCAATTCCAACAACTGCACCCGGTCGATGGGTTTGCTCAAGTAGTCATTGCACCCGCTTTCGATGCAGCGACTCATGTCACCTTGCATCGCGTCGGCGGTGAGGGCGACGATTGGCTTTGAATAGCCGAGCTGCCGTAGCGATTTTGCCGTCTCGTATCCATCAAGTCTTGGCATCTGCATGTCGAGCAAAATCAAATCGTACACTTCGCCATCCGTTATCGACTGAGCAACTTTCGCCACTGCAATTTCACCATCCTCCGCTTCGGTCACTGTGGCTCCGGCAGAAGTCAAGAACCGCTTGCTTAAGAAACGAATGTCGCGGCGATCATCAACGACGAGAACGTGACAGTTGAGTTCAACATCATGGGCGCGGTCGTTCACCGTCGACGGATTCAACGCTTTTATTGAATCCACCAGAGCGACATCGGTTACGCTGCCCGTGTCGATATTCACCGTAAACCTGCTCCCTTTACCAAGCGCACTTTCGACAACGATATTGCCACCCAGCATCTCAGTCAAGCGTTTGCTGATTGCCAATCCCAGCCCCGTGCCGCCAAACTCGCGGTTCACATTCCCATCGCCTTGCGAGAACGGAAGAAACAGTTTCTGCAATTGCTTCTCACTGATGCCGATGCCTGAATCGATGACGTCGATCCGCAACTTTTCTGCTTCCACCGAGTAACTGACAACGATCTTGATGCTTCCAGACGGAGTGAACTTGATCGCGTTACCAACCAAGTTAATGAGTATTTGCTTCAGTCGCTTGGGATCGCTTTCAATCGTTCCTGGTATCTTGCCTTGATATTCAACCTCTAAAACCGTGTTGCTGGTGGATGCACGAACTTCCATGATGGAGCGGACATCTTCGATTAGCGATTGAGGGGAAAGTCGTTGTCGACTGACTTCGAACTTACCGGCTTCGATCTTTGACAGGTCGAGTATGTCGTTGATGATCTCCAGCAGGAAACTGCCGTTGCGACGAATGGTACGAATGTGCTCCATCGTATCCGCATCGCTAACTTTCTCGGCAACCAAATCGGTATATCCAAGAATCGCGGTCATCGGAGTGCGGATTTCGTGGCTCATGTTGGCAAGGAATTCGCTCTTGGATTGGTTTGCGGCCTCTGCCTCTACTCGTGCTTCCAACAAGGACCGCTCAAACTCGCGTTGCATCGTGATGTCGGTATTGGTGCCAAACCAGCGCTGGATGTTTCCTTGATTGTCGCGAATTGGTTGAGCACGAGAAAGGAACCAGCGGTATTCACCGTCTTTTGAACGCAGGGGAAACGTGTCTTCCCAAACTTCACCGGAACTCAGGTGTTCCTTCCAGAGTAAAACGACACGATCGACATGTTCTGGATGATGAACCGTTTGCCAACCCCATTCCCTCATTTCTTCCAGCGTTGTTCCGGTATAGTCGTACCAACGTTGGTTGAACCAAAAGATAGAACCTGACGCATCCGCCATCCAAGCAAATTGAGAAATGTTGTCGGCTAGGTCATGAAAACGAGACTCACTTTCTCGCAGCGCAGCTTCAGTGCTTGCGCGTTCCAACTTCAAACGAGTGATATTCGCCAACTGGCGCATCAAGTCTAACTCGTCATCTCGCCAGCGATGTGGTTGCGGCTTGATAGCACTCAATATGAATCGCAGTTGTCGATCTCGATTGCTTGGCACATTGATAATCGCACCAACTTTCAATGCGGAAAAGTTTTTGATCGTCTTGGCGGAGCGAGAGGTTTCGGATGTGTCGTTGATCACCATAGGATGTCCATTGACAAGTCGCTGTCGCTCTTCTTCACTGGCAAACTCGGACATATCATAGACACCGACAAGACTTGTCGAATCATTGCAGCAATAATCGTAAATCACGTTCGCTTGCGTGGCCTGTTCATCCATTTCGATTAGCAGAAAATGAGAGAGCTGTAGGAGCTCGACAACTCGCCGCCCCGTCTCGGCGATGATTTCGTCGGCCAAAGTCATTCCCGCGAGACGACTGTGAAGATCGGCCAGAAAGGCAAGGGACAGTTCTCGTTGCTTACGCTCGGTAATATCCATTGCTACGACGAGTATTGAAACCGGATCGCCGTTGGAGTCACGCCGAATGGTGCCTCGACAGTGGGTCCATACAATTTTCCCGTTGTCACCACGGACGATACGGCACTCGATCTCGTGGCTTTTAAAATGCCACTCCGAGGCCGATTCAATCATTTGCTCGAGTTTTGAACGGTCGTCTGGATAAACGATGTTTAAGAGTCCAGCGCGAGTTGGTTCGAGCGTATCACGGTTGTAGCCGAACATGTCACACAACCGTGCTGACCAATCGACATAATCCGTGGAGAAACTCCACTCCCAGATGCCCATCCTGCCGGATTCCAACGACAGATCGAGTTGCGATACACGTCGTTGAATCTCAAGTTCAGCCGCTTTTCGCTCGCTAATATCGGTGCCTGAGGGAATGAGGTGAGTCACCATCCCGTCGGCGTCCGTTACGGGTACCAACATAAAGTCGATTACCATTCGCGAATCACCAGCCATCCGGACCTCGGCATCGTATCGAACAACGTTGCCCTGTTTCGCTTCCTCAATTGCGGCCTGGAGCTTCGCGCTTGCCAGCTCATCGTGAGACCACCAATAACACTCCCAGAAAGGCTTTCCGACTACCTCATCACGCGTCAGTCCACCGGCAAGCAGCGTGGTTTGGTTAGCATCGTGCAGGGTGCCATCAATATCCAGAACGCCGACGAAGCCGAGCATATTGTCGATCACGCGTCGTAGGTGCGATTCGCGATCCGCCAATTCAGTCGCCAGTTTTTTTCGCTCGGTGATGTCAACAAATGTTACGACACAACCTATCAGCGTATTGTCTTGTCGTTGAGGGTAAGACCAGTACTCCACATCAAATGACGATCCATCTTTACGCCAGAAAACCTCATCATCGACGTGAATCTGGTCGCCTTTTAGATAAGCTTGGTGAATCTTGCAATCGTCGACGTGATAAGCGGTTCCGTCGGAGCGACTGTGATGAGCAATCGCGTGCATTGGTTTCCCTAACAAATCATCCGTTGTCTCGAATCCGAGCAGCCTGGCACACGCTTCGTTCGCGAAAGTGCATTTCCCTTCAAGATCGATCCCATAAATACCCTCCGCAGTGGAGCTAACGAGTGAACGAATCTGTTGTTCGCGTCGCTCCAATTCCATGATCGCATTCTTCTGTTGATCGATGTCCGTTATCATTCCGACCCAAGAATCAATCTTGCCACAATTGTCGCGCTGGGGAACGGCTCGAACATGCGTCCACTTCCACACACCACTGCGATGCCAAAGCGGGTATTCGATCGACAGAGGGGTACCGGTTTCTATCGACCGCTTCCATGCTTGCAACGATTTCTCTTGGTAGTCCGGGTGAACAGCATCCGCCCACCCGGAACTCATCCATTGCTCGACACTTTGGCCAGTGAATGAGCGCCAAGTGAGAGAGTCTTCGCATACTTTTCCCTGGGCATCCGTGACCCAAACGATCTGTGACGAAGCGGCAACTAACGACGAAAATCGCTGTCGTCCTTTCTGTAGTTCTGTCAGATCTGGCCCAGCCATCGACGCGTCATTGTGGTTCTGCATGTTGACTTACTAAAACCAGCTGACTGGTCGAGTTTGAATTGCTTCGAGTAAGGTAACGAGGGTACCACGTCCATTTATGAAGCTCCATGGTGATAACCAGTACGATTCCCAGACTTACTTGGGCGATCCAAGTGTCAAGGCGTATGGGTTCCGAATGGAGCATTGTCGCAAAAAGTGTACGTACATAACCGCCAGAAGCACCAAGAAAGCACCAATTGCTCCGGCCAGCAAATTGGGAATTCGCAGGGGGGAAAAGCGAAATGCCGATTGAGTCTCGGTGCGGCGAATGCCCAATTGAAAGATCTCGACACTAAGGCGGTGCGACCTTCTTCGGCTCCATTCGTGTTGGACACCTTGTTCCTTATAACGCATGAGCATGTTCCGCGTGACTGGAGCCTCGCTCTAAGAACGGGTTTTGATGTGGTCGCCTAAAGGCAACCGACCTGTCAATGTGTTTGGGAAGGGTTCGACGTTCGGAGAATGAATTGGCCTTCGACTGTGTTCCATTTCGGCGGCAAACAATGTAGCTAAGATCGTCATACAGACAATGGTGACTCGGTTGCCGGACTGCAGGTGATACCTAATTGTTTTCGCTTGTAACGTCTTGATTGACCGCCGACAAATCCGCGCTCGTCGTCCATGTCGAGAGGATCGCTTGTGCGGCGGCGTCGTTCGCACTGGAAAAGTCAATCAGCGCCCGGAACAATTCTGCAGAGTATGCCCGTTTGTTCGACCGAATTACTTTGACGCACTCTTGCGTTTGCTTCCAATTTTCGTCCACCGTATCGCGGAACAACGGATCAAGCGACTGGATCTGTGCCTGAGTAAGTGGCGACATTTTCTCGACGCGTTCGGGGAATCCTGCCAAACTTCCTGCCATTGCGCGAATATGTGGTGCCGCTTGTTCGCTGGAACTGGTATCGGTTATTGAATTGCACGTCGCTTGGCAGTTAGCACAAATGTTCGCGTACTGGTTCAGCAACTTTTCCGGCGACTCCATTCCTGGAACAACGTCAGCCCAATATTCTGTAGGAACTTCTCTAAACTTCTTGTACGCCAATGTTGCGGCGGTGAAGGTAACGGCTAGGCATACCAATGCTACGGCGATCGTTTGCAGTGTCCGCTTCCGCGATGCCTGAATCGCTTCTCGGTTCTCGTTCTTGTACGCGATGCGAGTGGCACGACGCAGGACCCTTGCACTTCGGGCGGGACCAGCTACTTGGTCTTGTACGACAATTGGCTCAGGTAGCTGGCTAAATTCATCAGTCCTTAACCGATTCAACACAATGCCCTGCTTTGAAGGGTCAAGTTCCGTTTGCTGAGAGCAGTTCGGGCAAGTGACCGCGGAACGAGTCGCAGGAGCCTTGACGCGCATCTGCGTTGCACAATTCGGACATTGGACTACTAATTCACGAGTCATTAGGGCGGTAACCATCGTCGAGATTCGTTTGAAAACGTCGCGAAGCAAAAGAGAAGCGAGACACGGTTCGGTAAACTCTATTGATACGTTCAATGTCGGCTAAAAGTCGACACCACTAGTTCTGCGACGTTAGTGCTTGATCGACAAGTGGAGAACAGGCGCCACGTACTTCGGTGTAGGCAACGAGACGCTATAATCGCGTTTCGCTGTAAGGACAGCACCTTTGAGACATTTAGAAACGTCGACGTCAGCACTCAATCATGCCAACAATCGAAGCACCGTTACTATCACCGGAACTGCTTGCGTCGTTGGAGCGGCTGGAATTGGTGTCGCGCAAGGTGTTTCGCGGTCGCATGAAGGGTGAACGACGCAGTCAGCGGAAGGGCCAGAGTGTCGAGTTCGCGGACTTTCGAGCGTATGTTCCCGGCGATGACTTGCGGTTGATCGACTGGAATTTGTACGCGCGGCTGGATCAGTTGTTCTTGAAACTGTTCCAGGAGGAGGAGGATTTGCATATCTATTCACTGTTCGATGCGAGTGAATCGATGAACTTCGGCGAGCCGACGAAGCTGCATATTGCGAAGCAGATTGCAGCGGCGATTGGCTACGTCGGTTTGTGTCGCGCCGATCGCGTCTGTGTGGCTGCACTGGGAGAGGCCGGGCGACGGGCACCGACGCTTCGCGGGCGAGGGAGCTTGTGGAAGATGTTGCAGTATGTCGAGAGCGTCAACAGCGGTTACAATGAATCGCTTCACGACGCTGTGAAAGATTTTTCGATTCGCAACAGCGGTACCGGAGTCGTGGTGTTGATTTCCGACTTGCTTGACAAACGCGGATATGAGTCGGCCTTGCGGATGCTGATTGGTCGACGGATGGATGTTTTCTTGATTCACATTCTGTCGCCTGAGGAGATCGATCCGCCGCTACGTGGTGATCGTAAGTTGGTGGACATCGAAGACGGCGACGCAGCCGAGGTGACACTCAACGCTTATGTGCTGGATCGTTATCGTCAAACCGTGCGAAACTTTTTGGAGTCTGCGAAGTCCTTCTGCAGTCGCCGATCGATCATCTACATTCCCGTGCAAACTGACACCCCGATCGAAACGATTGTGACGCGGTATCTGAGGCAACGAGGAGTGGTCCGATGAGTTGGATATCAACGCTGGTGCCGTGGCAATGGGCGGTTCTCGCCGCTGTGCCCACATTGATCGTGCTGATGTACTTCTTGAAATTGAGACGCGAGGTCGTTGAAGTTCCCAGCACGTATCTGTGGCTGAAAACAATCGAAGATTTGCATGTCAATAGTTTGTTGCAACGATTGCGCCGCAGCATCTTGCTGTTACTACAGTTACTGGCGGTGTTGATGGCAACTCTTGCGTTGCTCAGACCGGGAGTACGTGGAGAGGCAATCAGTCAATCGCGACTGGTATTCATGATCGATACGTCTGCGAGTATGCAAGCGACTGATGTGGAGAAGGACGCAAGTCGCTTTGAGCAAGCCAAACGGCTGGTGGCTGAGCGGATCGAGACGATGCAGGATAGCGAGTCGGCGATGATTGTCGCCTTTGACTCACGAGCGGAAGTGTTGCAATCATTCACTTCCGATCGTGGACGGTTGCGCGACGCACTGAATCGATTGCAGGTTACCGACCGCACGACGGATGTATTGGCGGCGCTGCGTGCCGCAGACGGACTAGCCGCCACTGTGTCTACGGTCGGGATTGCAGAAGAAGCAGCCGATTCGACTGACGACGCTGAGTTGGCAGAGCGACGAACCGAGCCGGCGGAGTTGATCTTGTACAGCGACGGAGGTTTTCCCAGTGTCGCGGATTTTCAGCTCGACCATTTGATTCCCCAGTTCGTTGCCGTCGGCACGACGACTCCGAGCAATTTGGCAATCACAGCATTCTCGGCGGAGCGAAATCCAGACCGACCGAACGAGTTACAAACCTTTGCAACGATCGCTAATTACGGCGGGCGAGCAATGTCGACGACGGCGACGCTATCGATTGCTGGCAACTTTGTTGACGCAGCCGCCGTTGAGCTAGAGCCCGGCGAGCAAACGGGTATCTCGTTTAAGTTGAAGAACGATGATGCCGTGTCGATGAAGTTGACGCTGGACAACGACGACGACTTGGCGATTGATAACGTCGCGTTTGCTGGATTGGCTCCGGCAAAGACGGTATCCGTATTGGTGGTGTCCAAGGGAAATACGCCATTGGAGTTGGCCTTACAGACGCTGAAGGCCGGGAAGATTTGCAACGTTGAAATCGTGCCACCAAGTTATTTAGCGACCGACGAGTACAAAACGCGAGCGGCTGCTGCGAGAGAAGATTTGATCATCTTTGATCGTTGTTCACCGCCAGTCATGCCGACGACGAACACGTTCTTTATTGGCTCGCTGCCGCTTGGCGAGTGGTCTTGGGCAAGCGAACCGCAGCCCGTTGTGTTGATTGATATCGATCGCACTCACCCGCTGATGCGATACGTCGAAATACTGTCGCTGCTCGTCTACAAGGGACGTGCCCTCGCGGGACCGAGTGGGATGGTGGAGTTGGTTGGTGCTGACTTGGGGCCGGTGTTAGCAATCGCGCCGCGGGACGGCTACCAAGATCTCGTGCTGGGTTTTGAAGTGGTCTCCGAGAGCGACGACGGTTCGATCTCGATCAACACCAACTGGTACACCGAGCGGTCATGGCCGGTGTTTATGCTCAATACGTTGAAGTTCCTTGCTGGTGCAGCCGAAGGAAGCGCCGCCCAGTCGTATCAGCCGGGCTCGACAGTGCGACTTCGGTTGGACACAACGGCCAAAAAGTTGAATGTCATTCGTGATGGTGGACAAGCACGTGAAGTGTCGACTGGGGTCGGTGGTACGACCGAGTTCACCAGTACGGACGAAGTCGGCAACTATCGCGTCCAGATCGGTGATGTGCTGGCGGATTCATTTGCGGTAAACCTATTCGATCGACGCGAGAGTACGCTCGCGGTAGCCGACGAGTTGACGCTTGGATATCAAACGGTCAGTGCAACCAGCGCGACGACGGTCCAGCGGCACGAGTACTGGCGGTGGATGCTGTTTGCAATGCTGGGGTTATTGCTGACAGAGTGGTGGTTGTACGCACGGCGATTGGGGTAGCCGGGTAAGAAGCGACTGGAATAGCCAATCACAGAATGGGGTAGCCAAGCGGGAACGACGCCTCAATCGACGCCTCGTCAGAATCTGGGTGATCGATTATTCTGGGCGAGCGACATCACGTCGGGAAGGGCTGAGCCTTTCGGACTGCGTTTTTCAACGACTCCCGCGCCCATGCATCCATCAACAACGCCACTCGTGCCGCCCCCACAGTGGCAGCACCGTCACCTGCTCGACCTCGAAAGCCTGACTGCCGACGAGATCACTTGTCTATTGGATGCTGCTCAACTGTTGAAAGATTCGACGGACAATTGTCGGCGAAAACTTAATTTGCTGAATGGAAAAACTTGTGCCAACTTGTTTTTCGAGAACAGCACACGGACTCGCAACAGTTTTTCGCTTGCCGCCAAGCGTCTGGGTGCGGACACGGTCGAGTTCAGCAGTAGCGGTAGTAGCGTTGCCAAGGGTGAAACGTTTGTCGATACAGCTAAAACGATCGAGGCCATGGGAGTCGACTGGGTCGTTACGCGACACGGAACACCAGGAACGCCGCATTTGTTGTCGCGCGAGCTGGGTTGTTGTGTGCTGAACGCTGGCGATGGACCGCATGAACATCCGACCCAGGGGCTGCTGGACATTTTGACGATCCGCCAGCACCGTGGGAGCTTGAAGGGATTGACCGTCGCCATGGTTGGCGACATCGCTCACAGCCGCACGGCAAGAAGCAACATTTGGGGGCTATCGAAGCTCGGTGCTCGAGTCATCGTGTGTGGACCGCCGACGCTTGTTGGGCGACGGTGGGAGGAGCTTGGGTTCGAAGTCGCTTACAACCTGGACGCGATTTTGCCCCAGTGCGATGTGCTGAACTTGTTGCGGGTGCAATTCGAGCGACAGGCCGCGCGACCGTTCCCCAGTGTGCATGAGTACGCCGCACTGTATGCCATGAACGGGGCGAGGATGAAGCGGAGTAAGCCCGACATATTGATTATGGCTCCAGGACCGATCAACCGTGGCGTCGAGATCACGCCAGAAGTCGCTGATGGTCCGCATAGTGTCATCTTAGAACAAGTCACCAACGGGATCGCCGTTCGCATGGCAGCGTTGTGGTTACTTGCGTCAGCCGATGCTCGTGCACGAGGCACCGAACTACCTGCTTTGACAACAAGCTGAACGAACATGCAATCACCCTTTCAATCATTGCTCATCGAACATGGTCGAATCGTCGATCCAAGCCAAGCGATCGATCGCGACGGCCGGTTGTTGGTAATCGACGGCAGGATTGCGGCGATCGATCCTGCCGATGGCGATGTTCCGTCAGATTGTTTTCGGATGGACGCTCGACAACAGATCGTTGCACCGGGGTTAGTTGACCTCGGCACCGAGCTTCGTGAACCGGGGCGTGAAGAAGACGAAACAATTCAAACGGGAAGCGATGCTGCGCTTGCTGGCGGCTTCACGTCGATATTGTGCTGTGCGAATACCGATCCGGTGATCGATTCGTACGGAGCCGTCGAGTTTGTTAGACAGAAAGCCGCTCGCGCCGCCGGAGTTCGCGTGCATGTGATCGGTTGTTTGAGCAAAGGTCGACTTGGCGAGCAATTGGCTGAACTGGGACTGTTGGCCGAAGCCGGTGCAGTCGCCTTTAGTGATTCGCCGCGGTCGATGCCGAATGATGCGTTGTTAAAGCGAGCACTTGAATACTGCCGCATGTTCAATTTGCCGATCTTTGACCGCCCCGAAGTCCCGAGCTTGGCTGATGACGGGGTCATGCATGATGGCCGAGTGTCATTGGTGTTGGGGTTGAAAGGATTGCCCACAGAGGCGGAAGACTTAGCCGTCGCCCGTGATGTGCGATTGGCCGAGGCAACATCGGGCCGGTTGCACGTCGGACCGGTCAGTACGATGGGGGCAGTCGACATGATCGGACGCGTTAAATCGCGGGGAATCGCTGTGACGGCTTCGGTATGTCCGCACAATTTGGCGCTCACCGATACCGAATTGCGGTCCTACGATGCACGATTCAAAGTGCATCCGCCGCTGCGCAGTGTCGCGCATGTCAAGATGCTTTGTGACGCAGTGGCAAATGGCACGATTGATGCTATCCAATCAGGGCATATGCCGCGCAGCCAAGAGAAGAAGATGAACGACTTGGACCTCTCGCCATTCGGTGCGGCGACACTCGAAACAACTTTGGCGACGGTGGTGAAGTATCTTATTGAGCCGGGCATTCTAAGTTGGTCGCAAGCGATTGATCGGCTGTCGACCGCACCGGCGCGTATCGCGGGCGTTGCCGGCGGAACGCTAACTGTGGGTGCCGCAGCGGATATCATCACGATCGATCCCGATGTGTTGTGGACCGTGAATGCGGCAAACTTCCGTTCGAATTGTTCTAGCAGCCCCTTTGATGGTAGACAGCTTCGCGGCAGAGTCGTGAACACGATCGTTGGCGGAAAAGTGTTTAATTAGGTGCGAAGTATCTAAAAGCGAGTTCCATGCAATTCCGCTCGATTGAATCAACTTTGTTAGCATAATTCGCCTTTAACGTAGCGCAATCTTCCTTAGTGAATTATCGCGGCATTGAGTTTCATCCGTCGCCAAGAGTATTTATGAAAATCTGAATTCGCCTACTCGCAGAGTGTCAACTAATCGCTATGTTTTGCCGATTCTTCCGCACAGTTGTTGTGGAGTAGAGTTGTCGCTGGAACGGCAGCGGTTTGTTAAAGGTCGTTGATGGACGGTTCTCTAGCTTTGCTTGGTACCACCGGTGCCCTCATGGGGCTCGGATGGTTGGAATCACACCTTCATACTCGTCGGTTGCATCACATCCCGTTGCGGATTCATGTTAACGGGACGCGGGGAAAGTCGTCGGTAACACGTTTAATCGCAGCCGGTTTGCGAGCATCGGGGAAACGCACGTGCGCCAAAACCACCGGTACACTGGCGCGAATGATCATGCCCGATGGGACGGAGTTTCCCGTCTTTCGTCCTGCCCGGGCGAATGTGATTGAGCAGATACGGATTGTTCGCGCTGCGGCGGAGTTGCAATCGGACGCTTTGGTCATTGAGTGCATGGCGCTGATTCCCTATCTGCAATGGGTTTGTGAATACCGCTTGGTTCATGCGACTCATGCCGTGATTACCAACGCGCGAGCGGATCACTTGGACGTCATGGGACCAGGCGAAAAAGATGTGGCCTATGCGCTATTGGGAATGGTTCCACGCAACGGGAAACTGTTCACCGCGGAACGTCGGCACCTGGACGCGTTTCGGTATGTCTGTGACGAGCGCCGTTGCGAATTGATTACCGTAAGCGAAGACGAAGTGGCCGCAATCGCGCCGTTGGATCTGGCGCAGTTTTCCTACATTGAACACGCAGAGAACGTGGCCCTTGCGCTCAAAGTGCTTGCGGATCTGGGCGTCAATCGAGCAACTGCGCTACAGGGAATGTGGTCGGCACCGCCGGACCCCGGGATCATGACGGTTGCCGAGTTGGATTTCTTTGGTCGCCGGATCGTTTTTGTAAACGGTTTTGCCGCGAACGATCCCGAGAGTACCGAGCGAATTTGGAATATGGCTTGTGAGCGATATCCAGATGTGGGCAAACGCGTGATGATTTTCAACTGTCGTTTTGATCGTCCCGATCGGTCGCGTCAGTTGGCGGAAGCTTGTGCGAACTGGCGCGAGGCGGATCACTACGTGTTGATCGGATCTGGCACCTACATCTTTGCGAAGTACGCGACACAAGCAGGCTTGGACCCACGGCGGTTAACGCTGGGAGAAGGCGACAGCGTGCAGGAGATTTTCGAAAAGGTTGTCAGTCTGTCTGGCCGCAACGCGCTGGTCATGGGGATGGCGAACATCGGAGGTCCGGGGCTGGAGGTTGTTCGCCACTTCCGCAACCGTGGCATCGTCGAAGAGAAAGCGTTTTAGAGCTTGTCCGAAATGGGGCTGACCCACTTCAGCGCTCACGCAAATTTAGTTAGCGAATACTCAAACCAAGAATGTACGCGGAGATTCCGCAACTCCAACACTGGCAATTCAGGCCGTCCGGCGCTTGCCAAATACACAAGAAACTTTATGGATACTCTTACAATTTCGATCGGGATCGGCTTGGCCGTCAGCCTGCTGTTCTCCGAAGTCTTTGGGCTGGCGGCTGGCGGGATGGTTGTCCCTGGGTACATCGCCTTGTCCCTTGATCGGCCGATGAGTGTCACCATGACGTTCATCGCCGCAATCTTGACCTACTTTGTGGTTTATTCGCTTTCAAACATGATGATCATCTACGGCAAACGTCGCACGGTGTTGATGGTCTTGGTTGGCTTTCTTGTCGGCATCTTCTTTGAACGCATGTCGTTGTTTCCATCGACTCCGATTGATCCGGCGATGATCGATCTGGCTGCCGAATCGGCGGACTATGAAGTAATCGGTTACATCATTCCAGGGCTAATTGGCATCTGGATTGACCGCCAAGGACTCGTCGAAACACTCGGCATTTTGCTGACCGCATCGACGCTAGTGCGCCTCGTATTGATCCTGTTGGGACTGGAGTTTGTACTATGAAACGCTTGTATTGGCGTCCGCGTCAGGTCTCGCAAGCAGTGATCGTTTTCCTAGCGGTGTTTTCGTTATTGGGTCTAGCCTCGGTCGAGTACTTCAAGGTCAAGAGCCCGCAAGGCGACTTGGATAAAAAGTTGCAAGCAGCGACATTGGCGACTGAGATGATGGAAGCAATCAAGATTGAGAAGCTCAATCGAGCAATCCCGGTTAATCGCGAAATCGATCCAGCGGAAACGGGAATGATGGGCACTTTGATGTCGCCGATCACGACTTTGACCGGACGACTGAGTGCGAAACAGACTTCCGCGAATCCAAACTTTGCCGCCGTGTTGGTCGAGATGCTGATTCAAGCCAACGTCGGTGCAGGCGACTTAGTCGCGGTCGGCTACTCCGGTTCATTCCCTGGTATGAACGTCAACTTGTTGGCCGCGCTCAAAACGATTAATGCCCGACCAATCATTATCAGTAGCGCTGGCTCGAGCCAATGGGGAGCGAACGTTCCTGAGTTCATGTGGATCGACATGGAACGCCTGCTCTTTGACGAAGGTTTGATCTCCTTTCACAGTGTCGCCAGCTCGATCGGCGGTTACGAAGACATCGGCATTGGTATGAGTCGCGATGCACGCGAGGTCATTGAACAGGCCGTGCGTCGAAACGGGCTCAAGTTGCTACGCGCCGGTGACTTCACGAGTGCGATCGACGAGCGAATGAAAGTTTACGAACAGAAAGCTGGACGTGAAGAGATCAAGGCTTACATCAACGTTGGCGGGGGCACGATCAGCGTCGGACGAAGTCTGGGAAAACGTTCGTACCGTCCTGGCGTCAACTTGTCGGCTTCACGAGGCGCGCTGCAGATCGATTCGATCATGACGCGGTTCATGCGAAAGGGAATTCCAGTCGTTCACGTCGTGGAAATGGATCGTTTGGCGATGCAGTTCGGATTACCACTGGCACCGCAACAAATGCCTAGTGTCGGTGAGGGCGGTGTGTACAACCAAACTCAGTACAACAAGTGGTGGGCAGGTTTAGTGCTGCTGGCAATCATCGGGTCACTTCGTGCGTTTGTGCTAACGGACTTTGGACATCGCTTTGTCAAAGGTCGCGGCCCACGCAAAGCCGATGGACAGCCCGAACCCATGGTGTAATGAACGAGCAAGAGACCCTCCCACGGCAAGCCGCGGGAGGGTGACGAACAAAGGTTCGCAGACGCTAATAGGCGTTTAAACCGTTAGCGATAAACGACACAAAAGTAAACGCCATCGCGACCGGTCGCCATCGCGGCTCCGGCGACACGCATATTGGGGTCGCTCGTAAAACAAGCGGATACACCGGAGGGCGAGTAAGAACTCGACCAACCGACTCCCTCGTATCGTCCCGGCGAGAATGAGCCTGGCGGATGACTCTTTATGCTCCGCGAGGCCATCAGTTGGGCTCGCTGTTCGGCGACCGCTTGTAACTGGCCGTCTGGCGAAAGTCCTGCCAACCCTTGGCGAGAACGCTGGGCATTGAGCGCCATCAACACATTGCTGATTCCGCCCGAACTCGCTCGTAACGAAGAACCCGAAGCTTGGATGACTTGGGGTTGAGAACTAGCCATCGGTGCGTTGGCCGATTGAGCCGCGGCGGTCGATCGCGAATGGTACTGACCACATTTGGGACAAAAGTACGTATTCACCGATGCGACCGGTGTCTGCATCGCCATGACCTGCTGGGCGGATGCCGGGGGCGACATCAACATGCCGCCCGCCACCAAACTGCCAACCAAACAGTGTGCGTGCAGGAGTCTGCGAAACATCAAACCACTATTCGAAAGCCCAGAGAAACTCGAAAGCCCAGAGAAACAAAACCTACTTTTGGCTCGGACCATGCTGGTCTCCTAATCAAGAGAAACTGAAATAGCACCGATGGTCGCCTCCTGCACTGACGCTGATTCCGCTGAAACATGGACTCAGCCCGCCGTATCGGTGTGGCGAAAAGGATGTTCAGTTTTCCGGACAGGTAAAGGGGGTGGTCCGAGAAAGATGCGAGTTTCTCCAGGCGGCGATCGTTTGGCACGCACGCAAGTCGTTATCGCGCAAACGATTCTTAAGCTGCCGCCGAATCAGAAAAATCTTTTCCGAAATGCAGCAAAAATGTAACAATCGGAAGTCTGGGCAATTTGGAATGGCCGGTTTTGCTCTGTCGCAAATCCAAAACGTCTACTTCAATATCGTGTCTGCGAAATTGAGGAAATTGTCCCAATCGTACTGCTCCAAACCATGACCGCCGGTGCGGATGTGGTAGCCGGTTTGGCCGACGATTCGCGGTTGATTCAGCGGCGGCATGGTGGGATTCACGATCGATTTTTTGCCGAGCAACTTGAACACCGGCGCGGCTTGGACGAGCGAAGTGTATTCTCCGCGAGGGTCGGCCCACAGGTCTTCGTCGGCACTGGTCACGTACACGCCGCGCGGGGCGACCAGGGCGACAAGTTCGTGTTGATCGACGGGCAGCTCGTCTTCGCGTCCAGCGTACTTAGCAAAGTTAGGAGTAAACCAATGTGGAAAGCTGGACGTTATCCGGCCCACGGTTTCGCCGAAGGCGCGGCGAGACAGTGCGGCGCCACCACAACCGGAGTTATTGCTGTAACCGATGGCAAACCGTTCGTCTTCGCTCGCAGTCCACAACGCCGTTTTCCCACCGCGTGAATGGCCGACTACCGCGACCTTTGTCGCATCCACGGCATCGAGCATTGTCAGATAATCGAGCACTCGACTTGCGGCCCAACCCCAAGCTGAAAGACTTCGCCATGCATCATCCTTGGGGGCTACACCGTCAGCAAAGAATGAGCGGATGCCTTGGGCGTACCCATCGGCGCGATCGGGATCCACGTGAGTCGTAAAAAACGTTGCCGTGGCATAGCCGCGATTAATCAGCGTTCGCACCGGCCAAAACGGATCATGTTCGCCGACTGCCGTATTCAAGGGAACGAAATCGCGGTTGTGAATCAGCACCACTGCGGGAACCTTACCCTCAGCGTTTCGCGGTACAAAAACAGTGAATGGGAACGAAAATGTACGATCGCCAACGGTCACAATCGCCTTCAGTTCACGGCCGATTGCGGTTCCGTCGAGCGCATCATCAATCTGCTGAGTTTGCTCAAACTTGACCGAATACGCAGTACTGGGACGACGGCCATAAACTTGATCGCGAAACAACTCCATCAATTCCGCTCGGCGAGTTTCAGTCCACTGTTGGGCCAAGGTGATCGCAGTACCGTCGGCGGCGATCAGCGGATCGGGAAGCGTATAGGATGGGACTTTCGATTCGTCATAGTTAAACTCAGTCCGCTTTGCGCTTGTTTTCGCTACAAGGTCGGCGTTCGCGACCCAAGGTTCGTCAGCAGGTAATTGCATGGCGGTTAGGGCCAGTAAAAAACACACAGCAAAAAGCCGAAATTGAAACGACAACATTTGGGTTGGCTCCGGGGGTGAGCGGAAAGGGCGGGAAACTGTGATGAAGTTGCCGAGACTTTCGATCTCTGCCGCTTTGGAGCCGAATGCGAGTTCAGCAAGTGAAACGCTATCGTGGTAATACTTCGAGCAGCTCGTCCACAGCGGCTTCCAATTCCGGCAACAACTCTGCGGCTGATTGTAGCTGAGACGCCTTCGCGCGTCGCTCGACTTGATTAGCTAATCGAAACACCTTGTTCGCTTCGAAAAGCATCGCCGACCCTTTCAAAGTGTGTGCAGCCCTCTGGACCTCGGCAGCGTCCCCGTCCGGCAACGACGCTCGCAACTGTTTTAGCAACACGTCGCATTCATCGCGAAAGACGGCGACCAGACGTTTGACGCCAGGCATTCCCCCTGCTATTCGGCTGGCCGCTACCATTAAATCACATACTTTATCCTCGTCTTCCGAATCAATATCGTAGTCCGAACCATCACGCTCGGGCGACTTGGTGGATGCAGCCGCGACCGGTGAGGGTGCTGTTTCTGCATTGGGTGTCTCCCTGGCAACCGGAACTGCGAACTTGACCAGCATCTCATGCAACCGTTGCGGATGAATCGGCTTGGCAAGGTATTCGTCCATTCCGGCGTTGCGACAAGCCTGGACATCTTGAGCCATTGCCGCTGCCGTGAGTGCAATGATGGTGATGCGTTTGTCTGGAGCTACGCCTGACGCGTGTTCTTGTTCACGAATCCGCCGCGTTGCGTCCAACCCGTCCATCACCGGCATGTGCATGTCCATCAGGATGACATCGAACGGTTCTTCGGACCACTTAGCGACTGCTTGCTTGCCATCACTGACGATCACGGACGTATGCCCAAGAGATTTCAGCATCCCCGTGGCGACGTACTGGTTCGCGATACCGTCCTCGGCGACAAGCACTCGCAGCGGAGGGCATGGGGTGCGTTGCAGTTGCTCAGTCGGCGACTCTTTGTTTGGTTCAACTTCAAGGATTTGCAGGATCGAATCGAGCAGTTCTGACTGTAACACCGGCTTGGTAAGCAACCGTGCGACACCTAATTCGCAACAACGCCCCAAATCGCCGTATCGATCGGCCGACGTCAGCATGATCAACTTGGTGGTGGACTCGTCCGAGAGGCGACGAATGTACTGGGCGACATCGAATCCGTCCATTTCCGGCATCATGCAATCCAAAATGACCAATCGATACGGTCGGCCATCGTCGATGGATGACGAGTACGCCGCAATCGCCTCAGCTCCGCTTTCGACCATTCGCGGCAGTAGCCGCCAAGCTTTGAAGATCTCACCCAAAATGCGACGGTTGGTCGAGTTGTCGTCGACGACGAGAACTGGCAAATCAACCAAGTCGGTCAACCGCTCGATTGCGCCGGCTGTCCTTGGCCCGGTTTCGATTGGCAAGGTAATCGTGAAGTAAAACGTTGTTCCGACGCCCGGCTCACTTTCAAGTTTCAGCTCACCGTGCATCATCTCGATCAACTGACCCGCGATACTCAGCCCCAAGCCGGTACCGCCGTAGCGACGCGTCGTCGAGGCATCCGCTTGCGTGAACGCCTCAAGCACTCGCGATTGGTGTTCGGGTGCAATGCCAATTCCTGTATCGCGAACGCGAAACGAAAGTCGACACTCCGATGCATCGGTTTGTTCAGTTGCATCAGGTATTTCGTCAGGCAACGTGACGTCGACGACCACTTCACCGCTGTCGGTAAACTTGATTGCGTTGCCAATCAAGTTAATCAAGATCTGACGCAGTCGTCCGGGATCACCGCGGTACCAATCATTCACCTCGGGAGCCACTCGGACAGCGAGTTCCAGTCTCTTTTCTGCCGCACGAATTCCGAGTGTTTGTGCTGCCTTGCCCACGGTCTCGCGGAGTGAAAACGGGATCGACTCCAGATCCAACCGCCGCGCTTCGATCTTAGAAAAGTCCAGAATATCGTTGAGCAACCGTAACAACGAATCGGCTGACTCACTCACCAAATTGACAAACTCTCGTTGTTCGGGGTCCAGTTTTGTTTGTGACAACAACTGGCTCATCCCGATAATCGCGTTCATCGGCGTCCGTATTTCGTGGCTCATGTTAGCCAAAAAATCGCCTTTCGCGCGATTGGCACTGTCGGCCTGGAGCAGCGCCTTTTCCAGAGCATCTTGAGAATGTTTCAGCTCGGTGATGTCGCGAGAGATACCGAACGTGCCCATCAAGTTTCCATTGTGGTCACGAAGCGGCATCTTGGTCGTCATGCACCAAGTGTCTTCGTGATCGGGCCACGTTTCTCGCTCGATCTTGTCAACGATCGACGTCCCCGTTTCCATGATCCGCAGCTCATCATCGCGGGCTCCGCGTGCGTGTTCGCCCGTGAAAATATCCGCGTCCGTCTGGCCGATCGCGACAGCCGTTGACGGCATCCCGAATTTTGTGGCCATCGCGGCGCTGATTCTGACAAAACGGCTGTCCCGATCCTTGAAGTAGATGGAGTCAGGAATCTTCTCCAACAACATGTTCAGCAGATGTCGCTCCAAATCACGGCTAATCTCGGTTCGCTTTTTGTCGGTAACGTCCCAAAACAACAGCACCAACCCAATCACTCGCCCATCGGGGTCAAACACAGGGCTCTTGATGCGTTCGATCCATTGCCGGGAACCATCCAGGGCTACGGTTTCCTCGACACTATGCAGTGACTCGCCGCTCTTCATCACCAGCTCGTCGTCGGCCGCGTACTTCGCCGCAATTTCTGGAGGAAACAAATCCTCATCGCGTTTGCCGATTATTTGATCGAGCGTAGCACCACGCCACTTCAAGTACGCTTTGTTGGCAAAGACTCGCTCGCCGCTTCTGTCCTTGATCAACAGACTCAAGGGCAGGCTGTCGGCGAGTGACTCAAAGATGGAAGACGATTGAAACATAAGAAAAGATCTTCACGCCGGGCTCTTGCTGAACTTGCCCAATCTCATTGTATACGCTGATCAATCATCCGTCCTACGCCGTTTGATCAGAGTGACTTCATTTCCAATCTCGTTAAATTCCACGCAATCGACAAAACTGGTCATCAAAACCAATCCACGCCCGCCCTGGGACTCCAGCAAATCCGGGTTTCCCGCCTGGGGCAGGTTGGATGTGTCGAAACCTTTGCCCTGATCGCGAACGACAATCCGAACTTCATCCAGAAGTGCGGTCGCTTCGACGGTCACGCGGCGATCCTTGTAGGGAGCCATCCCCAATCGCTCTTCAATATCTACGGTCGTGGCACCTTCATGAATCGACGCGTGATCTGGTGGAGTTTGATCGCGAGTTAGCTCCAGATTGCCGCGATACATTGCATTGATCACCGCATGTTCGGTTGCGACACCGAGTCGCACCAGCTCCATTCCTCCAATGACATTCATGCCCGAGGTGACTTGCATCAATAAACCGATTAGCGGCGAGATCAACGCTGCGTCGTTGGGCATGTCAAATTCAAAAACGTTTCGCGTCAACGTAGAAATAAGCTTGGCGTAGCTCTCATCCGACTGCAATACGCTCAAAACGTCGCTGATTGTTGAGTTGAGCAGCGTTCGCAATTCACGTTTGGGCACGTAGCTGGCCGCCCCTTTCTGCAGCGCCTGGCATGCCAAAGCCTCAGAGCCTTGACTCGTGACGAGGATCGCAGGGATGTGTGAAAAATCGATACGCATCTGTTCGACTAACTGCAAGCCGTTCAGGTTCGGCATTTCCAAATCAGTTACGACAATATCAACCGGATGTATTGCCAGAGCGTCCAGTCCGAGTTGCCCATCGAGGACGTGACGAACTTGGTGTTGTCCCTCTTCAAGCAACATCGTGATCTCGACTGCCTGTGTCGGGCTGTCTTCTACCAGCAATACTTTGGCCATCGGTCCTACTCCCCCTCAGGATGAGTCGTTTGGAAATTGAGCTGCTTTGAAAAGTTCGAATTCGTGCCCGCCACGAAACGGATCGTACCACACTGGCGTGGTACAATGTCGAGGGGAGAAAGGGGCGACCCGCTTTTGCCGTGAATCGGTTTGGCAGATGCTTCGCACTTGAACAATTGCACTTGATGATGACGGACATCCTCCACGCGGCGCGTTGGTACTCGGTCGAGCCAGGCGCGGAATCCGTCGACGGACGATTGTTGTGTGAACTTTGTCCGCGAAGCTGTCGGTTGAAGCCTGGAGATCGCGGCTTCTGCTTCGTACGTAAGAATGTCGGCGGGCGAATGGTACTTGATACGTACGGTAAAAGTACAGGATTCTGTATCGATCCGATCGAGAAGAAACCGCTGAACCACTTTTTTCCGGGCACACCCGTGCTCAGCTTTGGTACAGCGGGCTGTAACCTGGGTTGCAAGTTTTGCCAGAATTGGGAAATCAGCAAAAGTCGAGAAGTCGCGCGACTGAGTGACACGGCCAGCCCCGAGGGGATCGCCAACTCGGCCCTGCAATCCGGCTGCCGCAGTGTCGCATTTACTTACAACGATCCAGTGATTTGGGCCGAGTACGCGATCGATACCGCGATTGCCTGTCGACAAGTGGGGCTGAAATCCGTCGCAGTCACGGCGGGCTATATTTCCGAGTCCGCTCGTGGCGAGTTTTTCAGCGCGATGGATGCCGCGAACATTGACTTAAAAGCCTTCAGCGAATCGTTCTATCACTCGACGACCGCATCGCATCTGCAACCAGTCTTGGATACGATTCGTTACGTCGTCAACGAAACAGATTGCTGGGTTGAGCTGACAAATTTGATCATCCCCGAGGCAAACGACGACTCGGACGAGATCAAACGAATGTGTGAGTGGATTTTGACGAACGTCGGACCTGATGTGCCGATCCATTTCACCGCCTTCCATCCCGACTTTCGGATGAATGATCGACCGGCCACTCCGCACTCGACGTTGATCAGGGCTTATGAGTTGGCGCGTGCAGCGGGGTTGCGGTACGTTTACGTCGGCAACGTTCATGACGTTCAGCGCCAGAGCACGTACTGTCATGCTTGCGGCGAACTGCTGATCGAGCGTGATTGGCACGAGTTGGGTCAGTATCGGATGCATGGCGACCGTTGCGGACACTGTCAAGCAACGATACCCGGTCGATTTGACAGCCAGCCTGGGACGTGGGGCCGTCGTCGGCAACCAATTCGGATCGCACCTCCCGTTCCCACGACAGTAACAGTGTTGTCTCAACCGACCGTTGACTCAAATATGGATAAAACCGTGACGCTTACTGCACCGCTCGAAGCCGTCGATGTGAATGCGTTTACCCAGTTGGAGTTGCAGGCCATTCATCGAGCCGCCAGCAACGCGGTCGCCGCCTCAGTGATAGGGGGCTCGGCAAGCGGTATCTCGGCAAGCGGTGGTGCTGCGAATTCGATTCATGAGCAACTTGGTGAGTTGGCACAGCGACGCATTTACGGCATGTATGTCACGCTCCGCCGCGGCACGACGCTGCGAGGTTGCTGTGGCTCTCAGGGGATGGTCGTGCCGCTTGTCGATGCCTTACTGGATAGTGCCCGACGTACCGCGTGTGACGACCCGCGGATGTCACCGATTGATCCCATTGAGTTGCCGTACCTGAATCTTGGCATTTCCCTTCTCGGTCCACCACGATTGTTGTCTGCCAGAGCCGAGGATCGTGTCAACGCTGTGGTTGTCGGTCAGCATGGGGTGCGAATTCATTTGGGCGATCGTGCTGGATTGCTGCTTCCGTCGGTGGCCACCGAGTACGGCTGGAACTCGCATCAGTTTCTTGACGCGGTTTGTCGTAAAGCTGGCTTGCCGGCAGGAACCTGGCGAAGCGAAGCTGCGGAACTGCGAATCTTTGACGGTGTTGCCTATTCCGCCGAAATCGCAGGCATCGCGCGGCCTTTGCCAGAGAGTCCGGTGGTCGCTGCCGAGGAGTTGCCGCAGATTGTCTCGTGGGTGAAACAAAATCTTCAGGCACTTCGTTGTGGTGCGACGCCGAGTTACTATGCGGTCGGTGTTTCGGACGCAAATGTTCTGGGAGTGGCATTGCGAGTCGTTACACCGGAGTCGTCTCGACCAGCAACCTGGTTGCGGCTGAACTTGCGAAACACTGTTCCGCTGCAGATGACGTTGTTTGAAATGTCCAACCAAGCGGCGATGATCGCAGCATCAAGCGACGCTAGCCAGTGGCAAGTGGACATCGCGGTACTCAGCCGCGCCGTTCACCACGGATCAAAGGACGATGCCGATCTTGAGGGATTGGACACTCGCACTCGCGCGATCGTGGCCACCGATGGTCGCCGCTGGAGCGTGCGCATGGAGCGAAACGCGCCAGCACATAGCGTGATGCAGTCGGCGGTCGCCGCTGAAGAATTCCGCTTCGCGGGCACGCAAATTCACTCGGTGTTGTGTGATTGCAGTTGTGAGTTGTTCGAAGTTTCGATCGCCCCCCAGGCCGATGCACGAGTCACGAGCCGACCGCCTGCGGTTGCCGGATCGTTTTATCCGGCGTCGGACTCCGAGCGTGAAGCGATGATCGATTCGTTACTGTCCGGGCTGCCGCACGTAGAGAAACAGCGAGTCACTGCGGCAATGGTTCCGCATGCGGGTTTGAAGTACAGCGGGCGAATCGCCGCCGATGTTTGGCGACGAATCGAGATTCCCGATGACGTCTTGATCATAGGGCCCAAGCACACCGCCGACGGTGTTGACTGGGCGGTTGCGCCGCACAGTTCATGGCATCTGTCGGCATCCGCCAGCCTTGCCGGTGCAACGGACTTGGCCGAACAGCTTGCCGCCGCAGTTCCCGGATTGCAACTCGATGCATCGGCGCACGCTCGCGAGCACGGAATCGAAGTGCAATTGCCGATTCTGTATCGCTTGGCGCCGAAGACTCGCGTTATGGCAATCGCGATGCATGGCGGAACGCTGGATGAATTGACTTCGTTCGCCCAGTCGCTGGCAAAGTGGTTGTCGTCACTAGCCAAACCGCCGCTGCTGGTAATCAGCAGCGACATGAACCACTTCGCTGACGACGAAGAAAATCGACGTCGCGATCGCTTGGCGCTGGACGCATTGCAAACGCTGGACGCTGCCACCCTGCTGAGTGTCTGTGAGAGCGAGAGCATCAGCATGTGTGGACAGTTGCCAGCAGCTCTGGTGCTGTTGACACTGAAACAACTCGGTTGGTCAATGGATTACCACGAGATCGACTACGGCACCAGCGCGGCTGTTACCGGCAATACCGACCGCGTTGTGGGTTACGCGGGGGTATTGTTTACTTGAGCATCGTGACGATCATTTTGGCAGAACAACCTTTCGCAGGCCTGGAGAGCCGCTCCACGCGGAAAGGTATATCTGCCGCTCGCATGTCGCGTTTGGCGTCAAGCCACAGGTTTAACTTCGTAGCCTTTGCGGTATTCTCGTTTCAGGAACGGATTCGCCAGCTCGGCGTTTGCACCCACGAACTGCTCGGACTCGGGGTCGTGCGTCAACATTGGGCTGCTATGCAGTTGTTCCGGTTTAACTCCGAACGCCGCCAACGGACTGAGCATATCGTCGACCACTTTTTCCCACGCTGGCAGCGACGTTCCGGCAAAGAGTTGTTCGCGATTCCACTGGCCTGCGGCGCGGAAACCAACGTTTGCCAAGTTGCACCATCCCGTGCTGTGGTGACCGTTGCGAATCGGTGCCGCAAGCGAACTAGTGTCACGTGAACGAACAGCGTCGACGAAGTTCTTCATGTGCGCAGCGACCGTATCCTTGTCACCGGAAAACTTGCGAATCGATTTGCCATCGCGATCCACCGCCTCGCCACGACCGCGTTGCCCCAGGTAGTAGCCGCCTTCGCAAACGACGACGTACCCGCTGCCTGGACCCGACATCGGCTTGCCACCTTTGACATCCCAGCCGCCTTTGCCGTCCGGTGAACTTGTCATGTTGCTCAGTGCGATGATCGTCGGAAACGTCTCCGTCTCAAACAACGCAAAGTGAACATTCGGCGTCTCGCCAGCATCGTTCCAGGCAACACGACCACCGCCGGCGACGACACGCGTCGGAGTGCTAACGCTGTCTTGATACGCAACGTTGCGAACGTCATCGAGTACGTGGACACCCCAGTTGCCCATTTCGCCGGAGCCCGTATTCCAAACCCAGTGCCAATCGTACTGCAATTGGTTTCTCATGATCGGCTCATCAGCCGCTGGGCCGAGCCACAAGTCATAATTAATGCTCTTGGGGATCTCGAGCGGTTTATCACGAAGTCCGATTGAACCGCGCGGCCCGAGTCGATTCGCCTGCACATACTGAATCTGGCCGAGTGTCTTGTCTTCATGCAGGAATTTTCTCGCGGCAGCCTGCATCGAGTCGCTTCGCTGTTGCGTGCCAAGTTGAACAATGCGATTCGACTTCTCCGCCGCCAATACGACTTGTCGGCCTTCCCATTGCGAGTGCGACAACGGCTTTTCTACGTACACGTCCTTGCCCGCATCGAGAGCCCACAGGGCTGCCAAGCAGTGCCAGTGATTGCAGGTCGTAATGACAACTGCGTCAACATTCGGATCGTCGAGAACTTTGCGCAAATCGGAAAATGGTTCAGCCTTATGCTTTGCACCCAGTGCGTTAGCTCGATCCGAATCTGGGTCCGCGACCGCGACCAACCTCGCGCCGTTGGTCTTACCAATCGCGCCAGCAAGTTCGCCGCCCCTCCCGCCTGAACCGAGGATTGCCATGCGAACCTCTTCGCCGGCGGCCACAGCATACGAACGCCGCGTCATCGCGGTTGTCGCGACACCAGCAGCGACGGTGCCAAGGAATAAGCGTCGGCTCACGGGCGAGGTGAGCGAAGAATCGGGGCCCGAAGATTTGACTTTTTTCATTGCGTATCGTTGGTTTAAAGGATTGGCGGAAATCGTCAGGCTGCCAATGAAAAATGGCAGCGAATTGGGTTCGCTGCCATTGTGACCGAGTCGCAGTGAAATTACAAACCGCTACGGTTTTTTCGCTGTCCGAGGCGTGTCATCCATCAATTTCTCGGTCATCCGCGAGCGATACTCCATCAAACTGTTCGGCCCTTGGAATCCAACCACCGTTTCGTCCCAATCGAGTTGTTTGCTCAGCATTCGACCGTTGTCGATATCAAAACGCAGCGTCCCGTTACTGAGTTGCTGGACCACCTGTGCCTTGATCGATTCTTCGCTGATCGGTGTCAACAGTTCGCTCTTGATGCTGATGGTCGCCACGCCGGTTTGGACTTTTTCCAGCGTATACAAATCACGAATTTTGATCGGTTTCACTTCACCGGATTCTGTCCGCGTCTTGATCTCGCGGGGTACGGTCCAGGTACCGCCAACAGCCAGCGGTTCTTGCGGCAGTGCCAATGCTAACGATCCCATGCCCAACGATGCCCTAGTTCCACCGTGATCTTCTCGATTGATTTCCTCGCCCGTGGGGCTGATCGTCAGCGTGGCGAGTTTACTGCCGAGTTGTTCAGCGACCGGAGCAAACTGCGGCTTCGCATCTTTACCGCTTGTGCTATCCCAGCGAATTTCTTCACTTTCGCCTTGCTGCTGAGTCATCTCGACTGAGTCCACGACGTGATCAAACGTCATCTCGCCATCCTTTGCTGCGTCGATCACGTCCCAATGACGACGACTGATCGTATGAACCTGCGAAACTTCTTCCGCACCACGGATTCGCGTCATTGTCTTGGCCACATGCGTCACTTCGTAGTGCAACTTTTCGCCTAGCCTCAGCTTATATCGCAGGGTATACCCGTTCGTCTCGTTGTCACTTTTGTTTTCTTGTGCAGAGAGAGGAAGTGCCGTCAACAAGAACGAACAGACGATCAGTTGGGTTGCGAGTCGAATCACGTTATGCGTACTCCATTTTTGCAGTCGAGAAGGATTCCGGATTCTCAGGGTCGCAAAACTGGCCGCCTGTATCAAGATCGGTTTCACGCTGATAGAAACCGTCAAGCTGCCCTGATTTGATCTGATGATTGGTTTGTCGCCGTTGCTTCGCGAGTGGACCAATAGTTTTCGATCCACGGTGCAGGAAGCGTTGATTTGATTAGCCCACCGCGGTATCCCTGGATTGCTTGATCCGGTAATGGATAACCGTGGAATACCAGCACTCGCATTTCGCGTGGTTGGGGTGGAGTTACGAAAAGATTGAGCGGAAAAACCGGCCGGCAACTGCGTTTAAATGAACACACCCATTCTCGTGGCCAAAACACCATATCGCTGTCCAGAGCATCGCTCATGTATTGTTGTTCGATGCGAAAGGAATTTAGCACTTTGGTTTGGTCCGCCGCAAAGCGATGGTAGGCGATCGCGTGACGCTCGGGATTGAAGCGAAACACCGATGTATTGCCGACACGTCCGTCGCGACCGGGCAAGAAGCGTCGGCGACGTTCGAGCCAATCTTGGATCACACAGAATTGGCCGGGATGATAGCCAAACAACGGATCGAGCGACCCGGTCAACACCACATCAAGATCGAGAAACAACGCGTCGCCCTGGATATTCGCCAAGCCGGGTTGCAGTAGCCCCACCTTGCGCCATGTTTCGCCGCCCTTGCGAGAATCGAACGCTTTCTCGTCAAACGGAGTCACTGGCAAAGGCAATACTTCCACTCGCGGATCGACTCCCTTGGCATCTTCGGTCAAACAGACGAAGCGAAACGGACCCTGCAAGTTACGACAAACGCCGTCATAGAGTCGATTGACATAGTGACTGCCGTATTTCGTGCCCCATTTGATACACAGTACGGTTCGTTCCACGGTTATCACTCACCTGCTAGTACGGTTGACCCGAACGGGATTTTTCGTCCACCACCAACGTTAGCAAACCGTGCGTTTCAAACCCAGATCAGCTTTTTGGTAAATCGTCTGGCGTCCTGGTCGTCTGTTTAGTCTGAGTTGTGTCGAGCCTCTGAACATCGGTTTTCAACCTCGATTCGGGGCTGACAGGGAACCGTCAATTCCATCCGGTTCCTGAGCTAAACTGCGACAATTCGCTCGCGGTTCGGGGTCTGGAACGACGTTTGCGGTGTTGGAATTATCGCGATCCGCGATATGCCAGTCATTCAAACCGAGAGTCGACCGTGCGATATCGTCTCGCACAAGTGTGCGAGTGTGGCAAATTTCGATCGCTACAACAACCGACTCTGGAGTCCATGATGAATCGAATCGCTGGTACCATTTTTGTGTCGTTTCTGCTTTTTTCCGGCATCGTGATGAGTGATTCTCCACGAGAGTCGGAAACTGCTTCGGCACCGAATCACTTGACGCCGCTCATGCAGATGAAGCTCGATCGATCCAAAGCGATCCTGGAAGGGCTGACGACTGAAGACTACGGCAAAATCGCCAGTAGCGCTCGCGCTCTGCGATTGCTCAGCACGGAGAGTGGATGGAATGTGATTCAAACCGAGGAGTACCAAGCCCAAAGTCGCGACTTCCAAAGAACCGCCGACCTGATCATCGACGCTGCTAACGACAAAGACGTTCATCGGGCAACCTTGGGTTACGTCGCCCTAACGGTTCGCTGTGTCGAATGTCACTCGTACATGCGAAAGCATCGCGTGCAAGTGAACTGAGGTTTGTTCTCGCGACGACGTTCTATCGATCCGTCTTCGAACTGTTTAGCGTCCAATAGTACTCGGCCGGTTTTAGTTCCGCCGGTTCAGTATCCTCAGGGTCTTGATCGTTGACCCAGTCGATCGTTTCACTGAGCACCACATCTACTTTCGTCGAGTTGTCAGCCGGGACGAAGCAAACCGAGTGTGCTTCAGGCACCGCGACTAACGCCACTACTTCATCATGCGGCGCCGCCAGTTCACTGCGAAGTACCGTTGCGAGTGCTAATGCTTTGCTTTCTTGTGCATCGACGACCACTAGTGCATCAACTGATGTAACCGATGCTTCGCCATTCACTGCGACCGTGGAAAGTACCGTGGGAAAGGTAATGCTTTTACCAAAGTTCTCGGCGAAACGAGCGAAGTCAAACAGGTTGACGCCACCGGAGCTGTTCAAGTCCACGTAGCCAGGAGCAGGTGGTTGTGACTCACCAAACCAGTAAGCGAACGTCGCGAAGTCCTGGATCGTGACACTGCCAGAGCCATTCCAGTCACCGTGCAAGACGTAAAATTTATTCTCTGCGTTTCCTTGAATGCGAACCATATCTCCACCGGTGATTGCCGGCAGAAGATCGAGTTGGTAAACACCATCGTCCAGGCTTGGAAACGCCAAACTGACGGTCATGCCATCGGTGCTGAGCGTGATTTGTTCATCAAGCATTGGAACGATCACAGCAGCTTGCTCGGCTTCGGCACCCGTCGTCACACTGCCGTTTGAAGCATTCAGGCCAAGGTTGGTTAACACAAAATCGTTGGCCGATGGCTTAGTGATTGGCGCATCAAAACTCAGTGTCACAATGGGCATCGAGCTTCGTTGAAGTGACCACGAAGTGGGCTGAGGTCCCGAAGACAAATCTGGCGGATCGGTGACTCCGTTTGGACCGGTCGACAAAATCGAAATACCGGAGAAAGTTGTCACACGAAACTCAACTGCTCCCATCTCGACTCGCGAGCCAATCAACCGCGGAAAGCCGCTACCACGTTGGTCCGTCGTCAATGCTTGTCCGCTTTCGTTAACCGCTAACGCAGTACTTCCCGTATTGATCGCGGGGCTTGCGGCCAACAGTGAGTGCGTTCTTGTCGTACCGCCGTTGCCTGCCAGCGGTGCAAGTCGCGCGTTGATTCTACCGCCGTGTGCGGCATCGCCGACGATGTTACCGGTTACTGGATCAGGCGTTTGTGATTCAGTTAATAAAGTACCGGCGCGGTCACCGATCAGACTAAATCGCACTTCCGTTGCGAGTGGATTTGTTGAAACCTTCAAATCAGGCGAGGACGTACTGCTGGTGTTTCCGCTAACGATCGAGTTATGAATCTTGATCGTGTATTGCAACTCGTCGAATTGAATTCCGCCAGCGGCATCACTGGAAACGTTGTTGACGATCGTTGAATTCGTGATCGTCGCGTTGCCCGATTTGATATCGATTCCACCAGTCCCAACGTAGGGCGTATTGCCGGAAATCGTCGAGTTGGTAACGGTTAGCGTTGCGTAATCGGTGCGAATGCCGCCAGCAACATTGCCCGAGATCGTGCTGCGAACAACGTCCAGCTTTCCATTGCGGGCGTATAGCGCACCGCCACCAGTCGTATTGCCGGAGATCGTGCTATTCTCGATCGTAAGCGTGCCTTGCATGTTTGACACAACGGCGCCGGGAACCCCTGTTGAGTTGACGCCAGTAATGCTTAGGTTTTTCAGCGAAACGCTGTCGTTTGCCGAAGCATTACTTAAATTAACTGTCATGGCGGGCTGGAACACCGAGTTGCTGCCGTTGATCGTCACGATATGCGCGCCCGTTGCGGCAACAATCGGTGCGTCAATCTTGACTGCGTCAAGAATCTTTAAGTCACCAAGAACCAATTGAATCGTCTTGGGTGTAGCGAACACAGTCGGATCAAAACGAATGGTCTCCGTACCCTCTCCGCGAAACGACAACTCAAGCGCCTCACGCAAACTCAAGTCGTTCAGATTAGCGAGCGGATCAGGGTCAAGCTCGTCATCGGCTGTCGTCACAAACATGAGCGACGGGACATTCGTCAGTGGTTGTATTTCATACGCTCCGATATCCAGCTTGCCGAATTGCACCCTTTCGAAGCCGACGCCGCGCTGGTCGAAGGGGATGGGCTCGTTGTCGTTTCCGTCGTTGTCCTCGTCGAGCAAGTCAGGGAACAACAACGGAGCTCCGTCGCGGTCGACCGCAGGGCTATTAGGCAACAACGCGTGCGTTCTGGTCGGTCCACCATTGTTCGCCAGCGGTAGCATCATCGGATCACGCGGCGAAGCGGCGGTGCCAAGAACATTGTTGTCGGGGATCGGCAAAATCACACTGGGATTCAAGCTTGTCCCTTCAACGATCCCGATCAAATTGCCGCGGTAAGTCGCTTGCGCGTTCGCTTCTTCGAATATATCTTGGCCGAGCGATGTCGCTGTGTTTTGTGCAACAATGGTTGTTGTGGCGTCCAAGAAATCAAGAGCGTAAATACCGCCGCCGTGTCCTAAGGCCGAGTTTTGTGTGACCGTGCTGCTAGCGATCGTTAGTGTATCTACAGCCACGATTCCGCCTCCATTGCCGGTCGCATTCGTTGTGCTGTTGCCTGAGATCGTGCTATTGACGATCGTGGTTGCGTCCATCGCCAAGATCCCGCCGCCACCACCGCCACTAGCCGTATTTTCTGACACTTCACTATTAGTGATCGTTGCGGTACCACCGACCCAAATCCCACCGCCTGAACCGCCAGCCGAATTGTTAGTCACCGTCGAATTGATAAGCCGTAGATGGCCTGCGGACATGTAAATGCCGCCACCGTCAGCCAACTCGGAGCCATTGTTCTTGATAACGCAGTTCTCGATGGTCAAGACGCCTGGGGAGTTCGACGAGATACCGCCGCCGGAGATGGACGTCGTCGTGCTTCCGGTAATCGTTAGGCCTCGAATGGTTACATCGTTAGCCGTCGAATGGATCAAAAATCCAGGAACACCATCATTGCCAAGAAACCCCACGCTCAGCTGCGACGCACCGGGGCCTTCGATCACGACCGATTCGTTAATGGGCGCGAAGATACGCACATTCCCGCTGAGTCCACTGGCAAATACGATTCGATCAATCGTTGGTTCGGCTTCTCCAGCGGCACTACCATCAATGCTCTCGTTGGCGTTCGCCGCCAATAACGCTTCGCCAAAAGAAATCTGGCCATCATTCGGTGAAACAGGACCGAGCGTTGTGACGGTAATGGTTGCCAGCATCGCCCGCGACTCAAGTTGTTCAACCATTGGCAGTCGTCGCGACGAAACTCGTTTGTTATGCCGTTTGTTTGGACCTCGTTTACTCGTACCAAAAATCGACGCCAGTGGACGACTCAATATTGCACCTCAAGATGGTATTCCATTCGTAACCTTTCAAGCCAACGCTTGAAACGGATACCTACCATTCGCAATCCGTATACCGCGTAAGAGCAATCGCTTTACGGATCATCGCCGCACACAAAACGTCGTCATAGCACGATGTGATGATGAAAACGTGTGGCTCATCGTGGCTCACTGTAGTCGTTTACGCACACATGCCACGTGCAAGAGAGCACAGCAACAATTCGATTGAGGCAAAAAATTCGATTGGTCAGAGAATCGATGCGGCAACCTTGGTTTGGTCCAGGTCGCTGACAAACTCCACGTGCCCGATGCGAGTGGGCAAGATGAATCGCAATTTACCGTGCTCGACTTTTTTATCCCGGCCCATCACGGTCATCATCGCAGGGATGTCTGCTTGAGGGTACGTGATCGGTAATCCGGCAGCAACGAGCAGGGCAGTTTGACGCTGCAGAAGTTCCTCGGGAGCGCGGTGGAGGAAAACAGCCAACCGCGCGGCCATCTGCATCCCGATCGCGACGGCTTCGCCATGCAGCACTGCACCGTATCCGGCGGTCGCTTCGATCGCGTGCGCGAACGTATGGCCGTAGTTCAAAATCGCACGTCGTCCCGTCGTTTCTCGTTCGTCTTCACCGACGACGCGAGCCTTGCTTTGACAACTTCGAGTAATCGCAAGTCGCATCGCGGTTTCGTCGCGGCGGACCAAGGCGTCGATATTTGCTTCTAACCATACGAAGAAATCCGCGTCTTCGATTACACCGTACTTGATCACCTCAGCCAAACCGCTGGCGTATTCACGCTGGGGCAACGAGTCGAGCGTCGCGGTGTCGGCGAGCACCAACGAAGGCTGCCAAAACGCACCCACCATATTCTTAGCGCCCGCCAAATTGATCCCAGTTTTTCCGCCCACACTGCTGTCAACCATCGCCAGCAGCGTCGTAGGAACTTGGACAACCCGCAAACCACGAGCGTAGGACGCGGCAGCAAACCCCGCCAAGTCTCCGACGACTCCGCCACCGATCGCCATCACGACGCTGCGACGATCTGCCGCGTTGTCCAACATCCAATCCCACAATCGAGCCAACTCGGTAACCGACTTGCTGGTTTCACCCTGAGGGATTGTGGTCAAATCAGTGCGGATCTCTTGTTTGGCCAGTCGCTCGCAAACTGGTGCCGCGATCCGCTCACGGACTGCGGCGTCGCTGATCGCCAACACGTGGCTGACGTCACCGACGGCGGCGATCAACTGTTCCGCGACCTCGGCGAGTCCACCGCTGCTGACGATGATCGCGTATCCTCGCTCGCCTAACTCAACAAAGACCGAGTCAGCGTCGGTTTGGTGTGGCTTGGTTGTTTGCATATTGGCCCAGTTCAGGTTGCAAAACGTTGTTCAGGTTCCAAAGCGTTGATAGATCGCTACCATAAGTAAGTTCGTCGGAGCGATTTTTATAGCAGGAAATCGTTGCGGCGCGTCGCCTTAAGAATCTTCGTTGAAAAGCCAACCTTCACATTGCTAATTTCCCCTGTCTCAATCGCCGCTCAATGATCGAAGCCCCCGAGAACGACACGACCAGCGGCGACGAGCATCAACATGCTGACAAGTACAGCGACCCGCGAGCCCGCATCACCCGTCGCGGCGTGTGGTTGCTTGTTGGTGTCGGCCTCTTTGCCCTCATCGCGACGCCGCTGAGCGTGTATTTGCGGCGAACCCGACTAGAACGAACCACTGAGTTCTTTGGTGACCAGGTGATATTGGCACTGCAGATTGGCGAGCGAATCGAGATGCTGCCGCTGGCGGCGAAAGGGGCTGACGGAAAAACGGTGGAACAAGTTGAGTTGACGCGTACCCCCGGGCTGGGCCATTTGCGACGGGCACTCCTGGACGAACGGCACTATGACTGGGCGACCGCCATTAATGAAGACGCCGCTGATCTTTGTGGCGGCGAGCAAGCATATTGTGTGCAACTGAGAATCACGGACCCGACCGAGCACCGGTTTCCGGAAACGGTTATCGACCTTGAACTGGCGGGGGGGTGGGTTGGCATTTCAGGAGCTGGCCGACGAGTGCGGGTGACTGACCGAGTACGACCGGCGCTGCGACATTTTCTGCAAACAATGATCAACGTCAAACAACAACGCTATGATCTGAGAGAATGAAGGGGTACGTTTTGCTTTTTCGTACGTTCGTACAGTGACTTGTCGCACCTTTCGCGTCAGTTTGTCTATACTTAGAACTTATCCGCTAATTTTCCTTGGTGAATTTCTAATGGCGACAGTTACTGATCCTAACGAACTTTCAACATCAAAAGTCCTCTTGCCAGAAGGTCCGATCGATTCGTTAGAAGCGGATGAGGCTGACGTGGGGCGCAGTCATGGGCGGAGTTTTCTCCTATTTTCGGCGGTACCGGCATGGTTGGTCAGCACCCTGTTGCATGTATTGATTTTGCTGATGCTCGGCTTGGTCACCCTGACTGAACCAGAAAAGGTGGTCAACGTATTGTCCGCCGCGTCCACTGGTGAGGACGGCCCCGAGATCGAAGAGTTTACGATCGAAGAGGTCGATCCAGGCGAAGTGGCTGAGGAAACCGAGGAGTTTACGGACCCTGTTGTCGACGTTTCTGAACCGATGGAGATGACCGAGCCCATTCCTGTCGAAATGCCGATGGAAATGGCGTCCGTCGTGGTCGATATGACGGACTTGGCGTCGGAGATGGCGCCCACGGGGGCGACGCTACAGACGCTGGCATCGATGCAGGTCCAGCCGATGAGCAGCCGTAGTCCAGATATGAAGAAGAAATTGCTGCGAGATTACGGCGGCAACGATAGTAGCGAAGCAGCCGTAACTGAGGCTCTGAAGTGGCTTTCTCGGCACCAAGTCGCTGGCGGCGAGTTCGATGGCTCGTTCACCTACGGACATCATGTCGTTTGCCGTGGTACGTGCGACCATCCCGGTGACGAGAAGTATTGGCGCTCTCTGAACGCAGCGACTGCGATGGGACTGATGCCCTTCCTCGGAGCCGGTCAAACTCACTACGAAGGTCAATTCAAAGAGAACGTTCGTCGTGGCTTGTTGTTTTTGATTCGTAACGGCAAGGCCGGTAACCAAAAGGGACTTCCGGTGCTGGACCTTCGCGACAACCCCGGCAATATGTATTCGCACGGCTTGGCGACAATCACTTTGTGCGAAGCCTACGCGATGACAGAAGACCCCGCACTCGCAGTTCCAGCCCAAGCTGCGATCAACTTTATTATCTATGCCCAATGCCGTGACGGCGGATGGCGGTACTCGCCGCAACAGGCTGATGGCGGTGATACATCGGTCGTGGGTTGGCAAGTGATGGCACTGAAGAGCGCCTACATGGGGCACTTGATCGTTCCACCCGCAACGATCCAAGGTTCGATTTTGTTTCTGGATAAGGTTCAATCCAACAACGGCGGCGTTTATGGTTACGCCGAGCCATCTAAGACATTCCGCGCTGCAACTACAGCCGCGGGATTGCTTTGCCGAATGTACACAGGCTGGGACAAAACGCATCCGGGGCTACAAGCGGGCGTGAAGAATCTTGTGAAGCACGGCGTTGATAAGAAGAATCTGTACTATAACTATTATGCTGCCCAAGTACTACGACACAATGGCGGCGCCGAGTGGGACAAATTTAACGTTGAACTTCGCGACTGGCTCGTTACGACCCAGGACAAGACCTCCGGTGCAAACGGTAGTTGGTATTTCCCGGACGCTCAAAATCACACCGGACCTCATGAAGGAGGGCGTTTGGCAGCAACATCGTTCGCCACGATGATTCTGGAAGTTTACTACCGCCACATGCCCTTGTACGCAGAAACGGCCGCCGAAGACGAGTTTCCGTTGTAAGCCGATCGCATCGTAGAGCGGGTCCCCAGGACCGCTAACAAAAAACGGGCGGAAGGATTGGAGCCGCAGTCTTCTGGCATTAATTCATTAGCCCATCGCCAAAAAAGCTACCGCATCTTCTCCCGGCCAGCAACATTTAGTTCCGTTCTCCCAGGATGCACATGGCCGCGTTCCTGCCGGGAATTCCGCTCACTGCACCGCCTCGCATCGCTGAGGATCCTGCACGGTACACACGTGGATGCGATGTCTCGACACCCCAGCGCCCAACTTCGTCAACATTGTCAGTGAAGAACCACGACAGTGTGTTGTGAAATATGTTTCCCTGGTCTAAACCGACTTCACGCTCTAAGTCCTGCGGCGACTTGATCTCAATGCAAGGTTGGCCGTCGCGATTTCGAGCCACGCAATCCAAAAACGGCTCTGCACATACTCGGTCTAAACCACTTAGGTAGGACTCCAGCACCCTCGCTCGTCGCGCATCGTGATGCTCCGAGTCAAACAATCGGTACGGCATATCCAGCCCGAACAACGTCAATGTCTGGAAGCCCGCAGCTCGCAATTCGGGCGAGAGGATCGAGTCGTCCGTCAACGTATGACAGTACGATTCAGCCGGTGCTGGGGAAGGCAGCTCGCCTCGTTTGGCGCACTCGTAGGAGGCTTGCATTTGCTGGTAGCTCTCGTCCAGGTGCAACGTACCGGCGAAGGCAACACGTGGATCGACGCCGGCGGCACGGACTTTGGGTAGTCGCGTCAGCAGCACATTCATTTTCATCACCGAACCTTCGTCTGTCGCCTGGGAGATCGCTGGTTCATCCACCAATTTCGCGAACATTCTCGGCCCGGCATTCACCAACACATTTGTCGCATCCACACAAACTGGCTTGCCGTCACAAATGAATTCTACCGCGTGGGTGCGATCGCCCATGACGATTCGTGTGGCTGGTGCAGAGACCATGAATTCGACATGGGACTGGGTGCAACGATTCACCAAGGCATCGACCAGTGATCGCATTCCGCCGATCGGAACATGCCATTGGCCAGTCCCGCCGCCAATCACGTGGTACAAGAAGCAACGGTTTTGGACCAGGGACAGGTCATGCGGATGTGTAAACACGCCGATTTTCCCGTCCGTCATCACCACGCCGCGAAGCAAATCGTGGTGTACGTATCGCTCGATCACTTCACCAAGCGGTCGCTCGATGAATGATTCCCAGGCCTCTTTCTGCTCTGGCGACTTGCACTCAGCACAGAAATCGGCCCGGGATCGAAGTGGCTGTAGCAAGGTAGGCCACGCCAGATCCGCCAACCTTCCACAGAGGGAATAAAACTTTTGTAGATCGTTCCAATCGCTTGCCCGGCCTGTCAACTCGGTGACTGAATCGCGAGAAATGCTCGGCTGGACATTGGACATCACCAGGGCCCGCTCGTTGCCGCCAGCGTCGCGGTAGGGCGTGAACGAGGCGACCGATCGCTGGCGGGTCGAGAAATCGAGTTGCAATTCGTCAACAATTTGCTGGGGCAGCAGTGAAATCAGGTAGGCGTATCGCGACAACCAAGCATCGTAGTCGGGGAAAACCTGCTGAGACGCCGTGGCTCCGCCGAGCGACTCGTTGCGTTCGAGCACCAGCACGCGTTGTCCAGCTTGAGCCAAGTAGGCTGCGGCGACGAGCCCGTTATGACCGCTGCCGATGATAACTGCGTCGTATTGAGTGCGAGCGGGCCGCAAAGTAACTGACATATTGGTCTGTCATCCATGATTCGATGATTAAGATATCGCTTACCCGATGCAAAAGTTATACAACCACCATGGCTTCGCTCGCCAGATTGCCTGGCGCCCGTGCATCTGGTACCCCAAACTCGCCTCCTTTCCACCCGCAACTTCACTTATGCGACGTATCGCTCTGTATCGCCGATCGTTTGACCCGCCGACGCGATCGCAGCGAGAGGATGTACAACGGTTGATTGAGGCCGGGTTCAGTGAAGTCGTTATTTGTCCGCTCGGACCGCGATCGGTCGCAGGAGAGCACCAACATGCGGCGCCGCCTCACCGTGCGGCGCTAGTGACGCTCGGGTTCAGTGGGCTGGCGAACGTCAAGGTTGACTACGACGACCTGAGCCACCATCGTTGCAGTTCACCGGCGGAGCTGGAGTCGTGTTATGCGTCCAGCGGCGAAGTTTGGCACGTGACCGACGAAGATCACTCCCATGCACTCGATAGGGAACTGGCCAATGACGCGCGGCGAATCGTATTTCTCGCTTCCGACTCTGCCGCTGACACGGCGGCCTGTGACAAGTCGCGATTCTGTCTCCGGCGAACTTCGTCCCAGACCTCCGCGGCGGTCCGCGAACGCGTTTACAACTCAGAGTCGATCGCGGACTGGGTAGTCGAAGCGGTTGCAAAGTACATTCAGCGGCACCATCTGTTTGTGCCTTACTCAGTCGAACGTTTCGCCAGTTTCACGATCAATGAACCTCGTGTGTTGATCGTTGCTGATCCGCGCAACGCCACGTCAACTGAGTTTGCCGAGAAGTACAAGAAATATCAATCCGATGCACCGGAGATTGTGCTGGTGCTCGGCGGTGACGGCACGATGCTGCACGCCATCCGCGAACATTGGAGATTAAGAATCCCCTTCGTCGGTTTGAACACCGGCCACTTGGGATTCCTAATGAACGAGCGACTCAGTGAAAACCTGAGAGATCTTGAACTCGTGTCGTACACATTGCCGATGTTGCGAGTGGATGCCCAGACACCCAGTGGCGAGCATTCCTGGGGACTGGCGTTTTCGGACGTTTGGGTCGAACGCGCCGAAGGCCAAGCGGCATGGTTGCGGTTGGACGTGGACGGCGAGACGCGTGTCGCCAAAGTTGTCGGCGACGGGATGCTGATCGCTACCGCCTCAGGCTCGTCGGCGTACGCTCGGGCGATGGGTGCGGTTCCCGTGCCGCTCAACACGCCAGCGATCACGTTGGCGGGGTCGAACATATTTCAGCCAAGGTTCTGGAAACCGATGGCTCTGCCGGACGACAGCCTGGTAACGATTGCCAACTTGGACCAAATCGGTAAGCGACCAATTCGTGGTTATATTGACGGAACACCGATGGGAATTGTGCAGCAGATCACAGTGCGTCGCAGCCTGACCGCGAGTGTTGAACTTGCCTTCACACGCGAATTCGATCCCTCGGCGCGATTGCTGCGTTCATTGTTCCCGCCAAATGAAATGGCGTAAATCGTCGGCTAAAAGTCGACCCCACTTGCTTGCCGACCGATATTTTCGTCCCTTGGTTGTGACCGCCGCTTGGTTGTGATGCACCCAGGTTTCAATAATACTCTAACCTTCTGTCCCGCGTCCTGTTTGTTCCCGCCCCGCCTCCCTTGGTTAACACTCTATGACAACCGCGAATTATCGATTTTTGTTTTTTTCGTCGGCACGAATTGCGTTCGTTGCCGCGATCACGTGTTGCTCAGTCGCCTCGGCGGAAACACCACTGAATCAATTGACCCAGTCCGAGCAAAAGAGCGGATGGCAATTGTTGTTCGATGGCAAAACCACGGACGGTTGGCGGAACTACAAAAAGCAGAGTGTCTCGGATGGATGGAAAGTGACCGACGGTGCGCTCGTCCGCGCGGAAAAGGGTGCCGGGGATTTAATCACCCAGGATAAGTTCGCGTCGTTCGAGTTGTCGCTCGAATACAAAATCGGCGAAGCGGGTAACAGCGGTGTCATGTTCCATGTCGCTGAAACCGACGGACCGCCCTATGTCACCGGTCCTGAAATCCAAGTGCAAGATAACGTCGCCGGACACGACCCACAAAAAGCTGGATGGTTGTACCAACTGTACGGTCCCTCGGCACCAAACTGGGCAAAAGACAAATCGGTTGTCGACACCACGCGCCCAGCCGGCCAATGGAATCAACTCTACATTCGAGTTGCGAAAGAGGACTGCGAAGTTTGCATGAACGGCGTTCGGTATTACAAGTTCAATATCAAGAACGACGATTGGAAAAAGAAAATTGCCGCTAGCAAGTTCGCGAATATGCCTAACTTTGGCATGCTCGGTGAAGGCTACATTTGTTTGCAGGATCATAATGACGAAGTTGCCTTCCGGAATATCAAGGTTCGTCGGATCGCCGAAGACGGTTCGGTGCCTCAGCCGATCGATGCAAAGCTAGGGATGTCCAGCGTTTTGGCATTCCCCAACTTGAAGTGGGCTCAATGGGAACCCGTCGACGATTCGGGAAAGATCCGCGATCTACGACTGATGGAGCTGACCTTTGCCAAAGGCGAACCCAATCGTTTGTACGTTGCGTCCCAGTACGGTGCGATTTGGTCGTTTGAGAATCAACCGGATGTGGCTGAGTCTACCTTGGTGTTGGACTTGCGAGGAAAGGTTAAGGACTGGAAAAAACCGGGCGCCAATGAGGAAGGATTGTTGGGCCTAGCCATGCACCCAGAGTTCAAAAGCAATGGTCAATTCTATGTTTATTACACGCATCCCTCGGAGCTGAAATCGGTTCTCTCGCGGTTCACCGTCGCTCGCGATGGATCGCATGTGGCGGACCCGCAATCGGAAACGATCTTGATGGAGATCGAGCAACCGTTCATGAATCATAACGGCGGAAGTATTGAGTTCGGACCGGATGGGTATCTGTATGTCGCGTTGGGCGACGGCGGCGATCGAAATGACCCGTTTGCCAACGGCCAGAATCGTTCCACGCTGCTTGGTTCCATTCTGCGTCTGGATGTTGACCATCCAGCGAAAGGCAAGAACTATGGCATTCCAGCCGACAATCCGTTTGTAAACGTCGAAGGTGCACTCCCAGAAACCTATGCATACGGTTTGCGGAATCCTTGGCGGATCGCGTTTGACCCACAGACAGGTGATCTGTGGGCCGGCGATGTGGGGCAAGAATTGTGGGAGGAGGTCGACTTGATCAAGAAGGGCGGCAACTACGGTTGGAGTACTCGTGAAGGCACACACGCGTTTGGAAATCGTGAGCAGAGTGCCGACGTGAGTGAACCGATCGAACCAGTTTGGGAATACGATCACCAAATTGGAAAGTCGATCACCGGTGGACGTGTCTACCGTAGCGATCGATTGGCGGAATTGGCTGGAAAGTATCTGTACGCGGACTACGTGACCGGAACGGTTTGGGCATTGACCTACGATGCATCAACGGGAACGACAACACGCAACGAACAGATTCTGCCGAACAGTGTGCCAGTGCTGGCGTTTGGCCAGGACGCTAGCGGTGAGGTCTACATCCTGACCAACAGCACACGTGGCGAATGTATCTACCGATTCGAGGCCGCGGATTCCGGCGGTTCGCAGTAGGTACCCAGTTCGGAGTTGCTTCAATGGATATCGACTAAGATCACTGAAACATGCTTACGGCTGTTTCAGTGATCCTTTGCAGTAACTCGCCGCTATGTGCGGCACTTGGCCAGAAGGCAAGAATCGCTCCGCCACCAGCGATTGCGATCGCAAATGTGCTCGCGACATAGACCAATAACCGCCGAGTTCCCAGCAGCGCAACTGCGCCCACTTTGAACACCAAATTGGACATGGTTGCGATTAAGATCACGCGCCACGCGGTCTCGCCGTCCACGCGATTTTCGTTGAACATTTTGGCTGTCGACAGCGTGATTGCGTCCACGTCCGTTAGCCCAGAAATTCCCGCGATCCAATACAACGCTTGATCGCCAAACAATTCTTTCGCTGCGGCGACAACGAACAAAATCACGGCATACAGCAAACCAAAAATGACGGCTGGTTGAAGCTGAGCGGGGTTGTCGTATTTCGGTGGCTCCGCCGCGACGGCGCGCAGTGGAAAGTACAACACCACGCACTCGAGAAGCATCAAGACGAATAATAGCAACATGGGAAACAAGGTGATCTTCAATAATCCAGGCGCGACAACTGCTACCTCGAACAAAACCCGAAGATTCACGACAGCGGAGGCAATCAAGATCACCAGAGCAGCCAGCCCACTAACATTGGGTGTATCCTTGGATTGCCGTGCGTAACTGACGGTCGTCGCAGTGCTGGAAATCAGCCCTCCCAGGACGCCACCCAAGAGCGCTCCGGCTTTCGCACCGACTAACTGGAATCCAACGTAAGCCGCCAAGCTTATGCCCACGATCAATACCACCATTCGCCAGACATCGTGTGGGTTCAAAACGTCGTAGGGACCGTAGGTCTGGTCCGGGAGTACCGGCAGAATCACCAGAGCGACCAAGGCAAGGTTCATCACGGCCATGAGATCCTTGGACTCCATCGAACTCACGATACCATGCAATCGATCCTTCCAATGAAGCAGCACGGCAGCTGCACCGGCTGTCACAATCGCTGGCCCGTTCAAACCAGTTCCTAAGGTACAACCGACCACGTACATCAGCAGGGCAGCAACTTCGGTGGTCATACCAAAGTCCAATTCACCGTTGCGGATTTTCGCCAAGTTGGCGACCGTTAGCATGACCGCGACGGCGAGTAACCCGATGCCGCTGATCCAGGTCACTTCGCCCCCGCTGGCGAGGACCGACAGCGTTCCCAGCAGGGAAATCAGCGGAAAAGTGCGGATGCCGGCAATTTCCGACTGTTTCCATTGACGTTGCAGACCCACCAACAGCCCGAGCCCGAGTGATATCGCCAACGCTTGATACGATTCCATAGTGCTCGATTGTAGTTCAATTCGAACTGGCCAGCGGAAAGATTGTATACACCGGAAGGGAGAGGCTCCCGCCCAACGATCCTTCGGCTTAGCAGGAGCTTCGCCCTCCCTTCGGTTGCGTGTGGGAGTCTATTCTTTTTACCGTTTACCTAACAACGGACATCCACCGCACGATGTTCCGCTGCGGATTGGTAGCACGCGTCGACCAGTGCCATTGTCATGAGGTTATCCCGTCCGTGCATTGATGGAGATGTTTGCGTCTCCAGTGCAACGAGTAGTTCCGCCATGGGGCCAGCGAACGCGTCGGGGAACCAAACTTCGTCCCATCGGGGACTGTACCACTGGTCCGACTGTATCGTCGTGATGTCGATCGTGCTCGGTGTCCGCGCCGGATAGTCTGGCCAACCGATCGTGCCTCGGGCCATCCCCGTTGTGCCTTCGACGCGCCAACGAATACCAAAATCGGCTGCCGCTCCCTCACGAGCTGGCCCCGCCCAAACGTCGTCACAGATCAGGCAACGCATGCCGTTTTCATACTCCAAAATATAAAGCCCAATGCCGTCGATATGATCGAACTTGGTGCGAGGGTCCGAACGAAAGCTAGCGAAGACGCGTGTCGGATTACCGAACCAGTATCGCATCGTGTCCAGGTGGTGGATCGACATGATGCGACAGGTCAGCCATCCTTGTCGCTCTTGCCAAGGCATCCAATGCGGAATCGCCCGCATCTCGATCGTTGCCAAAACTGGGTCGCCGAGCATCCCTTGCTCGAGGACGCTGTGGCAAGCGCGAATGGATGCGTCGTATCGCATGTTTTGATTCACACACAACGTCACTCCGGCGGCTTCGCACAATTCGACAATCTTCAACGCATCGGCAAAACTTCCGGCAAGCGGTTTCTGTGCCAAGATGCCCGAGATGTGTGAACGGCGAACGACATCGCGCACCACCTGTAGCTGGACATCGGGCGGCACAGCGATATCGACTACTTCGATTCGTCGATCGTCGAGCAGTTCTTTATACGTTTCATAGACTTTACCGATCGAGTGCCGATCCGCGACAGCTTTTGCTTTGTGAAAGTCGCGTGCGGCGATAGCGATCGGGTTGAACCCGGCGGCGCGATAAGCAACAAGATGACAGTCGGCCATGATAAAGCCACTGCCAATGCATCCGATGGCAACGTCACGATTGCGCGGCATCGTCAATGGGCGTAAGAGCGAACCAGTCATAGAAACAGAGCAGCGATTGGTCGGGAAACAGGTGGATTTCTGTGCGTAGTATCACCTTTGGCGATGCGTTAAGCTATGGTAACTCATCCATATCCGGCCAACCCGCTTTAGCGAACTCCGGCCAACGACTCAAGCGAAGAGAAGTCATCGAATGTTGCCTCGAAACTCGCTGTTAGTTGCGTCGACCCATTTTTTCGCGATGCTGTTGTGGTTTTTTAGTGCCGTATCGCTGGCTGATGAGCCTCCCACGCAACTGAAGCGTTTCGATGGTTCCGGCCCCTGGATTCGAGTCACCGACGAGTCGCTGCTTGTCCGTCTGAGAGGCGAGGTTATCGATGAAAGCGGCGCGCCTGTTAGCGGCGCAACGATGTCCTTGAAATTGAACTCATCAGAAGGAAGCCGGATTATCGTTCCTGATGTCCGTGAAAACACTTTTGAAGCTTGGTTGCCAGCGACTGGATTCAATTGGTATTCATTGGTTCTTGAATGTCGCCACGGAGATGACTTAGCATTCCGATTTGTCGACAGAAACCAAGTTCGGCAAGCAACGTTTGATGGTATGAAGGTGACGCTGCGAAAGCCAGTATCATCAACCCAAGTTATTGTGACGCACGCGGGCAAACCGGTTGCTGGAGCGACTGTAAAAGTCGAGATGACCTACAACCGAGTTGCACGTGGGAGCACAGATGACGACGGTAGCCTGGACGTGGCGATGTACCCCGGCGATCAAATCCGCTCGCTGACTGCTTGGACCGACGATCATCGAGTTGGCGGATATCAGTTCGGCCGTCAACCAGTGCGTGACAACAAATCACCGACACTGCCGATTGAATTACATACCTGCCGCAATCAACTCATTCGCATGCTCGATGTCGACGGCAATCCGATTGAGGGCGTTGAGTTTCAGCTTCAAGTCGCAACGCCAGCGCCGTTTTACAACTATCTCGGGATCGTGGGCGATGCGAACCTGCGGACAAACCGTAGCGGGGAAGCTGCCTTTGAATGGTTCCCCGATTGGCCTGAAGTTCATCGTTACGTGGAACTGAAAAGCGATCAATGGTTTGTTCACGAGAAAGACAAGCCAGCGGAAGACGCACTTGTCGTGATCCTGAAGCCACGCGTCCAGCGAAAGCGAGTGATTGGGAAAGTGGTTGGTGGCCGGCAATCATTGGCGGGACTGACGGTACAGTTGATGAGTTTCCAGGCCGAACGCGAGGATCATTACGAGCGACTCTACGCGACGACGGACGCCAGAGGTAACTTCTCAGCGGACGTATTGCCTGGCTCAACCTACTCCGTCTCGGTGAGTGATCCCAAGTTCGTTAGCGATTACGCGGACGTTTTGGCGTTTGATCCTCAAACAAACAAACCGCAGCCGATTGTTGTCACCATGCAACAAGCGGTGACGGTGAAGGTCACGTTGACGGCTGGCCCTGACCGAATTCCCATCGTGAACCAAAGTGTCAATTTCCGTAACGACCATTCGTTTACATGGATGGAAAATCAAGAGCAACGTTCCGGCCGCAGCGGACGTGCTATCTCGGTCATTACGGACGATGATGGAATCGCCACCGCTGCGATGCTTCCGGGAACAATCGAAGTCAGTGTGTATCAACCGGATTGGCGAGCATCGGGGCACATCGAAGCGACTGCTGACGGCGATAATCTTATCGAACTGCATCGTGACTTGGTCGATCCGCGGCGGGTAACCGGCAGGTTGTTGGTAAAAGACGCGGCGAACATCTCTGTAGCCGATTGTGAAGTGACGGTTAGCTCGCTCGATGGTAACGCCCAGGACTTGCGAATGTTGAGGACGAAAGCGGACGGTTCGTTTTCGCTGGAGACGATCGCCACGAGGCTAGGCGTGTTCGCGACGACCGATGACCATCGCTTCGCCGGTGCCGTCGTGGCTAGTGATCTTTCGCAATCGATTGACGTTACGATGCACCCAACCGCAACCGTTCGTGGACGGCTGAGTGATCCCGATGACAATCCTGTCGCTGGTCGAGCGATCAACGTTTATGCCACGGTTAGAGATCCCAAGCAGGTACAGGCCGCGAATCCGGTTGGAATAATCGTTTTTCCCCCATCCATGCGAGCGGCGAAACGAACCGCCACGACCAATGACGACGGTGAGTTTGTGTTCGAAGGGCTGCCGTGCCAAGTCGAATTGACTTTCTATGCTGAAGGTCAAGACTGGCAACTGGGCAAAATGAATCTACAGCCTGGCGCAGAACCTCCTGTCACCCAGTGGTCGCTTGAGCACACTGTTACCGATTCTCAATAGGATGCTGAGCAACGACTAAACAAAAACGCTTCGCTGCCTGCAATCGGTGTCGCGGAAGACGTCAGCTAATAGCCGACGCCAGTTTTTTTGAGCCTTTACTACGTCATCCCTCCAGCTCGACCTTGTCATAAACTTCTTCAAGCTGCAGGACACAATCAATCGATTGCAAACTCATCGACGAGGCCAGATCCTGGGTCGCGTGCAGGGTCCAATCGTTTGAGCTTCCTTCGCCCTGACCACCTCGCGTGAAACACTCTACCGACACACGGTCTTGGGCGATCAGCACGTATTGTTGCAGCGATGCAATCGTGCGGTAGTGCTCGAATTTCTTGCCGCGATCGTATGCCTCTGTCGACTCTGAGAGCACTTCCACGATCACGATGGGGTTCAGCAACACGTCGCCTTGGTCATAAGCAAACTGTGGTTCACCACAAACAACCGTCAGATCTGGGTACGTGAACAGACCCGTCACCTTGATCAGCAACCGCAAATCGCTGGGATAAACTCGACATGGGCGTTTCTTTAGTTGCTCCCGCAGCACGGCCCCGGCATTCAACACAATCAGGTTATTCCTGGCCGATGCACCCGCCATCGCGAACGTTTCACCGCGGAAAAACTCGCTACGAAATTCCGCCTTGCGTTCGCTTGCCAAGTACTCTTCAGGCGTCAGCACGGCTTTTGGGACACTCGACATGGAACAACTCCGAGGCTGAATCTCTGGGCTGGAACGCGTTCATTCTAACCACAGCCCCCGATATTTCGGAACACTTCCGTTGCGGCGATACAGCCGGGTGAACTCATTCGGGATTGACGGTGTCCGGCTTTCCTCGTCATCTTGTGGATAAGTGACAGTTTATCGATCACGTTTCTCCATCGATTCGCAAGCAATAACATGAGTGTTGGCTCCGCTACCGTTGTAAAAGTTGTTTTGCCCGACGGCACCACCCACGAGCACCCTGGGCACACCACGGCGATGGACGTCGCGGTCAAAATCAGCGAGGGTTTGGGTCGCGCCGTTATCGCTGCGGAGGTTAATGGTGCGATCGTCGACGCCAATCGTCCGTTGGGTGAACTTTCCGATGCCGATTCTCCGCTCAACTTAAAACTTCTCACCAGTCGCGATGCCGAGGCGTTGGATGTGCTGCGTCACTCCGCCGCCCACGTCATGGCGCGGGCGGTGATGCGGCTGTACAAGGGTGTCTCGCTAGCATTCGGGCCGACGACCTCGGGCGGATTTTACTACGACTTTGAAATACCTGAGAAAATCAGCGAAGACGATTTCCCCAAGATCGAAGCGGAAATCAAGAAAATCATCAAGGACAAGGAGCCTTTCGAGCGGTTTGTGCTGGATCGTTCCGAAGCTCGCAAGTTGTGCGACGATTTGGATCAGGACTTCAAGGTCGAGCACATCGACACTGGGCTCGGCGATCAAGCTACCGTCAGCTTTTACCGTCAAGGCGAATTCGTCGACCTGTGCCGTGGACCACACATTCCAGACGCTGGCAAGATCAAGGCCGTGAAACTGCTAAGCGTCGCCGGTGCGTACTGGAAGGGTGACGCGTCGGGGCGACAACTCCAACGACTTTACGGAACCGCGTTCTTTGAAAAGAAGGAACTCGATGCCTACATCGAACAAATCGAAGAAGCGAAACGCCGTGACCATCGCGTGCTGGGCAAACAGCATGGTTTGTTCGCGATCACTTCGGAAGTCGGCCAAGGATTGTGTTTGTGGTTGCCCAAGGGTGCACGTGTCCGTGTGACGCTCGAAGAATTCTTGCGTAAGGAACTGTTGTCGCGCGGGTACGATCCGGTGTACAGCCCACATTTGGGCCGCGTCGAAATGTACGAAACCAGCGGCCACTTTCCGTATTACCGGGACAGCCAATTCCCGCCGTTGTTTGCCAGCGAAGCGGGTGGCTTGATTGACGCTTGGAGCAATCGTTTGGAAGCCGGCACGATCGATCGCGATGGGGAAGACAAACTGATCGCTGCGGCGGAAGTGCTCGGTGTGAAATTGCCTGACTACAAACCGTCCTCGTCAGTCGATGCGAAACGCGAGGTGCTGCACCAGTGGCAACACAATCACGAGCGATACCTCGTCAAGCCGATGAATTGCCCGCACCATTGCCAGATATTCAAAGCGCAACCGCGCTCCTATCGTCAACTGCCACTGCGTCTGTTCGAGTTCGGTACGGTTTATCGCCACGAACAAACCGGTGAACTCAACGGTATGTTGCGAGTCCGCGGGTTGACTCAAGACGACGCGCACATCTTCTGTACCGCCGATCAAGTCGAACACGAGTTCCGAGCGACGATCGAGTTGACGAAGTTCGTGTTGAAGTCCGTCGGTTTGGACGATTATCGTGTGCAGCTTTCGCTACGTGACCCGAACAGCGACAAGTATGTCGGCACCGAAGAAAATTGGAACCGAGCCGAAGGCGCGCTGCGCGGTGTGCTGCAGGGTGCCGGATTGGAATTCAACGAGGAGCCGGGCGAGGCTGCGTTTTACGGGCCAAAAGCTGACTTCATGGTTCGCGACTGCATCGGCCGTTCGTGGCAATTGGGCACCGTACAGCTCGATTACAACTTACCCGAACGTTTCAAGTTGGAGTACCGCGGTGCTGACAACGGCGCCCATCGTCCAGTGATGATTCACCGTGCTCCGTTCGGTTCGCTGGAACGGTTCACCGGTGTTTTGATCGAGCACTTTGCCGGCGCGTTCCCGATGTGGCTGTCGCCTGAGCAAGTGCGTGTGTTGCCGCTCAGTGACAAGTCGCTTGAATACGCAGTCCAGGTGGCGAAGCAGTTCGACGACGCAGGTTTGAAAGTTACCGTCGACTCAGCCGACGGCAAGGTACAAGCCAAGATCCGCAATGCACAGTTGGACTTGGTCAACTACATGGCCGTCGTTGGTCCGCAGGAAGCTGAATCGGGCAAGGTGGCGCTGCGCGATCGCATCGATGGTGATTTGGGAGCGATCCCGATCGCCGAGGCCATTGCAAAGCTCAAGCAGGAAGTCGTCGATCGCGTGGTTCGACAAGCGGTGAAAGGTGCCGCTATTGCATCGCCCACCGACGCTGGGAACGCACCGAGTGAGTATTGAGAGACTCGTGGAAAGTAGAATCTAGCGGCGTCCAAAAGTAAGCCAAGATCGTTTCTTGGTCACTTTGGGCGTTGTCTTCTCTTGCGCCGAAACACTGTTGTTTGCTGTGCGATTTGTAGCGGTGACTGCAAGTCGCTGTGCGGCAGGGAATTGCTGGCCGCTCCAATGAGGCGTTGGCAAAACGTCAGTTAGTTTCGGATTACTCAGCGCGGCCGTGCTGGTTCGGGCCACTTCCACGTTACCAGTTTTCATGGCTGCTTGTGCGAGCAACGTATGACCGCTGCGCGACGGCTGTATTTCGGTCGCCCGCATTAATTGCAGCACAGCTTCATCGGCGATACCTTGCTCTAGCAACAGTTTGCCAAATTCATAAGCGCTATAGGCACTGGAGGGATCGACTTGCACGGCAGCCCGTTGCATCGACAGTGCGATGGCGACGTCCAATGCGTCAACCGGTTCACTCATGCAAGTTTGGATCTGTCCCAGCAGCGTTATCGCGTCACTCGCTTCACGAACTGGTCCCGCAGCCTGGACCAGCGATTCCTTAGCAAACGCCAAGTAGGCTTCGATTGCTTGGATCGGCGAGAGGTCTATAAGCGTGCGACCTTTGAGAACATCGGTATCGTGGTCAGCGATCAACCGCACCATCGTCGCGTGATCAATCGGTCCTCGAGGACTCCAGAAATCCGTGCATTCGCGAAATGCAGTTAGTGCCGATTCAAGTTGCCGAGTGTGTACGTCGCCACCTTCGATCGCGTCACCTCTGGCAACGATCATCCGCAAGCTATCCAGTGCGGTTTTCTGGGCTAATTGGGTTGCGTTACGCTGCAGCAACTGGTTCGCTTCTTGTAACGTTTGCTGTGCCACTGCAAACGCTCGCGATGCTTGAAGTGCGCTCGATTCGATCTTGGCCTGGGGTGTGACGACCGAAGTGAGCTGGTCCAAATCGGGCTCAATCCAATTCGGAGTCGTTTCCGCGATAGCGTCGACGGCAGTGAGCGGCTGGCTTGAAGCAACAGACGCATTCGAAGTGGCCGATTCGTTCGGTTGTAGTATCTCCGTCACTGGCAAATCGATTACGCTCGCCGCGCTCTTCGAATTCGCTACCACCGCAGAACCTGATCGAGAATTGAACGCTGGCGAGGAATCCAGAATCAGGTCCGACAATCGCAGCGGAACTTCCACCGACTTCGCCTCGACAACGACCGGCAAAGCCAAAGTAGTGGTGACCTGCTCGTTTGGCTTCTTCGGGGATGATTCAGTCGCGGGAAGATGATCCGCACTCCATACGAACTCGCTCGAAGTGGCGCCGGAATGAGATTTCAACCCAATGGAACTCTTAGTCGCTGGCAACTCCGCTACGGTCGATTCGCTTTCGGATGTCGAGGTAGAATCTGGGCGAACGAGGTCAGCGATACCTGTGGCAGTTTTGAACGGCTTTGATTTTTGATTGGAGTCGACGACATGCGATGGGTCGACGGAACCGCGAATGTAATCGGCCAGGGTAGCTGGCGATTCGGCGTACACGGTGATGCACGATGCATGAATTGCGGTGAGAATGACGAGACGCAGCGCCGATCGTCGTAATTGGGTTGACTCTTCCATGAGTTCGATTCCACAGCACAATAACAGCCAAGTGTACCGACCCATCGCACTCTGCACCCAGAGATTCGGTACCACGAAAGCAAAATCGGCGGCCGTGCGCAGATTCACTGACGGATTTCCGTAATCGTTAGCATTTTGACGACGCCCCCGACGATCCATTGGGCATCCTAGGATAAAAGCAAACAACTCTCATGACGGTCCCATCGCGAGCAACCTGCAGGACCGTTAGCAAACGAATGATCGTTTCGCAATCGCTCGAAGCTTTCTCTACATTTGATTCGAGTTGCTGCAGTAGCATCACAAGACTGGTCCGACGGTCCACGGCACGAACTCGTGATCACCGAATCCAAGTCGTTCACTTGCCGTTCGTTCACCGCTGGCGACCTGTAACGCAAACTCAAAAAATTGGTCGCCAACGGATTCGACGCTCTGGCCTGTGAGAATCCCACCAGCATCCAAGTCCATGTCTTCTCGCATCGCTGCGAATAGCACTGAGTTTGTTGCAATCTTGATCACCGGTGTCGGCTTACAACCGAAACAGCTACCACGTCCGGTAGTGAACAACACCAAATTCGCACCTCCAGCGACCTTGCCGGTCACACTGGAAGGGTCAAAGCCTGGCGAATCCATCACTGACAGTCCCTTCGACGTCACCGCTTCTGCGTAGTCGTAGACGGCTTCCAGCGCCGTCGATCCGCTTTTGGATACGGCCCCCAGACTCTTCTCGGTGATCGTCGTCAAACCGCCAGCCTTATTGCCGACTGACGGATTATTATCGATCTCGCCGCCGAACATCGCCACGTGCGACTTCCACCACTGGATTCGTTCGATCAGCTTCGCGGCCACGTCCACTGATCGACTGCGAGCAACCAACAAATGCTCGGCGCCGTACAATTCCGTCGTTTCCGAGATTACGCTTGAACCGCCACAGGCAACGATGCGATCGCTGACGATTCCTACCGCCGGGTTCGCTGTCAGACCGCTATAACCGTCACTTCCGCCGCATTCTACCGCGATCACTAAACTCGCTGCGTCCGCTGGTTCGCGACAAAACATGTTCGCCCGATCCAGCAACTGTTCAACGAGGGCTTCGGCCTTGCGGATCGTCGCCGTCGTACCGCCTTCGGTTTGCATCGTCAGCATCGGAGTACCGTTGTCGCGAGTCAGCCGCTCGCCGCTGGGCGCATACAGCGAGACCACGCCATGATGTTCTTGCAAGTAGCCGGCGGTCGTCTGTTCGCATCCCAAACCGATCACCAGCGCGGCGCCGACGTTCGGATGCGAAGCGTATCCGGCCAAGACTCGCCCGAGCATTTGGTGTTTTGTCCCGTGATACTGTAACGCACATCCTGTGGTGTGCGTTGCCGCAAAGACGCCATCGACGTTCGGCCAACGGCGCATCCGCTGGGGTGTGAATCGCTGGGCAACATGTTGACAAACCGTGGCGCTGCAATTCACTGTGGAAACGATGGCCACATAGTTTCGCGTTCCCACACGGCCGTCGGGACGAACGAACCCGTTGAAGCTGCGTCGTATTTTCGCATGGCTTGGCGGCGGCGCAACGACTAAGTTTTCTACGTCAACCACATGATGATCCGCCAGGTTGTGTGAGTGAACGTGTTCACCAGCGGCGATATCGCGAGTCGCGCGGCCGATCGTATGACCGTATTTTCGCACGTCCGATCCAGCGGCGATCGCTTCGGTAGCGACCTTGTGGCCAGCGGGGATTGGCGGCAGGCTCGCAAGGGGTGTGATCGCGATTGCCACGTTGTCGCTCGGGTGCAAGCGAAGTGTAGGATTCATCATTGTGTGTGGTTCCGGCGAAACCAACCGCTGCTTATATTTTGCGACATCGTTCTATTTGACACCCTCGAAACCATTACGCTAACGCGGCAGAGCGCGAGAATGAAGATTCACGAATATCAGGGCAAACAGCTCTTTCGCCAAGCTGGGGTTCCGGTGCTCGAAGGCCACACGGCCTCGACGCCCGACGAAGCCGCAGCCGCATTCACGAAACTTGGCGGGTCCTTGGCCGTTGTCAAGGCACAGATTCACGCCGGAGGACGTGGAAAAGGCAGTGTGATCGACAATCCTAAACAAAAAGGTGTTGTCCTGTGCCGCAGTGCCGAGGAAACTCGTGCCGCAGCCGCTGGATTGCTGGGCAAGAAACTCGTCACCATTCAAACGGGCCCCGAAGGCCAAACGGTGAATCGTGTGTTCATCGAAGCCGGATGCGATATCGCTCGCGAATTGTATCTCGGCATCGTCGTCGATCGTGCTGCCAGCAAGCCGGTGCTGATGGTCAGTACCGAAGGAGGCGTGGAAATTGAGAAGGTCGCCGAAGAGACACCGGAGCTGATCCACAAGGAACACTTTGATCCCGCGATCGGCCTGGAAGCCTTCCAAATTCGCAAACTGTGTAAGAAACTTGGAATCGAAGGGGCCGCCGCCAAGAGCGCATACTCGTTTATGACCGCGATGTGCCGGTTTTTTGTGGATTACGATTGTTCGCTGGCTGAGATCAACCCGTTGGTGATTACGGGCGACGGCAAGATGATCGCTCTGGATGCCAAGATCACCTTCGATGACAACGCGATGTTCCGGCACAAGGACTTGGCTGAATTCCGCGACCTGAGCGAAGAAGAGCCCAGTGAGGTTCGTGCCAGCAACGCGGGACTGAGTTACGTCAAGCTCGATGGCAATATCGCCTGTTTGGTCAACGGGGCTGGACTCGCAATGTCGACGATGGACATCATCAAGTATCACGGCGGAAAGCCAGCGAACTTCCTTGACGTGGGCGGCGGCGCCAATGCACAACAAGTCGCCGAAGCGTTCCGCATCTTGCTGTCGGATCCGAACTGCAAAGGTGTGCTGGTGAATATCTTTGGCGGCATCGCTCGCTGCACGACGATCGCCGGCGCATTGATTGAAGCGAGTAAAACGGTCGGCTTCACGGTACCACTTGTCGTCCGATTGGAAGGCACCGAAGTCGAAGAAGGCCGCAAGATGCTCGCCGAAAGCGACGTCGACATCATCAACGCAACCAATTTGACCGACGCGGCTCAAAAGATCGTCGCGGCTACCAAGTAATCACCACCCATACAACCCTCAAGCACTGGATCGGTCATGAGCATCCTGGTCGACAAGAATACACGAGTTATTTGCCAAGGTATCACTGGTAACGCGGGTGAATTTCATACCCGCGGTTGCAAGGATTATGGCACCAACATGGTCGGCGGCGTCACACCGGGCAAGGGCGGCCAGGAAGTCGCTGGACTGCCCGTGTTCGATACGGTCGAGGAAGCCGTCGCCAAGACCGGTGCCAACGCAACAATGATCTTCGTTCCGCCTCCGTTCACCGCCGACGCGATCCTGGAAGCGGTCGATGCGGGGATCAAAATTATCGCCGCAATCACTGAAGGCGTTCCCGTTCTGGACATGGTTCGCGTGTTCGAGAAAGTCAAAGCAAGCGACTCGATTCTGATCGGGCCGAATTGTCCGGGTCTGATCACTCCCGGCGAGTGCAAGATCGGGATCATGCCCGGTTACATTCACAATAAAGGCAAGGTCGGCGTGATGAGCCGTTCAGGCACGCTGACCTATGAAGCCGTCTGGCAAACCAGTGGCTTGGGCCTGGGCCAGAGTACCTGTGTGGGTCTCGGTGGCGACCCAATCGTCGGCACGAGCTTCATCGATTTGCTAGCTCGTTTTCAAGAAGACGACCAAACTGAAGCGATTTTGATGATCGGTGAAATCGGTGGTTCAGCCGAAGAGGAGGCTGCGGCGTTTGTGAAAGCGAATGTCACTAAGCCCGTCGCTGCGTTCATCGCCGGTCGCACCGCACCTCCAGGAAAACGGATGGGTCACGCTGGGGCCATCATCAGCGGCGGCAAGGGAACGGCGGAAGAAAAGGTCGCGGCACTCGAGGATGCGGGGATCGTGGTTGCACCCTCTCCCGCCGACATGGGCAAAGCGGTTGTCGAGGCGATCGGACGCCGATGATTTATTCGGAGCCCAAATTCGACTAGACTCGGTTTATCTTTTCTACCATCGACGGATCGCCAATGGACAAACCGATTCCAAAACCGTTCACCCGCGGCAAACGCGGCGTGGTTGCCGTCATCATTCGCGAACAGCGATTGCTGATCATCCGTCGTTCGTTGACGGTCACCGCACCAGGCAAACTGTGCCTGCCCGGTGGAACAATCGAGGAAGGTGAACTGGAACACGAAACTCTTGTGCGAGAAATGCAGGAGGAGTTGGCAATCGACGTCGAGCCCGTGCGGTTGTGCTGGCGCAGCGTCACGCCATGGGGTACTCAACTAGCTTGGTGGCTCGCGCTGCTTGACCCGACGGTCGAACCTGTACCCAATCCTGAAGAAGTCGCTGAGGTGCACTGGATGAACATCGAACAGATCTGCAGCGAAGTCGATATGCTGCCGAGCTTGCCGCACTTTGTTCACGCTTGGCAGCGCGGCGATGTGAACTTGGAGATGCTGTCCTAGTGCTTCGTCAACTTTTAGGATTAGGGTTGGCAAAACCGGAGTGCTTGCGCTCTACCGCATAAAATGTTAGTGAAAACGGCGCAATCCGTCCGGTTTCAACCATAACATTTAATCCAGACAAAGCACTAGCCACCAGATTCGAACTGAACATCAGCCCGCTTGTCGAGTTACATCGGCAGCGTTGAGTTTGTTGTACAGTGTTTTCAAGCTGACTCCCAGCTCTTCCGCTGCCGCAGGCTTGTTTCCATCGTGACGCTCGATCGCCCGCTCGATCGCAAGTTGTTCCAGTTCACGTAAGGTCATCGGTTCACCTTCGCGGATCGCTTTGCGGAGTTGACGCCGACCAAAGTGTCGTGGCAAATGCTCCGGCATAAGCGGCAGTGAATCGCACAGAATCGCCGCATGCTCGATGACGTTCGCCAACTCCCGCACGTTGCCGGGCCAGGGATGCGACTTCAGTTCGGCGATGGTTTCGTCGGAAAACAACTGGTCGTCGGCACCATCCTTGCGATGACGACGAAGCAAGTGGCGCGCTAAAGGTTCGATATCGTCGACACGTTGCCGCAGACTTGGGACGTGGATCTCGAACGTATTGATGCGGAACATCAGGTCTTCGCGAAATGTTCCGTCTTCAACCATCTTTTCCAAATCGCGGTGTGTTGCACAAACGATCCGCACGTCGACATGAACGCTTTGATTGTCGCCAACACGACGAATCTCGCCAGTCTCCAGCACGCGCAACATTTTGGCCTGCATCGCCAGCGGCAACTCGCCAATTTCATCAAGAAACACCGTGCCCCCATCGGCGACTTCAAACAATCCAATGCGGGCCGAGTCGGCACCTGTGAATGCACCACGGCAATGTCCAAATAGTTCGCTCTCAATCAAGTTTTCTGGAAGCGCACCACAGTTGATTGCCACCAACGGCTTATCAGCGTGCAAGCTTGATTCATGTACAGCACGGGCGACCAGTTCCTTGCCGCATCCGGTCTCGCCACGAATCAGCACGGTGCTGTCTGTTGGAGCGACCTTAACGATCAGCCTTCGTACACTGTCCATCGCCGGACCTGTTCCCACCAACTGCGAATCGCCCTCAGCCAGCCGCAAACGGTGTTGCAGTGCAGCGAATTGTCGCTTCATTTGCCGACGTTCCGCGACACGACCGAGTAGTCCCGCGATCTCGGCCAGCCGACATGGTTTGGTCAAGTAGTCGAACGCTTGTTGTCGCAGCGCTGCGATTGCCGTCTCTTGACTAGGGTTGCCTGTCATCACAACCGCTTCGACCTCGGGACGAATTTCCCGTGCCCTGGCGATTACTTCCATGCCGTTCTTGCCAGGCATATCGAGGTCAACAATCAAACAATCAAACGGTTCTTTCTCCAGTGCGGCGATCGCTGTGAGCCCATCGGGACATACGGTGGCTGAGTATCCCATCCGTGGTAACTCGGTTCGCATTAACTCTTGCAGATTTCGCTCGTCGTCAGCGAACAAGATGTGCATCGTCGGGGCTTTAAGCGGCTTGGTACGACTCATGATTCCACCTGCTGCTGGTTGGACTGGTACTGATGTGATGCGGTGATTTTTTGTCCGTACTGGTGGCGCAAACCGGCAGCATTAATTCCATGCGAGAACCCATGCCCGGGCCATCACTGTGCGGCGTCAACGTGCCCCCGTGCTGCGACACGATTCGAAACGAGATACTCAAGCCAAGGCCTGTGCCACTGCCATCGGCCCGACGAGTAAAGAAGGGCTCGAACAAGTGCTGCAATACACTCGGAGTCATTCCACAGCCATTGTCGGTGACTGAGATTAAGACACTTTCGCCGCAGCGTCGCACACGAATATCGACTGCGCCGTCGCAGTCGACGCATTCCAAAGCATTCGTCAATAGGTTCAATACAACTTGGCGAATCTCTTGCGGATTGACTTCAGCAACGGTGTCGTCATCGCCCTCAAATCGTAAAGTTTTGCAGCGATACTTACCGACTTTACCAACCATCTCAACAACATCACGAGTCAGAGTCGCCAAGTCTGTCGGCGCACGCTTGACCTCACCAAGCCGACTAAAGTCGAGCAATCGTTCGGTTATCCCTTTACAACGATAAGCTTCATCTTGGATTCGCCTCAAATTGGTTTGCAACGCAGATAAGATCTCGTCATCCACTCGGCGATCCTGCTGGTCCGATTGCGTCAGTTCCTCAATTCGTGATTCAAGGCTCTCGGCACTCCATGCAATCGTGGCTAGTGGATTGTTGATTTCATGAGCAACCCCTGCAGCCAGAAATCCAACGCTGGCGAGTTGCTCGTTCTGGATCACTTCACGCGTACGTTGTCGGACCTGACGATCCAAATCGGCACAAACGTCATTGAGTTGTTGGTAAGCATCTTGAAAAAGATCGGTCATGTCGTTCATCGCATCCGCCAATTCACATAATTCGTCACCCGTTCCCAGATCAATGCGATGACTGAACTCACCGCCAGCCACAAGGCGCGACCCGTCAAGCAACGTGCGGAACGGCTGTACTATCAGCGACGTAAACAACCACAGCAGCGCCCCGACAAGTACGACAGCAGCGGCAAGAGAGAACCAAGCCGCACCGATCCACACTCGATACTGTCCCCGAACGTCGTCACCAAATTCCGCCATCCCAGAATGAATGTGGTTCAAATGTTCGCGAGATAGATCAACGAGCGTATCCAATGACCGTCGGAACTCTAGCCGCCCAGCGTGATCGGCATGGTTGGGATTGTTGCGCATGGATGTAAGCGAATCGAGCGTCCTACGGATTTCACCAAACCTCTCTTGCTGTTGGTGGAAGTCAATGAACAACGATGTTGCGGACGATTCATGGGCGACCACACTCGTGTACCGCGAGAGGATCAGGTCGCATTCAAACAACGCTTGCTCAAACGCAGCTCGCTCCTGTGCCATCAACGCAGTATCCAACACCGACGACTCAATCATCCCCTCGTGTTGAATTAGTTCGCTCAACCGATGGTGTGTGTCTCGCAGCGTTTCGGAACAACGGTTCAGCTCGTTGGCCAACGGCAACTCCGTCGCTCGCCGACCCAGGGATTGGGCGACGCTTCGGTATCGGTACAATCCCCAAAAACTGCTGACAGCCAATACGCCTACGATCGCTGAAAGCAGCATCAGGGCAACGAACAGTTTGGTACGAATCGATCGTCGCCTAAGCACCCTGATTCCCTCCCTGGTATTCAGCTCGTGAAACGTGTCTGTTGTGCGAGGTTATCGATCAACGACCATAGGCACAAGATGAATCCAAAGCAGGTACATTGGATGTTTCGTAGTCTGCCTACCTTAACTGTTTTTAAGATCGGTACGAAGTTTTACGTTTTTTGTTCCTCTCTCGGTGTTGCAAGCGTAGTCCATATGACCCATCACACATTGCTATCAACAAATTTGGCGATCGCCCTGGTGGCGGGTATCCATGGGGCCCGTTCCCAACCGTTGTTCGCCGCCGACACTCTCGACATCTTGATTGTCGCTGGCCAATCTAACGCGGTTGGAGCCGATACCGACCCCGGCCAGTTACCGGCGGATGAGATCGACACCTCTATTCGTTTTCTGTTCCGCACCGGTGATCCACCTCCGGACGCTCACGACAGTACGTCGGCAGCGGATGCCTGGGCGGTACTCGGGCCTCAGCCGCGCGGCAATCCAGCGCCCAGGGACCAGCCGCGTCAGTGGGGAAATTTTTCGCATCCTGCTGGTGGCTTTGGACCAGAGATCTCATTTGCCAGAAAGCTTGCTCATCGTGCAAGCGACACGACTCAAACGAAAACGGCGTTAGCAGTGGTGAAAGTTGCTCTGAGCGGGACAAGTGTCGCCGACGATTGGGATCCACTTGGACAGAACGAGCGAGGTGCATGCTACCGCGCGCTGCTCGACGAAGTCCGCGAAGCAAAGTCTCTCGCCGAGAAACAGGGGTTCAACGTTCGCTTGCGGGCCTTGCTTTGGATCCAAGGTGAGTCCGACGCAACGCCGACCGACGCGCCACACTATGCAAGTCGCCTGCAGAAAATGTTGCAATCTCTGCGAGCTGACCTGCATGCGGAGCGACTACCGATTTTGCTTGGCGTCAATGTACATTTTCATCAGGGCCGGAACCAGCAAATGCGGACCATCATCTCAGCCCAGAAACAAATTTCACGGGAGCTGTCCGGATGCCGCTATGTCGACACGTCAGGCGCGTCGCTGGCCAATGCTAACCATTTTGATTCTTTGGGAACGATTGACGTAGGAAATCGAGCTGCGATTTCCTTGCTTGCGATGGAACGGGGCTCGTCGGATCCCATGGTCTGGAAACGGCACGTCGTTTATGAAGGTGCATCCTGTTTGACTGCAGTCGCCGCAGACTATACCGGCGATGGATTGAGCGATATCGTCTGCAACACAGGCAAGCAAACTCTACTACTTGTTGCACCGGAGTGGCGACAGCTCCCGATCGGCGAACCGAATCAGCACTGGATTCACAGCGAAACGATGGATGTTGATGGCGATGGTGACCCCGACGTCATCGGTACACCCTACAGTCCTGGACGAATCGTCTGGCTCGAATGCCCCGGGAATCCGCAAACGGATCGTTGGGTCGAGCGGCTAATCGATGAGCAAGTCAATGGTGTTCATGGATTGCTTATCGGTGATGTTGACGGAAAAGGGTCGCTCGATTTACTGGCGACAAGCGCCCAGCCGAAGCCACCATTCCCTCACTCTCTCGTTTGGTATCGGGTTCCGGAACGACCGCTCGAAGCACCGATTTGGGAACGCTTTGTTTTCGCCGCCGGCGATGCACCTGGACTGACGCACTACCTCGGAATTGGCGATATCGACGGCGATGGATTAGCCGATGCCGCGACGGGCGCGAAAGGTGACGAAACGGACGCCGGTGCCCACGGCCAGTGGTTCGCATGGTGGAAGCAGGGCGTCGAACCAACGATAGCGTGGACCAAAGAGCTAGTTTCTGCATCGCAACCGGGTGCAACGAACATCCATCCCGCAGACGTAAATGGCGATGGAAAAACGGATCTCATCGCCTCGCGTGGACACGGACAAGGTGTCATTTGGTTCGAGCGCCAGGTGGACCAAGCCGCAACCACCGTGAATTGGATTGAACATCCGATCGATGAATCCATTCGCGAACCTCATTGCTTGGCGGCTGTTGACCTAGATCGCGACGGTGACGTGGATGTCGCGACGGTAGCGTTCGGCAGCGAAAGAGCTGTATGGTACGAGAACGATGGGCACGGTGAATTTACGACGCATGTCATTGGCGAGAATCAGCAAGCCTATGACTTACGTGTTACGGATTTGGACTCTGATGGTGACTTGGATCTCGTTGTCGCTGGCCGAGCCAGCAACAACGTGGTGTGGTACGAAAACCCTTGGTAACGGCAACGTGCTCGCTGGTTTCTTCCAACGTAGTTTTCACAGAGTGATGCATTCGCTTTCTGCTAGACACCCAGATCCTTGGCTCGTTTTCTCGCGGCGTGGTCGTGGTTCGCCATCGATCGATGATTGTCCAGACCAATCAGTGTTAATGTCAGCGCTACTTGCTCAAAGACCTGCTGTAATCCATGCAACTTGTCGATCACACTGTGATCGACAAGTCGAGTTTGTGCGAAATCGATGGTAACGTTCTTGTGTTCGATTAAACCGAGCGACTCAATGGCCATTTTTGTAGCCATTCCTAGCTGACGGAGTGATATCAGTTGGAATTCCGCAGCATTCCCAACGCGCTCTAAAGTTACTCCATCGAGTAATTCGGCCACTGCGAGAGTTGGGCACTCTTTTTTCGCTGATTTGCATAATTGCGCCCGATTCTATAAGAATCCGCGACCCTTTTGAACGATTCATGGCATTAACAGCATGACAAATGACAACCCTTAATCCGCTCGCCTAAAATGCACCCGAGAGAACTGACGAACAATTTCCAAGTGGGGTTGCGTTAGAACCACTGCGATTGACGCTCAAGCGGGCTGTGGTTACCATGTTAGTTTATGGGAAGTGTTCTTTGCACGAATCGGTCAATGGCAGTAATCACCTGGGTGTTGGTTGGGGTATTTACTGGCAATTTGGTCAACTCTTTCCCAATTACGACCCATTTGGCTTGTATTGAAGTATGTATTCTGCAAGTCGAGTTTGAAGCGGATGGCAAGGACGATTCCAAAGAGCTAGATTTTGCTCTACACGTTTCAGATCATCAGTGCGTTGACGCAGAGATTTGGCATCCCGTCCAGGCTTGTGGTTTTACTCAGTCTGGCCGCACAGTACGCAAAGCGAATTTGGTACGCGGACCGCCCAGCTGCTAATTCTTTACTGCAACATTTTTTCTATTGCTTCTGCCTCGATATCGAACGGTCACGAAGTTGTGTGGCAGCCGCAAATTATTCTTATGTGACGTGAATTTGTCGGCATGCTAGCCTGCACGTTAGTACATTGCAGAGTCGTCGAGTTCGCGTACATCAAACGTCAATTAAAGGTATGTGATGCCAATTTCCCTGGAGAGGATTGCGCAGGCGTGCAGAGAGGCAGCTGAGCTTTTGCCTCGGCAAGGCCCAATCACTAAATTTGCATTCTTGAACCCTTTGCAAGGTTTGGAGCAATTTCACTTCGACAAAGTGATGGAGCACGTTGGAGCAGTCTACAAGAACGCAGCTTACCTAGATGATAGCCGTTACCGAGAAAAACTCTGGCGCGGGCGTATCGTCGAGAGTGACTTGCGGGAAGTATTGGCAGAAGAACTGGGGGGGCGTGCCGATGCCTTGGTGGCGGGGCTCACCCCACGCATGGATTTGCGGCTCGCGATGTTGACACATCCACTTCATTTTGGACATCGACGTGAACTCGACTGGGTACTTGCCGAGACAGCATCACTCAAGAAGTTTCGCCCAGAAGTAGAGAGAGAAGCCAAAACGCGTCTCTTAGAAGAATTCAAGCACTGGGCTATCTCAGAACGCCACCCAAGTATTTGTGCAACATTTAACGAGGTGCTCGGTTGGACGGAGAAAAAATGCGAACAGCTTTCCAAGGAGAGTTTCACTAAGTCCGTTTCTGAATCGCGCTGGGAATGGGCTTATTTGCAAATGCTCTGGAATGTATTGCGAGGTGGTGTAGACAACGCTGATGTCCCTGCCGAACAAGTGGCGATCGGGCCGAAGGCGTTTGTTAAAAATTCATTGTTTACGCATCCATTGATGTCAGAATTCGTGACATCGACATCGGACAATCGCGTGGATGTGTTGATGATTCAATTTACCTCAGCTTTTTTAGATCAAGGTTATGCTCACAGTACATTGCCTGGCGTCGAGCAGGGGTACTGGAAATGTTTCAATCAGATTTACTCGCAACCATCGTTGTTGGCCCCAAGGTGGCGATGCCGACTTTGGCGATTGTTGCGTGAACTCGATCATGCGAACATCGGCCCCTTGGAGAGCATTCAAAAGTCACTCAAGGAACTAGCGATTGTCGATAGCGATGCTCCTGCATTCCTGGGCGCGGCGTTGCTGTCACTGCGGGGCTATGCTGGCATGATTTGGCAAACGGAAACTCGACCAGATCTATTCCGCAAGCCAAGTCCCCCAGGAACGCTAATTGAGTTCCTGGCGGTTCGGCTATTGCTATTCACGTTGGCCAAAGAGCATCCCACGACGACTTCTTTCTCAACGGGAAAGCCATCGTCTGTCGTAAATTCGCAACAACAAGGCATTGATCCTGAACAATTGGCATTCTTGCTGTTCGAGCTCGCTCAAGTTCTTCGCTGGAGTCCACAAACTCTCCTCAAATTGAATGTCTCGCAGTGGCAAGAATTAGTCGTTGAAATGCATGAGTTTGGTGACCATCAGCGAAGGCGAATTTTTCACGCCGCATACGAGAGACAACTTGCCAAGATGGCCCTGCGGACATTTCAAATACGAACTCAGCAACCATCAATTCGCCCTGAGCAGCCCAGTCTGCAAGTTGTGTGTTGCATCGATGCCAGAGAGGAATCGCTTCGAAGACATTTGGAAGAGTTGGATTCAACGGCAGAAACGTTTGGTATCGCCGGTTTCTTTGGCGTGGCGATGTATTACCGAGGCGTCGGGGATGCGGATTTTTCGGCACAATGTCCGATCATCATGACGCCCAAGCATTGGGTGACTGAAGAGCCTGTCTACTCACTCGAACAATCTGACCGATCTCGAGCCAGGGCTCGACGGTTTCTCGGCACGGCGCAACGTCGTTTCCAAACTCAGTCTCGCGGTTCGTTAGGAGGAGCGATTGTGTCGACGCTGGTTGGACCGCTGGCCACCGTTCCGATGTTGAGCCGGATTCTATTTCCTCGAACAACAGCCATGATGAATCAAACGGCTCGTCAATTCATCGCTCCTCCAATGTTCACTCGATTGCATCTGGAGCGATCGTCGGACTGTTTACCTGCCATGCCAAGCATCACGGAGGATGGATCGATTGACGATCAAGGAGTTGGGTTTACTTTAGAAGAGATGATTCAATTGGCTGAGCGTGCCTTGCGGGATATTGGGCTGACAACCAATTTTGCGCCGATCGTGTTGTTACTCGGACATGGTTCAAGCTGTGTTAACAATCCACATGAGTCGGCTTATCACTGTGGAGCCTGCGCTGGAAACGCAGGTGGCCCGAACGCTAGAGCTTTGGCGATGATGTTAAATGACGTGCGAGTGCGTCGCCGTTTGTCAGAGATTGGGCTGCCGATTCCGGATGAGACTCAGTTCATCGGCGGACTGCATAACACAGCTACTGAAGAGATCATGTTCTACGATCTGGAGCTGCTACCAACTCGGAAAGTTAAGCAGGTACGAGCGGCCAGTCGACTATTGGCCGAAGCGGCTTGTCGAAACGCACACGAGCGCTGTCGACGCTTTGAATCTGCTGACTTGACGATTACTAAGAACGAGGCGTTGCTGCATGTCCAGAGTCGCAGTGAAGATCTCGCCCAAACGCGTCCCGAATACGGGAATGGCAGCAACGCAATATGTTTCGTCGGGCGACGGCAAAGAATTCGCGGCTTGTACCTCGATCGGCGATCATTTTTGATGTCCTACGACGCAACGAAGGATTCGATCGACGCAGCGATTCTAGCCAGAATTCTGGCAGCCGTCGTGCCGGTTTGCGAAGGCATCAATCTGCTTTATTCGTTCTCCGCAATGGACCCAGGCGGCTGGGGCGCTGGAACGAAGTTGCCTCACAACATCACTTCTCTCATTGGAGTCATGGATGGTGCTGCCAGCGACCTGAGGCCGGGGCTGCCCTGGCAGGGAGTGGATATTCACGAACCCGTGCGACTGCTATTCATTATCGAAGCGACCACGCAAACCTTACTCAAACTGCTAGACGAGAATTCTACGTTGAGCAATATTTTTCGAAATCACTGGTCGCATCTAGCAGCGATTGATCCCTATACCAACCAGATGTACCGTTTTAGCAAAGATCGATTCGTGCCTTTCAATCCCGACGAAGCTGAATCCGAAAAGGGGGCTGACCCTCTCCGGCGAACCAAAAACACCGATGAAATCGACTCGCCTCCAAAGGGTCAGGCCTCTTTTGGGAACGACTCTACGCCTGAAGGACTCGCCACAGCGCTGCAGTCGCAGGATTGGTACCAAGGCAAGCGAGAGCACTTAACGTTTGCACTCATCCAAGGCCCGGAAAAATCTGGAAGTACGGAGGGACCCTCCTCGGCAGCCAGCCAAAGCAGATCAGAGGAGCTGTCAGTATGATGATGCATGTTTGTGCATTGTTGATCGTAACTGCTCCAGCAGCGCTGGCCTTTAACATGGGATTGTCGTTGCTTCTGGGCTATCGACTCAGCGAACGAAGACTAGCGTTGACTACGCAAGCTGCGGTAAGTCTATCAGCGATTGCGGCAACGACGTTACTTATCAAGATGCTCCTGACCGACCAAGTGCAATACACTTTGGATCTTGGTCGTTGGGTCGATTTGCCGGTTGAGCACTTCCACTTTACTTTCAATTTTTTATTCGATCGGCTATCCATTCCCTTTGTGATCCTGTCATTGTTGCTATGCGGTGTCATCAGCGCCTTTGCGAACCGCTATTTACACCGCGATGAAGGATATACTCGGTTCTTTCTGTTCTTTGTCATATTCTTATTGGGCATGGTTGTAACGTCCGTCGCCGGTACGATTGAAACGATGTTTTTGGGATGGGAATTGGTCGGTCTGTCCTCGACATTGTTGGTGGCGTTTTTTCATAATCGTATAAATCCCGTTGCTAACGGCCTACGCGTTTGGACCATTTATCGATTTGCTGACGGCGCATTTCTCTTTGCCGCTTTGGTTTTGCACCACCTCACAGGAGGTGGTGATCTCAATCTGATGTTGGGGTCCAAGCCATGGCCGGAAAATGCATGTGTTATCGACTCAAGCCATGCGTTAATTGTTGGACTGCTATTTTTAGTTGCTGCAGCTGGCAAGTCGGCGTTGGTTCCATTTTCCGGGTGGCTTCCGCGGGCAATGGAGGGGCCAACACCTTCGAGCGCCATATTCTATGGCGCGTTGTCGGTACACTTGGGGGCGTATCTGCTGTTGCGAGTAGGGCCGATGCTGGAGCAATCGCCCGCGCTGCAATGGACGATCATTGCACTTGGGGGTATCACTGCTGTTTATGCAGCCTTGGTAGGTCGGGTACAGACGGATGTAAAAAGCGCACTGGCATTTGCATCGCTCTTGCAGGTCAGCATCATCGTGATGGAGATTGGGTTTGGGCTGCGTTACCTGGCGCTCATTCATATTATCGGACATGCCTCAATGCGGTCGCTGCAACTGTTGCGAGCGCCGTCGTTACTACTTGACCATCGTCGACTCGAAGATAACATCGGCTATTCGGAACGCTTAAAAGTTGCATCGCGACCAGGCTCTGCACCTACTCCATTGCGAATATGGCGGTATCGATTTGCAATGGAGCGTGGGTACTTGGACACCATTCTTGATGAATGGATAGCCACTCCATTTCTAGAGCTCTTCCGCTGGTTCGACGGATTTGAACGCCGATTGGTAAAGTACCTATCAATTGGCGATAAAAGGCAAGCAGCTAAGCATGCGAGTGAAACCGAAGAAACGGAGGTTTCATGAACAGTCATTTACATCTCCCATGGCTGGAACTATCGATTGCTTGTCCGATCGTTGCTTCAATCATTTGCTGGCGTCTTAAGAGCGAGAGCACAGTTCGAACTATTGCCTTGATTTCGTGCATGCTCACATTAGCACTTACTCTCGGCGAGTGGTTCGACTTTAGTGCTCTTGGGACATTTGCGGCGCAGGATAGCAACAGTATCATCTTTCTCGTTTTTGGTGTTGAGTATTTTGTGATTGACGAGCTAACGGCACCTTTACTTTCTAAGGTGTCAGTGCTTTTTGGATTGACAATAGCCGCTACGATGCAATCCAAAGCTGGTCGATTCTCGGTGGTACGTACACTTTTGGCGGAAGCGATCATTCTGGCGATTCTCAGTTGTTCGTCGACAGTGTTGCTGGGCTTGTTGCTGGCGTTTAGCACGATCTTGCCATGGTATGAAATGCGATTGCGAGGACGCGATACCAGCGTATTTTCGCTTTGTATGTCGCTCCATTTAGGGCTGATGCTAGTGGCCACTATGCTACTTTGGCTTGGTCATGACAGGCCCCTTCTGTCGAACCTTGCAGGTTGTTTGTTGGTGCTTTCCGCAATGCTAAGGGCGGGTATTTTTCCTGGGCATTTCTGGATTGTCGATCTGTTTGAGAAATGCACTTTCGGAACGGCGATACTCTTCGTCGCGCCGATGACGGGTGCGTACTTCGTCATGCGGCTTGTGTTGCCAGTGGTACCGATCTGGGCGCTGCATGAGATCGCTGTCTTGTCTTTGTTAACGGCTCTTTATGCGGCGGCTATGGCCTTAGTTCAAATCGAAGCGAGGCGATTCTTTGCCTATCTTTTTATTAGCCAATCTTCGTTGGTGCTTGCTGGCCTTGAAATCGGCAATCAGATCGGGATGACGGGGGCGCTGAGCATCTGGTTGGAGATCGGATTGTCGCTGGGCGGACTAGCACTAACCTTGCGAGCGGTTGAGGCTCGGATAGGGCGAATCTCGCTTGAACAGTACAACGGCTTATTTGACCATATGCCGCATCTAGGCTCGCTATTCCTTTTCACTGGGCTAGCTTCGATTGGCTTTCCGGGCGGGTTGTCGTTTGTCGGAATGGAGCTGTTAGTAGAGGGCACGGTCGAAGTCTACCCGTTGGTCGGGACAATCATTGTTTTGGCGACAGCTATTAACGGTGTGGCATTGCTGCGAGCCTATTTTCGAATTTTCACTGGAACACGTCATATCGCTACGGTCTCGATTGCTGCTCGCCCAGCGGAAAAAATTGTAGCAATCACTTTGAGCTTATTGATATTGGTGGTTGGCATCTGGCCAAGCGCGGCAATCCGTTCGCGTTATCACGCAGCCGAATCATTACTGAGAATTCGTCAAGACTCCGGAATCGATCGGGAATCAGAATCGTCACGACCATTGCCATCTTTAATATTTGATGAGTCAAAAAAAACGTCACGACATTGATGTTTCAAGTAATACCAAAACACCGAGAAAGAACATGCCGGAATCAAAGAAGCTGACCCAAACGTTGCCACCTGACCTGCTATCGGGACTCATTGTTTTTCTAGTTGCCTTACCTCTCTGTTTAGGTATCGCATTAGCGTCCGGTGCACCTCTCGTTTCCGGACTGATTGCAGGTATCGTGGGTGGTATTGTCGCAGGATCACTTAGTGGATCCCACACCAGCGTTTCAGGCCCTGCGGCAGGGCTTACCGCTGTGGTAGCTTCACAAATTGGTTCGCTCGGATCGTTTGAGACTTTTCTGTTGGCTGTTGCATTCGCTGGGGTCATTCAAGTAATACTCGGGTGCGCACGGGCCGGCGCGCTATCAGCGTTCTTTCCGTCAAGTGTGATTAAGGGACTGCTTGCCGCGATCGGTGTGATCTTGATCATCAAGCAAACACCCTATTTGCTTGGTTATGACATGGTTCCCAAGTCGGCAAGCCATGGACATTCAAATATACTGACTCAGATCGCGAAAATATTCACTGGGGAAATCCACTGGGGTGCATTGGTCATCGGGTTCTTGTCATTGGCATTTCTGATTGTCTCTGACAAAGTCAAAGCGATGAAGAAGTCACTCGTCCCAGCGGCTTTGGTGGTGGTATTGTTGGGAGTCGCCTTGGGAATGCTCTTCCAAAATCTGGGGAGTCCATGGGTTTTAGCAGACGGACCACGATTGATGGTCAATGTGCCGATTTCGGAAAGCTTTAGTAGTTTTCTGAGTTTGCTAACACTTCCGGACTTTGGACAGTGGGCTAATCCTGCTGTCTACGTAGCTGGTGTAACGATCGCCATTGTAGCTTCGCTAGAGACACTCCTTAATCTCGATGCCGTCGACAAACTCGACAAGTATCAGCGGTTGTCACCACCGAACCGTGAGTTGTGGGCCCAAGGTGCCGGCAACATCGCCTGTGGGTTGCTTGGCGGACTGCCGATCACCAGTGTTGTTATTCGCGGATCAGTCAACGTGAATGCTGGTTCGCGCACGAAATTGTCGGCAATTTGGCACGGCGTGCTTTTGTTCTTCTGTGTCCTATTGATACCAGCCTATTTGAATATGATTCCGCTGGCGTGCTTGGCTGCAATTCTACTTATGACGGGTTTCAAGCTAGCTAGTCCAAAGCTCTTTCGACAGATGTGGAGTGATGGTCCCTCGCAGTTCCTTCCGTTCGTGTTAACGCTCGTCGCCATTGTTGCCACCGACTTGTTGATTGGCATCGTGATCGGAATGGTGGCCAGCCTGCTATTTATTTTAAAGAGCAATATCTCGCAACCTATTCGACAAGTCAACGAACAGCACGTCAGTGGTACCGTGCGTAGGATTGAGTTAGCTAATCAGGTTAGCTTTTTGAATAAAGCGTCGCTGGAAAAGGCTTTAAGGGGCATTCCTGAGGGCGGAGATGCGATTCTCGACGCGCGCAGCACTGATTACATCGATCCAGATGTGCTCAGTTTCATCCGCGAGTTCAAAGACGTTACCGCACCGGCTTATAATATTCGTTTGAGTTTGCAAGGTTTTCGCGAGCGTTATCAATTTGCTGACGATGTGCAGTTCGTTGACTTCACACCTCGCGAAACACGAGCGGAATTAAAACCTGATGACGTATTGAAAATACTCAAAGACGGCAACGATCGATTTTGTACGGGACGAGGCCTGGATAGGAATGTGCAAAATTACGTTCACGCGGAGAAGAACGGACTTCAACCCCTTGCGGTGGTCTTTAGCGGAGTCGACGGCAGAGTGCCCGCCGAGCTCATTTTTGATCTAAGCCTGGGAGAACTGGTTAATGTACGTTTAGCTGGAAATGTTGTTGGTCCGCGGGTCCTTGGTAGCTTGGAATACGGATGCTTAGTTGGTGGTACGAAGGTGATTGTAGTCATGGGACACCGCAATTCCGGTATGGTCAAATTAGCCCTTGAGGATGCGCGTCATAGGAAGTCTGACGATTCCATCTCGCCAAACCTGAGGGCCATTTTGTCGGAGATTCAGCAATCGATAGAATCAGGCGAGTTGGATTTGCTGCAAAACGGAGACGAGTCGGCCAGGGATAGTCTTGCGGACAAGGTCTTGCACCGAAATGTTAGGCATACTTCTCAACAGATTTTGTCACAAAGTGGGATCATTAGGCAGCTCGTCGACGAAAGGAGAGTCGCGTTGGTGGGAGCTGTGTTCAATCCCGAGGATGGACGCGTCGAAACGTTTGAGACTACCGAGAACCGCGAACAAGTTAGTGATATCGGCGGTCGATGAAGCACGACACTCCTGCGGCAACGTGCATGTACACAGCCACACATGAGTTGTCACTAAAGTCCAGAAGTTGATGACGAAATAATGAGATCACTATACAGATTGCTGGAAGATGGATTCGCTAGCTTTGCTCGCCGATGCAGAGCATAACCTCAGCGATGTTGCCGGTCTTTTGATCGTCGGAGCGATCACAGGTAGAATTTTGACAAACCCACGTCGTGTTAATTGTCGAAAGCGAACCAGTGTCCTCGCCACCTTTGCAAACGCTCTGCTGCTAGTTGCAACGTATTGTGATGCACAAAGACCGAGTTCGGGCCATGTGACGGCAAGTGATGCTTGGTGTGTTCGATCGCGTGCAACAAATCGTGATGCGAATCGTCCGTCGTGCTCAACGGAATGTGCGTCGGATGGGGACAAATGCTTCACGACTGGGGCGTCTTGCAAGCTGGCAGGGCGGGGGGCTCCTCACAACTACCCTGCCCGATGCACGACCCGTACCTTCGCGAACTTTCGCGTTGATTGTAGGCAAATTTCATACGCAAGAATTTTTCGGACGCCGTACGGCAAAGTTTTTCCAGTGAGTTAAGTGCAGGAACATGCACAGGCATCTGCAAAGCGTTGCATAACTGAACTGGCAAAGACTGATATTCGAGCGATTCAACGCCGCACTTGAACTCGGTCGAGCGTTTGCATGGTGAACGACTTCGCTAAAGCGTCACGTGAAAATCGAGTTTCTCTTGCCAAATCGCCCTTCAAATAGGCTCCCAGAACCAAGCATCGATCTAAGTTCCTTGTTTCCGGATGCCTGCATCGTCACCTTATCGGCAACTACGGACCGCTCTGACGCCATTACGGCATTAGTGGCGTCGATCGTTGAATCGGGGAGGTTGTCTCCAAGTTCGGCGGAAATCATACTTGCCACGTTATTGGATCGTGACCGTTACGGCTCAAGTGGACTGTGGCGTGGCTTTGCCCTGCCACATCTGCGAACCCGTTTGGTTTCGCACGTGTAAGGAGCAGTGGGATTGGCCCCGTCGGGGATCGACTTCGGTGCGATGGATAACCGCCGGCACAGGTCATTTTCTTGGTGCTGTCGCCTTTTGAGGGTCGCATGGAACACTTGCAAGTGCTCAGCCAGTTGGCAGCAATGATCCAAGAATCGGCCTTGGCGGCGTTACTTAGAAATGCGACGACAAGTGTGGAAATTCTCCACGTTTGGAGAAAATAGCCGTTTTTTATCGTTGCAGCTTGCCGATCCATTGTCCATGACCTAAGTAAACAGATTCCGCTACCTCGATCATCCGCCTTCATACTCGCCGCTTTCATGCTCCCTGCCATTCTTGTTGTCTTCACCATCGGTTACTTGGTGATCGCCTTAGAGCATCGACTTCACGTCAACAAAGCCGCCACCGCCTTAGTCATCGGCGTACTATGTTGGACGTTTTACGTTGTCGATTTGCAATCGCTGTTGCCGATGCAGTCAATACCGAAATGGTTTGCGGACGAAGCGGCGGAAGCAAACATCGAGAACGTGCGATTGCATTTCGCCGTCGAGCATCAGTTGCTAGTCCAGCTCGGTGAGATCGCTGGAATCTTGTTCTTTCTGATGGGTGCGATGACCATTGTCGAACTTGTCGATGCGCACGAAGGATTCGCGATCGTCACCAACCGAATTCGCGCTACGAATCAAACCAAATTGTTGTGGATCGTAGCTTGGCTTACCTTTTTTCTCTCTGCCGTTCTGGATAATTTGACGAGTACGATCGTAATCATTTCGCTACTTCGCAAACTCGTTCATAACCGCGAGGAACGGTTATTCTTCGCCGGCATCACTGTCATCGCCGCAAACGCAGGTGGTGCTTGGACCGTAATCGGCGACGTGACAACGACAATGCTGTGGATCAAACACAAAATTGGAACCGTTGAGGTGATGCAACAACTGTTCCTTGGCAGTTTTGTTTGTTTACTTGTTCCGCTAATGGGCTTTTCACGCTTCGTAAAGGGCCCTCTATCGCGTCCGGCCGAAAGTGCACTTCGCGTCGACCACCAAATCCAACCTTGGCATCAATGGCTGTTCTTGATTCTCGGATTGAGCGGACTGTTGAGCGTACCGGTGTTCAAATCGCTCACGCACCTGCCGCCATTCATGGGCATGATGTTGGCTCTTGGAGTATTGTGGATCGTATCGGAATTTGTCAGCCACACGATGGATGAGAAGACTCGTTCCAGCACCGGAGTTCTCGCGGCATTAAAACGAGTTGACATGGCGAGCGTCCTCTTTTTCCTTGGAATCTTGCTCGCGGTGGGATCACTGGGCGCGACCGGGTCGCTTCAACACATGGCTCACTGGTTAGATGCTGCGGTCAACAACCATGATGCTGTGGCGATCGTCATCGGTCTGATATCGGCGGTCGTTGACAACGTCCCGATGGTCGCCGCAGGGATTGAGATGTATGAAGTGCCGATAAACGATCCGTTCTGGATGTTGTTGGCATACTGCGCTGGTACCGGCGGCAGTTGCCTGATTATCGGCTCGGCCGCGGGTGTTGCGGCCATGGGATTGGAGCGTATTGATTTCCTCTGGTATCTGCGCCGAATCACACCTTGGGCGCTGCTTGGATACATCGCTGGAGCCGCCGTGGTACTGATGCAGCGAAGTCTCTGAGCCGCACTCGAATTACGCGGCAAGTCCGCAAGTGATGACGTGGGCAGCGCGATACTTCCATCGATTCAAGCGGCGACGCCAAATATCCCGCTTGACCTCTGCCGCGTACGCTGCACTCGCTCGGTCGTGCCCCGGCGATGTGCCGATTGGCGGCAGGTTTGACTCAATCGTTTTGATAAGAAACTTCAATACATTCTCGCGCCGGAATTGATCCGGCATCTGGCCGTCTGGGTAGCAAGGCTCGCTAAGCATGGCGAGGTACTGATCATCGTTCTGGTCAAGTTCAATCACTCGTTCAACCAGCGCATCGATGCTTTCAAAGTCATCCTGATGAAGGAACGCGGCGGGATTGAAGTCACGACCAGCGTACTTGTCTCCCCAATAAAGCGGAATCGTGTCGGATTGAAAAGCATGAGTGAGCTTTTCGGTCAGATACCCTGGGTGACTCGAGTTCTCAAAAGCAATGGTGAACTTGCACTCTCGCTGGAACTGAAGCTTATCAGCAATTCGGCCTCCGACATTATTGAAACAACGGCCAGCGCAATCGACACGTTTATAACGCGACAGCTTGCGCATCAGCTGGTTGCGTTGACCGCATGACGGATTGGAAAATATGAAATTACAAAAGCGAGTCTTGCCAGCGAGTTCACGCTCTGCCGACCAATTCGCTGCGCGTCGGAGTTCGCTCCCGATCATCGACAGCGGTAAACGAAAATGGCGGGGATCGTCTAGATAATCGAAGCTAATAACGGCATCGTAGGCGTCCAAAATTGGCCGGAAGTTTTCCATGATCACCAACAGCTTTCGCCCTCGGTAATTTGCGGAACTCATGCCATAGGACGAACAGATCATTAGGTCTGCATCGGCAGCAACAATTTCGACGTCGTAATGCTCGCGAAGCAAGTTGGTAAAGTAATTGTTCTCTGCAGGGAAATGCCGGTAAAAATCAGCAAACCCAAGTTTCAATGAGCGTTTCATGAGCGTAGTGCCTTTTACGACCGGACGTACCACGCCGCGACGTCCGCAATTGATGCTCGGACGAGCGGAAGCCAGAGATGTACCAGAACTTGGCAACCCGCCGCAATTGTGAAACTTGAATTATCCGATTCCCGATTCCAAATCCCCTCAGTGAGTAGTGTCACCATTGTGTTTTGCCGAATCACCCATAATTCGGTTAAGGGCTTCGCGAACTTTTGCCGCCGAACTTTTAAATGCTTCTTGTTCTTCGTCAGATAACGGCGGATGCAGAATCCGCGTAATGCCCGCCCGCCCGATCACCGCAGGCAGTGACAAAAAGACATCGTCAATTTCCAAATAACCGTCCGTCAAGACACTGACGGGCATCGTGTGCCGAAGATCATATACGATTGAGTCGATGATGGTGGTCGTCGTCATCGCGATCCCATAACTGGTGTATCCTTTCAACCGCGAGACTTCGTAACCCATATTGACCGTTTGCTCAAACATTCGCCGCGACATATCACTGGGATAAAAACGTTCGCCGCCAGTCATCGCGACCGAGTGCGCCGCGAATTGGCTGTCTCCGTGTTCCCCGAGAATGTAGGCGCGAATATCATCGGAGTGGATTTGCAACTCGGTGGATAACAAAGCCCGGTATCGCACACTGTCCAACAGCGTTCCCGTTCCAATAACCCGCTCGGCAGGAAATCTTGACAGTTTCCAAGCAGCGTAGGTCATGGCATCGACGGGGTTAGTAACCATGACGATGATTGCCTTGGGACTGGCTTCGGCTAACGGAGGTATCCACTGTTTCAAGATCGGCAAATTCTCGGCCGCCAGATCCAACCGTTTGCGATTGGGATCTCCATACGGTGCCGACGCAGTGAAAACGATGATGTCCGAACTGGCCGATTCGTCGATTCCGCCAGCAACGATCCGCATGTTGCTGTTCTGCAGGGCGCTGGCATGCGCTAAGTCCATCGCGTCGCCGAGCGCCTTATCGCGGGAGCGATTGACCAGCACCATTTCGCTCGCCTTGGGATCAATTACCGAGGCAAATGCGATTGCGGAGCCTACTTTACCAACACCAATAATTGAAATCTTCACGTCAGTCCCGAAATCAGTTCTACGATTTTATACAACGACGAAAGCGACAACAGCATCGCAAAGGACGCAGCAAGAAGAGCCACGACCACGAGAACCGGTGCCAGCACCAATTGCAATTGCGAGCCACGACGGAGCATCAATTCGTGCATCCGCTCGGACGTCTCGCGCCACAACGCATGTGCCGTGGTGAATGTATTGCCGCCGGAGAACGCCCCCAAAACTCCGCTGATGAATTCGCCCCGCATCGGCATTGTGCGCGCGATCCCATGCAGCGACTCACCAGCCGCTAAACGCTCCGCTGCTCTTGAGGTCCACCGCGCAAGCATTTGTGAACGTGTCGATCTGCTGGCCGCTCGAAACGCACTTGGATAGTCATCACCGGAGGCGATGGATACGAAAACAGATTCCGACATTTCTGCTAAATCGATTGCTCGTAGAGTTGAACCGATCATTGGCAATCGATCACAAAGCCATTCAATCCACATCGGCTGCACTTTAGGTGAGTTGTGAGGATAAAAGTTTTCGTCAGGCAGCCAAGAATAGTAGGCGTTCAAGTCGGTCGCGGATTTTTGCTTGGTCGGCGGCGTTTTGCAGATCGCTCAAAAATTCACTTCGCAGCATTTCGCG
>JBGSIA010000125.1:0-7157 GCA_041751935.1 Pirellulaceae bacterium | reverse complement strand
CTTGCAGAGAATGGCACTTGTCGGGGGCAATCGAACGGGGTCGTACAGATTCCGCCCCACACCGTTCACGCAAGCTTGAGAGAATTCGAGCGTTCACTCGCGATGGTAGCAGAGTCAAATACACAAAGGATAAGACACGATACCGAAGTCGCAGCGATCAAAGCCAAGACAGATAATTTGCCGGCCGACCCAGCGACAGAAACAACGCTAACGACTCTCGATGGCTTGATCGATGCGATCAAGGCCTTAACCGACAAGCTCGACACTGCACTGGAAGACGACGGGGCAAGTGGGTACCAGTTCACGACGCTGGCCCTCGTCAATGGTCCAAGTGGCGGTGGCGGCGGTGACGCAACGTTGGCGAATCAGGCGGCGATCGTGGCGCTGGAGACTCACGGTGATTCGACTTGGTCGACCGCTACCGGGTTTGCCGAGCCCGGCGATGCGATGACTCTCACCAGCGGCGAGCGATCGGCCGTAGCTGGCGCTGTGGACGTCGCACTGATCAATACCGGCGACGGAGCCGACCTGATCGGCGCACTCGCTGACGCGATCGCCGCTGACTGGGTCGCCGGTGATGCCTCACCCTTGGCGATCGCGTCGGCGGTTCGTACGGAGTTGGCAACGGAGCTGGCGCATCTGGACGCGGACGTCAGTAGCCGACTCGCGCCATCGGGCTACACCGCCGCGCCCAGTGCGGCGACCATCGCCAGCCAAGTCGACACGACGCTCACCGCAGCGCATGGCAGCGGTTTGTGGGCGGCGGCGGACGTCAGCGGTCTTGCCGCAGCAACTCGCGATTTGATCCTTGGCGGTGACCAGTCCGTGATCTTGATGGATAGTGGTATGCCGGCGGTGCACTTAAATTCCACGACGATCGACGCAATGGCGGCAACGATTGCCGCATCGCTGGGCAGCATCCAGTTGTCGATCCAGTCGCAGTTGACAGTCACCAGCGGACAGGACTTGTCGGTCATTCAGGGCGACGACTACACGCGGGTTGGCACGCGAATCGAGTTAGACACATCGGGCATGGAAGATCCCGATATTGATTTGAGCGCGTTTAAGTTCGTTGTCTCGGCACAGAACGGTAGCACCAAGATCGTGGTGCGAATGGACATCTTGGGTGATCCGGGTGAGCACTAGGCGTTGTTCAATCCACCGTCATCGTTGACCGAGACTTGGGCGTGCGGTAGCTACAACTTGTTGTACCGAATCGAGTGGGCTACGGACGAGTTTGAATCGATCGGTGGTCGCGGTGTGTTGACCGTCGAGCCATTCGACATCGAGCCCGGCGACATTGTCGATTTGTCATCGGAGTAACCAACGTTGATGGAAATTGGGCGGAAGGTTGTGGCCACGGAACAAGAAAGCTCGCAGCCGCAATACGTCGACACCCAGGCGGACGTTGCTGCGGCCCTGGGTGTCGATCGCCACACGGTGAAAGATTGGCTGGCCCAGGGTGCACCGCATAAAACGTCCGCCGGTTACGACGTCAAAGCGATCGCCGAGTGGCGGGAGCTGAACAAGCGGACGGCCAGTGAATTGCCGGAGATCGACAAGAGTGAGTTCGCTGTGCGGATGGCGATCGCCAAACTGCGGCGGGCCGAGGGCGAAGCACTGTGGGCGGAGTCGGAAGGAAAACTCAAGGAGCATGAAGTCCGCAAGACGACCAGCGACATCGTCCATTTAGACGACGTGGAAATGGCGCTGAACATCATGTTCGGCGAACTGCGTCGCGTGCTGTTGAGAATCCCCAAGGAAATGAAGAATGGCTACCCCGAAGAACTGCAGCACACGATCGACGAAGACTTGGAAGCGAGGTTGTCGATTGCTCTGCGCGCTGCTGCTGGCCTGTTCCGTCGCATCACCGACCTGCGTGAGTGACATGAACAGCGAGCTGGTTCTCGATCCATTCCCGCAATACGCCGAGATCACACTTGCACCTGATGAACGATTCGTCGGTCGGCATGGGCCGTTGTTTCTGTCGGATCGGACGATCAACTCGCTGTTACCGCGAGAGAAGCTCAATTCGTGGAAGTGGATTTGCGAGAACGTGCACACCCACAAGGGCCAGCCGTTCAACTTAGTTGACTTCCCCTGGGTGAAGGGGATCTGTGAAGCGTGGGACGACCCAGCGGTTCGCCGCATCTTCATGATGGCCGGCAGCCGGCTGGGCAAGACCGAGACATTCTTGTCGTTGATGCTGGCCGCTCAATACCACGATCCCGACGTGGGCATGATCGGTGGCAGCACCGAGGGACTGGTTAGTCGCACCATCGGTGATCGGTTCTATGGGATGATGGAGAAAACGCATGCCACGCGGGAGTTGTGCCCGCCACTGCATCGACGCAACCGCCGTATCGTCCACACCTTGGCATTCATCATCTACGGCGCATGGTCAGGTTCTCCGACCACGCTGGGCGACTTGGACCCACGGTATTTGGAGGCACTCGAGGTCGACAAATGGACCAAGAACAATTCGGAGGAAGCGGACCCGTTTGAATTGTTCTTGGAACGCGGCGCCGAGATCCCGGATCGTAAGGTGGCGGGCGAGTCGACGCCGACGATCGAAGGTTTATCGCGGATCAAGAAGTATGTCTCGATGGGCACGAACAAGCGGTACCGAGTGCCGTGTCCGTTGTGTCAACATCACCAACAGCTACGACGCAACACCAGCGGTGACCCGACGGATGGCGGTTTGTGGTGGGACCGGCAAAAGGACGGCACGACGACGGCGAGCATTGCGGCGGAGTCGGCGCGATACATTTGCGAAGCTTGCCAGGGCGAATGGGGCGAAGAGCATTGGCGGCCGGCGATTCGCCGTGGCGTGTGGGTCGCGACGGGCCAAGATTGCGACAAGCAAGGCCGAGTCACTGGCCGAGCCAACAACCACGGACCTGACGAATCGTTTCAACTGTCGCGGATGTACGGGCCAACGTTCAGTTTCAGCGATTATGCCCGCGCGTTCGCCCGAGCAATTGGCGATCCAGAGTTAGAACGCAGTTTCGCCAACAACTGGGACGGGGAAACGTGGGTGCCGGTCCAGGTCGAAATGACTTGGGAACAATTGGCCGAGAAGTCATGCATTGGCGAGTGGGAGCTCGGTACGGCACCGGCGCCCGTGAACTTCATCACCTCGTCGATCGACGTGCAAATCGATCACTTCGTAGTCACGGCCTGGGGTTGGGATCGGCTGCAGCGAGGGTACTTGATCAGTTACGGCACGGTGCCCACGTGGACACAGGTGAAGGAGTGGTGTTATGCCGTGTACCCACACGCCGACGGTGGCCGACCGCTACCGTCGTTTGTTAATTTGATTGACAGCCGCGACGGGAATCGCAAGGACGAGATCGTGGAGTTTTGTAAAAGCGTCAACAAAACTTCGGGTCCGTTCGTGTGGCCGAGCATGGGATCGAAACCAGGGAGTATGAACTTGCGGATGTTCAAGAAGTTGAACATCGACAACGATCCGAATGTTGCCCGCAAGCCAACGCGATCGGACAAGATCGAGGGCATGTCCGTGGTGATGATCAACACCACGTACACGCAAGAGTGGTTGGACAATGCGCTAGCGCGTCGCAAGCCCGGCGATCCGATGTCGATCATCCTGCCCCAGTCGATGGTCGCCGATCAGGATTTTTTCGAGCAACTGCTCAATGAGAGTTACGATCGCGAGAAGGGGCTGTGGAAACGGATTGACGAGACCAAGATCCCGGTCGACTTCCGAGATTGTGTCCGCAACGGTCGCACCGCCGCCGAAGTTTACTGCAACGGTAACTGGACGCGCATTCCCGCGACACGTCCGATTCACGTGGAGACGAAACAGCAACTCGAACAGCGGCAAGCACAAATCAAGTCCGACAAAGAACGAGCAACCGCCGAGTCGCGATCATCAACGTGGATACGCCGCCCCAAGAGTTCGTTTCGCCGGAGGGCCACATGAGCAACGCCATCACCAACGAGTGCCCGGCGTGTGACACCGGGACGCTAGCCGTCTACGCCACTCGCGTGGACGAAACTACCAGCCTAAGAATCCGCTACCGTAAATGCCGCACTTGCGGCTACACCCCCGATTCACCGCAGATCGTGCCATTGAGTGCGGCACCGATGCAGTCGAGTCGGAGGATTACGAAGCGACGAATTGGAATCAACCGATTATTGTGACGCTGCCGGAGAAGATAGCATCAAGCCCTGTCGTTCCAAATCCGATGTTCAAGGACAAGCTGAGCTCGCCAGTGGAATGGTGGAAAGCAGCTGGAACAAGGTTCGAAGCAACTTGTATTCTAACTAATCGCTGCCGCTAATTCACAATCACTAATTCACACTAGCCGCTTTCTTCAATGCCGTGTCATCGCCGGCGACGAGGAGCGTGTCGGAGTCTTTGAGCAAATAGTCGGGGTCTGGCGTTGCTGTTATTATGTCAGTCAACATATCGTGCAAGGCAACAACTGTGATGTCGTAGTTTTGACGCAGCTTGAGTTCCCTAATCGACTTGCCATACCAGCTGTTCGGAACTCCCATCTCCTGGACACTGAAACCGGTTCCCAGCCTGACATAGTTCAATAGCGCCGAACCGCTGATTCGAGCGGAAAGCGCTTTGGCTGTATCCTGTTCAGGAAAAACGATGTCCGTAACGCCGATACGTTTCATGACACGAGCGTGATCGTTGGAGACGACTTTAACAAAAATGTCTTTTACATTCACATCATGTAAAGCCATGGTCGCCAATATGCTTGACGAAATCTCGTCGCCGGTTGAAATAATCGCTGCGTCGGCGTCGGCGGCGCCGACGCGGCGAAGCGTTTCGACATCTGTGGCGTCACCAACCGCCGCTCGGGCGACAAACATCGCCAGTCGGTCGACTACTTCGCCGTTGAGATCGACGGCAATTACATCGTGCCCGCTCTCGGTTAATGATTTGGCGACCGTGAATCCAAAGTTTCCGAGGCCAACGACAACAAAGCGTTTCATGTAAATATCCAAATTGCACGTGGGGCTTATCCGACAACTACGTCCTCGTAGGCAAGACGATAGCGTCCACCTGCGGTGAGACGAACGACAAGAGCAGCTGCAATAGACAGGGGGCCGGTTCGTCCCGCAAACATAAGAAAAATAACGACCCAGCGAGATGGTGTGGATAACTCTGGCGTAACACCCATCGACAGCCCGACAGTGTTGAACGCACTAGTGACCTCAAAGAATCCAACGATAAAGGGCTCAGACGGTCCATACGCATCGCCAATGGATGCAAGCAGAAATACACCCAGCACGACAATTCCAATTGCAATCACAAATAAGCCGGTGGCTCGCTGGATTGTCTCTGAAGGAATCGAGCGATCGGCAAAACTGACCGTCGCGTGGGAGCGAAGCCGAGACCACGCCAGTAGACCGAGCAAACCAAAGGTCGTCGTCTTCATTCCGCCAGCAGTCGATCCCGGAGAGCCACCGATCATCATCAAGATAATGGTGAGAAAGTTTGTGCTGTCTGATGCCGCCCCGTAATCAATGGTATTGAAACCAGCGGTGCGTGGCGTGACACTTAGAAACAATGAATTTGTCAGTTTGTCAATCGTCGACATCTCTGACAATACGCCGCTCCATTCAAACACTGCGAATACCGGCCAACAACCAAACAGAAGCAATCCACTGGTAACTAAAACTAGCTTGGTGTGAATTGACAAACGGCGTACCGCCTTATTCCTACGAATGTAGCGTTGATGAAGTTCCTCCATCGAAATGAAGCCGAGGCCACCCGCAATGATCAAGATGGAAATCGCAGCGATCGTTGCAGGTGAGTGTTGATAGTCCATTAAAGAAGACGAACTAGTCGAGAATCCCGCATTGCAGAATGCGCTAACCGAATGAAAAATAGCGGGCCATATAGCTTCAGTCCACCCCTGCTGTGGTCCCCATACGGTGTAGAGCAAGATTGCCCCAATGGCCTCAAAGATAAAAGTAAAGCGGACAACATCCACGATAAGCCGTTTTGCTGTAACCTGAGGTAGCATATGCCTGGCGCCAACGGCGAGGTTCTCAGTACACAACGAAGGACGACCTCCCAATGCTGATATGATGACGCTAGTCAATACAAGCATGCCCAATCCGCCGAGCTGGATGAGTACTAAAATGACTGCCTGGCCCATCGGCGTGAAGTAAGTAGCGGTATCAACAACGATGAGGCCTGTGACGCAAACGGCACTTGTGGACGTGAAGATCGAGTCGGTCCAATTAAGCCCTTCGTTCACATATAAGCCGGGTACGAATCGCAAAATGACCGCGCCGACAACAATCAATGCCAGAAACGACAGCACGAATACTTCTGCCGGAGCCAGGCCTCGGGGCCGACGCCGAGACCGAACAACTTGACCGCCGAATCGACGCAGTGGGCTCGTCCTAGAATTGACTTGACGAACTATTCGAGTCACAGAAAGAACCTTCGCAAGCTATTTGCATGGGGCGACAATGTCATCAAATCCAAGCATTGAACCGTATTTTTCAATTGGGGCCAAGGTCGCTCGCTGATCCAATTTGGCATGAACAAACGTCTGTCGCACCAGAATCCCTATCTTCCCTCGGCTTCGAGCGGGAATTCGCCAGATGAATCGCCATTCGTCCTTTTTCTCTGTCGTTGGCTGGCCAGCCTGAGTGCGACCATCGTCGGATCGATTTTCCTTTGCGTTTGCTGGGGACTTCGGTGCTCTTTGAATGCGTCTGCCTCCAAGAGCTGGGGCAGCGATAGCGAGCCGATCTGGCTTTCAGGAATTGTTCTTGGAGGCCTTTCGGCGCTTACTGCTCAGATGCTGGCCGATGGGCATGCGGCAAAATGGCTGGCGATCGTTAGCTTGAGTTTAGTTGGAATTTCATTGCCAAAGTCGTTCCACTTCGAAATCCAAGAGTACTGGGCAATTCTCCTCATTTTGACGATCGGCTATGTCATTATCTCGTTAATGTCCACACGCTTAAGTCAATGCGGGTATTTCTGCTTGCGACGTACCAAGTAAGCTCACGCGTGGGCGTTCGTGCCCCGAATGTTTGGGGACCCGCCTCCGGTTCTTTTTTTTGCTCAATTAACGGTAGTGATTATTGCGATAGTTGCAGGGTGGATCGGTCATGCCGGGCGGCCATCGGGCAATATTGCCAAGCGGCTTGACCGA
>JBGSIA010000124.1:0-3789 GCA_041751935.1 Pirellulaceae bacterium | reverse complement strand
TCTCGTCGTCAAAGATTTGGATATCAGCGTGATGGCATCGTTGGGAGCGCTCGCGTTCATTGCAATCATCGGCATCGCGTTCAGACTGTTCGGCATTGATGAGGCCTGGCTTGTCAGCACCGCAAAGACCGGATCGTTCGCTTCGTCGCTTGCCTCCGCTGAAGCCAAGCCGCGAACGGGGATGGACATCGTCGTGCCGCCCGGCGTCATAGGTGTGACGATGTTGGCCGGATTGATCGCCCTGAGTGTCGTAGCTTGTTACGCCTACTATCCGTCGCCCGACGAGTGCCTGGACGAGATCAGCATGGCCCGAGCCGAATGTCTCTCTGCGGCCAATAGCGGCCAAACGGAGCACGCATTGTTTTGGTTGCCGGTCTGGGAAGACTGGAGCCGGCGGTTGGAGGTCGGCACGTTCATTCGCACCGGCGAAGTGCGTCCCTATCAGCGAATGCAGGGCTATTTGATTCGGAAAAAGCTGGAATTGCTCGAACATGAGCTGGAGCACGATCCGCCTGAACCTGAGGAAACCAAGCAGGTTGTGAGGGATATTCTGTCCACGAATTCCCGTTGGGTACGCTCGTTTGGAAACTAATACGTCGGTTGCCCCTGCTTTCAATCGATAGGCCGACGTTCCGGCTACGAACTACCCGCTGAACAAGCTGCGCATCCGAGACCACCGCAGGAACACCCACCTGACGGAAACGAAAAATCGGAAACGACCTCTTCGTAGGTTACGGCCTGTTCGCTCGGTGGCCCCCCGATCAAATCTGGAAAACTCTGTTCTGTAGAAGCCGAACAAGCCGGGCAGCCTAAGCCGCCGCAAGAACACCCTCCGAACCGGCGAATATGCTCCGCACGATTCATTGCATTGATCACCATTAGGGCATCAACTGCGGACACTCTTCCGTCCAAATTCAGATCGTAGACTTGTGCGGTATCAGTATCCGCAGTGCCGCTCGCTCGTTCGCCGTCGGCATACTGTGTTCGATTTAGATAGTTAATCACCATCAAAGCATCGAGGGCAGAGACTTTGCCATCGCGGTTGGCATCCATTGAATCGAAGGTAATTTGAGACGTTGCCTCCGCTACAGGTGTGGATGCTACGACCGCAGTAGCTATTGCCGGCGCTAAGTTGGGGATGTCGTTGGTCGGCACCAGTTCGAGATCCGACGTCATCAACAGACGATTCTCGAATTTCTCGAAACGAGCAATTCGTCGCGAATTTTGGTTTGATTTAGAGGGCTTCATTCTTTAATCGACCGACAGAATTTTAAGCCAGTCCAATTTCCGCGGCCAAACAACCGACGAAAGCAGACAAGCAAGTGGTCGACCAAACCCGTATCTCTTATATGCGACAGAAAACGTTGCACAAGACAATTCTGTGTTGGATTGCAGGATTTAACGATTCGACACTGGCAAATTCCGACTCTGCCAAGTTTTCGATACCCTGACACACTGGATTGGGCGATTTCTGCGGACTAGACTGGTCAAAGGTCGGGCCGGATTGATTGCACTTCCTCGCGGATGACCCGTTCCATGTTAGTTCTAAATAGACGCCATTCGCTTGGCTTCACGTTGATCGAGCTGTTGGTGGTCATCGGGATCATTGGCATATTGATCGCATTGCTTTTGCCTGCCGTTCAATCGGCACGCGAAGCCGCTCGCAGCACCGATTGCAAGAATCGTATCCGGCAACTTGCGCTCGCGACGCACTTGCACCATGACGCGGTTGGCTACTTCCCGCCAGCCCGATATGAATCACGTCCCGACGCCGATCCGACCGACCAATGTGGACTGGAAACGCCTACATGGTTGGCTCGCGTCATGCCGTACATCGAGCAGGTTTCGCTCGGCGATCAATGGGACTTTTCAAAGCCTTGGCACCAGCATCCCGAAGCGGTTCGTACGGTCGTGCCCGACATCTTCCTTTGCCCGTCGCGGCGAAGTGGCACGCGCCCGCTTGGGACTCGCAACTTGCGAACCACAGTCACAGGCGGAGGCGGACGATTGCCGTGCGGTTGCCCAATTCCACCACGTCCCGTCGACGTGACGCTTGATGTCGAAGGAGCACTCTGCGATTACGCCGGTAATCATGGCGACTTAACGCCCGGTGCGACTGGCGAGCCAACCGACTTCTACTTTGGAGGCAACGGCACGGGTGTCATCATCAGTGTTCGTCCGCAGTGCAAAACGGGAATGGCAATAGCGCCGTCCGATCGTGTTCGTATGGCGTCGGTCACGGATGGAACGTCAAGCACGTTTTTGTTTGGTGAAAAATTCGTACCTCTTGATCGACTCGCCCAGTTCCCCGAAGACTCGCCCGCCTACGACGGCGACCACTTGCCCGCATCGTGTCGGCTGGCTGGCCCAGGCTTGAGACTTGCCAATGGACCCCGTGATGTGTTGGCCGACATGTTTTCGTTCGGCAGTTGGCATCCCGCAGGCGTTCACTTCGCACTCGTCGACGGCAGCGTGCGAATGTTCAGCCCTGAGACCGATACTAAAGTGCTCGGCTCACTCGCGAATCGTCGCGATTCCAGGGTCGTGGAGCTAGAGTATTGATGTCGTCGAAGCCGTCGTTAGCAAGTCCAGCGATACTTGTGGTTTCGCTGTCTATGGTCGTCGCCAGCATGGTCGGATGCGGAAGCCAATCAGGAATCGCGACGGGTGTTGTCAAATTCTCCGACGGCGAGCCGGTTCAATCAGGCAGCATTGAATTTCGTTCGCTTGCAAACGGAACGCGTTACGCAAGTCGCATCTCAAATGACGGCACATTTAAGCTGGCCGACCAAGACGGCGCGATTCGCTGTCCACCGGGCGATTACGAAGTCGTCGTCGTTCAAATCGTCCTAACCGAAGACCTAGCCGCCGACTCCCACACCCACGGTCGAACCGTACCTCGCCGCTACGCCGACTATTACACGAGCGACCTTCGCATCACTACAGCAGCGAGCGACACGTCACCTATCGCGATTGTCATTACACAATAGATCGCAATAACCGCAGACGTTCCATGGACTAATTCCAATGCTTCGAACGGAAGCGGTGCGGGATGACGAAACCTTTGGCTGATGATGCCACCCGCCGTTGCTGACGCAATCCATGTAGGCAACTTCGCCATCTAATTCCGGTTCGCGGAGCGGATACATCTGTTCCGGGATGCGGCGATTCCTGACTGTGTCGATCTCATGTATATCGACCAACTTGCAGCGGCAACACGAACCGCATCCTTCACACTCGAAGTGTTTACTCGATTTCGTCATCGCTCAAACCGAGAGTGACAGCAAGCCACATCCCACCGCTTGACTTACACGATGTTAGATGCAGGCATCGTTGCCGTCAGTTCGGCAACGGTCTAGCGCGTGCTCAGTAGCGCGGACCTGTTGGGCCTCCAGACGAGCAAGACTGACGTTCTCGGCCCGAGTGCTTGCGCTCGTTCACGGAATGTGATACGAAATTGGTCGGGAATCTTTGAATTTTCCGCAGGCGTTTGGTCAAGGATCTCTCGGCCGACGACTTTCTTGCATCTTGGAAGCTACTCGCGATCTAAGCCCGCATCGCGATCCAACGATCCGTTCTTTACCACCGACGCTTGGCGTTAAATTTTCGAGCAGACGCAATCACTATCGATACGGCTTGGCGACAGAGGTCGAGCCGTAACCGATAGCGTCCATCAGAAAGGTTGAACCTACGGTTTTCTTTCCCTTTCCGCTACCTGCTGTAGGTGCACAAGCGATGAAGAAAACGCATCCGGCCAAGTCAATTAGTGGGGGCTGTTCAGAAATCGTT
>JBGSIA010000123.1:0-49674 GCA_041751935.1 Pirellulaceae bacterium | reverse complement strand
GACCGCAAGGAAAACCATCCCGGAACGCAAACTCTGTGGATCGGCTTACAGCGATGCTACGACCTGTCCAACGCCTGGAACGCATTTGGCCCGGGGTCGAAAAAAATTTCTTCCGACTAACTTGTGTGGTACAACGAGGCTGCGGGGAGAGGGGCTGGGGGTGAGGGGCTAACATCCGAGTCTTCCCGCCTCCCGCCTACCTCCGACTTCTGGGCCCTCCGCGACGTCTCCTTCGAAGTCCAACCGGGCGAATTCGTCGGGATCATCGGTCGCAACGGAGCCGGTCCCATTTGTCTGGCAGTTCGGCATGATGGTCAGCCCCGCGGCATACGAATCCGGCGCGGTCGTTTCGGAAAAGTGGCAGCCGACTTACTACCTCAATCCTCTGGCGGGCCTGTTGCAATGTTACCGCGCGGCGCTGCATGGTTCGCGGTGGCCCGACTTCATGTCGATCGCCATCTCGACCGCCGGAGTTCTTGTGCTATTCGTCGGCGGCATTGCCTATTTCCGCCGCATGGAACGCTATTTCGCGGACATCGCCTGATTCAGTTATAATGCGCACATTCGTTTTGACTCAGTCGGATTTCAGTTCGTTAGCCTTCAATACCATGTCGCAAACATTCGATCCCCTCAACCCATCCTTACCGCACTTGCCGTCGAAAAACGGCGAGCCTGCGTGGGAAGCAGCCTATTTCTTTCCCGAGCAGGGGCGATGGTCCGAGGAAACATTCCTGCAGTTTCACACCAACCGCATGGCGGAGTTAGTTGATGGTCGTTTAGAGATTTTGCCGATGCCGACCCTCAAGCACCAACGGATATTGCGATTGCTCCTTGGATTGGTCGAACATGCAGCGGGCACCGGAAGTGTTGTCGCCTTCGCTCCCATTCCAACCCATTTGTTTCCAGGAACTATTCGTGAACCAGACCTTCTGTACATCGCACCCGAGAATGCTCCAGGCGATGATGTCGAGTATCCTCATCACTTGGACTTGGCGATGGAGATCGTTAGTAAAGGATCCGAGGCATACAAGCGTGACTACGAGGACAAGGTGTGTGACTATGCCAAAGCAGGCATCGCCGAATACTGGATCGTCGATCCGCAAAAAAACATAGTGACTGTATTGGTGTTAGAGCGTGGGGCCTACGTCGAGCACGGAATTTTTCGCCCGGGCGAAACAGCACGCGGCAAGTTGCTCACCAATCTCTCCGTCGATGTCAAAGCCCTCATGAGCGCTTGAACCCATCGTTGTTTCAAACTTCACCCCCTCACACTCCAAACGTCCCTTTGTCCCGTCCTGCAATCAAACAGCGAGTTACCTCTGTAAACCTTTGTGCCTCCGAGCCTCAGTGCGAGACTCCTGGCCAACGGATCACCTCACACAGAGTCACCAAGGCACGGAGTAGAGCACATCGCTTCATGTCATATCTGCACTGCAAGTCCAATACACCGCCCTATGCCTCTGAGTCCTATAGCCCTGTGCTTTTTCGTCCCTCACCTGAAGTCTGACGTCTGTGACCCGAAGACTGCTTTGTCCCGTCCTACAATCAAACAGCGACTTGCCTCTCTAAACCTTTGTGCCTCCGAGCCTCAGTGCGAGACTCTTGGCCGACACGGATCACCTCACACAGAGTCACCAAGGCACGAAGAAGAGCACATCGCTTCATGCCATATCCGCACTGCGAGTCCAACTACCGTTGCCGGATTCGCAAGAATTCGGATCTCAACCAAACTCGCTGAACTCTTGCGAGTCCAGCTACACGATTCTGAAGTCTGACCCCTGTCACCTGACCCCTAATTTGTCCCGTCCCGCCATCATCGTCGAAAACCTCTCCAAAAAGTTCCGCATCGGAACCTCGGGCGGCCCCGGCTATCACCGTCTCAGCGAAATGCTGACCGGCCTCCCCCGCTACGCCTACAACCAATTCTTCCCTCGACGCGTTCCAGATTCCGGCTCCCCTCGCACTGCTACAAGTGCGCCCGCAACCGAATACTCCGGCTCCCCTCGCCCCGTTTCGGGGAGAGGGGCTGGGGGTGAGGGGCTCGCGCCTGAGTCCAGTTCTTCTCCCCTCCCGCCTCCCGCCACCAGTCTCCCGCCTACCTCCGACTTCTGGGCGCTCCGCGACGTCAGCTTCGAAGTCCAACCGGGCGAAGTGGTCGGCATCATCGGCCGCAACGGAGCCGGCAAAAGCACGCTGTTAAAAATCCTCAGCCGCATCACCGAACCGACCAGCGGCCGTTTCGGCGTCCGCGGCCGCATCGCAAGTCTCTTAGAAGTCGGCACCGGCTTCCACCCAGAATTGACCGGTCGCGAAAACATCTACGTCAGCGGCATCACTCTCGGCATGACGCGAGCGGAGATCAAAAAACGCTTCGACGAAATCGTCGACTTCAGCGGAGTGGAAAAATTCCTAGACACCCCCGTCAAACGCTACTCCAGCGGCATGCAAGTCCGCCTCGGCTTCGCAGTCGCCGCACACTTGGAAAGCGAGATACTGATTGTCGATGAAGTGCTGGCGGTAGGGGATGCAGAGTTTCAAAAGAAGTGTTTGGGGAAGATGGATGATGTTGCACAAAGCGGCCGTACGGTGCTTCTAGTCAGCCACAACATTCAAAACATCAGCTCGTTATCGACGAAGGCGGTCCATCTCGAATCTGGGCGAGCACACGATGTGGGAGATGCTCGAGATGTGTGCAAAGCGTACATGCAGTCACTTGCAAGCGGCACACAATCTCAACGTCGCCTCCACGACGAATTGACCATCGATCGTGTACGGCTCCTTAACTCGCTAGGAGAAGCCACCGATTACTTTAACCCAGGGAGCGAACTAACTGTTGAAGTCGAGTGTACAGCTCATCGTCGTATCGAAAGACCACACTTTTATGTCGCCATTCGTAGCATTCATGGAAGTGCCTTTGGTGGAAACATGATCCTCGATGGACATTGCCCCAAATTCATTGATGGTTCTGCCTGCTTGCTCTGCACATTTCCGAATATTCCGCTGCTTCCTCAGGATTACACAGTGGGTATCGGTGTGAGACGTGTTGACGGAGAATACTTCGTAGCGACGCTAGATCCCGCTGCTCAATTTACAGTACTTGGACCGCTCTCCGAATACGGTCTTCACGGTCGCATTGCGGAGCGGCTATTAGATGGGTGTATACCAGTGATGGTTCCTTATCGATGGACCCTACCAGATGGCGAGCAAGTCTCCGTCAGTTTACACGCAAAGGCCTAACCGTTGGATTGGAAAAACAAATCCGTACTCATCACTGGCGGCACAGGGTCGTTCGGCAAAGCTTTCACGGCAGCGGTCCTGCAAAAGCCGATCTCCAAATTGATCGTGCTCAGTCGCGATGAGTTGAAGCAATGGGAGATGGCACAAAGTCATTTCGGCGACAATCGCCTGCGATTTTTTCTCGGCGATGTGCGTGACGCAGCGAGATTAGAGAGAGCTTTTGAGGGCGTCGATATTGTCGTTCACGCCGCGGCGCTCAAGCAGGTTCCTGCGGCCGAGTACAATCCGTTCGAATTCATAAAGACGAACATCCTCGGTGCGGACAACGTCATCAATGCGGCACTCAAGACCGGCGTGCAGAACGTGGTTGCTTTGTCCACCGACAAAGCCGCTGCACCGATCAATCTTTACGGCGCGACGAAACTCTGTAGCGATAAGTTGTTCGTATCCGCGAATAATATCCGCGGCAACCGCAAGATACGATTTAGCGTCGTTCGTTATGGCAACGTCATGGGCAGTCGCGGTAGCGTCATTCCTTTCTTCTTGGAACGCAAAAAGACGGGAATCCTTCCGATCACCGATCCACGCATGACGCGATTCAATATCACGTTGGACCAGGGAGTCGCACTTGTTCTGCATGCCCTTGAGAACTCTTTGGCGGGAGAGATTTTCGTTCCCAAGATACCAAGTTATCGCATCACCGATGTCGCAGAAGCGATTGGCCCCGCGTGCGAAAAGCCAATCGTTGGCATCCGTCCTGGCGAAAAAATCCACGAGGAAATGATTACCCACGGTGACAGCCCCAATACGATCGAATGCGACGACTGTTACGTCATTGTTCCGTCCCTTTTGGCCGACCAGTACTCGACCATCGAGCGCTATATGGCTCACCACGGTGGCAAGATGACCCCTGATGACTTCCGCTTCTCATCGGGAAAGAACACACGGTGGCTTACGGTTGAGCAAATCAGAGAGCTTATCGTGGAAAACATAGACGATAAGTTCAAATGGTGAATACTCGCGTCCCGTGGACACAAACTTTGCGCACCTCATACTCGGTTGTGGCGACACTTCATCAGTTGTGCAAACAGCGATCTAATCGCCAAAATCTAGATCGGTCCCCACGTTATCCATTGCAACTTATTTTCAGGAATCATTTGTGAGCACCCGCGACTATAGTTCTCAAGAGAGTTTTTGGCAGGGAGAGTTTGGCGACAAATACATATCAAGGAACACGGAAGAAACGCTACTCATAGGAAAACTGGCGTTTTTTGCGATGGCACTGCGAAGGACTCGCCAGATCCAGTCGGTTTTGGAATTTGGCTGTAACATTGGGCTCAATCTTTCAGCGATTCGGCAGTTGCTCCCGAACGCGGAGCTGCACGGAATAGAAATCAATGAGAAAGCTTACCAGGACTTGCTCTTGAGGGTCTCCGGCGTTCATGGCCACAAGATGAGTTTCCTGGACTTTTCAAGCAGCCGAAAGTTTGATCTCGTTTTTACCTTCAACGTGCTGATTCACGTCGCGCCGGAGAACCTTTCGGCTGTATTCGATCGCATTAATGATGCGGCAAGTCGATACGTAATGATGGTCGAGTACTACAACCCTTCTCCCGTCACTGTCACTTATCGCGACCACGAATCACAGTTATTCAAGCGGGATTTTGCGGGCGATTTCATGGATAAGCATCCCGATTTTCGATTGGTTGACTACGGGTTCGTTTGGCATCGTGACCCGATGTTCCCCCTTGGTGACAACACTTGGTTCCTGCTGGAACGGTTGTGAAACGGTTCTTGGGTCACTTGCCGCGCTCCCGGGTCTAAGATGAACGTTCTAGTCACTGGGGGCGCTGGCATGTTGGGAGCAACCGTCGCGGATCACTTGCAAAGTGTCGGATTTCACGTCACTTGTCTCGTTCGGGACGCTCGGTCTCAAGAGATACCCGTTCCGATTCGAACCATCGCATGTGACCTTCGTGACCACCACCGTCTCGTTTCTTTGCTGGGATCGCTTGAAATTGACGCAGTGGTTCATTGTGCTGCGATCACAGATCTTGTGCTCTGCGAGAATGATCCTGATCTGGCACACGATGTTCATGTTCAAGCTACCAAACAGCTAACCGCCATATTTCCGAAGGCTCGATTTATATATATATCCACGGATGCAGTTTTCGACGGAGAATTTGGTACGTACAGCGAACAATCGAGTCCTCATCCGCTCAACGTCTACGCAAGGACGAAGCTCGAGGGTGAACCATTTGTCTGTAGCCTTCCTGATGGTTTGGTGATCCGCACGAATCTGTACGATATTCGACGACCAGGAGGAAAGTCACTAGCGGAATGGGCATTTGAAAAGCTGAAAACAGGTCAAGCCATTACTGGATTCACAGACGTCACTTTTAATCCGTTGCATACCAGCCAGATCGCCGCAGTGATCCAATTACTTCTTGCCGGTCAAAGGTCGGTGCGCGGAGTCATCCACCTTGGTTGCGACACCGTATTGAGCAAATACGAGTTTCTCCGACAACTGTCCGAGTCTTTGAGCCTTCCTGCCGACCTCATTTGTCCAGGCGAACTGTCGTGTCTACCTTCGGGTATCCTGCGCCCACGTAATACCAGCCTCGACATTACGTTTGCACAGTCGCTTTTTCCAGTCGGAAATTTAAGCCTCCGGCATGGTTTCGGAGCACTCGCGAGAAAGGTATCAAGCTTTCATGACTAATTCAGAATTCAGTCGTTTCAAATCTCGGTTGTATTTCGTTGCAGACATTGGTGCAAATCACGACGGTGATCTCGATCGCGCGTTTCGATTGATAGAATTGGCGAAGGAAGCTGGTGCCGACGCTGCTAAGTTTCAGCACTTTAACGCCCCAAAAATCGTCAGTAAGCGTGGTTTCGAAATGCTCCAAGGCGCTCTCAGCCATCAATCGAAATGGAGGAAATCCGTCTATGAAGTGTATGAAGACGCGAGTTTGAGCCAGGACTGGACAGCGCAACTGAAGGAAAAGTGCGAGCAGCATCAAATAGAGTTTTTCACGAGCCCTTATGACTTTCAGTCAGTTGACCACGTTGATCCATTTGTGGATGTTTTCAAAATTGGCTCGGGGGATATTACATGGACGCGTTTTATTGAGTACGTCGCCACCAAGAACAAGCCGATTATGCTGGCCACCGGTGCAGCAGACTTCGGGGATGTGAAGCGGGCCGCAAATACGGTCTTAAAAACGGGTCGCGATTTGGTTTTGATGCAGTGCAATACAAACTACACCGTTGATTTCGGCAAGCACCGGTACGTTAACCTAAATGTCTTGCGTACCTATGCTGAACACTTTCCGGGAGTTGTGCTAGGTCTTTCAGACCACACGCTCGGTCACGCAACCGTTTGTGGAGCGGTCGCGCTCGGGGCAACGGTAATCGAAAAGCATTTCACAGATGACAACGAGCGAGAAGGTCCCGATCACCGATTTGCCGTGAACCCAGGGAACTGGCGATTGATGGTGGACACAGCGAATGAGGTCTTTGCAGCACTGGGCGACGGTGTGAAGAGAGTTGAGGCAAATGAAATCGAATCCAGGATTGTTCAGCAACGCTCCATGCGGGCGGTTCGTGAATTGCGGGCGGGCGATGTCGTTAGCGACAACGATTTCGAAGCCCTGAGGCCTTGCCCCGATGACGCGGTTCGGCCTTATGAGTTTGTTGGATTTGTTGGGAAGAGACTAATTCGGACGCTTGCGAGCGGCGACTGCCTTTCGTATGACGATGTCGAAACAAAGGAAATGAGCACTTTATGATTTCGGGGAGTAAGGTTGGATTAAGAGCCGTCGAGGAGGGGGACCTTGCGCAATTGCGAGAGTGGAGGAACCTCCCTCACTTTCGGAAGTGTTTTCGCGAGCACCGTGAACTCAACATGGAGAACCAACGTGCATGGTTTCGGCATATCTCCGAAAGCAAGAACGACTTCATGTTTTCAATTGTCGAACTTGAATCTAAATCGCTAATTGGCGCTTGTGGTCTGCTCTATACCAATTGGGTCATTCGATCGTCTGATTTCTCGTTCTATATCGGAAAGAACAGTTCCTACATTGACCACAATGGACTGGCCGAAGAAGCAGCCAGGCTCCTTTTGTCTTTTGGATTTGACAGCCTGAATCTGAACAAAGTTTGGATGGAGCTCTATGAGTTCGATACGCTTAAGCTAGAGTTCTTCCAAAGTATCGGGTTTCAAGTCGATGGTAAGTTGAGGTCGAATGCCTTCGAAGAAGGCAGGTACTGGGATTCCTTCATTCTGTCTTTACTTGCTAGTGAGTGGGTGCGTTTCAAGAATGCCAACTAGAATTGCGATTATTCCTGCTCGAAGTGGTAGCAAGCGAATTCCTGACAAAAACGTTCGCTCGTTTGCCGGCAAGCCTCTGCTGTCATATTCGATTCAAGCCGCACTTAACTCAGACGTCTTTGATAGGGTCATTGTCTCCACGGACAGCCAAGCGATAACAGACGTAGCGCTTTCGTTCGGAGCGGAAGTGCCATTCACTCGACCACCAGAATTGTCGGATGACTTCACCCCCCTGGTGCCGGTGGTCCGTCACGCAATTAGTACGATGGAGATCAGCGATGGTTACGTCTGTTGTATCTTGGCAACAGCCCCATTCCTTCGACCTGAGGATCTTCGTCAAAGTTTGCAGTTGTTGGTGGATCACAGTGAAGCCGATTTTGTAGTGCCGGTCACGACTTATCCGTTCCCAATTCAACGTGCTTTCAAAGAAGACGATGGGTACCTTGCCTTAGTCAATCCTGAGCACCAAATGAGCAGATCTCAAGACCTACCCGAACGCTTCCACGACGCGGGGCAGTTTTACTGGGGCACTGTGTCAGCTTTCCAGAACAATCCATGGGTGATCTCACGATCATTGCCGTTCCACATACCCCGATGGCGAGTCCAGGACATTGACACCCTCGAAGACTGGGAGTCAGCAGAAGCGCTCTTTAGTGTTTCCAATGCACGCCAATGAACCAACTCGTGATTCTTGTTACTCTAGTCGCTGTGGACTGTACATGAGTATGAGCAGCAAACTTGCAATCCTTGGTGGCGAGAAGATTCGCTTGGCTCCATTTTTGCATCGAGAAACGATGCGAGATGATGAGAAAGCGGCCGCCATGAAGGTTTTGGACTCCGATAAGTTGTCGTCGTTTATCGGTAGCGCCGGACCTATGTTTCATGGAGGCCACTTCATCCAGACTTTCGAGCAAGAGTGCTGCAATGCCTTCGAGGCAAAGCATGCAGTCTCGGTCAATTCCTGGACCTCTGGGCTTGTCGCCGCAATCGGTGCCGTGGGAGTCGAGCCGGGCGACGAAGTGATCTGTTCGCCATTTACGATGTCGGCCTCTGCAACCTGCGCTCTTTTCTATGGAGGCATTCCCGTCTTTGCGGACATCGATCCCGTCACCTACTGCCTCAGCCCTGCGTCGATTGAGCGATGCATTACTCCGCGCACCAAAGCCATTGTCGTCGTCCATTTATTTGGGCACGCTGCGGATATGGATGCAATTCTGGAAATCGCTCGGCCACGGGGAATCTTCGTGATCGAAGATGCAGCCCAAGCACCGGGAGTGACGTACAAGGGACGCAAAGTCGGTTCGATTGGCGACATCGGTGGGTTCAGCCTGAACTACCACAAGCATATTCACACCGGCGAAGGGGGCGTCATCGTGACAAACTCCGATGAGCTTGCCCATCGCTGCCGCCTCATCCGCAATCATGGCGAGAATGCGAATGGCGACCTTGAAGGAACCGCAATCTCCAATACGATCGGCGGCAACTATCGGTTGACTGAGCTACAAGCTGCCATCGGTTCGGCGCAACTCAATCGCCTCAATGGCTATTTGCAACTTCGCCAGGAACTCGCTGGCTTTGTATCTCAGCAGTTACGCGACCTCCCTGGCTTGTCCGTCCAGCCAACCCAACCGAGCCACGCACATTACTGCTATCCGATCCGCTTTGACGCAGACAGACTCGGGATTAGCCGATCCCTCTTCGCGAAGGCGGTCAACGCGGAACTCCCGACTCCCAACGGAATCGAAAGCACGCCGCTAACCGCTGGATATGTTAAACCCCTCTATTTCAGCCCGGTGTACCAGCGTCAAATTGCGATCGGAACAAAAGGGTTTCCGTTCAATTTCAATGCGAACGTGCGCTACGACTATAGCCCCGGCATATGCCCAGTGGCCGAGAGAGCGTATAGCGACGAACTACTGCTAAGCGCTCTTATTCGTGAGCCACTAACCAAACCGGACATGCAAGATTTCGTCGACGCGATCCGGAAAGTCGTGGAGCATGTAGACGACTTAAAGGCAGCCTTTGGTGAGCTTTCGATGCATGAGGGCGACGTCGTCACGCCAGTCGACATTGCGGCGGGAGTCGTTTCCACTTCGTGAGTACGGATCGCCAATTCCGGGCCGCAGTGATTGGCTGCGGCTTCATCGGCTGTGGCCAACCGTTGAGTAGTGCCGACGTGGGGGTCTTCTCCCATGCCGACGCATACCTCGCGTCGAACAGCACCTCATTAGTTGCCTTGTGTGACTCGTCTCAAGCCCGACTTGATCAACTGTCAACGCGATTTAGTGACGTAGCAACCTGTACCAGTATTGACGAATGCCTGGAAACGCACCAACCCGAGATTGTGAGTATTGCGACGCCGGATGAAACCCACTTTGAGATGGCAATGAAAGTCTGTGCCTTTCCAGGTGTGCGCGGGGTGTTGTTGGAAAAGCCTATCGCCTTGACCAGTTTTGAGGGGCATCAAGTCGTCGCAATCGCTAAAGCAAACAACGTCAGATTGGCAGTCAACTACAGCAGACGCTACACCAAACGCTTTCAGTTCATTGCGGAGCAAATCAAAGCTGGCGTACTCGGAGATATTCAAGCCGTTCTCGGGTTGTACACAAAAGGTATTCTGCACAACGGGAGTCACTGGATCGATCTGCTGGATATGTTCGGTTTCCAGGTGAAGCGTGTAGTTGCCCACGTGAGTGTCGTTGATGAAAAATTGGGTCCCACTCCTCATGTGACCTTCCAACTGGCTCATGGTACAGCTTCCCTTGCGGGATGCGATGAACGGAACTTCACGGTATTTGAGATGGACATCGTCGGCACACTTGGTCGAGTGCGAATTACTGACGGAGGTTTCAGCGTCGACTGGAGTTTAGCGAAACCCAGCGAACGATTTACCGGATACACCGTTCTCGCTCCTATCAGCGGGAAGTCCGATGGCGGGATGAAAGATGCGATGCTGAACGCCGTCGACGACCTCACCGACTCAGTGCGAACGGGAAGGAAGCCACTCAGTCCGGCTGAGACGGCAGTGACGACGATTGAAGTTTGTGAGGCGGTGCTTCGATCGGTCAGAACTCAGTCCCAAGTCGAAATGGCCGCATGTCCGATCGACGCATAAAGGTCCTTGCCCTGGCTGGAGATCCCGGCGGCGCCGAAGCAATAGCGCCAGTGATCTCCGCGCTGAAGCAAGACCCTCGGTTTGAAGCCAATGTTTACAGCTACAAGCAGGCGACGTCAATTTTTGAGCGCGATGGACTTAGACCTCAGTGCCTGGAAGAGTCGACAAGCATAGGCGAGTTTCGCAGTATCCTGTCGAAAACCGAAATCCAGTTGGTCTTAGCGGGAACGTCACTAAACGGTATCGACTTAGAAAAGCGGTTGCTACACGCATCTAATGACTTGCGTATTCGCTCACTCTCGATCTTAGATTTTTGGTCAAATTACACCGCAAGGTTTAGCGACTCAAGCGGCACACCAATACTGCCTGACTTGATTGCAGTCCCAGACGACAGGGCTTATACACAGTGTTTACAAGCAGGGCTTCCAGAAGAAAACTTGATCGTCACGGGGACCCCAGCTTTTGATAAACTCGCAACCTGGAGTCGAGAGTCGATTAGTAAGACAAGAAAACGAGTCCGAGCGAGTCTTGGCGTTGAGAAGACGACCCTTTTAGTTGTGTTCGCTTCGCAACCCTTATCAGCTTTGCAACAAGCCATAGGATACCCTCCTCCGTCGATTACGGAGCATGACGCATTCCAACTACTAGTTGACTCTTTGCCGTCAATAGCTTCAGGATCGCCGTTTCAAGTTGTTGTGAAGTGCCATCCGCGAGAGTCTCATGAAATTTGGCATAGCCACCTAATCGATGCACGCCGCGGAATCAAGGCAGCTCTGGACACTAATCACTCCACACTTGAATGCTGCTTAGCGGCTGACTTGGTAGTCGGAATGCATAGCGTTGTCCTGCTTGAAGCAGCGCTGCTTGGAGTAAATGTAGTTAGCATTCAGCCAGGCGACACCAGCAATTCGACACTTCCCTCACGTAGTAACATCTTCTTGGTCACCTCAACGGACCGTGTTGAATTGTGCAGTGTAATTAGACTCTCAATGAGCACGCCGAACCAGTTCACTTCTGGATTAGCAACTTCAACACCAACCGTCTTGAAAGCGCTTAATCAGCTTTGCGAGTTGCCTACAATCAAAAACAATCAACCTGATTTGCAATAACCCGCATAACCACCAAATGAATGATCTGTTTGCATGAATGACTACAGTGAACTAACGAAGCGGTCCAATGAAATATACGATGCCGCGCAGGGAAAAGCCTCTCGTGGTTCACGCGTTCTGCTTGATGACGCCAATAAGCAGTACTACCGATTTGTCGAAATCCACAAGTTTATCGAAACAAACGATGCTTCGATCCTCGATGTTGGCTGTGGCAACGGCGAACTCTTGAATTTCCTCAATATGTCAGGATACACCGGTAAATACACGGGCATCGATGTGCATCCGAACCTTCTGGCCGAAGCTCGAGAAACATATCCGAATGGTCGTTTCCTAGAGCTAAATATTCTCGATGAAGCACCCGCAACAGCAGATTACGTTGTGATGAGTGGGCTATTTAACGCGAACTTTGGTCAAGACTGGCGTTTCGTCGAGCGTTTCATATGCAGGATGTTTCAATGCTCAGCGAGAGCGACAATCTTCAATGCGATCTCAACGCACGTGAATAGTCGCCATGAAGCAATGTTTTACGTAGACCCTTCTGATGTCATCCGTTTTGTGCTCAAGGAGTTGACAACCAAGGTTCGCATGAGTCATGGATTTGTGCCCTTCAACTACACAATATGTTTGTATAAAGGCCCTGAATGGAAATCTATTCAGGAGCAAACATGACAATCGAGGAATGCAACGAGGGCGAGTGGGGCGACCTCCTTGCGGCCTCCCCGCAAGCAACGATCTACAACACCACAGCGTTTCTTCGAAGTTACGGCGCAAAGGTTAAGTCGTTTTTGTACAAGCAAGGCCGTTCCGCGATCGCAGGGATCGCCTACGTGGAAGCCAATAACTGCAACTTGGCGACGCTGCCCTTTCAGTCGTATTCAGGCTTGCTATTTAGAGACTTACGTTCATTTCCCTTGCACAAGCGGACGTCAATGCAGTTTGCTGCCACTGAGGCATTTGCTGATTGGCTATTCTCTTTTAGCAGTGTAGATCTTGTGAACCACTGGGAGGTGTGTGACGTCCGTCCATTCCTTTGGAAAAATTTCGATTGCGAGGATTTGCAGCATTTCGACGTTGAAGTTCGCTACACCAGTCTATTGCGAATCGATACTCCAGTTCCATCGATGCAATACCGCCAAGGCCGCAGGTATAGCATTAAGAAATCCGAGAGACACGGCTTGACAACTGTTGGCTCCAGTGATGTCGGCGCTCTCGATGAGCTTCATCGACTTACGTTTTCTAGGCAGTCGATCGAACGATCCAACGCCGAAGCGGAATACCTGCAGGCTATCTGCAGCAACCTACTCTCGGCGAATTGTGGAAAGCTTTATTTGACATTGCTGGGCCAAGAACCGGTCAGTGCTTCATTTTTTGGGATTGACGAACGTCGTGCCTATTACATTTTCGGGGCCTCGCATCCCGAATACAGAAGCACGGAATGCGGCTCGCGAAACGTATCAGATGCCATCTCAAACCTCAAAGCAATTGGCGTACAGGAGGTTGACTTTGTCGGAGTCAACAGTCCGAATCGCGGTGATTTCAAACTGAGCTTTGGCGGTTCGCTGGTGCCTCATTTTCGAGTTCGAAAGACCTAGATAATTGACAGGAGGCATAGCTTTGAGCGAGGCTCGCGAAGAACAGTTCGATGATGTTTTCTTGGGAAGCAGCTTTCTTTGTCTAGCTGCAGCAGTTTTTGCGTCAGACATGGGGAAAAGGGTCGCGATCCTCGAAAAGGATCATCGGCTGGGCGGTGCGTGGTCCATTTTAAAGGAAGACCCAGTTTTTGGCTCGATTGAGTATGGGTGCCATATATTTGCCCCAACGGACAACGCGAATCGTGACGATGGGTTTTATAGCTTCTTGGTGCATCGCCTTGGGCTGAGTTTAGTCAATTTAAACCCTCAACCCTTATTCTTTGATCAATCAGTGGGAGCTTACGCTGAGTACCACCCGGGTAGATTGTTCCGTTATTTTGCTGATGGTTTGCCCGGGTTCTTGCTCGCTATAGAGAACCTCTTGGAGGCCAACTCGGTCGTAGTGTGTCGCAATTTTAGCGTGACTGACTTGCGTGTAGACAACGATACGGTGCGCACCTACAGCGATAAACAAGTCATATGCAGCGAAAGAATCCACTTCCCAAGCTTCTTTGGTGTAGAATCAGCAGAATTGTTTGGTGAGAGGCTTGAGTTCGGCTTCGAATCACGCACATGCTACCATGTGCTGCTAAAGTTTAGCTCGCCGGGACAAGACTACTCGTACTATCACTCGATTGAGCCGAGCCTTAGTTTTGACAAAGTAATAAATCTCACGCCGTTCTATCGCAATCTGTGTTCAGACGGTTCAGCGATTGCTTGCGCTAGGGTATCCAAACAATTTAAAAAGCTGAGTGAAGCTTCTGAATTCGCATCACGCGTACTTGATGATTTGACTGTGGTTGGGAACGCTACCTCGGAGTCAAGGCTAATTGCCGCTCGCGTTATTCCGTATACGTCGGCTTATAGAACGGAGCCTCAATTGCGTGCGCTTGAGTGCGCGGCAATGCGGGCTACGCGTTTTTCGTATTTAAGATCAATAGATGTGGTAGATTGCTTTCAGCATTGTGCATATAAGCATCAGAATATAGGTTGCATTGATGCTTAGTCCAGAGATTAGTGTCGAGAATCTGACGTCGCATATCGACAGACTGGATCTTAATCGCGACGTTAACTCTGCGTACGGTGCTGCAAGTATTGCGGCACGGTACTGTGGGCTTAGGCACGCTAGAAGTCCCTATCCCGGTCGCTGGCAGCATGGCTGGTCCGCGCCACATCGCAGCATTGCGCCAGAGTACGAGTTTAGTGAGGGCTCACTGGCATCAAGTGAAACCCTTTGGGTAGCCCGAGTAGACCAACAGGAGTTTCTTCAGTCATACGGGTTTACGAACGTCCGTGCGATCGGGATACCAATCGTTTACGTACCGCGGTCATCTACGAGTCGGACTCCCAAGTCACTTCTCATCGTGCCGGCACACTCCTTGGAGTATACAACCCACACGTGGAAGTTTGATGAGTATGCCGAGCAGATCGATTCCATACGCGGTGACTTTGAAGTGGTTGCGGCGATTGTTCATCAGGACTGCATCAAAAAGGGTTATTGGGTAAAGCAGTTCGAGCGGCTCAATATCGAAGTCATTCCCGGGGCTCAGCTATACGATCCCACGAGTCTCTATCGCCTGGAAGCACTCTTTTCGGCTTTTGAGTTTGTGACATCGAATGCGGTGGGCTCACATATCGCCTACGCGAGCCTCTGGGGAGCTAAAGTGTCAATCTTTGGTAGCTACGCGGCCGTTCGCAAAGAAGACTATTCCAATACACCGTTCTACCAGCAGTTTCCGCATTTGCTCCAACGAGCTATCGAGGGATTGTCCGAAGCGGTGACACGTGAGCATTTCCCATTCTACTTTGTTGATCACCCTAAGGACGCAGAGCAAAGGATTGAGTGGGCGGAGTTTCAGGTTGGGGCGGACAATAAATTGTCACCGCGAGAACTGCGAAAAGCATTCGGGTGGACACTTCCTCGGCGGACGTCAGCTCGGGTGTATCGTTCTATAGCGCCGATTGCAGAGGAATGGCTGCCGGAGGCAGTCAAGCGTCCTCTTCGGAAACGACTTTACCCTCAGTTGGCATTGCAACAAAACTTGGAGCTGGAGGCCACGCGGCTATCGCAATTGCCAGCGTACCAAGAGGGGAGCACTTCGATTCTCGGACCGAAACTTGTTTTCCCAAGCGGACCTTCCTGTGCTTACCAGCTGAAATCCCTTTTCGGCAATGAAGTCTACAAATTTACAACACTCAACCCGACCCCAAGAGTTATCGACGGTGGTGCCAATATTGGTCTTGCTTCCATCTACTTCGCACGCAACTTTCCGAATGCAATCATTCATGCTTATGAGGCGGACGAGCGGGTTTGCGAATTTCTCCGTAAGAATCTCAACTCGTTTGATGCCAGCAACGTCGAAGTTCACCGTGCGGCTCTATGGACGGACAATCAGGGCGTATCGTTCGCGCCGGAAGGTAGCGACGCAGGCAAGATCGTCGCCCAAGACTTGAAGGGTACGAAGCTCGTTCCTTCCATTCGATTACGAGAACTCCTGCAGCAACCTGTCGATCTCCTCAAGCTGGATGTCGAAGGATCTGAGGTCGATTTGCTGCTCGACTGTGACGGTGCGTTCGAGAGCGTGGAACGCATTTTTGTTGAGTACCACGCGGAGTTTGCCAAACCTCAGCGACTGAATGCGTTGATTGAATTGCTAAGTCGCAACGGATTCCGTCTACACATTCATTCGCCCTTTCCCGCTGAACAACCGTTCGTTTATCGGCCAGTGAAATTCGGCTACGATTTACTACTCGAAATATTCGCGATACGTGAATGAAGTTGGCCTACACATTTTACGATCGCCCCAACTACACCGCTGGCCCTCGGATCAACGCTTTGAGGATTCTGCCGGAGTTCGCGCGCCGAGGACTCGAAGTTCATGCGATTATTGGTTACCAGCGAGCTTGCCCTGCGGCGGATATTCTGCGGAAGCAGAACGTTACCGTCCATGAGATCGCTTGGCCCTACTACTGCGAAGACCAAGTCGATGCATTCCAGCGAACTCTCTCGAGAATAGATCCCGATGTTTTCGTGCCGAACATCTGCGTACCGGGTGGCTACTTGGGTCGTTTCTTACGGGAGGCTGGTTGCCCGACGATTTTAGGGCACCTCAGCGACGATAGGTTTAATTGGGGTGTGGCCGAGCGGTTCTGCCGTGCAGGTGATGAATACGCTGCCAGTGGTCTATTCTGCATGGGACGCGAGCTAGGGGATCAGGTGCGGAACTGGAATCCTGCCCGCACCACTGTCGTGGATATTCCCCACGGTGTTCCCATTCCTGGTTCCACGGCTACGTCGAGCGGAAATCTACGCTTAGTTTACGCTGGACGTATGGAGGATCAACAGAAGCGAATTTCGGATCTGGCGGATGCAGTCATTCGCGCGATGCGGAGGCACCGAGATGCGGAGGCGATGTTCATCGGTGACGGCAGTCAGCTTGAGTCGGTCAAGCAGCGGTTCCATAACGCCGGAATTAATCACCGAGTCCACTTCACGGGATATGTCGATCCCGAACATGTGCAAGAAAAAATGCGATGGGGGAATGCGCTGGTTTTGCTGTCTGACTACGAGGGAATCCCAGGGGCAGTTATGGACGCGATGGCGGTAGGCCTCGTCCCGGTCTGCTTGGACATCCCCGGTGGCCTCCGGGAGCTTGTTATTCCAGGCGAAACGGGACTTATGGTTCGGGATCGCCATGACGACTTTTTGTGTGCGATCGAACGTTTGGCATCAAACGACAGGTTGCGAGCATCCCTTGCTGAGCAATCGCGGCAACACGTTAAGAATGAGTTTTCGCTGGATGTTTGCGTTAATAAATGGTTATGTTTCTTCGAGCAACTTCGCGCTGCCGCACAACCGCGAACGGCCATACGTTTTCCGGAATTTCGCTGGATTCCAGATCCTTATGCGGCGTTTGGAGAAGAGGATGTTCGTAAGACTTGGTCCAGTCGCCTTCAGCGATCACTGGTGCATTTGCGAGCGGGAATTTCGAATAGCATTGCAGAAATTCGTGGTAGCATACCAGCACCGTCGCGATTCACTTAACATGCTGAATTTCTTCAAACGGATGCGTGTGTTTGCATACCGCGGGAATGCACAGTTTTGCTGCGTGTGCGAGCGAGGTTCCCGCGTCTTCCTGTCTTGTGGGCTTATCACCCGTTACGACGCTCGCTGCCCGTTTTGCGATAGCCTGGAAAGACATCGCTTAATGATCACCTTCCTTCGCAGTCGATCCAGCCTGTTTGATGGAAGGAAAAAAAACTTGCTCCACGTCGCTCCCGAGACATGCCTTGTGGACCTTTTCAGCAATGCCTGTGGTGATGGTTATCTGACTGCGGACCTGCTGTCAGATCAGGTGATGCAGAAGATGGATGTTACCAACATCCCTTATCCGAACGACAGTTTCGACTCGATCGTCTGTTCCCATGTGCTGGAGCATGTTCCAGATGATCGCGCGGTGATGCGCGAGTTCTATCGGGTACTTCGCCCCGGTGGATGGGCTATTCTTAACTTCCCTATCACGGGGGAAGCCACATTCGAAGATTCCACAATCACCTCACCTGAAGATCGCTTGCGGGTGTTCGGACAAGAGGATCATGTGCGGATCTACGGACCCGACTATCTCGAGCGTCTGCAGGAAGCTGGGTTCTGCGTTGAGGTCGTTCACGCACAAGACCTGCTGGTCGAAAGTGAACTGGTTCGCCAAAGTATGACGAATGCCGCCAGAGGCGAGATCTACTGGTGCACCAAACCGAGCATTCATCCGACCGCCAGCGTGAATCCCATTGCCTGTGACTAGCCGTGGACACAACCCGATCCGCGGCGACCGTTTCCGCCGGCCGCGCTGGGATCGCTTGTACTGGCATCTGCGTTGTCTGCGACGAGAAATCGAAACCATTCGGGATCAATACCTGACGACGAACCGGGGGCGTTTGGTTGATTTCGGTAACGGAAACATGCCATATCGGCCACTGCTTGAACCTTACGTCGAACAGTATCAAGGGGCCGATCTAACCGGCAGTCCCTTGGCCGAAATTGCCGTTAATGAACAGGGGCGAGTCGAGGGCTTGGCCGATGCGTCTTCCGATTTTGTGTTGTCGAATCAGGTTCTCGAGCATGTGCCTGACCCCGCGAGCTATCTTTCGGATTCGGAAGCGCGGCGACTACTGAAACCAGCAGGTCTACTGTTCCTTTCGACTCACGGCACCTGGCGGTATCACCCTGACCCCAACGATTACTGGCGGTGGACTTCTGACGGGTTGAGCAAGATTACCCGTGAGCAAGGTTTCGAGATCAGTTCCTTTCGAGGCGTGATGGGACCGATGGCAACTGCCATCCAATTGTTTCTCGACGGATCACTGGGCTACCTCCCACGACCGCTCCAACCCGTCTACACATACCCGTTGCAATGCTTGATGCAACTCGCTGACGCAATCACACCCCGTAAAACCATCGATCAAGATGCGTGCGTCTACATCCTGGTCGCTCGCCGGATCAGATGACGTCGCCGGTTGGAATCTGAGTTTGTCAAATAGCACTATTTCGATAGTTGGACGTTGAGTCGTGCGGATTCTCATTGTTCAACCGACGCGGACAGGGATCACTGAGACATTTCTGGACAAAATGACTACGGGACTGCATGCGGAAACCTTAACCGTTTGGGGCGTAATGCCGCGAATGGAGGATCGAATGACTCTTCGGCCGACGGCATCCAACGCGCTGAAGTTTGTCCATCGCGTCCTTAGCCAAAGAAACGCGGCCGATCAGTGGTTTCGGGTTGCCTGTGACGTTGCATTTGAGCAAGTGATCCGCGACTACAGACCAGCGGTAGTCATCGGTCAGTACGGACATGCGGCAACTTGGTTAATCGATGCCTGTACTCGGACTTCGGTGCCGTTGATCGCTCATTTTCACGGATTGGACGCCTCGAAGCACGCAATTTTAGCTGAATATGAATCAGCCTACCAGCGACTCTTTGGCGCTGCAGCGGCTATTATTGCAGTGTCAAGGACTATGCGAGATTCGTTGGTGACGCTAGGTGCTCCAATCGATCGAACTCATCGAATTCCTTATGGCGTTGATTGCAGCTTTTTCTCGGGTGCCGATCCAAGTAAAGCACCTCCTATTTTTCTCGCCGTTGGACGAATGGTTGAGAAGAAAGGACATTATCTAACCCTTCTCGCTTTCCAAAAGCTACTAGCGTCTCATCCGGTGGCGAAACTCAGGATGGTAGGGGATGGCCCGTTATTAGGTTTGTGCAAGGATCTAGCGACCAACCTCGGATTCGCATCCTCCGTCGATTTTTTGGGGCCTCGAACGCCTGATGAAATCAGATTGGAAATGCGAAACGCGCGTGCATTCGTGCAGCATTCCATTACGGCGAGCGATGGCGATGCCGAGGGTACGCCTGTGGCGGTCATTGAGGCCGCGGCCTCAGGGCTGCCAGTGATCGCGACACGACATGCCGGGATCCCAGAAGTTGTTGTTCATGAATCAACTGGCTTGCTTGTTAAGGAACGCGACGTTGATGCTATGGCATCATGTATGCTGCGGTTAGCAGAGAACGCGGCGGAGGCTGGTTGCTTCGGCGCCCAAGCGAGGGAAGATGCCTTGGAAAATTTCACTCAAGAAATCTGGCTGCAGAATCTTTGGAGTGTAGTCGCGAGTGTCGCAGGTACTGGAAGATGAGCCTGCCGGTCGTGTCCGTCATCATCCCCCTGTTCAATCGTGCTGATATGGTACAGGAAACCCTGGATTCACTGGTAAAGCAAACCTTTGAGCGATGGGAAGTGATTGTCGTTGATGACGAGTCAACTGATGGTGGGGCTACAAGGGTCGAAGAACGTGGGCAGCAAGACAGTAGGATCCGTTGCATACGCCGAAACACAATTGAAAGAGGTGCTAGCGTATGCAGAAACCTTGGTGTCAGCGCAGCGAGAGGAGAGTTTGTCGTCTTTTTGGACTCCGATGATTGCCTTGGACCAGATGCTCTTGAACGACGGTGCGCTGACATTCAAGAACATCATGAGTTGGATTTTATTGTTTATCAGGGCGAACTTTTTGAGAAACTCCCGGGAGATCTTGGTCTACTTTGGAATATTCGAAAGAACAACACCTGCAGCCTGGATCGCTTCTTGACCCATGATGTTCCATGGAACATATCGAGCCCTGTCTGGCGAAAATCAAAATTTCTTAGGCTTTCAGGATTTAACGAGACACTTCCGTTTGCACAAGACTGGGAAGTCCACATCCGAGCTCTCGCCTCTGGACTCAAGTACGTTTGGTGCGACCGAGTGGACCACTACATTCGAGTTGCAACGGGTGGGCGCGATACAATTACGACTCGCTCCATCAATGCCTCGCTTGTCTCTCAAAGAACCCAGCTTTGGAAGCTGGTCGCGGAAACTCTTCTTACCTCTTCAGCCTGCAATGACCAGCGTCGAAAGTTGCTACAGTCGACGTTTTTGCACCTCGCGAATGAACTTTGCCGCGTACATGATTTGAACACAGCGATCGAGTTACTTTATTGGGTAAATGCCCAAGGTATTTTTTCGGATCATGACGTCGCCGCGGGCAAGCGGTTCGTGCGAAGACGTCAAATGGTTCGCATGTTGCCTTTTGGCGAAGGAATCGAACTCGTATTGGGAAAGGTGCTCACGCAGTTGCGGACACGATCTTTGGTAACCCTCAATCACTCTTGTGTCCCTCTCTCACGGATCGAAGCTGCGCGGCGACCGACAAGAGGCAACTCATGATGATTTGCGTTGAATACTGTAGATGACCGCTTCGATTGCGCTTTGTACGTTCAATGGTGCGGCTTACCTGCCAGCCCAACTTCAGAGTATCTTGGGGCAATCTTTACCGCCCTTGGAAGTCGTGGTGCGCGACGATGGTTCTTCCGATGAAACGCCAGAAATCCTGGAACGCTTCCAACGGGAAGCCCCCTTCTCCGTCCGTTTGCTTGAATCCAACAACCGCCTTGGTTCGACAAAGAATTTCGAGCGAGTCATTGCCGAGTGCAAAGGGGACTATATCTTTCTTGCAGATCAAGATGATGTTTGGCATCCAGACAAACTGCAACGCATAACCGACACACTCCAAACGCACTCGAAAGCCTGTTTCGCATTTTCCAATGCACAAGCGGTCGACCCGACGCTCGCTCCACTCGGATTCACCCTCTGGTCGGCAGTGAGATTTGTGGCTGAAGGGAAACCAAGCGAGACGGAATTGCTTCCTGAGTTGGTGCACCGCAACGTGGTCACGGGGGCAACGATGTGCTTTCGGTCTGCACTGCGTGAATCGATTCCACCCGCGCCCGATGGCTGGGTTCATGACCACTGGATCGCTTGGTGTCTTTCGATCATCGGACCATCGGTTTGCGTGAATGAATGCCTTGTTCAATACCGTCAACACGCGAACCAACAGATCGGCATTCAAAGACACTCAGCACTCGGCCTGATTTCCACGTGGTTCAACACCAATGATCGAGACTTCATCGCTCGACTAGAGTCGATCATTCGTCAAGTCGACGATGCTATCGAAATCTTGCAAACCCGTATCGTCGAATCAACGTCGTGTGCTACTGGCAACGGTTTGCAAAATCGATTGGGCTTGCTGGGTGGGATCCTGGAATCGATGCTGGACAGGCGACGTCACCTAAGGAATCGCATCGCCATTCGGCAAACTCGAATCTTGAACCTGAAGTCGGCTGTAGTGGAACTCGGATCGGGGCGTTACCGCCATTTCGGAAACGGTACGATGACGGCGTTGAGAGATTGGCTCCGACTGTAAAGGATATCAGTGGGCAACGTTAGGAACCTTCTCTTGGGGACTCTCTGCAATCAATTGCTTCGCGCGCGATGGTATCGGAGGTCGCCGCTGCATAGCTTGGCGAGAGACTGGAGACTGGCCGGTTTTGGGCAGCCGTTTGCAGCCGGGGCTGGGGCAGTTTCCTTCCTCACCTCATTCCAAGAGGTTCTTGGCTGGGCTACGAGGTCTTGAGGTTGGCGGTTCCGCACACAATCACTATGACCTCGACACGATCAATGTCGACGTGGCCAATCATGTCCGCGAAAGTACGGCCTACGCCCGAGAACAGCTGCGGCTTTGTGGGATGATCCGACCGGTGGATGTCATTGCCCCAGGCGACTGCCTACCGTTCGCGGATCAATCTTTTGATTTCATGTTGGCATCCCACGTCATCGAGCATTTCTTCGATCCAATTTCCGCCATCGTCGAGTGGGTTCGAGTGAGCAAGCGGTACATCTACCTGGTGGTTCCTCACGCCGATCGAACCGCTGACCGAACTCGTGCGTCGACGTTGGTCTCGGAACTCATGGATCTACATGCGGCGCCGAAGCGAGACCGGCCTTCACACGATTGTCATTGGTCGGTGTGGAGAACAGACGAGTTCGTGACTTTCGCAGAGTCGCTCGATTTTCCGGTGTCGGATGTCTGTGATCCGGACGACAAGGTTGGCAATGGGTTCGCCGTCGTCATCGGTAGTTTGGAAACGCTCGATCGGACGCCTTGGATGGTGAAGTGGGGATACTCGAATGTCGGCCTGACGTGCCGACCAAACGGATAGCAGTGCCGAACGATTCGCGGCCAATGGAGACGACGACAAGCCTGGAACGCGGTGGTCTGCAACCAGTCCCGCTGTTTGCAGTTATCGTGCTCTATCGTTGTCGTCTGGAGGATTCGTCGGCCTTCCGTTCACTTGCGGCGGCTGCTCGGCAAGCATCTCACCGGTTATCCGTGCTCGTCTGGGACAACACGCCCGAGAGTGACGTGACGGAGTTTGATTTGAGAGCGATCAGTAACGTCGATGCGAACCGACTTTCAGTTCAATATCACCGTGCCCCCGACAACCCCGGCTTGGCGATGGCTTACAACGTCGCAGTCGATCGAGCTCGATCGCAGGGGCGTAAATGGCTTCTTACGCTTGACCAGGATTCCGTACTTCCAGAAAATTACCTCGTGGATTTCGAAAACGAAGCATCGGATCTAGGCTCAAGTGTCGCGATGTGTGTTCCGATTGTAATCGAACGCGACATCGTATGTTCACCGGTGCGTTGTGCGCTCGGATTGCCGTGGTTTTTCTTGAAATGGTCGAAGCGAGGAACCACTGCCAAGAATATATCTGCTATCAACTCGGCTGCTTTCGTGCGTGTCGAGGCGATCGATGATTTGGGCGGGTACTCGGAAACATTCGCACTAGACTACCTTGACCACTGGCTATGTCGTACGCTCCATCAGCGAGGGTATCTGTTCCATGTTCTCGGGTCGACGATCGAGCACCGTTTGTCGGTCAACAGCTTTGCAAGTTCAGTGTCGACGGATCGATACCGCGGCATCCTCGCTGCCCAGCGAATCTACGCGATGACCGACAAAAGTCGGTGGCCAACCGCTATCCTCTTGCTGGTCCTTCCCCTACATGCTTTCCGGAAGTTTTTGCAGGGAGCCGGCTGCAACTTTGTGATGATCGCCTTCGCCGAGTGGTGGTTATTGGTTAAGGAAATATTGAACGCCAGTCGGGGCAATACGTCTTATATGGTTCGACCAAAAAATGCATCGACTCGAGCATGAGGCCAAGCATTTCTGTTGTCGTTCCCGCCTACAACGGACAACATCTCATTGTACAGGCGCTGGAGTCGGTCGCGTTGCAGACATGCTCGCCTCGGTCCTTGTTGGTCGTCGATGACTGTTCTACGGATGCCACTGTCGAAGTTTGCGAAAGCTGGAAAAGAGATCGTCAAGTTTCGTTTGACGTTCAAGTTCTACGACTGAGTGAGAACTCGGGGAACCCCGTTGCTCCGATCAATCGGGGCATCACGGCTTCCGATGATGAGTTCATCGCCGTTCTCGAGCAAGACGACGCTTTCCATCCGTCAAAGCTCGAACTGACAATGGCTGTCTTTCGCGAGTTTCCCGACCTCGCATTTCTCAGTCACTCCGGCACGTCAGATGCCGACGAGAACGCTGCCAGCATTTCCCAGCGGAACTTTCACCGTGATCGGGAAGTGAAACGGACCATGACGGATACCGGATTGGAGTTCGCCAAGTTGTCATGCAACGACGCGGCATTGATGGGATTGCGACACAGCATGTATCCGGCGGGCTTTCCGGGAATCGTGTTCCGTCGATCCGCATGGTTGCAGGCTGGGAAGTGTGAGGATCATTACAAAATTGTGAACGATTTTTCATTCCTGCTGCGTCTCACCCGCTGCGGGGCTTCCGCACACGTGTTCCGACCGCTCTATTCGCGCCGCTCCCATGCGACAAACTTGTCTCATAGCAGTGGACTGGCATACGTCGAATCGCTTGTCTGCATTCGAAAATTCCTAGTCAAGCACCCAGAGGTCATGAGCGTACCGGGTGTCCGCGAAGCGATCGGATGGCGGGTGACCGAGGCGGCGTGGAATATGGCCGCTTTCGGTTTCCTTTCGCAATCGAAGGCGATGATCAAGGACGTCATCGCGACCAACGGTTGGACGTGGAGCCGTCAATCGCACCAGACGCTTCGCTGGCTCATGCCAGCATATCGCAAACTCAGAATGCGCCGCGCTGTTTCAAACCAATCAATCGCTGACAACGCTGTCGAACAATCCAAAAGGTTGCTCCAAATGTTTGAGATGGGACCTCCGTCGATCGCCAACGCGGAGCAAGGCTCGGCGGACACGGACCATTCGCTCCGAGATCGACCATGAAAATTAGTATTATCACCCCGTCGTATAACCAAGCGCATTATATTGAGAGAACGATCCAGTCGGTCTTGACTCAAACGGGCGATTTCGAGCTTGAATACATCATCGTGGATGGCCAGTCGAACGATGGTACACTAGCAGTGCTGGATCGTTATCGACAGCAAGCGAGGATCGTCGTCGAGTCCGATCGTGGCCAATCGGACGCGATCAACAAAGGGATGTCGATGGCAACCGGCGACGTCGTGGGCTGGATCAATAGTGATGACATTCTTTTGCAAGGCTCTCTCTCCACCGTGGCCGACATGTTTTCGGCCAATGAAACGATTCAATGGGTCTACGGGCGCGCCATTATTATTGACACTCAAGATCGAGAAATCAGACGCTGGCTGACTACGTACAAGAATCTTCGAATGCGACGGCTCACACTCGCCCGCCTCCTTCAAGAGAATTGCATTCCGCAAATGTCCGTTTTTTGGAGAAGGTCCTTTGGGGTCAGCGCAGGCGGATTACGAGAAGACCTGCACTATTCCATGGACTATGACCTGTGGCTCCGATTTATGAAGAAGGATCGTGGAATGCACATTCCACAATATCTTGCGGCATTCCGATATTACGCGGATTGCAAGAGCTGGCGTTTTCTTGAATCGCAATCGGACGAGTCCTACGCGATCGCGCAACTTCACTCCAATGGCTCCCACCGATCAAGTCTTTGGGTTCATCGTCTTTTATCGGCGCGAATGCGAGTGATTTACCGACTGCTGATGAAGGCGGGAGCGTAACGCGGATAGATTCCAGCAGGACCGATGGGAGAACGAAGCCGCGAACGATGGGAGAACGAAACTGCGAACGATGGGAGAACGAAGCTCCTGCTGAGAGAAGACGTTCGGCAGGAGCCTCACCCTCCCGGTAGAAATCAACTTGCCGGTCGCCTTTGGCGACCGGCAGGAAAATTTTACCACTTCGGGTAGCTGGATTCGCAAGAATTCAATGAGTGCTGAATTCTCGCGAATCCAGCTACGATAAAGGTAAGCCTGCCGCTTGCCATAACACGGCTGGCGGTCAGGCAGGGTCGAAATGATCACCCAGAGTCAACTCCTGAAGAAAGCAAATCAAGTACATGTTTAAAATCGCTATACTTGGCGGGTCTGGTTATGTCGGTAGTCGAATTGTCGCGGCGTTTCAGCGTTCGAATTTTGAATGTACGGTGGCTCGGCGATCGCATGTCGCTTATTACGACGTTTCCGCACTGTCGCAGTGGATGGTCCGCGAGCACATCTCGTTTCTGGTCAACGCCGCCGGTTTTACAGGCCGGCCTAACGTGGATGCGTGCGAGATACAGAAGACCGAATGTCTGTTAGGGAATTCGGTTTTACCGGGTCGAATCCGCGAGGCTTGTGAGGGAGTCGGAATTCCGTTCGCTCATCTGTCCAGTGGCTGTATTTACACGGGTCAGCGTTCCGACGGCGGAGGGTTCACCGAATCAGACGAGCCCAACTTTTCGTTTCGCACCAATAATTGCAGCTTTTACTCAGGGTCAAAAGCCCTAGGCGAGGAAATACTGCAAGGCTGCGAACAATGTTACATCTGGCGATTGCGCATCCCATTCAATCATGAGCCTGGGCCACGAAACTATCTGTCCAAGTTGCTAAATTATGCGAAACTCTTAGATGCCAGGAACAGCCTTTCGCACCTCGATGACTTTGCGCAAGCGTGCGTTGACTGTGTGATCAAACGGGTTCCCTTTGGGACTTACAACCTTACCAATACCGGTAGTGTCACGACCCGCGAAGTCGTGGCGATGCTACGGAGTTCGATCGCGTCAGATCGTCATTTCGAGTTCTTTGTGGACGAGGACGAGTTTATGCGGGAGGCTGCGATTGCTCCCCGATCGAATTGTGTGCTCGACAACGGCAAGGCGATTCGCGCGGGAATCCGAATCAGGAGCGTCCAAGAGGCGATTGAGGATGCGATTGTTCAGTGGGGGCAAGTGCCGAGCCCACCGCACGTCAATGCTCATAGTTGAATGCCACAATTTGAATGTCCGGCTGAAGCCATAATTTCAATGTTCTCCAATCAAGAGTGACGACCGAATGACCAATCGAAAAGGGATTTTGCTTGCCGGAGGCACGGGCAGTCGACTGTTTCCGATGACGTTGGCAGTGAGCAAGCAGTTGCTTCCTGTTTACGACAAACCCATGGTTTATTACCCGCTGAGTTGTTTGATGTTGGCCGATATTCGCGAAATTTTGCTGATATCCACGCCGGCAGATATCCCGCTGTTTCAGCGACTTTTAGGTGATGGTTCGCAATGGGGTTTGTCGCTGAGCTATGCGATCCAGCCAGAGCCGAGAGGTTTGGCACAAGCATTTTTGATCGGGGAATCATTCGTGGCAAATGATCCGGTGACTCTGATTCTTGGCGACAACATTTTCTATGGGCAGGGTTTTCAGGCGTCGCTGCAGTCCGCGGCGAAACGCGACCAAGGAGCTACGATCTTTGGTTATCCGGTACGCGATCCCCAGCGATATGGCGTGGTCGAGTTCGACGCCGACGGCAAAGTGCGGTCGCTTGAGGAAAAACCATCGCAGCCAAAATCAAGGTACGCAGTTCCAGGCTTGTACTTTTATGATTCTCTCGCAGTTGACTTTGCAAAGACATTGGAGCCCTCTGCGCGTGGGGAATTGGAGATTACTGACTTGAACCGCTGTTATTTGGAAGCGGGCAAGTTACGAGTCGAATTGTTCTCACGAGGCTTTGCTTGGCTGGATGCGGGGACTCAGGATTCATTGATTGAGTCAGCAAGTTACGTGATGGCGGTAGAGAAGCGTCAAGGTCTAAAAATTGGCTGCCCAGAGGAAATCGCCTATCGCAAGGGATGGATCGATGCGGATTCGCTGATGAGTATCGCCGACCGACTTCCCAACGAATACGGCCAATACCTTCGATCTCTTGTCGACTAGAACTGCTCTGCGTCAAGTCGACTTGAGTTGAAACTACTGCCACGTTTGGTCGCCACTGTCGCCCTGACTCTTCGTTGCGGAAAGCAGCTTGATGAGAGTAATTCTGCGAACCCAAATGCGTAATGCGCATTTAAGAATTTTTGAATAGCTTATATCGCTGTTGCTCGTCAACGCAACGCATGGACGGAGGTCGACAAAGCATTTTGATGGATTATCAGTGCATCATTGGTCAGCTGTTCGGATTTTGTGACGGATTCATGGTGCGTAACACGAATATTGCTTTTACAGAAGTTGATTCCACGACCGTAATCTATTCATCAGTCGCCATAAGAAAACCACTAGCTTGTGCGGATGTTAGCCTGCACAATCGATCCATGCCAAATATAGAAAATCTGTCGAGTTGGATGCTATTGGCGGCCGTTGTGGCTGTTGGGTGCGTACATTTTACCGGTGTGGGTGGCGCGTATGTTCTCGATGATGAGAGCGTGACATCGGACGAGGCGCTGCAGGACTTCTTCGCTCTCGGTTGGGTCGGCGGTGGTAATCGCGCGGTGGTTCGCGGTTCCTTTGCACTACAATTCGCGGTTCTGGGCGACTCTGCGATCGCTTCACATTTCGTGAACATAGCGGTGCACACCTTCAACACGTTTCTGGTGTTTTGGGTCGCCGCCAAGGCCGTAGCCATGTGCTACCGCGATTGGCCAAACCAAAAGGTGCACAATGTTGGCCTTGTTACTGCGCTCCTGTGGGGCGTTCACCCGCTTGCCACCGCCGCGGTAGTTTACGTGGTCCAGCGTTTCGAATCGGTGGCGGCGACCTTCTTTTTGCTCTCGCTCGGATCGTATTTGCATTCCCGCCAGCTTGCACGGCGCTCGATCGATGCGCCCACGGCCATGCCAGGAGCAATCGGACTGTGGTTGTTCTTGTGTATTCTGTTTGGGTGCCTTGCCTATGGCAGCAAGGAGATGACTGCCGGTTTGGCGTTCGTCATCTTCGCAGCCGAGCGAACGTTGGTGCATCGTGTTACTCCGTCGTCAATCTTGTGCCGTCTCACGCCTTGGATATTGATGTTGCCCGTTCTGTTTGGCGCGTGGAAGCTGTTTCCGTCACTCACGCGGCCTGACGACCGATTCGGAACTGCCGGATACGATTTGGTCGGTATTGATGCGATCGCTTACATCGTTAGCCAACCCGTCGTGTACCTGAAATACTTGCAGTTGACGTTTTTCCCCGTGGGGCAAGTTCTCGACTACGGTTGGTTACCATTGACCGATCCAATCTGGCTGGTCGCCGGAACTATTGGGTGGATTGGCTTATTTGGCGGCTGTGTGTATGCCCTCAGGAACCGCTTAACGTCTGGGTTTGCCCTAGCCAGTATTCTCGCGATACTCGCTCCCACAAGTTTCATTCCGCTCACCGACCTTGTTTTTGAGCATCGTTTCTATTTGCCGTTAGCGTTCGTCATCGGATCAGTTGTGGTTGCAATCGCCCAGTATGCCGATGCACCGTTGGTGAAACACCAGCAGCGGTGGAGGTTCGCTGTGGTGGGTTTGGCGTGTGTACTTTCCGTTCTCACTGTCGCCCGAAACCTGGACTACTCGACGCATCTCTCGTTGTTAAGAAACGACTACGCTCGACAACCCGGTAATCCACGCACCGTGCACAACCTTTCTCACTTTGACGAGAATCGTTCTCCGCCAGCTCGATTGGCATTATTGGAGAAAGCGATTGAGATGTCCGAGCAGCGAGAGTATTTCTATCCGGGCACCAAATACAAGTGGTCACGAGAACTTGCCGATGAGTTGTATTTGCTAGGGCAATTGGACGCAGCTAAATCGTGGTATCAGCGTGTTCTTCCAGAAAGCCATGATGAACTCCAACGCGCAGAAATTGAATGGTCTTTAGCGTTAATTGCGACTCTCAATAATGACTGGAACGAAGCCGAACATTGGTTTGCATCTTGTCTGGCACGAAACACGAAGATTCGACCCCAGGTCGTCGAGACATACAACCATTACCTTAAACGGCACGTTGAAGAATCGTCAGCAACGGTCAGTGAATAAACCGTGTCACCGTAGTGGCTATTTCGATCCGATTTACCTTCACGGGGCCACCTAGTGCATCACCCACTATAAGTTTTTGGGTAGTGAGATTCGCCAGAATTCCTCAACGCCCGATCGTCGCGGTGAATTTTGGCGAATCCCACTACAGTAAACCCCCAATTCCGAGGATTGATGAGGCACTAGGCTCTGTCCAAAAACCATCATACTCGACTTCCATCGGGGCAAAATTGGCGAAGGAAGCGACAGATCATTGATAGTTTGACCATCGATAGATAGTGAACCGCGCGCTTCTTAAATCGAGTTGCGACCCCGCGGCATTCCTTTAACCAACCAATCAGGTTTTCGATGATGCTGCGTCGTCGATAGCTGTCTTTATCAAATTCGATCGGGCGATTCGTCCGGTCTTCATTCTCCCTGCTAGGAATTACTGGATTGATGCCGCGTCCGAGTAGTATCTCATCAATCCAATCAGCGCGGTAGCCTTTGTCACCTGCGAGTTTGATCGGAACAATTGGTTCGTCGTCCGACCACCGGGCGACTGCCTGAGCATCTAGGTAACCGTACACCAGAGCCATGATTGGTGAGTGAGTTAGCGTTAGGGGTATTGTTCCCTTTCGCTTTGGAGACTCATGGCCATGTCTAACCGCTCTCGTGCCTCTGTCCGTCAAACTTGGATCGATCGTATTGGTCGCTTCCAGCAGGCTGATCAAACGGTCGCTCAGTTTTGTGCCGCTGAAGGCATCTCGCAGGCTTCGCTTTATCAGTGGCGAAAGAAGCTCAGCAGTGCTGAATCCGAAGTTGCTCCGAGCCTGCCCGCGTTTGTGCCCGTCAAACTACGAACAAGCGAAGTCACTTCACCCACCACGGTCATGTCCGTTGAACTACCCGGCGGCGTTCGCGTACGGCTCGAAGTCAATCAAACCGCTCAAGGTCAATCATGATCGGCCTGCCTGGCGGCACGCCCATCTACCTTTACACCCAACCGGTGGACTTCCGCAAAGGCTTCGATGGCCTCACGGGCATCGTCACCATGGCCCTGGGGTACTCGGTCACCGGCGGAGCTTTGTTCCTCTTCGTCAATCGCAAGCAGGATCGCATCAAAGCTCTTTGGTGGGAAGCTGGCGGATTAACGCTTTGGTACCGCAGGCTGGAACAGGGGACCGTTGAGTTGCCGAAGCCTGATGGGAACAGTACGCATGTCACGATTGACTCAGTCGAACTTGCCATGTGGATCGCTGGCGTGCCACTGAAGTCCGCGCGTACAAGACGCAAGCGAATGAAGGTCGCTTGATCATAAAAACATTCTTCATTCACTCATACTCTTTCAATCCATGATGCGTATAATCACCGCATCATGGATGCAAAGAAGAAGCAACATCACAATCTCTTTCCTGATGACCTTGAAGCTTGTCATCAGTTGATCGCCACGCTGCAAGCTCAAGTGAATGGGCAAGCCACTGAGTTAGCACTCAAAGAGCAACTCGTTCAGCAGCAAGCTCATTCGGTTCTCGAGCTGAAGACGAACAATGATCGGCTCGATGAGAAAGTCACCGAACTAAATCTGAAAATCGAGAAGCTTCTGCAGCAGCTTTACGGTCGCAGGAGCGAACGACGCATCGATGGCGCTGGCCAGTTGCTACTGGATCTCGGCGAGGAAGCATCTCCCGAAGTCGTCAGCGCGCTAGAAGAAGCAATTCGCGAAGCGGAGCAAATCGTCGAAGACGCCGACCAAGAGAATCAGCAGCGCCGAGCAAAGCGTCCTCGTAAGGACGACCGCAAGTTCCCGGCCCACCTGCCACGCATTGAACGCATCGTTGATCTCCCCGAAGACAAGCGAGCAGGGCTGAAGCTGATCGGCTATGACGAGATCGAAACGCTGCAGTGGATTCGTCCTGAGCTTCGCGTACTGCTAACCAAGTACGCCAAGTATGCTTATCCCGCTGATAAATCCACCGGCATCATCAGCCCTGAACGTCCAACAGGCCTCACGCTTGGCGATCGCTTCGACGCATCGATTGGTGTGGAAGTGGTCGCATCAAAGTACTTCTTTCACTTGCCGTTTTATCGTCAGCAAGACATGTTCGGTGGCAACGGCTGGACGCCCAGTCGCAGCACGCTTGTAAACATCGAAACGGCCGTTGAGTTCGCGCTCAGGCCGCTGGCAGAGCACTTACGCAAACTCTTGAAGACCGATCAAACGGTCGGCTGCGATGATACTGGGGTTCTACTGCTTACGCCCAAAGCGATGCCAGATCTTTCATCACATCCTCGGCGTGAACGAATCAGCGAAGTGCTAAGTGCGGCGATTGAATCGGGAAAGCCAAGCATCAAGGCGCACTTCTGGGGCTACCATGCGGCTCGCCTTCCGGTGGTTGTGTTCGACTTTACCGTCAGTCGTCATCGGGATGGACCTGACGATGTGCTGAGTGATTTCGAAGGGAACGTACTGGGAGACTGTTGGTCGGGTTTTCAAAAGATTGAACTACGCAGTGACGCGCGAATCACATTCGCAGCGTGCTGGGCTCATGCGCGCCGAAAGATCGACGAGTGCCGAAATGCATTCCCCAATCAAGTTGCAAAGCTAGAGTCACTGATCAGGATGCTGTATGACATCGAAGATCAGATAAAGCATATAGCTGCACCTGAGCGCCAATCGCGTCGACAAAGCCTTTCGCGTCACGTGCTGGGACTGATTGAGGAGTATCTGGGCAGTGATGTGATGTCGGTTCGTCACGTGTTGCCCAAGAGCAATCTTGGGATGGCTGCGGCATACGTTCGTCGCCACTGGGAGGCACTGACACGGTTCGTTGAAGATGAATCGATCCCGATTGACAACAACGACTGTGAGCAGTTGATGAAGCGAGTTGCCACGGGGCGCAAGAACTGGCTGTTCAAAGGATCGGTGGCATCGGGAGAGCGAGGAGCGAACCTGATGACGATCATTGGTACGGCAGTGCGAAATGAGTTGGACGTGCATGCGTATCTAGAGGATGTCTTGCGTCGTGCGCTTGCAGGCGAAACGGACTGGCCCGCGATGGCTCCGCACGTATGGAAGGAAACACATCTAGACGCCATTCGCAGCTACCGCACCGACGAACGACGGCAAGCCGCCGACCGCAAGCAAACCAAACGCGCTCGCCGCCGCCTCCGCAAGTAGTCATCCGATCTGGTCCCGGTGTACGGTTACGCATCTAGGACTGTTTCAAGATATTGCGACTCATGTTCCTGACCCGCCGAAAGCACCGCACCGAGCGGATTACCTTGACCATCACACAAAATGTGTATTTTTGTGCCAAATCCGCCGCGAGAACGCCCTAACGCTTCATTGCTAGCAATTGCTTCTCCAGGCCCCCTTTTTTCGCACCCGCAGCACATCGAGCCGCACGAACGTTGGTTCCGTCAACGCACCACAGATCACTGTCGATGGCCTCAACTTCCGCCGCAGCCGATCGCAATCGATCGAGAATCGTTTCAAATAATCCATTGCGGCTCCACCGTCGGAAACACTCATATACTGTTATACTGTGCTCCACTTTCCGTACCCCTGGGGAAGATCCCGCCATGGGGAGCCTGCCCTAAGAATCCAGAGAATGCCGTTGACCACCATCCGCCTATCTTTCCGTGGCCGCCCCGTCTGAGCTGGCCTACCAAACAAGTCCGAAATACATGCCCACTGATCATCGGTCAGGCAATGACGCCCGTTCATCCTATACGCTCCTTCAAAATAGAGTTCTGAGTCGTTTTAGAACACTACGCACGGAGCACACGTAAGGTTTTTTGGACAGTGCCTAGTAAGAGTTGAAGCAATTCGGTGCGAACCTATTTGGTTTGTGTTTCGTGTCAAGGCTGAAGTTGGCGTGAGAATTTTAGAAAAAATTGCTCCGTTACCTCATCGTTCATTGGTTATTCCAGGCATTTGGAGATGACGGTCAAAAAGCGGGCGGATTGCAGCCGAAACGAAGCTCGCCGGAATGCGAGGTGGCAGGGTATGAAGGTGACCAGGTATCGGGCAACGAGTTTAAATCATTGCTTGAGCTCAGCCGCGCGTTGACGTGCGGCCTTTGCCAACTCCATGTCGCCGCTTGCCTCGTGTAAATCAGCCAGTAACTCGTAAGGCACAGGATTGTCTGGTGCGATTAACATTGCCTCCAAAAGGTGCATTTTTGCGGTACGAGCGTCTGAAACGAGCGTGGCTAAACGGAGGTGAGCTTCTAGATGGTTCGGTTGATGCTTTACCAACATTTCGTATGATTGTTTGGCTTCTTCAAGTCGATTAAGGTCTGTCAACGAGCGAGCCAACTCCAGATAGAGGATGGGCAGGCTCTCCAGCGCCAGCTTCTCGTTTTTTAGCACTTTGACCGCCGCGTCAGCTTCGCCTTTTTTTCTTAACCACTCCGCGTACATGTACTCGATCTGCAACATGTCCGGACGCACTTTGTGGGCATATTGGATTAGGTTGCCGCGACGTTCGACATCACCCTGCAGTTCATAGTAGTAGAGCAGGCTCAAGAGTGCGGTCCCATGCCCTGGGTTTTCGCTTAGTGAATAGTTCCAAAGTGTCGGGCTATCGACCCACTTAAGTCCATACCGACAGCATGAAACGCCATAAAACAAAAGAATCGGTAGTAATGAGACACAAACGGGTAGTAAGATTATGCTGTAGCGATATTCTCGTGCGAAAGGCAACGAAAACGCATTTGACGTTCCACCATTGCCTTCCTCGAGGTGTCTCGCAAGCAATCGTTGCATCGCAAGGCTGAGATACGACACCAACGACGCAACGATGATACAATACCCAATTGATGGTAGATAAAGGTACCTCTCGGAAATAAACAGGGAATCGGTCGCGTTGACAATGACAAGCAGTGACGGCCACAGCCCGCCAACTGTCCAGCCGACGCCAACTACAATCATCCAGCGAAGGCTTTTTTTGGCGAATATAGATAAGCCAACCAAACCGATACAGCAGTACAGGAATACCTGTAAGCTCTGAAAAATGGAGGGCAATGAGCTTGGATCGGGATATACAACTTGGGCACGCAAGGGAACAAGTTGTTGCAAATAATATGCTACCGCACGGGCAATGATTTCGACCATCTCACTCGGGCCTGGCCGAGACGCATTGCCGCTCGTTGGCGCTGATGCGGCATATCGCATGGCAAGATAAGTCATGACGGCTGTAAAATAGGCCGTGCATTGACGCCATAACGTTGATCGAACCTCCTGGATATCGAGACGCAACTTATTTGCGAAATATGCCACGATGGCGTCGATAGTAAACAGCACAGGGGCCGCAATCGCAACTTCTTTGCACAACAGTCCCAACAGCAGCGTGATTCCTGAAGCAAAAGCATACATCCGTCGATTTGTGTCAACGTGTCTCCAAGCGTAGTTGATGGATATCAGTAAGAATGCTACCGCAAGTGGATCTGATCGACCTGCAACCCAGTTGACCGACTCTACATGAATCGGATGCACCGCAAATAAGCTCATAGCGATAACTTCTAGTCGCATAGGAAGTTCCAGCATCTTCGACCAACGTCGCACAAGACACCCCACCTGCCATGTACAGAAAAAATGGATTATCAAGTTGACTATGTGCCAACCCAGGGGAAACGACCGTCCAAAGATAAAGTAGTCAAGCTTTAGACTCATTATTCCTAAAGGCCGGTAATAGTGAGCGGGCCAACTTGGGATGTCCTTGGGTGGAAAGAAAAAATCGCTTGGGCTATTAAAGGCATGAAGCCAAGTTTCTACGAAGTGAAGATCATCCCACACAAAGTCTGATTGAAGTGCCGGGAAATGAGCAAGCAGAATTAATGCGGCTACAAAGCCAGCAAGCCAAGCCCGATGACGTTGCACCCTAGTTGACTGATCTACAAGCTTCTTCGTAACCTGATTCATATTCATTTATTTTGGGACGTTATGAAACGCTGCGGTCGGGCAAGTTTTCGCTCTGATTGCGAAATTTTGAGTACGATTCGTTTGTCGCCCAGATCTGCCTTCGTTGCTTTATTCCAAGTTGGATCAGTGATGCAAATGCTGCCAAGGCTGCGGGCAGTTGTACAGTGGAGCCCTCAACGTCGACCCATTGGCGGAGTGGAACCTCCACAATCTTGTGTGGGATACTTAGTCGACGGCAACGAACCAAATACCTGGACAGGAGTTCGACGTCAAAGGCCCATCCACTGGTGAACCGCGACTGCAATGCCTCAACCAGCCAAGTCTCGTTGCGTAATAGTTTTGCACCACATTGGGTGTCGTAAACCCGTAGCCCCAGCGATAGCGACGCAAGGGTTGCAAACACTCGTCCAATGAAGTGACGAACGGGGCTACGCTGGATCTCACGCCCTAACAACTGAACACGCGAGCCAAGCACAACATCTGGGTGGCGCAAATCCATCATCTCGTGTTGAAGTTCACGCACGGCGGCCAACGGAGTGGCAAGATCAGCGTCCCAATACCCCAGAAACCTGAAGCCTCCAGAAATACCAAGGATCAGCCCTTGTCGAACTGCCTCAGCCTTTCCTTGATTCTGGTGTAAGTGATGTGAAATGCAGCGGGCCGGATGGTTTCTCGCGAAGGAATCAATGATCTCACCCGTTGCATCGCTACTTCCATCATTCACCAGTATATAGTGCAAATTCTCCGATTCGTTCAGTGCCTCGGCGAACCTATCCGGGCGGAATCGATTCGACTCGTTGTACATTGGTACGACCAAAGCAATTCTGTTTTCCAGCTTGGCCATGCTACTGCTGCTCAATGGACTGCCTCTTTGTCACGACTCTCGTGTCCAAGATCAAACGTCGCGGGAACACCCAAGTCTGGTTCAACCCCGGCAGGTCTGTTTCGTGGCAGGCATTCTCCAGGAAGTCTTTTTAAGACCGCGACCAGACTAATGCCGCGGATCGGCTTAGCTGACGGTGAGCTATCGCTGATGCCGATACCGCCGCTCGAGACTCGTTTCGTAAGCTGATTGACCAACGCATTTTTCTCGGATGCAAACAATCGCCTCAGAAGCCCATTGATCGCGGGGATTGGAATTTGCAAACTGCTTTGTGGGGCTTTCTTCTTGTCGTCGTTAACGCGCCTCGGTCGAACCGAGGCAAGCCAAGTCTGGATTCGTCTGACCAAACGAATCGGCAGGGCTAGCCGAACGTTTAGCTCCGACAAGAGAATTTCTTGCAATGGCATTTCCGACCAAGCCCGACGCAGTCGGGCTGGCATGTAACGTCGATAGTGAAACAAGGCAACGTCATGCTCGCTCCATAGCGAAGGGTCCGCTGGAACCGTCAAAATGATGTAGCAACCAGGCCGAACGCGACTCACCATTTCGCTGAGAAAGTGAAAGTCATCTTCAACATGTTCAAGAACGTCAAGCAGCAGAATCACATCCGCGCTGTGCAGTTCGTCAACGATCTGGTCCCAATACTGATAAGCGACAAAACGTGCTTTCGGGAATCTTTGACGAGCTATCTCAATTGCATGCGATGAGATATCCACACCGATTGCATCCCATTCTTCGCTGAGAGTGCCGACCGTTGCCCCGGTACCGCACCCAATCTCCAGCAATTGCGTTGACGAACATTTCTTGGGGCGAAGAGCCTCCACTATGCCGACAATCACTTCGCGTCTACCCAGGAACCACCAATGTGACGATTCGTGCTGCGCGTGTTCAATAAACGATGATTGATCCACTGTTAACTTTAGTGATATAGGCGTAAGGCAAAAACTATTGAGAGACTCACACTTCAGTGCGAAAACCAATCACAAAGTCTCGTTTAAGCACGGTAGCCTTCGGGGCTGCGCCGACTGGTACTGGAGGTTGGAACGTTGTTGAAGGATTCGCCGCATAGGTCCCTGCGGAAACGCCTTGCATACTAACTTAACGAGGCTTTCCGCTAACGCTAGGTTCGAGCTGCTGCAAAGGCGCACGTAACATTCGGTGCTGGCTCTTGCTGAACACTGGCAACTATCTTGATATCGCTGGGATCTGAAATCGGATACAAGTACAAAAGCCGCCCCCGCTGCCAATGTCGCTCCATTCTGCCTCTCTTGTCCATCGCCAATCGGGTACGCCCGCGGTTTGTAGTGTTACACCATGTGAAAAGCAAGTAGCCTCTTGAAGGTTCCTAGCATAGAGGAACAGTAATCAGGAATTGTTGTTGGTTCGTGAAAATAGGATTAAGGAATGCTTCTTTGCCTCCGGACTTGAGCTCGCAATCGTTAACACAGCCGACCCTCGACTTTCAGCCATTCATTACCTCAGGATCTAAAACTGCAAGCTCGCTCTAATATTGCTAAAGAAAGCGAAGCGACTGCAACAAAGTAGATTTGTGTTTTGCCTCAGTTAAATCATCCTCTATCGTAGTCAGCCGATCGTTAAGCTGAAGACAATGCTAGAAAACTCGCACCAAATCTTCTACCAGAATACAATACGGGATGGAATGCGGTAGCAATTCAGTGAGGTCGCAGTAGTTGTCGGGCCACCTGCAAGTTTTTCTTGGCGGCCGTGAGGTTTGAGTCGATTCGGATAGCTGTTTTGAAAAACTCGATCGCACGTAAGTAGTCACGTCGATAGAAATAATAATTGCCAAAATTGGAATAGGCCTCCGCGTTGTCGGGATTGGCAGTGATCGCCTGTTCAAATCTCATTTTAGCGACGTCGAAGCGCCCTGCCCGCAGCAACAATAGTCCGTGGTTATTTGCCGCGTGACTCATGTTTTTTCTTACAAAATCTGCGGTTACCAGTGGCGGGCTAAGGTCAGCCGTCTCGTGAATCATCCGTAGCGCTAGGGCGTAGTGTTGCAATCCTGCATCGTAATCTTGCCGCTCCTCAATAAGCGCTCCTGCCAGATTCGAATGCCCTCTGGGGTTGTGCGGCGCTTTCGCTACGACATCCGCCCAGACGCTTAATTTTGTTCGATAAGTTTGACTCCGAACATACGTGAGCACAGTTAACAGCAGCACTACAGCGATCATGATCACTCGGCTTATTTTGTGATGATGCGCAAAAAACGGCTGTCGAGCCAATGCTCCGATAATCAAGGCAAAGAAACATGCAGATGGAAGATAGATTCGGTGCTCGACAGCTAAGTCTCTGATCGGCAAAAAACTGGATGTTGGCAAGAGAATTAGCACAAAGCTTCCGATGCAAAAGCCCTTCAATTGTCGCTTAAGGCACCAATAAACGGCAAGCGACATTAGCAAAATGACCACAAACAAGTTTACCCAATCTGTTAAGTTTCCCGTTGCAATAGGCCAAGCATAATCAAATGTGAGTCCGACAGGAACGAGGAGCAACCTACAATAATGCAAGACCACGCTGGGCTGAGTGAATGCGTAACTTACCGGCGAGAGGTTCTGAACATCGATCACGTCGTTGCCCAGTACTTCAGCACTCGATGTTCCAGCCATCGGTTCAGATTGAGAATTAATCGAGATATTGTCCAACAAATAGTCGGTGAACCCCTGCAAAGGGCTTGCGAAAAGGAGGAGTATCGAAAACAGTCCGAACCAGTAAGCCCAAGCGTGTGAACGTCGTTTTTCGTTTTCAGATGGCAAATTGGTTGACGAATCTTTCGCTTGCGGCTTCGATGGACTAGGTGCAACAACGAAATTGTAGAGTACTATGACAAACGGCAATGCTACGGCAATTTCCTTCGTGCAGGCGCACAGATACGACGCCCCAATTGACAAAACGTACCATTTATTCCCGCAGCCTTGACGAGCCTTAATAAAGGCGAGAAGCGCGAGCAAAAAAAAGAAGGCCATGAGCGATTCCATTCGCTGGACCGTGTAGAGAACCGTCTGCGTTTGGATCGGATGCAAGAACCAAATCGCGGCGACGACGAGCGCAGTCCTCGAATTGGATACGACCCGGGACGATTTGTAATCTTTATCCTTAACGTCAAGAGTCAACAATACAATTCGATATAGCAAACCGGCGGAAGCAGCGTGAATTGCAAAAGACGTGACATGGAATCCGAATACCCAGTCCCTATACAGCGCAAAATCCAAAGCAAAACTCAGATACGCAACCCACCGACGGCCACCCGCCCAAAACCAATCAAGTTCGAAGAGATCTTCAATCGCATCATTTTGCTCGATCACGCTGATGCTATCGAACACAAAGGGCGCGTCAAACGAGGGAAAGTAAGCGAACAGTCCTAATAAGAGTGCGGCTATTGCATAGTAGCCGTCATTCGGAACATTAAGTCTGCGACCTGTATTTTTCGCTTTGTCAGGCATAGCGAGTCACAAGCCACACACAGCTGGCGATTTCTCGAAACGATCCGACTGGTTGGCTCATCTAATCGTTATTGTTCGCGCGGTCACTTTGGTCGACAATCGCAGCGGCAAGACTTGACGTTAAGTCGGTGCCATACATTTGTGCCAAAGAATCAATCAACACAAAAGGATTTCGTTGATCGGATTCGCTAAATTCTTTCAGCTTGGCGTCGACGTGAAGACGATCGAGCGAATTGCCAAGCATATCAAATGAATGTTTATACCAATGTACTGCGCGGCCCATGCATGCCTCGCGAAAGAAACCCGTGGTTGCCTGTCGTGATAGATCCCACCAAGCATCACCGATTCGCACGAAATCGGATTCAGGTGTCTCGTCTCGTAACTCCATTTCTGCAACAGTCTGCAACGGTGGCGTGCTGCCCTGGGCCAACAGCGGCAATCCCGAGTCCCAATCGCCTTTATAAAAACATAAGAACAATCCCAACTCTTTGGCGGCGCCTTTATCAGACGGATTTTCACGAAGTGCTTCCATGCTTGACTGCACTTCACGAAATTTCCGATTTGCGGTCAGCAAAGCAGAGCGGACGCGATTGATTTGCTGGGATGCTTTCGAGTCAGCGGACTTGTCCGCGTATTTGTAAGCTAGCCGCGCTAAGTCAGCGGCGCGACTATAGTCATCTGCCTTACATGCGGCGTAGATTACCTTAATGCAGCGCTTGACATAAGCGGCGCCATCGACGCTGCTTTGACTGACCTCACATTCGTTTCCAAAACGCAGAAGCCAACCGAGATTTTCCTCAAAGGCATCGACATCAAAGTCACGTACTCGAAAGTCGAGACCCTGCACAAACGCATTTGTATGTCCACACTGAATGGCGAGGTTCATTGCTGCAGACTGGATAGCGTACTTTCCGACCGGGTCATTTTGGAGCTCACTCGAATTGGCGAGCATGTCATCAACTAGTCGCCGCTTTTGGTCAAGACTACCCGCACCTTTCATCCTATCGCCGTAAATCGCGGACAGTGTTAACTTGGCGGGACCTAACTTATCAAAGGTTGGAACAAGATGCCGAATCCGCTGGACCTGTTTGGTCGTCTGATCGCGAACTTTTTCTACTACTTTTTTCTCTGTTGTTGCTATTTCGGTTTTTGGGGCCATCGCAACGATTGACTCAGGTGTTACGTTCGTCAGGGAAATGGGACGATGGATGTCTGCTGCACGCAAGCCATCTCCCTGCTGAGGCGAAAACGCGCCTTCAAACTGCTTGGGTGTCAAGCCGCTCACTAAAAGAGTCGGTGTCCCGTCGCCCCAAACTGCGTATGCACCATCTCCTCGAAGGCTACCTAACCGTGTTCTAAAATCTTCCAAGCTTGTCCAATCCAAATCACCCGGTTGCGTCCATTGAACGGCTGCAGCATCGCTGGCTTCAACAAGCATGATTGTATTTCCTAAGCCGTCCTCAAACGCAGAGACGTATCTTCTCTCTGCCGTCCATGCTACATCCTCCCCAACGGGTGCTAAAATATTCGTCTTGGTGTCAAAACGCTCAGGCGAAACGAACTCGTCCGGGATATATTTGAGAAGATCCTTGTTGGGGGAGCGATTCCACTGCTTTTTGAAGTCGAACTTCTGGTACAGCTTATCGTAGCCGAGGTAAGGAAGCAGGTGGACACGCCATGAGAGCGTGCTGAAGCCGCTTCCGACGTCAACCGTATGGGTCGCGGGAAACCGCCTGCTCTCAGCAACACAATTAGCAAGTGCCTCACCAACCGCCTCAATATTGGCGGCGGCTCTGCGACGCCGTTCTTCATCCGAAAGTGGCTCGGCTGGACGTCGATCCAAAATCGATACAAACTGGTTTCTTTCGGCCGGTTCCTCCTTAACATCCACAACTTTCTCGCCTCTGTCCTTGCCCGTTTCGCTGCCCTCCATTGCTTCGATCAAAAAGTCTTCTTCAAGACCGTCATTTGGCGAAGGAACCGGAGTTTCGGCTTGACGTATTGGAGTTGGTGCGGCGGCGGGTTTGCCCTCGTCAGGATCCGGCGTTCGTGCACGGCGCGCCGAGCGCATCATCAAATCTTCTTGGCTCGGTCCGCACCCGGTCACGCTAAACGAGACAAAACACAAGATCACCAAACCAAATCTGCAATGATTGAAACTTGAAACGCAAGCACTGATTTTCCAAATCTTGAGGTGATAAATCATTGGCCGACCGATTGCGAAGAGTGAACCATATTCAAGGTCGAATTCTACCATGCACAAGGGCGGTAGCAACCGGATACCCATCCAAATCGCCGCCTCAGTCGACGTCGTCTCCGGACTAAAACGAACAAAGCTTTAAAGAATAAATTCATATTTTGACGACAAAACTTAGGAACTAAAGGGCAGCAAGCTTTCGGTGATGGCCTAGAGTCTGTTTGGGTGATTGCTTTACATCATTCACTGAATCAAGAATTATTGCTAATCCCACTGCACCGCCAAGAATGTGTCTCGAGACACTCCTTAACCAAAAAAACAAAAACGGTGTCGAAGCTCAACCAGCCTATTCGTTGACCTCATATTTTGAATGCCAAAGTTTTGCGATTGAGAAAGTCCGTTTCTTAATGTCACTCACTCTGCTGCAACAACTGCACCATACACAGGAAACCAGTTGCTGAAATCTTTGTTCTCAGGGTCCCCAACCTGCACATACCCATGTTTCTCGTCTCGGTTGAACATCACCGATGGCGTCCCTTTTGGGATCGTCAATGTCAGGCGGTAGTTGCCCGGACGTGAAAGGGGTTGAAGCGTCGCCTGAAGTTCTTTTGGTTCAACGTCCAGCACTTCAAGAGCACGCCCATCCGCTGAGGCGCCTTGTGCACGCACCAGGACCTGGAACTGATGTTCATGTGATGAATTACATGTCTCCAGATCAAGTCCTTGCGTCATATGAATATCATTGGATATAAATATAATCGGCGCTCGAACTTTGCCTGTCACCTTAATCGTACGCTCTATCACTTCCCCGCCATCGGCAGGGAGAACCTTCAGGTTTATTTCGCCAGAAAAACTTCCGCGGTTTTTCAGGCGAGCGGTGGGAGTCAAGACCATCGCTGACCTGGGGTGTTCTTTTATTAACTCGGCCGTATCCGTGTCCAGCGGAGCGCATTCCCAGTCGAAGCCTGGTAAATCGCTGGTGGCTTCCAAAATCGAAAATGAATCCCATAGCTGGCTATACAGTACAATTCGACCGGTTGACGCTTCGCCGGGGTTGGCGGTATTCATTCTTGCCGATTCCGGCGAAATTAAGACAGCCTTGACTTCACCGAACACCGAAAGCTCAATCTCCGGTTGCGTGGGATCGTTGGTCGCTACTAAGGCCTTTTGTTCGTACTTCTCAGCTTGGTAGCCTGTGTTCCAAGCCAATGTCACCGTTGTGCTCCGACCGGGTAGCAGGATGTTATCTGCCAACTTACCCACCGTGCATTTGCAAGTCGTGCTGTGGACATCGAGAGTCAACGGTGACATACCGACATTTTGAACAACGAACTCTTTGGACAAAGTTGAATGAGGATCCACCAACCCGAAGTCAAACGACGTTGATTCGAACCGGGCCAGCGGAGCTTCCGATTGCGTCGCCTCTGAAAGCAATTGCTCCTTTCTGCGATGTGAAGCAAGAATAGCCTCATACTTAGCCCTCTCACCCTTCTTTACACCCGCTGGGTTGTATTCGACAACTTGGGTCGAGAACGCAACTGCTCCGATGCACAGAACTAGCCCAACGAGCAGCAATGTAAACTTTTTCGCTGATCTCATTTCTAAAAACCTAAATCTAAAAGAAAAAGACACCCCCGCTGGTCTTGCGAGCAACAGGGGCATCCGAAAGTTCTCGCATTATCTTCAATGCAAACAGACTCTATGGCGCGGTGTCTTCGAACGTGCCCTTGAAAATCAAGTCGTTGAGGATAGCGCCACCGAAGAATCGATCCTTCGACATTTCGACGTCACTACCCACGTATCCGGTGTCAAGCGGATCCGCGGTTTGAGAAACTGGGAATCCGGGGTTTAGGTATCCGTCAGCATTAGTGTCGTAGAAAACTCGCACGCCGCCGTCGCCCATCAGCACGTTGACACTGCCTTGGTGAACGGCAAACCAGTCGCGAGTGTCCTGAAGAATAGTGCCATTGGCGAAGGTCGGTACGGCACATGCGTTAGTTGTTGGCTCGCCGCGCTCGCACGCGATCTGCTTGGTGAAATCGAAGCCCGCTGTGGTCAAGACAACGAAGCCAGTCGACGAGACATACGCAGGACCGTCGTTGAATGCTTCAGTCAGCAAGTTGCCTGAGGCAATGAAGGTTTTGCTTTCTTTCGAACCTCTCGCAAACGTTGTGAATCCGAGCTCAGGGCCGTATCCATAGGAGACGGGTGCTACGGCTTCATCTAAGTCACCAGCACCCGCACATCCAATGAAGCCAACGTTGCTGCTGCTGACGCGACTGCGGTCCATGATGCTTGCAGAGAGCGGCCCGGTCGAGCCTTCCACGCCCTTGTGGCTGGAAGATAACTGGGTTCGGTCAGCGCCCAGTCTCGCTTCACCACGCACCAGGTGGTAACCAGCTGCGTAGTTCGTATTGAAGCCCTGCTCAATGAAGTAACGTGCGACTAGTTCGGCACGCTGGTTCGTGGATTTTGTGGTCCCAGCAAACTGAGTGCCACCAACTGCCACGTCTTTCCAGGCTGAGGCACCGCACATGCCTTTGCCCAGACGTTCCTCGGGAGCGCCGTCCTTGTCATCGTCAGTGGTTTTACCGTAAAGGTCATTGAGTTTTTCCGAACCCTTGAGCGGGTTGGATGGGTCGAGCGACTCATTCATGTTGCCGTCGCCGATGTTCACCATATCAGCAACCCAGCCGTACGTATCCATGCATCCATCGCGAGTGAAGTCGGATGCACCCGAGCAGTATCGGGATTGAGGGTCACGATTACTGAACTTGAACATGCCAACGCCAATGTTCTTCAGGTTGGCTTGGCACTGAGCCGAGCGAGCGGCTTCCCGTGCCTTGGTGATTGCTGGCAACAGCAGAGCTGCCAACAGGGCGATGATGGCGATAACCACCAACAATTCGATGAGCGTGAAGCCCAACTTCTGAATCTTCATTCTACTTTCCTAAGAAACTTGTACTGGACACGATCTACAGGTCGTGCCCACAATGGAGGGGTAACTTTGGCGGGGTGGCTCGTGACCGTCGACGAAACATTCTTTAACCAGGTTGAATCGTCGGTGGCGTGAGTCACCCGCCTCTTTCAAAACTTGCGGAGCCAACGCGACTCCTGGAGCAACACACTCCTGGCCAACCTCTCAGTCAACCCTTTGCTAACAACATTGTTAGCTGCTGACAAAATTGTCAGCTCGCTTCTTAAACACGTTTGCTTGCGCATCAGCCACAAACATTCGCGTCGACATCCAACAGCCGTCGCCGTTGCTTTTCCTAGATGGTTCGTCTGCAGACCCATCTCACCTGAGGACGCGACCTGTGGGTCGACGATCCGCAATGTGTTTTGTGTTAATAAACTCGTTAGTTCTCTTCACCTTTGGAGCTAAGCGCGTAATGACTTGCCAGCGTCAAATCATCGGCCTCAACTTCGGCGTCAGCCCAAAAAGGTGTGTGCTGAGGAAAGCCGTTGTTGATGAACAAATCGCCGTTGGCGTCATACAGCCCACGCACACTGCCGTCGGCCATCAACACGTTGACCACGCCAGCATGAACCGCTGCCATGCCGCGATAGTCTTGCCGCGTTTCATAATTCCAACTCCTGAGCCAACCGGTAGCACCTTCTCTCATGGTTCCCACCGGAAACTCCGGCACTTCAAGGAACGCGGCGGTTGATGGGCTGCTTGGGGGATCGACATGATGAACTGGCATGCCAAACATCGGCGCCACATACGGAGCGCCTGCTGCGAACTCACCCACCTTCTTGGATAACTCCCCCGTGATCGACGCATCGGCCAATAACGGCACCGTACTAATCGGTGCCTTGCCAGCATCCAGCATCCGAGTCGTTAATGGGCCACGTGTAACATGCGTGCCACGCGGGTCATCGTCGCACGCCGCATCGTCTAATTTGGGGTTTCCATCTTCATCAAGACGAAACTCGGTCCGAAACAAAATCCATGATCCGGCGTAATTCGTATTGTACCCTTCTTCGAGCATCTTGGACTCAATGAGATTCACTCGCTCGTCATCCAAAGCTGCAAGAGTGGGCAGCGCCGGCGACGCCATCGGATCACCCGCAATCATGCGAGCGATATTCCGCACCTCGGTTCCCATCTCGTTTTCGTACATTTCATTGCCCAGACGGTCGTAGCAATCTGTTTTCTCGATCCCGCCGGCACCAACAGGCATCGTTAACACCTGCTCGATTGCCTTGGCCAACTCGCCAGAATTACTGGTACACCGCATTTCACTGGGCATCACCGAACGCGACACCAAATCAGCTACCCAGCCGATTTCCGTCGGCACACCATCGCGTTCAAAATCGAAGGCGCCCGTACAAAACGAACCATCGGGCGCCGACGTCGTTCGAGCGGTCAAGGCGACTCCGAATTGTTTCAGGTTGCTTTGACATTGTGCACCGCGAGCCGCCTCGCGGGCCTTGCCAATTGCTGGAAGCAATAACGCCGCCAGCAGACTAATGATCGAAATCACGACCAGCAGCTCGATCAATGTGAACCCAACTCTTGATCGCGATGTGTGGATCAATGGGAAAGGTGATTGGTGAAGCTGCATAGGTCTCGGACCGCCTTGTCTTTTTCGTGTTTTTGAAGTTTCTGGAAACCACTTTCGTTTGACGTGCGTATTGAAGCGATCGTCGGCGAAGCAGTTGTGCAGTGCGTATTAGGTTTGCGTGAAGTCGGGAGAATTCTGAATTCACCCTAAAAACTCAACTCACCCGAAGATGGGAACGATCGCCAGTCGTTGACTCGGCGAGCACTCACCCAATTCGGCTTGCGACACATTTCATGCACGATCGCGAAGTTCTCAATCCCAAATTGGTGAACTCACAAACTCTTCATCGTTTCTTTGCATTCGAAGGCCGGTCGATGCGACGATTTTGAGCCGCGAACGCGGTTTGAAGTCGCGAAACATTTCTGACAAGGGCGGGTTCTGTCACACTAGGCGGTAAAGGTAGACTAGCGAGCTGGCGGTGCGTCAAAATCAATTTTTCGAGTTGTTAAGGGGTCCGGAGTCAATTGTGCGAAGCACCCAAAGGGCCGCTGGCGGCAATTGACTCCTGACCCCTTATGCCTTAATCGCTTGCGAATTCAGCTACGAGACGAGGCACCACTCATTTCCAGTTTCTTTCCCGGATTTTTCCCTGTGCCGCCCAGCGACCTCTCGAAAGCCACCGACTACCGCCAGACGTCACGGCAACTTACCCGTGCAGCGATCGAACAAACGCAGCTCGCGAAACTCAACCAATTACTATCTATCGTCGTAAAACGTCCGTTTTATCGCGAGCGACTGGCGCGGCTGCAGTTGCCGCTGTTGTCGCTGGATCAACTCGGCGAGCTGTCGCTGTTGGAAAAGGCTCAGTTGGAGAACTCGCAATTGGATCAGTCCGCAAGCGCAGCGGTTCGCTCCGGCCGAGGACCAGCCACCGCGCGACGAGCGGCAGCGATTTTTGATTTGCCACGCGAACAATACGTTCGATTTCATCAGACAAGCGGTACTAGCGGCTGGCCGCTACCGGTACTAGATACGGCGGACGATTGGCAATGGTGGATCGAGTGCTGGCAATATGTACTCGATGCTGCCGATGTAACGGATGCGGACACGGCGATGATGGCGTTTTCGTTTGGCCCCTTCATTGGGTTTTGGACAGCTCACGACGCGCTCGTGGCCCGCGGTGCGATGGTGGTGCCCGGCGGCGGTTTGTCGAGTGAAGCGAGGTTGCGGTTGATTGATGAACAGCAATGCACCGTATTGTGCTGTACGCCGACTTATGCGCTACACTTGGCATCGGTCGCCGAAGGGCTGGGCATACGCCTAACCGACAACTCGGTGCGGCGAATCATCGTGGCTGGTGAACCCGGTGGCTCGATTGCGACAACTCGCAGCCGAATTGAACAAGCCTGGGGTGCTCGCGTGGTCGACCACTCCGGTGCCAGCGAAATTGGTGCTTGGGGATTCGATGCGTTTGACCCTCAGTTGCCTGGGCTTGGCTTGCATATTATTGAAACGGAGTTCATTGCTGAGTTCCTGGTCATTGACGCGAGCGGCTCGGCGCGATCGGCGAAGGATGGCGAACTCTCGGAGTTAGTATTAACGAGTTTGGGACGAACTGGCGGACCCGTGATTCGCTATCGGACCGGCGATATCGTACGCGGAGCGAAAGTGCATGACCGCCGTTGTCGATTTGTGTGGCTCAGTGGCGGTGTGTTGGGACGCAGCGACGATATGATGGTGATCCGTGGTGTGAATGTTTTTCCCAGCAGTATCGAGGCGATCGTCCGTGAAGTCGCGCCAACAGCCGAGTTTCGAATGCTGGTGCGGCGAAACGACGAGATGGATCATTTGGAAATTGAACTAGAAGCGGACGAACAGGTTGGGGGTAACCCAATTGCCAATCAGCAGACGGCTGGCGAACTCTCGACTTTACTCCGCGATCGATTGGCGATGCGAGTGGTTGTGAATGCGGTAGAGTTCGGCAGTTTGCCGCGGTACGAAGCGAAGTCACGACGCTTTGTTGATTTGCGAAACGAGAAACGATAATGACGATGGACGTATTACCCAGCGATATCACTCCGGTTGCGATTCGTCGCGATGGCGAGTCGGCGATCGAGATCCAATGGAGTGATGGCGCGACGATTTGTTGGACAGCAGGTGAATTGCGTAAGGCCTGTCCGTGTGCGACCTGCCGCGAAAAACGGCGGGCCGATGAATCCGCTGTGACGACCCAACCGAGGATGTTGCCGGTGCTCAAGGCGGAAGAAGCTCGACCGCTGAAGATTGAGACTATGCAGCCAGTGGGTACTTACGCGTACAACATCGGCTTCACCGACGGCCACTCATCGGGACTGTATACCTTCGCGATGCTTAGAGGCAGGACCTCGCCGGAAACCGATTACCGCAGTTGAAAACGCACCCGATGATAGGGGTAGGGAAGTCCGGTTGAGCCGGACTCCCCTCCCTCCAAACCGTGCGTGCGGTTTTCCCGCACACGGCTTTCCAGTTAGTAGTTGCCCGGATGGGATTGTCCGAAACGATTGTGGGCCTCCCGCAGACTA
>JBGSIA010000122.1:0-4099 GCA_041751935.1 Pirellulaceae bacterium | reverse complement strand
TGGAGGATAACGGACTTGAACCGATGACCTCTTGCATGCCATGCAAGCGCTCTATTCAAATTTACGGGGTTTTTTGATGTTCTCGCTTGCTTTGGGGCCATTTATTTGGTCGAATTGGCCCCAAAAAATGGCCCCAAGGATTCGAGCAAATGGTACGAGAAGCCGTAAAGCTTAATGTGGAAAAACACGGCACTAAAATCCGCTATAAGCGACAGTTTCGAGGGTATCGCTGGCGATCTAAAAGTTTCGATTCCGATACCCGTGAAAATAAACGGGAAGCCTGGGCAACTTTCGTTGCGTGGCGTGCGGAATACAAACCAAGCACGTCGGCGTTACCTGACCAGAGCGACCCTTTTCTGTGGCAACGTAACATCGTCGCTGAACGTTGCACTGTCTTGATTGAGCATGCTGAACTAACGGCCAATCCCAAGGACGCCGCTATCTGGCGTTCATTCTTGTCAAGAGTGCCGACGATGGATGAAGATTCGCTTCATAACGCACTCGCCCTTTTCATGGGTGAATACGACGGCGAGTCGTATGTAGACCTGATCGACGCACAAGCAGAGACAGTTCAGCGGCTAAAGGACGCAAGTAACGCTGAACTGAATGCCCGCACACTAGCTGATGAATACGTCAATAGGCTTCTTGCAAAAGCGGAGACCGGGCAAGGGAGCTATGGACATCATGGTCAGGTGAAGAGAGCGTTAGACATCTTCGTCAAGTGGTTTGGCGAGTCTCGATCATTGGAGCATCTAACTGAAAAGACGATCAGAGACTACACGAATCATTTGAACGAATTGGTGACCAGCAAAAAACTTTCTCGAAACTCTGCGTTCAACTATCAAGCAAAGTTTCGGAAATGGCTGACCGATTTGTCTGAAGACTATCCTGACCTGACTTTGCCCACCAACCTACGAAGCAAGGCGCAGCGTATCCCAACGGAACGAAAAGAGCCGGAGTCATTCACCGTAGACGAAGTCAAGCTACTGCTGGCTAACGCAACGGAAAAAACCAAGCTATTCCTCTGTTTGATGTTGAATTGTGCGATGTATCAGGGCGATATCGCTGATCTGACAGCTAAAGAAGTGGATTGGCAGGATGGGCGAATTGTCCGCCCACGATCCAAGACTCAAAGGCAGTCCCTAACGACTGGTAGAGGGCAACCATATAAGTGCAACTGGAAGCTCTGGGCAGTGACATGGGAATTGTTCATAAAGCATGCCAATCGTGAGGGGATTTGCTTCCTCTCCGAAAAAGGGAATCCCTTGATTATTAACAAGGCGAATGCCCGAACAGACACTATTAGATCAAGTTACACCCGTTTAGTCAAAAAGCTAAAGGAGAATGAACTTCTGCCTCCAACCTGGAACAAGACTCTTAAACAGCTTCGGAAGACAGGTGCGAATCTACTTGAAGCTTCGAAAAAACATGGCGATGCATACTCCATGTATTTGAACCACAGCGTGGCAAAGCAAAACTATCTCACCAGCGGTAAGCCCGTCCCGTCTTTTGACGCTGCCGTACTTTGGCTCGGAAAGCAACTAACTGAGTAGTCTCACTTACTTACGCCAGTTCCGTGAGTTGCTCCTTCATTTCCAACTCAGACTGAATTTCTTTCTGAGTCCGTTGCCTCTTCGGAAATTTGTAGGCGTGGCAAAGCAAACATTTGGGATTGCCGCAGTCGCTAGCGTGATGCTTCCGAAATCGCCCAATTTGGTCATCGCATTTGCATTCGACCACCAGGCCCGAAATGCCAACTTGATTTCGACGCTCGTTCCACTTTACGTGTGACTTGCGGTGCTTTTTCCACTCTCGCAACGTGATGTGTATCTCTCGATGCCACCTTTGCATGATGAACCCTATTTCCTCACGAATCCCTTGAAATTGACGACAGCCTGAATGGAGTAAATGGGAATGCGGGTCTCGTTCAGCCCCGTAAAATCTCGAACGACGATGTAATCCGAACCCAGTTCCAAAATCGTGTGAGGCATGGGCAATTTCGATTGCCCCTCGATAACGGTCATCAAATAGCGATCACCGCCCGTCTCTTTGATGTTGATCACTTGATCAACTTTCAGGTTCGCAAGCACGCCAGTTGGTTTTGCTTGCTCTTGCTGCTGGGCAAATAGAGGTGAAAACAGCAAGGCAGCCATCATCACGACGACGCTAATCGAGCCGAGATTTTTCATTTTCATTTTCTCCTCAGACGACTTCACTTCAGGAGTCCCAAAAGAAAAGCCACGGGGTGTCAGGCATTAGAAGAGCGGGGTATGGAACCTAACCCCAGGCTTTTTTCGAAATAATTGATTGGTTTTTAATTTTGTAATACAGGTACAACTTTACTGGCTTACGAACAGAGCGATGATCTCGTCTGCAAGTTCAGTTGTCAGTCCTTGAGCCAAGTTCGTTTGCACGAATTGAAGACCAGTAGCACCAAATCCGTCGCAGTCATCATCAACAATGACACCGAAGCAGGGTTCATTCACTCGTAGCCAGGCCAGAATCTCTTCGCATTGATCACCTAAATCAGGTATCACGTCGGTCCAGATGGGGATTTCGAACTGAGTGAAAGCTCGACGAAGGATTGCCAGCAAATCGTCAGCCAAACGCCACGATGAAGTCAACACGATCTCGCATTTGGCTTCGTCAACGATTCGCTTCAGGCAAAGCAAATGGGATTCACCCACACCATCGATTCCACAATCCGATTGGCTACTCAGTACGCCAGTCACGTCGAGAAACAAGATTCGCTTCATAGCTCGACCTTTTCGACCAACCACGGCTCGTAATAGCCAAGCTCATTGATTTCGACAACTCCATTAGCCCCAATGATCATTCGAATATGATTGGCGACAAACAACTCGATGGTCCGATTCCACTTCTGAGCGAAGGCAATCGCATGCGCCTCAACTGATTCATTCCCAGCCGCAATGATCTCCTTTGGGACTTTCACAGGGCAACCCATCGGTTTTCTTGCAGCTAGAATAATTGGATCAACTTTTTGGCCGCACCACCGTATCCAATTAATTCGAAGCTGGCGGTCATAAGCCATTCGTTCCTCGATTTCCTTTGGATCGAGTTCGAGAACTTCCATGAGCCTCGGAAGAATGTTTTCTTCATCGAGACCACGATCCTCTAACAAGACAATGGACTCCCGCTCACATTGAATCATTCGTGCCAGTTTTGTCCGCTTTATGCTCCGATTGCTTCTCTGATCCCAGATATACGCACCAAGCCTTGCTCGCATAAAAGTCCTCAGATCATGGGTTGATTCGGGAAAGGAACAAAAAGGGTTTCGCCTCGTGCTAGCCAGTCCGAAATCTCCAACCATCCGTATCCAATCCCTGGCCAAGGATCGGGATCGATGTCCTTGGCTCGTAAACGATCCGCTAACTGCATCGAAATTTCAGGCTTCAACACATCGTCGTCAAAGTAATCAATTTGCGAGGCAATGCCAAACACATCAATGGCCAAAATGAACCAATCTTGCTTCTGAAAAACCAGTTCGTTACCACGTATGAACGAAGGCCATCCGCCACCTAGTTCGTGCCAACTCCATTCATTGTCGTAATCGACAATCAAACGTCGCTCAGATGTTCGGAATGGAGCCAGCTTGCATCTCGTCGTTTGCAAAACGAAATACTCATCCTTCTTGGCAATTTTAAATTCGCCTGCCTTGGCTATCTGTTCAACCATGAACAATTGCTTCCATCGTTTTTGGTTATGGAACCACGCCCAGCCAGCGTAATTTAATACCCAATCGTCGGCATACATATCGGTGGCGCTGAGAAACACCGCACTGTACTTGATGTTGATCGCTTCAGCGATTTTGGCAGCTTCGGCGTATCGAACCAACCGTTGCTCCAATGGCAATGAGCAATGTCGTTCGAGACCATAGGCCAGATCATGTGGTAGGATAAGCTCCTGAACGCCATCGGATGGGAACCACGGTTCGAACTTGAGCAATGGTAGTGCTGTAATCGTGCTTAGAAAATCTCTGCGATCCATGTGTTTCTCCTTGTTCCCCATCACAGGTACAAACCTACTGACTCACTTTGAGCGAGCCGACAAGATCGTGCTGCCTGGATACCTTTGCTGA
>JBGSIA010000121.1:0-33283 GCA_041751935.1 Pirellulaceae bacterium | reverse complement strand
ACTGATTAAGTTGCTGTCGGTTAGCGTTACCGTACCCGCGATGACTTCGATCCCACCGCCAGCTCGATTGGCGCTGTTGAATTGCAGCGTCGTGTTGTTGATCGTCACTGCGCCAGCCGTGGAAAAGACGCCACCGCCGCTGCCACTGGTTCCGTCGGCTTCATTGAACTCAATCGTCGCGCCCGTGATATCCAGTGTTCCGCCGTTGTTGAAGACACCGCCCCCGCCATCATCAGCCGCAGCACCACTGGCAACGTTTCTGGCTATCCCGGTACCGTCGATGGTCATCGTGCCGCTGCCGTTCCACAGGCCGCCACCTTCGAGTGCTGCGACATTATCGTTGACGGTGCCTCCGTTAATCGTGACGCTTCCATTACCGCTGATGTGCATCCCGCCGCCGTTACCGGGAGCCGTGGCACTGGTCACAACACCCGCTTCGTTGCTGTCGAGATTCACATTGGTGAGGGTGGTCGACGTACCAGCAGTCGCCTCGATCCCACCACCGGCACGATTGGCATGGTTGCTTGTTACTAAAGTGCCCGTCATCGTGAGCGTTCCCGAGGCGTCATTAAAAACACCTCCGCCGCTTCCTGAGACGCCGTTCGCGGTGTTATTGGAGATCAGCGAGTCGGAGATCGTGATCATCCCGCCTGCGTTAAACACACCGCCGCCGCCTTGGTCCGTTGCGTCACCACTGGCGATGTTTAGCTCGATTGTTGTGTTGTTTTGAATCGTTGCAACTGTCGTGGACGAAAACCACAATCCACCACCTTCTTCGGCTGCGGAATTGTTGCTCACGGTGCTGTTATCGATCAACAGAGAGTCGACGGTACCCGTTGTATGTAAACCACCACCGTTTCCAGGTCCTGCGCCGGTTCCCGTAGTGAGGTTGCCATCAGCAGTCGTCGCGCCACCTAGCGTCACTTGCGTCAACTCAACGGACGCCGCGGCTACGATTTCAATTCCACCGCCTGCTCGCGTTGACGAATTACCAGAGAGCGTGACGTTATCCAAAACAATCGCGGCGGTCGCGCCGCCGATCGCCAGAATGCCGCCGCCGCTGCCGAAGTCAGCCCCAGTCGCCGAGTTATTCGAGATCGTAATTCCTTGACCGCCGCCAGTGATACTCAAATTTCCGCCGTCGCTGAAAATGCCACCACCACCTTGCAACGTCGTGGGCGCACCTGTCGGATCAGCGTTCCCAGCAGCTACGTTGGAATCAATCAAGATCGCAGAGTTTGTGTCCACCAACGTCAACGTACCTGCCGCTGAGTTCCACAATCCACCGCCTTCTCCCAAAGCCGTATTGTTGTCAATCGTTCCACCATCGATAGTCACCACTCCCACGCCGCTGGTGTGCAGACCTCCGCCGTTAACTCCCGCAAAGTTACCGTCAACCGCATCCGGTCCACCCAAACGTACACCTGTTAGAGTCACGGAAGCTGCATTAGCCTCGACGCCGCCACCGGCTCGTCCGGCCTGGTTTGCCGCAATCGTTCCGCCGGTTATCAGCGTAAGGCTTCCCGGGGCACCGAGTAGACCGCCACCATTTCCGAGCGCACCGACGTTCGCTGTATTGCTAATGAAATCGCTATTCGTAACCGTCAGCGAACCAAGATTGAAAATACCACCGCCGCCGTTACCGGCCCCAGTGCCATCAGCCACGTTATTACTTACCGTTGCATCGGAGATCGTGACGACTGCGTTCGCATCGGCAATATAAATGCCACCGCCGTTCTCGCCAGCGGTGTTATTGTCAAAGGTTCCTCCGGTGATTCCCAGATTGAAGTTGCCGCCAAAGTGCAATCCGCCGCCGTCCGATGTGGCCACGCTCGATGTGATATCAACATTATCTAATGTCAAGTTGGCAAACGCTGAAATGCCGCCGCCCACATCAATGCTGCTTCCATTGCTGAGAACCAAGTCTGAAAGTGAGACATCACTGTTGTTGCCTGACGACGTGGTACTATCGATGAGAAAGATTCGGCTGTTCGTTCCCGCGTCGATCGTGATCCGAGTACTTGCTGTCGCCGCGCTGCCATCGATCGTCACATCATCAGTAATCGACAACTGACCTAACGTCATGTCTAAGTTAATCGTCATTCCCGCCAAGGCTGCGTCAAATGTGATCGTGTCGCCGTCGGCATCTCCAGCAACAACGTCTCCGTTGATAACAGTATTTGTATTTGCTGCTTGAAGTGCTTCTCGCAAGCTGACCATACCGTCGTCGGCGACGATATCGTCCAGCGTGTCTACTACATAGGCCGCAAGCAAACGCCGATCTTCGAGAGCCTCAATGAGCACACGTCGTTTCGACAATCGCCGAACTAGAGATCGCTGCTGGTTCTTCTCGTGGCGATATGAACGAAATACGTTTTTAATAATTCTCATTTCCGCTACTCCGATGGCGTGGGTATAACTTTGGGTGCCGATTTTAGTGCAAACGCCAGACCATCATTCTAAGCAGTCGCTGGCGACATGTGGGAGAACTCAGCGAATCTTTGTGAAAAAAACGCTCTCTATCTTCACTCACTTACGCGTGACGAAAGTGAACACGCTCAATTGTCGTTAGGAATAGATAGGATTCAACTCATCCATGAGGTGATTTGAAATGGATGCCGGCGATCAATCCAGAAACGGAGTTGACCAATGCTACCGCATAGGACGTCAGGGAGTTGTCCTCCGGGTGGACCCTCATAAACCGTCACTTGGAATTTGCTATAAGAGCATTGATCCTCATCAATGCATATCAAACAAAACCCACCGTCGTATTGATCTGTATCGAAGTGGCACCGCTCAAGAAGACATGAACGTCTGTGCTACGGTTCGATCATAAAGCAACCATGCAAATCAAAGTGAGGCTCGCAGTTCGCTTGGAACGTCTGCCAATGTCGCGTCGGGCAATTCAAAGGTGCTAGCCAATAGTTCCCGGTCTTCATTTACGAGTTCAGGGTAACGTGAACCGACCAGCACTTCGACTGCGAATATCTCTTGTACCGCATCCTCAAACTTGACAAACGCAATAACTTCACCACTGCGAATATCGACGACCCAGACACCGCACGTTCGTTCTGAAAGCTCGCGCTCGGCGATCGGGACGCCTCCGAAAACCGCAGTTTCGCGCACTTGTGACAAGCCAATAAACGCTAGCGGGCCATGAAAAGAAAGGCCCCGCGTGAAGCCTGGTAGCTCGACAATCGATTCGTACTTACCCGTTTGCAAATCGATTGTGCCGAATCCGCCTGTTCCGGAATGAAGCACGTACAGGTTACCGTTGTACCAACGCGGCGAATGCGGCATGGAAAGCCCATGGGCGATTGTTTCTCCAGTTTCGACATCGATCAGTAATCCGCCGTCGCGTTTGTTCTCTCGCCATCCGCCGGGTTGATCGGTATCGCCAAGTGCGGTGGCGTAGCGAACTTGACCGTCACGAATGCCAAGCCCGTTCAAGTGACAACAGTCTCCTGGGACGACGTGTTTGATAAATGACGGTCGCCAGGTTGGCTCGAAGTTGTACATTCCACTGCGTCTGGCCAAACAAGAAAACAATGTATTGACAAAAACAACGTCGTCATCGACCCAAGCCATCTCGTGAACCTGAATATCGCCGGTCCAGTGCGCCACTCGCGGCATAAAGCACGCATCATGCAAACGGCGATCAATTGTTGGTAGTGGCCGCTCCTCGTTCGCCCGCTGGGCTGTGTCCAGGCGTTTGCAAACCGCCGGGATATTGTGGAACTCCCAAATCTGCATCGCAGTTCCAATTGCAAACCGATTTGGCTGGACAGCGATTCCCATCGGTTTGTCGAAGACACGAAAGTGTGTGTTGAGGACTCCATTTTCCGGTCGCAACATCACGAGTTTGCCGGACTGGTAAGTCGTCATTAGCAACGAGATCTGTAGCTCCTCAAGGATCGTCGGCAAATTCGAGGTGTGGACGCTCCGAAGCGGCTCAGCCACTGGAGTTGATTTATTGGGCATGCGAAGGATACCACCGATCGTGAATGGAAGACTTTTGATGCAAGCGAACACTTAGCTTGCTGAGGCGAATGCAGTGCGAATCCAGTCACCACGGGTTTGAGCATTGACGGGAACCGTCACTCCGCGCGGCAAGAGAGCTTCCCAACGTTGGCGAAGTTCCTCGGTAAGCGGAAGGTCCAGACCCACTTCGTGACCAGGAGTCGCTTGGTAGTATTGGCCGTGAATTTTCGCCCCACGCTCACCTGGTTTCTTGGGCATTGGCGCAAGTCGATGCAGTCCGCCAAGGGCTCCCCACCACTGGACCGCAGCGAAGTCTCGGTGCCCCGGAAGGACATCACTGACATAAATCGTCGCCGAAAAATCGTTCCATAATACTCTTTGCAGCGTAGCAACATTGATCACTTGCACCGCAACGCCGCGCTGGATCGCTTGGGCCGCTGCATGCCCAGCAGCTTGTCCAAGTGACATCCAAGTCGGCTCCAATCGCAAGGCACAAAAGCCAATGTGCGTTGAAGAAATCGCACAAGCAACAAGCAAGTTGTCAACGGCTTTCGGAACCAACACACCGTACGGGACATGGTAAGGCGGCACCGGATTGTAAAAGTCGCCGGTATGTTTGCCGCCAAAACGCGGACCCACATGATCCGTACCGTGGCAATTGTTGCCGTAGTCGGACATCGCGATTGCATCACGATGCAACGTGGCCCTTGCGTCACGCCAGTCGCCATCGACGGCATGCTCGCTGTCACGCTGGGCGAACACGTACTGGCCCACCATTCGTCGAGCTTCGCGAACATACAACTGTGGCGGTAAGTGCTTGGTATCGGTGAACTCGTCCTTGCACCAGCCCCATTGGCGTGCTTCTTGCTTAAACCTTTCCGGGACCGAAGCGTCGTTTTGCAGGAAGTACAACAATCCCGCGTTGTCCCGCAAGTGTTCGTTGAAGATCTGCTGTCGGTCGGCTGCTGTGCCATCGGGCCACTTGCCGTTTTGACCTGGAAGCGAAAGTCGTACCAGACTTTGAGACACATCGTTGATGTCATACTTACCGTTGGGCAACGGAGGAGTTTGTCCTTTGAAGACGCAATCCTTGGGGTAGCCAAACACGGAAACAATTTTTCCCGACGCCAAAGCATCAAGCACGCCAAGGAAATCTTCACGACGATAACCTTTGGGGGCAGTGGGCTCGACGCGATTGTCGGGGTCTTTCGTCATACAGAAGCGAAAGTTGTACGCTTGCAGTTGAGAATCCGCGGTTGCGGGTGCAAGCGACTCGCCGTACTCATCACGCCCTTCACGCCCAACTCGATAGGGCACGCCAGCCATCGCCAGAAGATCGCCTTCGTAAGTCGCGTCGATAAACATGCTTGCTTGGATCTCAACAGGCAAACCGCCACTAGTGACACACGAAATCGCGTTGATCGTTTTCACGCCATCAATCTCGCGCGCTGCGACAGACCTCAGTGCGTGCTGTTTGAACAGCGTGATGTTCGAGTACTCTCCGAGCACTGTCTCGAACACCAACAGATTCACCTTCGGCTCGGCAAAGGTACCGCGAAAGCAATCCTCAACTTGCTGTGAATCTTCGCCGTATTTTTTGGCATAGAACTCGCGAACACGATTCGCGAAATTAAGGAAGCTGCCACTTAAGCTCTCGAATGAATGAAAATCGGTATGCGAAAGGCCGCTCGTTATCAAACCGCCGATGCGAGCTGTCGGTTCAACAATCGCTACGTTTTTCCCCGACTTTGCCGCAGCGAGACTTGCTGCGATTCCAGCCGGAGTTGCTCCGTAAACACAGATGTCAACGCGTGCATCATTGGCGCTGACATGTGGGCCTACGCCGAGCAGGCAAGTGGCAATTAGCGAGTACAGGTATCTCATGTTGATCCATTTTGTTCTCAGAGTGGAGATTCAGCCAAACCAGTGTGGTCAACCAAATTACTTGCTGGGTTAGCTTCCCAGTTCCACAAGCGTTCAGCAACGGTGTCCTCGGTAAGCGACTGCGTGGTTCGGGGCTGACATGGACCCATCATATTCGGTTACAATTGCGGCCGTTTCATCCACTCACTTTCACTAAGTCCAATCGCCGTGCCAGACGTCGTACCAGTTCGAAACGCCTTGATCAGTGTCAGCGAAAAGATGGGGCTCGCCGACTTCGCCGCGGGGCTGCAGCGTTTAGGGATCAAAATCTACAGCACCGGTGGGACTCGCAGTCATCTGGAACAGTCGGGTCTAGCGGTTCATGACGTGGCCGAATATACCGGCTTTCCCGAAATGCTCGATGGGCGAGTAAAGACACTTCATCCAAAAATTTTTGGTGGGATTCTTGCGATCCGTGAGAATGCTGAACACATGTCGGCGATCGAGACACACGAAATCGTGCCGTTTGACTTGGTCGTTGTGAATTTGTATCCGTTCACCGCGACCGCTGCTCGCCCGGGAGTGAAGCGAAGCGAATGCATCGAACAAATCGACATTGGTGGTCCCAGCTTGGTGCGGGCGGCAGCCAAAAACCATGGCGACGTTGCGGTTTCCACCAGCCCCGAACAGTACCGCGAGATCTTGGAACAGCTTGATTCCGCAGGCGGAACGACCTTGGCACTGCGCGCCCGATTGGCCGGTGACGCGTTCGACCATACAGCAGGTTATGACCGAGCGATTGCTGACTATCTGCGTGGTGACTCGGTTGCTGGCGAATTTCCCGCAACGATGCATTTTTCGCTTCGTCGAAAGTCTCAACTGCGTTACGGCGAGAATCCACATCAACGCGCAGCCGTATACAGTGATCCGACAATCCGCACGGCCAATTTAGTCTCCGCTCGCCAACTTAGCGGCAAAGATTTGTCGTACAACAATTTGCTTGATCTGGATTCTGCCCTGGATATCGTGCGTGGGTTTTCGCAGCCGGCCGTATCGGTCATCAAGCACAATAACCCCTGCGGTGCCGCGACAGATTCCAAATTAAGTCGTGCCACACGAAAATCGCTTGCGGGTGACCCATTGAGCGCCTTTGGCAGTGTGCTCGGGTTCAACCGCACACTGGATATGGAGACAGCCGAGTTATTGTGCGAACCGGGTCTCTTCATTGAAGCCATCGTTGCACCGGATTACGAAGCCGGGGCCGTCGGCCTGTTAACGACGAAACCTCGTTGGCACGACAATGTGCGGTTGATGCAAGTCGGTCGATTGGACGAACCGCCCGCACCGCTGCAACGACGTTTCATCAGTGGCGGCATGCTGGTCCAGGACGCGGACCGGATGACAAGCGTGCGACTGCAATGGAAGACAGTCACCGACACGGAAGTTGCCGACGAGTTGTGGGACGACGTAGCGTTCGCTTGGGAGATGGTGCGTCATGTCAAAAGTAACGCAATCGTATTGGCAAAAGACACATCACTCATTGGCGTCGGTGCCGGACAGATGAGCCGTGTTGACAGCGTTGAAATCGCGATCGACAAAGCCGGTGATCGGGCTCGCGGTTCGATACTTGCCTCAGACGCGTTTTTTCCGTTTCCGGATTCAATCGAAGCGGCTGCCGAGGCTGGCGTCGTTGCGGTAATCCAACCGGGTGGTTCACGTCGTGACCAGGAAGTCATTGACGCCTGTGATCGACACGACCTGCCGATGGTGCTTACAGGACGTCGGCATTTCAAACACTGATGACGATTCTCGACGAGATCCTTGCCAAGACACGGCAAAAAATCGCAGCCGACCGCGCTGCGACACCAGCGACCGATTTGATCGGGGCGGTTCGCGACCTCCCTCGCTGCTTGGACTTTCACGCCGCGTTGGCGGCTGGCGATGAAGTGCGGCTGATTGCCGAAGTGAAACGGGCGAGCCCCTCAGCAGGACTGATTCGTACTGACTTTGATCCAGTCGCAATCGCATCGGCTTATGTTGAGGGCGGTGCCGCCTGTATCAGTGTGTTGACAGACGAACCGTTTTTTCAAGGTTCTTTGGAATACTTACGCGCGATTCGCTCTGCCGTATCGATTCCACTGCTGCGAAAAGACTTTATCGTTGATGAGTACCAACTTTTACAAGCGCGGGCCGCCGGTGCCGATTGTGTTCTGTTGATCGCTGAGTGCCTGACGCCAACCCAACTGCGAGAACTCGCCGATGCTGCGGTCGACTTGGGCATGCAGACACTCGTTGAGTTATACGATTGTGAGAATCTTGATGCGGTGCTTAGCAGTGGCACAAAGCTAGTAGGTGTCAACAATCGTGACTTACGCACATTCAAAACGGATTTGTTGCACACGGTCCGCGTCGGCGAGCACGTACCGAGTGATCGCTTACTCGTTGGTGAAAGTGGGATTCACACTTGCCAGGACGTCGATACGCTTGCACGTGGTGGTGTGAAAGCGATTCTGGTGGGCGAATCATTGATGCGACAGTTCGACATCGCCGCAGCAGTTAAACGGTTGCTCGGCAAATAGCCCTGGTTTACAGCGAACGATCTAGGCCCAATGTGAATTGGGATGAATCGTTGACGTGACTCTTCGATGCAAAGATTAGTGATTTCATGATCGTCCTCCTCGGTGCGTCCGGTTACGTCGGGTCGGCATTTTCGTCGGAACTGAATCGCAGAGCATTGGCGTTTGTTCCGGTCTCGCGTTCGGATACCGACTACACCGATCGAGACACGCTTGTTGGTTTACTTCGTCAGACGAAGGCGACGTTCCTAGTCAACGCAGCCGGATACGCAGGCAAACCCAACGTCGACGCTTGCGAGTATCACAAAGCCGAGTGTTTGTCGGCTAACGCGGTCTTGCCTGGATCGATACGCGAGGCTTGTGAGCTAGCCGGGAACATACCCTGGGGACATGTATCAAGCGGATGCATTTACACCGGCAGCAGACCAGACGGCAGCGGATTCACGGAACTTGATCCGCCTAATTTTTGTTTTCGCAGCAATAACTGCTCATTCTACAGTGGCTGCAAAGCACTCGGCGAGGAATGCTTGATTGATGCAGAGAACGTCTTCCTTTGGCGAATGCGGATCCCTTTCAACAACGTTGACTCCTCACGAAATTACTTGTCCAAGCTGACGCGGTACACGCGGTTGCTCGAAGCCACGAATTCAATTACGCATCTGGACGAATTCGTGCGTGCCTGCATCGATTGCTGGATCGGTCATGTGCCCTTTGGGACGTACAATGTCACCAATAGTGGATTCGTGACAACTCGCCGAATCACAGAACTCATGAAGCAGCATCTCGTCGGTGAGAAAGAATTCCTATTCTTCGACGATGAATCTCAATTCATGCAACTCGCGGCAAAAGCGCCCCGATCCAACTGTGTTTTGGATAACAGCAAATTGGTATCGACGGGTATCATCGTCTCGGATGTCGAAGATGCAGTGGTACGTTCGCTGAAGCAATGGCAGCCTCAGGAACAAAAGTAATCGGCCACTGTGCCGCTGGTACCCTAACCGTGCGGCCGGTGACTGCACGCCAAGAGTGAAATCATTCGAGTGCTTCGGCGGTGATGTTCAAGTTCGTACTGACATTTTGTACGTCGTCGTGATCATCGAGCGCTTCGAGCAGTCGCAGGACTTGTTTTGCGGTCTCAGCATCCAAATCAACCGTCGTCTGTGGCACTTGAGTAATTTCGGCATGTTCGGACGTCAAACCCGCGGCCTCAAACGCATCAATCAGCGTCTGAAATACGTCGGGCGAGCAAGTCACTTGCTGCTTGCCATCATCCGTCGCCTCGATGTCGTCGGCACCATTCTCCAGTGCAATTTCAGTCAGCTTTTCTTCGTTGACGGATTCGCTGCTGAAGACGAACACGCCCTTGCGATCAAAAAGATAGGCGACACATCCTGTGTTACCAAGGTTGCCGCCGTTTTTTGAGAACACCTGCCGCATTTCGGGTGCAGTGCGGTTTCGGTTGTCGGTCAGTACTTCCGCCATGACGGCGACGCCGCCAGGGCCGTATCCTTCGAAGACGAGTTCTTCGACGTCTCCGCCTTCGAGTTCGCCGGTACCCCGTTTGATTGCCCGCTCGATGTTGTCCTTGGGCATGCTAATCGCTTTGGCATCGTCAATTGCCTTTCGCAATCGGATATTCGCTGCGGGATCACCACCACCGCTTTTCGCCGCGACGATGATCGCTTTACTCAGTTTGCTCCACATCTTTCCACGTTGAGCGTCAACGCGGCCTTTGCGATGTTGGATATTCGCCCATTTTGAATGACCAGCCATGGATGAATGATGACGTTAAAAGTTTGAGGGGTGAAGATTGTGTTAACGGGTTTCTATCTTGGTTTGCTCTTTGACAGCTTGCGGTTGACTGACTTTTTGCTGCCTCCCGCTTTCGCATCTGTGGCTGAGGATTTGGCGCTGGTTGTCGGCGTGGAAGTGCTGCTGGATTTCGGCGCCGACTTCTTGGTCGCCTTCTTGGCTGGGGGCGCAGACTTCTTTGCTGAGGTTTTCTTTGGTGGCGTCTTTGTGTCCGCCGGCTTTTCGGCTGCCGCAGGTTTTGCCTTTGCCTTTGCCTTCGGCGACTCGGTACTCTTCGAACCTGACTTCGGTTCCGTGGCCTTCGTTTCCACAGCCTTGCCCTCCGTCGATTTAGCCTCTACGGGCTTAGGATCAGTCGACTTGGAGTCAGCGGCTTTTGTCTCTGGGGACTTGCTGGTCTTGGCACTCGATTTGGAGGAGCTGGTGGCTGATTTTTTCGGCGACTTATCAGCAGCTTTGCTTTCAGCGTTCTTGTCATCGCTGGCTACGGCAGACGCTTTGCTTGTTGGTTTCTTCGATTTACCCTTGGGCTCTGGAGGAGCAACCTCGATTTCGTCCTCGGCCGCGACGCGGTCGGCTTCGCGCTGTGCGGCCCGTTGTTTCTTGGCCACAACTTTATTCACTAACCAATCATCCAAGCGATGGCTGGCGCCTTTCTCGACACTATCCAGAACGCTTCTTGCGGTTTTATCTTTTGCATTCTTATTGAGAGCGACAGCGGCTTGGTGCAACAGCGAGGAAAACTCGATCGCTTTGCTCTTGGGAATGGCTCGCTCCAGTCCAGGAACTCTTCCTGACACCGCTTCGGTTTGCGAAGCGATACCGGTCACTAACATCATCGCCATCGCGGCAAAGTCCACCGGAATTGCGTGGCCGCCTAATCCATGTTGGATCGTGTAGCTCAACACAAACGGGGTCATGCCGGGCATCTTTTCAAATTTGGCGACCGCCTTTCCGAGGTTCTCTTTCTTGAGATGATCGAGATCAAATGTGTAGAACTCTTCGAAGATCGCTTGCAAGTTGCTCTTCAGTCGAGTCGCTGCTTTCATCGGGTCGGGCAACCGCGAAAGAACTTGACTCAGTTCGCTCGCCGTGGTTACTCGAACTTCGTTCCAATCAAAGAATTCCTGCTCGCACTTCGCAAGCCCCTCGTCCGCAAGTTCCGCCGGACAATCTTCCAACAGCGACGCGTACAGGATGTGTTCCAGCAGAGGGCGTGTCGGCTGGGCCGGTTCCGGCGTGTAGTGTTTCTTTAACGCAGAATGAAGCTTGGCGATCGCGCCGGCTCGGTTGGTTGACATTCGAGGTGAACGATACTGGGAGGGGTGATGGATCAGGCTGGGCGGATACGCCAGTGGGAATGCAATTTTAAGTATGCGAAAGGGGTCTAACCCTCTCTCCAAGGGTCAGCCCTCGTTTCGGACAGGCAGTTAGTTGTTTTCGACTTGCTCGTCGTGGGGCGAATCACCCATCGAATCTCCAGCCGAATCCTCTTGTGACTCGTCCAGTGATTCACCGTCATGGACAGCGCTCGATTCACGTTTTTCGTCACGGATTTTTTGCAAGATCTCGCCGACTAACAAGGAGTGCTGGACACCTTTATCCAAAACGAATTGCAATTTCGGCGTGTATCGAGTCTCGATACGATCTGCGATTCTGCTTTGCAAAAATCCAGCCGCGTTCTGTAGGCCACGCAGTGACAGCCGCTGGTGCGTATCGTCACCCATCACGCTAACCAAGACCTTCGCTTCCCGCATATCGGGACTCACCTCGACTCCGATGACAGTAACGTCACGCACGCGAGGATCGCGAAGTTCGGTCAAGATTGATGATGCGACGACTTCGCGAATCGCTTCAGCAGCTTTAAGTAAACGACGGGAGGTCACAGCTACATTTCCAACTTACGGGCGACTTCTTCGATCTTGTATGCTTCCAAAACGTCATCTTGCTTGATGTCGTTGAAGCTCTGCAAGCGGATACCGCACTCCATGCCACGCGGCACTTCCTTGACGTCTTCCTTGATTCGCCGCAGTGAATCCAAGGCGTAATCGCCGATCGTCCGGCTGTCTCGATTGACTCGAATTCGACAACCACGCTGGATGACGCCTTGCGCGACATAGCAGCCGGCGATTGTACCCATTCGACTGATCTGGAACACTTGCTTGACCAGAGCACGACCCAGTTCGACGACGCGTTCCTCGGGCTTCAAACGGCCTTCGATCATCAACTTGATTTCGTCGGCAAGTTTATAAATCACGCTGTATCGACGAATCTCGATGTTTCGCTCTTCGGCCAGCGAGCGAGCCTTATCATCAGGGATCACATTGAACGCTAAAATCACGGCATCCGAGGCCGAGGCCAGCGTCACGTCGGCAAGCGACACGCCACCGACGCTCTTTTGCAAAATTCGCAATTCGACTTCCGGATGATCGAACTTGGATAGTTCTTTCTCGATCGCTTCCAGTGAACCTCGCACGTCGGCACGAATGATCAAGTTCAGCTTCACTCGGTCGGCAGCTTTTCCGATGCGACCTTCGGCCAACATGTTTTGGAAGTTCTCGAACGAGATCTTCGTGGTGTTACCCGATAGGTTCTCGCGGCTGATGATGTCCGCGCGATTTCCGGCGATCTCACGAGCTTGGGTAATATCGTTCAAGACATGAAATCGATCACCGGCTGCGGGTGCCAAGTCCAAACCAGTAACATTGACGGGTGTGCTTGGGCCAGCGGTTTTAACGGGCTTGCGAGTCAACGGGTCAATCATCGAACGAACGCGACCGTGAGCGTCACCACAGACGATAATGTCGCCGACTTTGAGCGTTCCGTTCTGGACGATCAACTTGGCGATCACACCTCGATCACCTTGTTGTTCCGACTCCAAACAAACTCCGAGCGCCTGGCGGTTCGGGTTTGCCGTGTACTCGTGCATTTCGGCGACGGTAAGCAGCGTTTCGAGCAGTTCATCCATTCCAGTGCCCTTGGTGGCACTGGTGCGAACCACTTCCACATCGCCACCCCATTCACTGGGCGTCAATTGATGCTCGGTCAATTGAGTCAAGATGCGGTTCTGGTCCACACCTTCGAGGTCAATCTTATTCAGTGCGACAACGATTGGAACATTAGCGGCCTTGGCGTGACTGATCGCTTCAGCGGTTTGCGGCATGATGCCGTCGTCCGCCGCAACAACCAGTACAGCGATATCGGTCACATTTGCACCGCGAGCCCGCATTTCGGTGAATGCTTCATGGCCTGGGGTGTCAACAAACGTTATCTGGCGTCCGTCCTTATTGATCTCGTACGCCCGGATGTGTTGTGTAATACCGCCCGCTTCGCCACCGGCCACATTGATACCAATCAAGTAGTCCAGCAAGCTGGTCTTGCCGTGGTCGACGTGCCCAAGGAACGTCACCACCGGAGCCCGCGTGACGAGCGATTCCGCATCGTCTTGGAGTTCTTCGATTTGAGTGATTAGCTCATCCTCAAGAGTTTCTTGCTGCTTGAGTTCTATGTCCAAGCCGAGCTCGGTCGCAATCATCTCAGCGGTCGAAATATCGAGCTGCGAATTGATGTTAACCATCATTTGCATGCCCATCAGAATCCTCAGGACCTGTGCAACGGGCACACCGGCGGATTCGGAAAAGCTGCGGATGGTACAAGGCAACTCGACAACCACTTTGTCTTTTCGCGGAGCGGCGGTATTGGTGCCACGGCGATTGAGTGTCCGACGTCGGATGGGAGTATCACGCCCGCCTCGATCCATCTCTCCTGGCTGGGCGCGACGTTTGCTTCCACGCCCACGCTCGGCGCGAGCACTCGCCATGCCAGCGATGCCAGCGATGCCTTTACCACGACGAAGCTTGTCATCCTCTTCGGGTTCACCGCCTGGTTTACGGCGCGGCGCTTTATCGCCCGTGAATCCACTCAGACCACCACCGCCGCCGGCTGCACCTGCAGCCCCGACGCGTTTGGCACGGGCTTTTTTCTCGGTATCCTCAGCCGCCAATTGCTCCAAAGGAGCCTTCATGCCCTGCTTGTGACCGGCGATGACGTCGCGGCTGAGCTTGATGTCGGGCTTCTGGGCTGGCGGGTCATTGCTGGCACGCGACACGGGCTGTTGAGGTGCATCGGGCAACGAAGCCAAATTGATAACCGGATCACGACGACGCGGTTTCGACTCACCACCGGAACGTTTCGCATCACCCGAAATCGGCCGATCGAGCGATCGCATCTTGCCAGCACCGAGATTACCGGTGTGCGGATCACGACGCAGTGGCGCGATTGGGGCGTTGGTCATTGACGGAGCCGTCGGCCGCTGGGGGCCTCCTCGTCCAGTATCACCACGGCCTGTATCACCACGGCCTGTGTCACCACGGCCTGTGTCGGGGCGGTCAGTTGTCGCATCCGCTGTCGGCTCAGCTCGCTTTGTCGTTTCCGGAGCCGACATCCCGATTCCTACTGACGTCGATGCGGTAGCGGCGTCCTTACCGGGAATGGACAACGGTGCTGAGCGAGGGGCGGTGCGGCTAGCTGGTGTCGGCGATACTGATACTGCGGATGGGGTAGCTGCCGCCGGGGAACTCGGGGGCGCTGGGTTCACCTTGGCCGGACCCTCCGCCGTCACCGGACTGGAAGCATTAGGCGGACTGGTTGTTTTCGCAGAACTAGAAGGAGCGGATTTGGGTAAAACGATGGTTCGCTTCGCCGCGTCGCGCCCAATGCGATTGGCAATGGGCGTCCGTTCGGGCTTCAGCGGCACGCTCGCAGGAGGCGCAGCGCTTTTGGCCGCAGGTGAGGTCGTGGAGGCTAGATGGTCACGAAGCCGCTGGGTTTCTTCATCGGTGAGGCTGGCCAAAGCCGAACCTTTCCCAGTAATACCGGCTTTTTTCACCAGTTCGACTAGGTCTTTGCTATCCAGATTGAGTTCTTTCGCGAGCGCGTAAATACGTGCGGGCACGGGTTTTTGATCCTGTCAATTTCGATTCATGAACCCGTCAGTTTGGGCGTTTACCAGTTACCGATGGCGAATCCAGACTCATCGAGAACACGACAGGTGCTCATCAAGGGAGTCGATTCAAAAGACCACCAGTCTCTGTCGACGGGTTCCATTTACTTCAGTTTGGTCACATACGTTTCTTCCTCCATCGCGACGACCGATCCGCCCGGACCCATCGACGCGCCAAGTTCACTGACCCACAACTCGGACGCTTGCACCCTAGATCCTGCCAAACATCACGCTTGGTGGTTAGGACGCGAAACGGTGTCTCGCCTGAGCAGAGGCTGCAGAATTCAAGAGCATACTTGAATTTCGCGTTCAGGGAGACCCTAGATGCGAGTCAACTTTCGCAATTTTATCGGGTTTCGGAAGCCGACGAATCGGCTTCGTGTGCCGAGTCATCCACATCACCTGACTCCGATTCGGTTTCAGCCGAGGCGATTTCGTCCGCCGCAACGTTGGATTCTAAATCCACTTCAGCTTCCGCTTGTTCCATCTCTCCACTATCAGCTTCCACTTCCGCTGTGGGCTCGGTCTCTTCGACTGCAACCTCTTCCTCGGTACCTTCTTCGATTGGTGCCTCTTCCTCGGTCGCCACTTCAGCCGAACCTTTTTCTTTTTCGCGTCGGGCCCGACGTTCCTCAGCGGCAGCTTCTTCCGCCTGTTCGGCTTGAGCCTCCGCCTCTTCGACGATTCGCTCGACCTCTTCCTCGCTCAGGCCGCTCATTTCCATCAAGGCGTCGGGCTCGATCACCGACAAATCATCATACGATAAATAGCCTTGTTCGACGAGAGCCTGGGCCAATTCTTCGGTAATCCCCTCGATCTGGCTGAACCCAGCAACCGCACGCTCGATCTGCTCTTCCAGTTCCGAGCCCGTCATAATCTCGATGTCCCAGCCACACAGTTTGCTGGCCAAACGGACGTTTTGCCCCCGACGCCCAATGGCCAAGGACAGTTGGTCTTCTTGAACCAAGACGATGGCTCGGCCAATCATGTCACACAACAAAACCTGTTCCACTACCGCTGGTTGGAGCGCGTTAGGAATCAGCACTTGCGGGTCGTCACTGTAGCGAACCACGTCGATGTGCTCGCCAGCCAATTCTTCGCGAACAGCCTTGATTCGGCTGCCACGATAGCCAACACAAACGGCAATTGGATCGACCTGGCTGTCGGTGCTACTGACGGCGACCTTACTGCGGTAACCTGGCTCGCGACTGATTGAGTTGATTGCAATTACACCTTCGCTGAGCTCAGGAATCTCTTGCTCAAAAAGTCGCTGAACAAGTTGCGGCCGCGTGCGGCTGAGCACGACTCGGACGCGATTTCCCGTCGCTCGCACTTCAAATACAACACTTCGCACCCGTTCGTTTGCATGCAAGGTCTCGCCGGGAATCTGCTCGCTACGTGGCAGGATCGCTTCGACGTTGCCCAGATTGACAGTTGCCACGCCTCCGTCAGCACGACCAATGATTCCCGCCACAATTTGGCCAACTTGTTCGCGATATTCAAGCATCAATGCATCGCGTTCCGCTTCCTTGACCTTTTGAATAATGACTTGCTTCGCCGTCTGAGCACCGATGCGTCCGATCTGGTCTTCCTCAAGCGGCTGACCTTCCAACGTCGCGCTGATCCGGCCATTGTCGCGATCCAACACGACGTGAATGTCCGATTCTTCTCCATACTGCCGTTTCGCAGCCGTTTGTAGAGCAGATTCAATTGCCGAGAATACTAACTCTTTGTCGATATTCTTCTCGCGATGCAGCGAATCGACGTAGCGAAGGATATCTTGAGGATTCATGCGACAAGTGTCTGAATAAAAAAACGGCCCGAACCTTGAAGGCCCGGGCAAAGCGATAGTACCGGAGATGCTTCACAACTTATCGACAGCCGTTGGAACTGTCAACCGTGACCTACCCGGAAGGCGAACCAGGAGGAGGCCTAACTCATCGTTTTTTTCCACTCGTTTCTATCGCCTGGAAAACGTGACCAGTTCTAGATGGGGATATCCAGACGGCCGCCCCCATATGCAGTGAAACAGCAAACCAGCCAGATCACTTGGATTACCTCGATCTCCTTTATGAACACGCGTTGCCTATCTTAGTCCGGATAAACGGGGTTATCGGAACGATTTGATTGAGCCTTTTGGGTGGGAGCGACCGAAGAAGGACGAGAAGAAGATCATTTTCTGATGGGGACTCGGATGCGTTTGGGTGTGTACACTCGTGCGAATGGGCCCCGCCAGTCGCTATCTGTCTGCAGCGGATACCGACGATGTCATCGATTGCTAAGGAAGGATCGACGCTGTGAACGACCAATACACCGCTAATCCCACGATGGACCCCATTTCCAGCTTGAAAGGATTGATGGGAAACCGTTCATTGGTCACAGGCGACGATGGGGGATCAACCGCGGTTGAGTTTCGCGTCGTTCGCGAAGGTACGCCGTCACGCCGACTGCGACTGGGGGGCACTCGCTACACGTTTGGCAGCGGGGAGGGCTGTTCGATTCGGTTGAGCGATCCGAGCCTGCGGCCAATGCACGCCGTGCTGATTCGAGATCGGACGCGAATCCTTATCCGCGCCTACAGCGTCCCGATCTTGGTAAACGGGATACGGACCACTGAAGCGAATCTCACCGTTGGCGACCGAATCGGGCTGGGCGCCTACCAATTTGAATTGCTTGATTTTTACAACAGTGAAAATTCAGCAAACGTCGAGGGAGAAGAGGGCGCGACGCCTAAGCTGAAATTTGCCGACGCTCCTAAGCTGTCAGGTCGTGGCACCACATCAGCCAACACGCGATCCGAGACGCTCACAAACGAAGAGTCGATCTGGCGCGAACAATTGCGCCGCGAGGCGGAACAGTGGCGGGCTGCGAAAGCAGAATGCGAACTTCGCGAAAGCCGTTGTGATGACCGGGAAGCCGAAGTGCGAGACCGTGAGTCAGAACTTTGGAACCGCGCCGAACAGCTTCGTCGCCGAGAGGCAGAGCTGAAATCCCAAGAGTCGATGGTTGTCGAAATCCAGCAAGAATTCGAATCTAAACGGGCTGCGCTGGCAAAACTTCGTGAAGAAGATGCGGCACGTCAATTGGCTTTTGAATCGCGCGAGTCCGAGTTTCGCCAACTGGAGCAAGACTACTTGTCCCAGATCGAACGCGCCAATGCAGAATTGAATCGCTCGCAACAACAAGCGTCGGTGGCGGGTGAGGCTGTCCAACGGATGCGTGAACAGTTCGCAGTGCTCAATGGCCAACTCGCTGACTTAACGAACCGACAGGAATCGCTGCTGGTTCAAGAACGAACTCATGTCCAGCAGGCGGAAGAGGCGCGCGAAGCCTTACAACGAGCTCACGAACAGGTTTTGTCGGAACGTGATCGTTTGGCGACTCAGCGCGACCGCGCCATCGCTGGCCGCGAAGTGATCGCTGCCCAACGAGATCAAATCACCGCCGAGCGAGACGAGCTGGCAACGAAATATGAACAGCTGATGGCCCAGCGGGACGAGCTGTCCGCTCAATGCGATGAACTCGCGCTGCAGCGTGAAGAGGCACTCGCGTTTCACTCGCAAAGTGAAACGAGACGCATTCAATTAAACGACCAGCTCAACGCGGCTGCCGAAAAACTGCAATTGGTTGAACAAGAACTGGCACAGAGCCGCCACGCTGCCCAGGAAAGCAAGCGGCTCGCCGAAGATCTGCAGCAGCAAGTTCATGAGCTGCATGCCACGGTTCAATCGGCCCAGAATGAAACCGTACTACTGCGCAGTGATTACGAATCGGCCTGTCAATCGATCACACGCTTAGAAGGACTGCTGAGTGAGCAAACCCAGCACGGCAACGAAGCGAAACAAAGCTGGGCCTTGGAAGCGGAACACCTACGCCAAACCGTCGAAAGCGTCAGCCGCGACTTGGCCGTGGCGCTCGGTGAATTAAGTAGTTTGCAGGATACGAACACGCGATTGTCGGCTCAGTTGCAGTCCGCGACCACCGAGCAAGAACGTGCCGCAGCAGAACTTGAGTCTCGTCCGACCATCGATGCTTGGAATGACTTGCAGAGCGAACTGAGCCGCGCTGTCCAGACGCTCACGACACTGCAGCAGGACTACGACCAAACAATCGTGGAACTTGAGCAACTAAGCAGTGAACTGCAATCGAGAAACGTTGTAACTCAACCGGCCGAAACGCCTACCGTCGACACAACCGCTACTGCCTCAAGCACATTTGCCACCCACAGCGACGGATCCGAAAGCGACGCTATGTCATCCGTTGTTGATGACGAGCCTTGGTCACAGAAAGACGCCTGGCCGACCTACAATGCCACCTCGTTCATTGCTCCGACCGACTTCAATACGGAGGCTGTCGACACGTTCTATGAACAAGATTTGTCTGCCGATTCCGATTTGTCTGCCGATTCCATCGACATTGCGACTAGCGCGGACACGAACGTTGAACACCAAATGAGTGTAGCGACTGAGTTTGCGTCGGATGATTTTGCTGTCAGTGAACTACCAGCCATCGAATCGCTAAGGAGCGGTCCCGACAACAGCGACGAACTCGAACCAGACTACGCTCCGGACCCGAATTACAGGCCCATTCGATGGGATGAGCAGGAACCGGTTCAAGAGTCGTACCCAGCCGAGCCGTATTTTTCTATCGATCAAGAGATCGACGAAAAACATGAGCACGGGCAACACGCCGCAGAACACGACGCGTTTGAACCACACGAGTTTGAACCACTACCAGCACCGGAGACTTCGCGAGGATGGGATTCGCCGCGGTATAGCGATCAAGAATCTGAGTTGAACAGTGTGGTGGATCCACAAGATTTTGAATCCAATGTCGGTTCTTTGGCACATCAACTGATCGAAGACTTTCAGCGTGAATCACAGCCAGAAAGTAAATCGATTTACGATAGCGACTACTCGGCAACTCCAAAAAATGTTACGGAGGAGGCGGATAGTGATTCGTTCTTTGAAGCGACCGCAGTCGGCGGGGACGACTCGTGGCTGAATGTGCCACAGGACAGAGAATCCTGGGTCGCTCAGGAGCCTTGGAGCGTTCAGGATTCCCGGAATAACGATGACAACGAGACCGATTTGCCTCCGGAATCGACATCGCCGTGGGCACGCACTGGCTATGACAATGCTGAGAATGAAGTCAACTTTCGAGATTCCGCCGGCGCACAAGCAAATGCACACGAAGAAACGGGCCTCACCTACTTAACCTCCGCCAATGACGAGCAAATCGGGGGTAACGGACCGGGGGTGGATAAGAACGCGTCGAAGTCTCAGATATGGTCACGAGACTCGGACTCAGTTGTAATGAAATCTGAACTGGTTTCAGGCGATCAAACACATCGTGCTAACAGCGCCGATGATACTGAAGACGACGAAGACGACGAGTCATCGATCGCGACACCCATCAACGCTGCGACAAGTGCTGACGTTGACGACGATTCGATCGAAGCTTACATGAATCGCTTGTTACAACGCGTTCAAGGTGGTAGCAGTGTCGGCGCCAGTCATCCGGCGCCATCGGCAAGCCAGACGACGGTGCCAACGCAGGCTCCAGTGGAAACTCAATCGACAACGGATTCATCAGCGGAGATTGACCCCGACGCGCCACTGGTCCCGCGGTCGTATGCTCCGGAAAAACCCGGCAGCCTGTCCGCGATGCGTCAACTGGCCAACGAGTCCGCGCGAACAGCGATCAGTCGCAGTGTGAAAGTCAGGTCACGAGACACGCAATTGAAAGCGATCTCGAAATTCGGATCAGCCATTGGACTGACGATTTGTGCTGCGCTCGTATACTGGTTCGTTCATTTTCCAGGAACTTCGGTGATCGCGGGTGCCATGCTCGTTCTTGCCTTCACTTGGGTCCACGACGGAATGAAATCGCTGGGCGATGCACGTCGCCGCTTGAACCACAATGCAGTGGAAGCTACCGAAGACGAAGATGATGCGACGGTTCCGCCACATCCAGGAACTTAGGCACTAAAACGTGGCAGCGGCCTTTTTGCCGCCGTTTCACCCAAAGTGGGCTAAATATCGATACCACTTAATTGTCGACCATTCGTGACAAACAAGAAACGCCAGTCACCTGAGTGACTGGCGTTGATAGTGTCGCCACTGGAACAACGACTATTCTGTCGGAATCAGAACTGCGTCGATCACATGAATGACTCCGTTGGAACACTCAATGTCAGCCTTGATCACCTTGGCTTTGTCGATTTTAACTGTGCCGCCGTTGACTTCGACCTTAACGCTCGACCCTTGAACCGTTTTTGCTTCACTGATCTTCGTCACGTCTTTGGCCATCACTTTGCCGCTGACAACGTGATACTTGAGAATACTTGCCAGCTTCGCTTTGTTCTCTGGCTTGAGCAGATCTTCCAGCGTACCTTTGGGCAGCTTGGCGAACGCTTCGTCCGTCGGTGCAAAGACGGTAAACGGGCCTTCACCCGACAAAGTTTCAACCAATCCGGCGGCCTTGACGGCGGCGACAAGCGTCTTGAAGTTATCACTTGCAACGGCAACCTCGACGATGGTCTTACCAGAGGTTTCGGATTCACCATAAGCCGTTTTCAGTGCGGTGGAACTAAGCAAAATCGTCGCCGCTAAACTCAATACTAAGAACTTCATTGGAACTGATCCTGTTTTTTGTTTTGTTTTGGAATCGTAGTAACATCGCGGCGCCGTTGCATCGATCGATACGCCACTATTGCAGTGAGTTCGAAGTTGCCAAGTTGCAATTTTGTGACTTCATGAAAAGAAAAAGATTCAATGATGGCGAAACACAGATGTAACGGTGACCGAACATTCACCGGACATTCCTTGCACAGGCCAAGGCCAGCCGAAAGCGTGCGTGTGTCGACTCGGAAGGGAAATTGACGGGCTCGTTGTGGCTTTAGGAGACGGGTTTTATACTTGCTTGCAGCAAACATTTCGAACCACCGTCAAGTAACGACTCGCGACAGCCACATGTCTCAATCTCCGGCGATCACTAGCCTCAAGAACGCGCGTTCGCCATTTTTTTGGGGGATCGATATCGGTGGAACGGGAATCAAAATGGGTCTCGTTGATGATTTGGGCCAAACACTTGCTTTTGAAAGTTTGCCGACACGTGAAGCGGAGGGGCCTGCTGCGGCAGTCGCGCGCATTGGGACTTTAGTGCGAGACATCGAGCAGCGTCTCGAACTCGCCGAGCCAGCTAGGTGGGTTGGGTTGGGTGCACCAGGACCGATGGATCTGAAACGAGGCTTACTGGTCGCCCCACCCCAATTGCCGTCCTGGTGGGGATTCAATATTCGCGAAGCCGTTTCCAACAAACTGCGTCGGCCAGTAACATTCCTGAATGACGCCAACGCGGCTGCTTACGGTGAGTTTTGGCTTGGTAGCGGGCGGAGCGATTCGTCCATGGTGTTGTTGACGCTGGGCACGGGCGTCGGCGGCGGCATTATCGTCGATGACCAGCTCGTCAATGGTGTCAACAGCTTCGGCAGCGAGTGCGGCCACATCGTAATCGACCCTTCACCAACCGCCCGACTGTGCGTCTGGGGCGGCGGTCGGGGGCAGTTAGAGGCCTACGCGTCAGCTAGCGGCGTCGTTTCTCGCACAAGAGAACTGCTGACCGGTGGAGCCGAAAGTTCGCTTGCCGGATTGCTCGGTGGCGGCGACAGTGAGCTAACGGCAAAACGAGTTTACGAGGCCGCGTTGGCTGGCGATTCGCTTGCCAACGATATCATTGACGAAACCGCGCGGTGGCTGGGAATCGGCATCACCACGCTCGTTCATACGCTCGATCCAGGGCTCGTCGTACTGGGTGGGGCGATGGATTTTGGTGGTCCGAATTGTCGGATCGGCCAACGTTTTCTTGCCCGCGTGACAGCGGAATTCAAGAACCGTACGTTTGATAATGTGTTTGAAGGTACTTCCATTCAATTTGCCCAACTGGGCGGTGACGCCGGATACCTCGGTGTCGCTGGATACGCTCGCAAAGAGTGCAACAATTCGTGAAAATTCGTAACTTTTGTATTATCGCTCACATCGACCACGGCAAAAGCACGCTTGCTGATCGGTTGCTCGAACAAACCGGCACCATCAGCAAGCGGGAGATGAAAGAGCAACTGCTGGACGATTTGCAGCTTGAACGCGAACGTGGCATCACGATCAAAGCGAAAGCGGTCACGATGCGAATTCGCCGTGGCGGCTTGGACTATGAATTGAACTTGATCGACACGCCCGGGCACGTTGACTTTCACTACGAAGTTTCGCGGTCCTTGGCGTGTTGCGAAGGGGCGTTGTTACTGGTCGATGCGTTTCAAGGTGTGGAAGCACAGACAGTCGCCAACGCATTCGCGGCGATGGAAAGCGAACTGACGATCATCCCGGTCATCAATAAGATCGACCTTACGTATGCCCGTCCCGACGAAGTCACCGAAGAAATGGCGAACTCACTGGGCACGGACCCCGACGATGTGGTTCGTGTCAGTGCTAAAACGGGGCTTGGCGTCGACGAGTTGATCGACATGATCATCAAACGCGTGCCCCAGCCCACCGGCGACCCCAACGCGACATTGCAGGCGATGGTTTTCGATTCCAACTACGATGACTTTCGCGGCGTGATCACCTACGTTCGAGTGATGAACGGTACAGTGAAGAAAGGACAAAAGATTCGCTTCTTGCGCACCGGCGAAATCCATGACGTGTTGGAGTTGGGGCAATTTGCACCGCATCGACGCCCCTGCGACGAACTGCAAGCGGGCCAAGTCGGTTATTTGATCTGCAATATCCGCAGTCTGAAGGAAGTCAGCATCGGAGATACGGTCAGCATCCCCGGCGATAAGGCCGCCCCGGCGCTGCCTGGATACAAGCGGCCTAAACGGATGGTTTATTGCGGGCTGTTCCCCAGTGATGGCCAGAACTTTACGGACTTGCGCGACGCGTTGGAAAAGCTGTCGATGAATGATCCGAGCTTTGAGTTCGAGCCAGAAACGAGCGAGGCACTTGGCTTTGGTTTCCGCTGTGGATTTCTCGGATTGCTGCACATGGAAATCGTGCAACAACGCTTGGAACAAGAGTCCGACATCGACTTGGTGCAAACGGCACCCAACGTAACTTACGAAATCACTAACAAACGTGGCGAAACGGTCACGATTCATAAACCACAGGATGTGCCCGATCCCGGTGACATTGAAGAGTTTCGCCAACCGATCGTCCGCTGCAATATGATTGTACCGGCTGAGTACATTGGTGCGCTGATGAAGCTGTGTCAGGAGCGACGCGGTATACAGAAAGGCCAGGAGTACTTGGCCGCATCCCGCGTGATGTTGACCTACGATATACCGTTGGCCGAAGTGATCTACGACTTGCACGACAAGATCAAGAGTTGCACGCGAGGTTACGGAACTCTGGATTACGAGATGATAGGTTACGAACCAGCGGACTTGGTGCGATTGGATATCATGGTCAACGGCAATCGCGTCGATGCACTGAGCGTTGTCTGTCACCGCGCCGATGCTGATCGTCGTGGACGCGCGGTCGCCAAGAAACTCAAAGCCGAAATCGAACGGCACATGTTCGAGGTCGCCGTCCAAGCCGCAATCGGCAGCCGCGTGATCGCTCGAGAAACGGTACCGGCGATGCGCAAGAACGTCACCGCGAAATGCTACGGCGGCGACATCACTCGAAAACGCAAGCTGTTGCAGAAACAGAAGGAAGGCAAGAAGCGGATGAAAGCGGTAGGAAATGTCGCAATCAGTCAGAAAGCGTTCATGGCCGTACTCAGCGGCAACGACCCGACGTAGGCAAAGTCTCAAGTAGTTTGCGACAGAAACACATTGCTGAAGTGACGTCGACTTCTAGTCGACGTTTCAGGGGTTGGCGACCGAAATTCGCCACCAAGTATTCTTCTCGCGATGCTACGGGATAGTGGATTTTGTCAAAGATCCCGAAACCGAAGGATCTTTGACAAGATCCATTGCATCGAGATTGAGTCGGTTTCACCCCCAGATTGCTTTTCGTACAGGTTCGCCTTCACGGCTCATTTTTCCGCATTCTCTGAATTTGCTGGAAATAACGCTGGTAAGGCGCGCATCGTATGTTTGTCTAGGCCCAGTTGCCTGGCACGTGCGACTGCACACACATCCTCCACCCACATTGAGAGACGCCGAGTATGATCAAAATTCGAGTTGCCGCTGTTGCCCTGATGGCTTTGTTTGTTGTGTCCACTTTTTCCCAGGCTGCTGAAGATGGCGAAAAGAAAAAGGCGAATGCCGTTGCCGGAGTAGTCAAGGCGATTGATGCTGACGCCAAGACAATCACCGTCACGGTCAAGGTGAAAAAGGAGAGCGAGGACAAGACTTATAGTCTGACCGATAAAACCAAAGTGACGATCGATGGCGAGAAAAAGACGCTGGCGGATGTCAAAGAGGGAGCTCAAGTTCAGTGCCGTTTGTCCGAAGACAGCAAGTCCGTCATGGCGATCAACGTCGGCAAACGCAAGAAGAAAGAATAAGCACGAGCTATCCGGCTCGGGCAAACCGGAACTGCGATTGAAAGCCCCGGTGTGCTCAAATGGTGTGCTCACAGACATTCGGGCATCAAGCAGCTATTATCTAGGCAATGAAAGTTGTCTATCTCACTGCCGGAGCCGCCGGGATGTACTGCGGCAGCTGCATGCACGATAACGCGCTGGCCAAAGGCCTGCGCGGGTTGGGCGTCGACTGTCTGCTGCAACCTACCTACACACCGATTCGAACCGATGAAGTAAGTATTGCCGACAGTCAAATTTTCTTTGGCGGAATCCAAATCTATCTGTTGCAGCGGATGCCCTGGCTGAGGATCGTGCCGGCCAGGTTGCGACACCTGCTCGATTGGCCGCCACTAATTCGCTTGGCAACGCGTCGCGCCGCAGCGACGGATGCTGCAATGCTGGGAAACTTGGCTGTTTCAATGCTCCGCGGCACACATGGCAACCAGCGTGACGAGGTCGATCGTCTGATTCATTGGCTCGAACACGATATTCGACCTGACGCCGTCGTACTCAGCAACCTTCTTATCGGCGGATTGATTCCGAAGCTTCGCGAACGATTGCCCCAGACACGCGTCGTGGTCATGCTGCAAGGCGACGACATTTTTCTCGATCATTTGCCTGAGAAGCAGCGCGCCGATGCGATCAGTTTGTGCCATGATTTGCAGCAACATGTTGATACGTTTATTACCAACAGTTCCTTTTACGCTCAAAAAATGGGAACGCTCTTGGGGATCGAGTCCGAGCGGATAGTGATCGTGCCCCTGTCGATCGATGTCACGCCCTATGACAGGCCTGGCGAAACAACACCTCCGTCGAGTGAAGAGCGTTTTCGCATCGGATATCTGGCTCGCATTGCGCCAGAGAAGGGCTTGCATCGGCTCGTCGAGGGTTTTATCGACATCGCATCTCAAACCGGAAACGAGACGGTTGAGCTACATGTTGCCGGTTGGCTTGGGGAAGCCAACCGATCGTATTTCGATTCGTTGAAAAAGCGAATTGAAGACGCGGGTATGACCAACCGCTTTGTGTATCACGGTAGTCCAGACTTAGGTGATAAAGTTCGATTCTTGCGATCGCTCGATGTGCTGTGTGTACCGACCGAGTACGAAGACCCGAAAGGATTGTATGTTCTGGAAGCACTTGCAGCGGGTGTTTGTGTTGCCCAGCCGGACCACGGAGCGTTCGGCGAACTCATTGCCCAGACCGGCGGCGGATTGACGTTCGATCCCAACAGCATCGCGGCGATGTGCGAGTGCCTGCAGCGTTTGAAAGATGACAGTGCGCTGAGACAACGGCTTGCGACGACAGGCAGTGATCGCGTACGTACTCATCATTCCATTGAGTCGGCAGCCGCAAGGTTAAAGGCAATCCTCAGCTAAGTTTACTGTTGGGAACGACCCAAATCGGTTTCGTCTCGTCTTGTTCTGGGTAGGGCCCGGCAAGTGTGGGTGAAGTTCGCCCCGCGATGACTTGAACATCGAAGATTTCGTCAACTCCAGTCTCGAACTCCAGATAGGCGACGCTCTTTCCCGTTGTCAGATCGATAGCAACGATGCCGCACTTGAGTTCGTCCCGCTTCTCGGCAATCGGTACACCGCCAAAGACCGATGTCTCACGAATTTTGGACATACCAACAAATGCGAACTGGCCACACAACGCCAACCCGCGGGTGTAACCGGGAACCTTTTCGACGGTTTCGCACTTTCCTGTCGCGACGTCAACGCGCGACAATGCACCTTCGCCCGAATTCAGCACCCACAATTGGTTGCCGGCAATTCGGGGTGAATGCGGCATGCACAAACCGTGACAAACGATTTCGTTGGTAGTCACTTCGACGACAACGCCCGTGGTTGCTTTGTTCTCACGCCATCCAGCGGCCACATTGGTCTGTGACATTGCCGTGACGTATTTAGGCATTCCGTCCTGCATCGCAAGTCCATTGAGATGGCATCGATCTTGAGCAGCCAATTCAGTAATGAAGGGCGGGCGCCAGCGAGGTACAAAGCTGTAATTGTCATCGAGTGTGCAGAGGCAGGAAAAGAGCGTATTGACGACCCACAGTTCGTTTCCTCCCCAGCTCATTTCGTGAACGTGAATGTTGTTTGTAAAAAAAGACTTGCGAACCAAATAGCAAAGATCGTGTTGACCGGATGGCTCAATTTGCTGCGCCAATTCGTTGCCGTTATTGAGTAACCAAATTTGATGGCGACTGCCCACAGCAAGCCATTTTGGGCTGACCGCAACGCCCATTGCTTGTTCAAAATTATAAAAGGAGAGTCGCAATCCAGCGTCGTCGGTACCTATGGTTACGACTTTGCCTGCGGCATAAGTTGAAACCAAAAGCGAGCATCGAAGGTGCCTTAAGATAGGAACGAAATCAGCGGACTGGCGGTAATTGATTTCACGTAGCGTGCGAATTGGCACTTGTTGTTTGACATCGATCGAAGGGACTTGAGGGTCAATCATATTTCTTGTGAATCCGATTAAAGGAGATGGCTTGATTCTTGACTTGCGATAGGCGGTGTGACAGCCTAATAGCTTACCGAAACAGGGTCGTCGTTGATGCAACCATTGCAGGTTTATCTATGAGTAAGCGAATCTCGAATCGTCGCTATAGTTTCTTGAATGTTTTGTTGGGCCGCGTTTCAGTGACAGAGAGCAGCGCAAGCAATCGACGTCGAGTAAGACGCGGACGTCGGTTTGAGACGTTGGAATCTCGCCGGATGTTGGTTTCGACCGCCGAACTACTCGTGGACCTCAACGACAATGGATTCGGATCGTCGCCTACGGAGGTCGTTGAGGTGAGTGGCTCAGTCTTTTTTGTCGCAACCAACTCTACTCATGGCAGCGAGCTTTGGAAGTCCGATGGCACCGAAGCGGGAACGGCGCTGGTCAAGGATATATTTGAAGGTCCCTCTGGCTCAGCACCGTCGAGCTTGGCGGTCGTTGGTAACGAGGTCTTCTTCCGAGCAAGTGACGGTTCCAGCAATGGGCAGCTCTGGAAGAGTGACGGCAGTGACGTCGGAACTGTCAAAGTCAAAGATTTTGCTTACCCGACTCTGATCACAGATGCTGGCGGTGGAAATGTCTTCTTCCGCGGTTGGACTGGATCCGACTATGAGTTGTTTAAGAGTAATGGTACGGAAGCGGGGACGGTTCTGGTCAAGAACATCAACAGTACCGCCGGATCCAATCCTTATGACTTAACCAACGTAAACGGTAGATTGTTTTTCCGTGCGGACGATGGTGTCAACGGTGTAGAGCTTTGGACGAGTGATGGGACCGACGCGGGAACGATTCGGCTCAGTGACTTTGAACCCGGTATTGGCAGTTCCTACATTCGAGACATGACTTCTTTCAATGGGCAGTTGTTCTTCAGTGCTTCTGAGTTGGGAGACAGAGAGTTGTGGTCGAGTGACGGAACGGTTGCAGGAACTGTTCGCGTTAAGGACATTGCTCCAACAGGTTCCTCGTATTTGAGAGATTTTGCGGTCTCCGGAGGTGCTCTGTTCTTTTATGCCACGGACGGAACGAGTAACGGCCAATTGTGGATGAGCGACGGTACTGAAGCTGGCACCGTCATGGTCAAGGATGGGGTATTCCCGAGGCAGCTTGCGGATGTCGGTGGCACGCTATTTTTTAGAGGCTTTAATGGCTCCAACTATGAACTATTCGTCAGCGATGGCACAGAGTCGGGAACCGTCATGGTCACCAACATCAATCCCACGACCAACGGGTCGAATCCACGAAACATAACCGACGTTGGAGGAACAGCTTTTTTTATTGCCGACAATGGTAGTTTGGGTTACGAGCTTTGGAAAAGTGATGGCACGGCCGGTGGAACCGTATTGGTCAAGGATGTCCAACCGGGCTCATACGGAAGTGATGCGAACCAGTTGGTCGCTGCAGCCGGTAAGCTGTTTTTCATCGCGACGTCGCGTACAACGGGTAATGAGTTGTGGACCAGCGACGGCAGTACCTCCGGTACCACCGTTGTCAGAGATATCGAACCGCGAACTTCCAGCTCGTACGTAAATAACTTTAAGAGCTCTGGCGATAAGCTTTTCTTCAGGCACAACAGTATCGGACCGATGGGCCAATTATTGTCGTTCGGAGGCGACGCAAACGATGTCCCCACACTCGTCAAGGCGGGAGTGTATCCAATTAATCTCGCCGACGTTGATGGGACTCTGTTTTTTCGCGGATGGACCGGCGCTAGTTACGAACTCTTCAAAAGCGATGGGACCGAGTCCGGGACCGTGCTTGTGAAAGAAATCAATCAAGGCGGCTCGTCTAATCCTGATTCGCTGACTAACGTCAATGGAACGCTGTTTTTTACGGCTAACGATGGAATCAACGGTCGCGAATTGTGGAGAAGTGACGGCACGTCCGACGGAACGGTTCTCGTTTTGGATATCGAACCGGGTGCAACCTCTGCTTATAACATCGCACAATTCACCGCCGTTGGCTCGACTCTTTTCTTCACGAATATCAATGGCGCAACTGGAATCGAGCTGTGGAAGAGTGATGGCACCGCAGCGGGTACCAGTTTGGTACTGGATATCAATACCGGCGGTGGCGGGACCTACAGTTCAAGTCCGGCTGACCTAACAGCGTTTAACGGAAAACTTTATTTTTCAGCGACCGACGAAATGGGTGATCGAGAGCTTTGGACGAGTGACGGCACGGCCGCTGGTACCGTACGAGTCAAAGATATTCATACCACCGGTACATCGAATCCTAATTATTTTGCCGTCTCAAACGGTGCATTGTTCTTTCGTGCAACTGACGGAACTTCCAATGGTCAACTCTGGAAGACGGACGGAACTGACGCAGGGACCATTAAGGTGAAAAACAACGTTTACCCTCGCTATTTGACCGACGTTGACGGGACACTGTTCTTTCGCGGGTTTACTGGATCAGAATACGAACTGTTCAAGAGTGACGGCACCGATTCGGGAACGGTTTTGGTTAAGAATATTAATCCGAGCGCTGCTTCGAATCCCCGCAATTTCATTAACGCCGGGGGCAAAGCGTACTTCCTCGCCAATGATGGTGTACACGGCTACGAGCTATGGCAGAGCGACGGAACGAGCGACGGAACGGTCTTGGTGCGCGACATTGACTCGCGCGTCAATTTTCCGTCGGGAACTCCTTATTCAACGAACATTTCCGAACTGACAACGGTTAATGGTCAATTATTTTTCGTTGCGGACGATGGTATTCATGGATTCGAACCATTTGCAGTCGTACCATCGGTTTCGATTGCAATCGATAATCCAGCAATCTCTGAGGCCGGTACAGCCACGATTACTGCGACGCTGTCGTCGCCTTCGGCTGCCGACGTTACGGTCACGTTGGGCGTCTCGGGTACCGCGACTGACGGCGGCGTGGATTATACGCTGCCTTCGCAAATTGTGATTCTTGCGGGTACGCTTTCCGCAACGTCAACGATTACAGCGGTACAGGAATCGCTCGTTGAATTGAACGAAACGATTGATGTAGATATTGTCGACGTCGTCAACGCTAACGAAGACGGTATTCAACAAGTCTCAACCACAATTACCAATGAGGACGCGGCGATCCTTTCGATCAGTGGCGTCTCACTGGCCGAGGGCGCAGCATCTGAAGCGACGACGTATTCATTCACGGTAACCATCGACAATCCGGTGGATGTGGACGTGTCCGCAGACTTTACCACTGCGGACGATACCGCTCTGGTGAGCGACAGCGATTATGTCGCTGTGAGTGGTAGCGGAGCGACGGCGCTGACCTTTGCAAACGAAACGACAACCAGCCAAACGATCACGGTTACGGTCAATGGTGATGACAAGGTCGAACTGGACGAGACGTTCAATTTGATTCTGTCCAATTTGTTGGCGTCCGGCCGCGATGTTAAGTTTATCGGCGATATGCCGGAGTTGAACGCGACAGGCACGATCGAAAATGATGACTCGGCATCCATCTCGATCGGTGATGTGACAGTTGCTGAAGGCAATGGTTCGGGAACAACGTCGTTTGAATTCACCGTCACGCTCGATGCTGCTGTGGATACCGCGGTGATGTTGGATTTCGGCTCAGCCGATGGCGCGGTGAATCCGGCTACTGTTGGCGATGGAGACTACAACCCTGCGAATGGTTCATTGTCGTTCACAGGCACCGCTGGCGAAACAAAAACAATCACCGTGCTTATTAACCAGGATAGCAAGGTCGAAGCAAATGAAACGTTCACGATTACATTGTCGAACTTGGTTGCTAATGGCCGCGATATCACGTTAGCCAATCCGAGCGCGCTGGGGACGATTAACAACGACGATGCAGCAACGTTGACCCTAGCCGAGGTAAACGCTTCGCAATTGGAAGGTACCGGTGGTGCCACGACCGCATTTACGTTCAGTGTAACGTTGGACAATCCAGTTCAAGATGGGCTGAGCGTTGCCTACAACACAAACGACGACACAGCAACAGTCGCGGGTAACGACTACGTTGACAATGATGGAACTCTAAATTTTGCTGGTACCGCGGGTGAATCGATAGCGATCACCGTGCTCGTCAACCAAGACGCAAATCTCGAAGGCGATGAGTTGTTCAACGTCGCGTTGGGAGCTTTAAGCAACCTAGGCATTGGTATCGAACCGACCTCGATCACTGTCTCGGGTTCGCCCGCGACTGGAACGATTCTTTCCGACGATACAGCGACATTGACATTGGCGGCGGTCAACGCGACTGGCGACGAAGGCGATAGTGGGACGACGGATTACACGTTCAATGTCACACTCGACAGCGAAGTCACCGGTGGATTCGATGTCTCGTTCATCGTTACCGATGGTACGGCGACGGACGCTGACGATTTCGACGTGATCACGACCACTCCGATGACATTTGTCGGCACCGCCAGTGAGACTCAGACGATTACGGTTCGAGTCAACGGTGATACTAAATTCGAATTGGATGAAGTATTTACCGTTTCTTTGGGAGTGGTGTCGAATACTGCGGCAACCGTTGATCCGCTGGGGATTTTGCTTTCCGGCGGGCCAATCACAGCTACGGTCACGAATGATGACATCGATTTGCCGCCAACGATCACGGCGCCTGCAGATACAACAATCGAAGCAAATTCGGCTGCCGGATTAACGCCCCCTAGTGCAGAGTTAACTGCGTTCTTAGCAAGTGTCATGGCGACGGATGATATCGACCCCTCACCAACAATCGCTAACGATGCCTCTGCGATTCTACCATTCGGCGCAACGCTGATTACTTTCACGGCGACCGATAATGGCGGAAATTCAGCGACGGCGACCGCAACGGTAACGGTGGTTGATACGACGGCCCCAACGCTCACTGCTCCGGCGAACATCACCGTTGAAGCGACTTCGGCGATGGGTGTCGCGGCAACGAATACCGCAATCGCGGCATTCCTGGCTGCGGCAACGGCGACTGATTTGGTCGATGCCAGTGTAACGATCACCAGCGATGCACAGACTACCTTCCCGCTGGGCGTTACTACGGTGACATTCACGGC
>JBGSIA010000120.1:0-27870 GCA_041751935.1 Pirellulaceae bacterium | reverse complement strand
GCGAGAAGGGACCCACCGAGTTCACGCTGCAGTGATCACAACCACCTCACAACGATCGTCAGCGCTAACGCCGACGGTCAGCGCCAACCACTCTAGCAACATCCAACCAAACTCTTAAGCCGAGCGGTTTAGTTCAACGCTGCGGATCGACGAGGATCGTAATCCAGCTCGGCAGATAGGAATACTGCGTACTCACGATCGCAGTGGTGCCATTGTGCAGATATTCCAGCGTATCGACAGCCGATGGATCGATCCAACCGGTTCCCGTCGGTGTGGCAACGATCAATAAACTCTTTTCGAACCCCCCCACTCGTTTCAGTTCTTCCAGTGCCAACTCGGCGCGTTCTTTCATCGTAGGTCGCGAACGGAAGCCCACGTAAACTCGAATGGGGCGTTCAGCCTCCGCTTGATTGAAGTCAGCAATTTCAGACTGAGTCGGCCCGGATGCAAGGAAGAGTTTCCCCTGGCGCCCAATCGATTCCCAGGTTACCAACGACGCATCGCTTCCTGTACGATTTTCGTCAGTCGGCTGCTGAACATCGTCAATACTCAACTCATCTAGATTTGCAAAGAACGAATCGGCGCTCGAAAGCAAATTCTTCACGACCAAATCGTTTGACAGGACCAATGCCAAGAAAGCGACGACTATGAACGCCAGAGTTCCGGAAACTCTGCGAGGAAGGTAACGGTTAAGCTGCGACGCAATGAAGGCACACACGGTTATAAACAAGCGTGCGAGTGCCACCAGTATCGCGCCAAGTGCAATCGAAATGGCAACCGTTCGATAAGGGTACGCGGTCTCCAGTTCTTTCATTTCCATCAGGTCACGGATCGAGTTTTGCCAAAACGTCATCTGCCATACGAAGCCGATAAACCACACTCCTACCACAAAACCAGTGACGTACTTGCCAATCGTCTGCGAATGGCCACTCGGCTCCCGAAGCTCAAAGAACTGATAGATCCAGACCAGCGATACTCCAACGGAGTAACCGATCGCCAGCGCGAAACCGGACAGAATTCCCTGCACCAGATATGTTCGAGGCAACAATGATGGCGTCACCGAAGCCGCAAAGAACATTGCCGCCGTCATCAATCCTACGAAGGAAAAAGAACGCTTGTATTTGATCAATCGATCTTTCATGGTTTACTTTAGCTTCACTGACTTTCTGCCAATCACTCCTTCAAATTCGAATGATCTTCTATTCATGTACTCCAAAGAAACGGTTGAACCGAGGTCGGAACCGACGTCAAAACACTGAGGTTTTAAAATTCCTCGCGGTGCCTAGCCGAGAGTCAACACATTGATGTTTACAGCTTTCTTGAAACACGCACGCCCACAACCCTGTAGCCGGGGTAATTTTGCATCACCATCTCTGTCGCAATGGCGCTGTTATCTGCCTGCACCATGACGCTCGTTCGACGTCCGACGCCGTTCGCTGGCTCAAGCATCACCTCCCAAATAGTAATCAGGCCGGTTGCTCTGGCGAGCATATTCAATTTCATCATTTCGATGTTCTGCTGGTTTTGCCGGTCACGTTGATATTCCATTGCCGTTGACTGAACCAGCAGGTCCTCTCGATTCCGAGCTTCTTCATCTTCTGCTTGAGCTAGCCAAAGCTTCCAACCAGGCTCCAGCACCGACAGTTCCTCTGCTGCAAACAAAAAGAAAGGTACGCCGATAACGTCACCGCTTTCCAACTCCATGAGTACTCCTTCAAGTGGGTACTGCTTCACGTTGGGACCAAGCTTTCTTGCCCAGGCCTCTAGTTGCCTCGGATCTTCAAGTTTCAGGTTCTCGAGGTGAGAGATAATTTTTAAGACCAACTTCTGATGCAACGGATCGATCCGCGCAAACGGTTGGTCGTTGACAAAAACATTGCCAAGCTGTCGCTGTACCGCAAGCACCTTCTTGCCATAAGCGATCACCCGACCGCGAACCTTCAAACCATCTTTGGCAGTCCACATCTGCATCTGATTCGCCGATGCTTGTGAATTTTCGTCATTCTGCTTCGACTGGATGAATGCATGATCCTCCTCGGACAACTCAGACAGTTCTACGGCAACCAGTCGCCCGGTTGGCTTCTTCAGCACGACCGTGGTGTCGTTGAAGGCGACCAGGTCGGCCTCGAGTTTGAACAGCCCATTAGAATTCGACCATTCCCGCGCGTGAGCGAGGCCGGATGCCAGCAAAATCGTAAAAAGACACTGCAATGGCGGTGATACAATTGACATTCTTTTCATGCTCTCATGGGACAAAACGGTGACACATCGAACTTAGACTTAAAGTCAATTATACCGGGAACTTTTACGGGCTATTGCTTGTGCAGCGCCCGCGAGTGGAGTACTTTAGCATACCCTCCATTCCGCGAGGTGCAGCGTCTGTGCGTTCAGTATGACAAGAGGCTCCGTTGATGTCAGCAACCATTCAGATTCGGCTTTTGGTGATTATCGCATCGATGACTTGGGGACTCGTGGGGCGAGCAGAGGACCCTAAACTCGCGCTGTTGTTGGAGCGTTCTCCTTCATCGGCCAACGCAATCGCCTACATGCAGCTTCCGTCGTTGGTGAAGTTGATGGCAGCGGCGAATATCCAGTCAAGAGTTTCGGAAAATGTTGACGAAATTTGGTTGGTGGCCGATCTGGATACGGCAAGTTTGAGGCCCCGATGGGAAGCAGGCTACGGGATTCTTCGAAGTGAGATCAGCGTTGATGCCCTCGCCAAGACGGTGGGCGGCTACGTTGACAGTGTCGTCGATCGGCAATTTGTCTGGTCGCCCAAGGAAATGTACCTTGTCCCCGTTGGCGACAAACAACTAGGCTTTTTACGCCCGGCGAGTCGATCAGTACTTGCTCAGTGGCTCGATCCAGGAATCAACGTCAACTATTCTGGATACTTGGTGCGGCAAGCAAATCAACCAGAGGCTTATCTGTCTTTGCTGGTCGCAGTCGACCTGCAAAACTCGTTCTCCCCGCTCCCAATAGAACAGCGACTTGCCGAATTTTCGTCGTTGAAGTCCCAGCCACCAAAGACGGTCGCTAGTATTCTGGCTTCGGTCAGAGGAGTCAGTATTATCATCGGTCGTCGAAGCTTGGCTGAGTGTATTTTCGCGGTCGAGTTTGAAAAGTCGCCTGCCAGCCTGTTGCCAATCGCCAACGAGTTACTTGCCGAAATCCTCGATCGCAATGGTACGGCTGCTCCCGAAGTGTTGTCCTGGAAAGTAAAAGTTGATGAGAAGACACTCTCGTTCCAAGGGCCGATTTTAGAAGATACGCTCGCGGGCGTTCTCGGAATCTTTAGTTTGGGAAACCAAGCCGCGGGCCTCGCCAGCTCATTAAACGGACGGATCTCGATTGAAAAATCTGCAGCGGATAAGACCGCTTACACAAGCAAGCACTACTTTGACGAAATCGGAACAATTGTCGAGAGAGTACGAAAGCATAAAAGTCAAACCACGGGATCGCGCGCGATGTGGAATGACCAGCAGGCTCGCCAGATTGACGAGATGAATACTTTGAATGTTGATCCGCAGGCAGTTGATTATGGTGCCAACGTGGCTGAGCTACTACGCAATAACGCCTTGACGATTCGCTCAGGAAATATCTCGGCTGGCGAAGCCAAGGTTGTTCAGGGTGCGAACCGTGGCTACTACGGTTATGGTGATGGTTACAGAAATTCTTATGACGTTGTCGCCAGTCAGCGTGTGACAGACGCAACTGCTCGCGGCGCTGCCTATTCAGACTTTACAGGCGTTTTGACGCAGATCGATCAAATGACGGCAGAGGTTCGGCGTTCCTTAACCGAAAAATATAAGATGCAGTTCTGAGAACCTGAATCACGCTTGAGCCTATGTCTCAGTTAACTGACCTTGATGCCATGGTTCGGCCCAAGTCGGGCGAATTCTTTGTTTAGCTATCTCAGATAGAGAAAATGTTTTTTGTCGTCAATGTCCGTCCAATGCGGTTGCGATCCCACGTGAGTCTCGGGAGCGTTAAGCCCAATCGCATGACCAGTTAATGCGAATCTAGAATTTTCGTTGTATGACACAGTAGATGGGAGTGGCGCCGACGGAGATTCTTAGTGAATCATTCACAATCTTCACATCGATTCGCGTCGGCGCTGTGTCGTCCAAAGGCATTCTCTCGACAGATTCAAATTCAATTTCCTTGGCGGGCAAGTTGACGATGGAAACCTCGTCACCACCGGTCGTTAACCAAGCGACCCACACGACCTTGGTCGGGTCGGATTCGTGCTCAAACTCATAAACTGACGCGTTCTGATTGAGTTGATCGACGACTCGAGCAAAGCGAAAGTCACCCAGCGTGCGATACAGATGCGCAATCGCATAAAACGACGGCTTTGGTTCGTAGTTCCGCGTGATGCCTGACGAACCATGCAACTGCGGCGTGTCATCATCGTTAAAGAAGTAGAGGTACGCTCGCTGGACGTCGCGCGTCGCCAGCAGCAAGTAAGTTCGGACGAGCCACTGAGCTTGCTCGATTTCCGAATTGCCTTGCCACTTAGCAAAGTCACCTGAGGGCAGCGGAGATTTTGTTGACGCATCCCAACCGAACTCGGTCACCCAAACTTCTTTGCTAGCCGCATGTTGATCTCGCCACCGGATCAACTCATCAATGTCCCGCATGAATTTGGGCAGATTCTTATCTTCGGGATAAGATCGTTTCCAAGTCGGCCACTCTTCAAGCATGGCATACGAATGGATATTTAACACGTCATACAGATCCTCGAGTCCCTGAACACACTCGACGGACTTGTGATAATCACCACTCTTGCCGACATTCACGTTGCATGTCGCAATTTTGATACGCGAGTCACCCACTCGAATTCCACGTGCCATGTTTTGAAAGACACGTCGGTAATCCTCGTCGGTGTATTTCCCTGGTTCGTTGCCAATTTCAACGGATTCAACAACCGCCAGATTCGACGATGGACCAAAACTCTCGGCAAAGCGTTTTCCGTATTCGAACGAATCTCGAGGAAGATCCTTCCATGCATCGGGCGGATGGGTCTCTAACATCACACAGGCGTCCGTTACGAAACCATGTTTCTTCCAAGCCCCATACACGTGCTCCCAGTTCACGCGATTTCTGGCAAAGGGAAAATCGAGCGGATAATCCGTGTTAGCGCCCGTATCCCAATCCATGGGATGGTAATCACGTACCAGCCGACAAACTTTGCCGTACAGCTCCGGCCGAAAATTGACCGTATGCCCATTGATCCCCATGAAATCTCGAAACAGTGGCTTCGTTTTTCCGGCAGGATCGGCTGCTGATGCGTCATAGGCAATCAAGTGTGAAAAGCAAAGAGCAACGAGAATCGAAGCACATCGACAAGTAAGACGCATATTCGCACGAAATCATTGAAAGAGGCATCACGACAGAAAGATAAGCATCCGCTACGCACCCATTGTATCTGCTTCAGGAAGCGTGCCCACTAAACACGCGAATAAACCCAAATGAACAGTACTTTCCCAGAAATCTATATCGATTCTCGTTCGTTCGCGTCATTCGCGGGCAATGGGTGCCGAATTCCGACTTAACATCGGATGATGCCCGCCAGCAGACTGTGAAACAGCTATTGCCGTAGGTGCCTACTTGGTCGCTATTTTCTGTCTCTTTGTCTCAGGAAGTCGCCTACGTAGATCAGATACTCGAACGGCAGATCCTCTTCGCTCACTTCGTCGAGAACCTTGCCGAGCGTACTGCGGATGACTTTTTCGCCGCTTGCGTGACCCGCTTGCTGGACGATTGCGATTGGCGTTTCCGACGGATAGTTGATCGATAGCTTCTCAACAAAGTCTTTGAACTCCGCGCGCATGGTAAATAGAACCATCGTGTTTCGATGCACCGAAAGTTTCTCGATCGTGTCCTCGGCTTTCATCCAGTCGCCTGCTGATAGTGTCACGCTCTTGGTATGACCGCCTGATGTGATTCCGGTTCCCAACGCTGCGTTGGCCGCGTTGAACGAACTCAGTCCGGGGATCACTTGTGGCTTCAAATCTTCGAATTCTTGCAGCATCCATGTACAGGGTCCGTAAATCATTGGATCGCCGTTATCAAGCACAGCAACGGTTTTGCCCTGTTGCACAGCATCACGCACCACGCGTACTAATCTCGTGCGTTTCTCTTGGTATTGTTCCGCTCGTTTTCGTTCTTCTCCTTCGTACTGGGACGGATCGCGACTGTAGAACGGAATCATTCCCGAAAACTCGTTGTAAACCACTTTGCCTTGAAGGTAATCGCTGAGTAGCTCCGAGTGGTTTTGGCGACAAAGAATCACATCCGCCTTGATTTGATGGATTGATACATGGTTAACTCAAAACGGAATGAACGGGATTATTTGAAGCAAATGCATGTGCAAAAATACTTCGCTTAGGGAAGTTCAACGACTTCGTGACCATTGCGAGTTGATAGGGCTCGCCATGTCTTGATGTCAACGCTGTCGGTGACGAAGTGAACGCTGCCATCGCCAAAGACGACGTTGACGCCGCCGGTGTGCAGGCTGCGCGTGGCCAGAAAGCCCCAATTGTTTTTCACCACATCGGAGGTCTTGGCGTTCGGGCCTGGATAGGCATTGAAACCTGTATCTCCGTCCTTGCCATGAATCCAAGCATTGCAACGGGCTCCGGACCAGGATGCGGCGGCGGTGACAGCGGTTTCCAGCACTGGGTTGTCGCCAGGCGCTCCATTGAAACCGAGTCCTGGGCCCTGCATGCTGCCAGGACCTCCTGGATACGCGGCCATATAGCGATAGTGCGGCAGCGCTTGCGTCGGCGGCGGCGTCGGGTACGTTCCGCCTCCACCAATCAACGATTCAGCGAATACGACAGTGTTGGATGAACCATCGAGCATGTCTTGAAAGCCCGTTTGCGAACCACGCCAAAACATACCGTCGGTCTTGACTCGTGAGTCATAGTTTTTATCAATACCTGAACCAGTACAAACGACATAGTTCGTACCGGCAAACGTATTGGTGCCACTGAAGTTGATCGGATCTTGTGGGTCCGACGGACAGCGGAAACTTGCGAGCGGAATCTTGGCAGCATTCGCATGGATCGGATTGAAGACTTGATTGTTCTGGGCGCCGGTGTACAGCGGTTTCGAATAATCGATCATCGCCTCGACGCTCGCTTGCTCGATGTAGGGCAACAAGAACGCTTGGGTCGAGAATCCGTAGACTTGGCTGGCATTCGAAGTGGAAAATGCAGGTCCAGGAAAAACCTTGTAGGCGGATTCGTAGTTGTGCAGCGCCAATCCGAGTTGCTTCAAGTTGTTGCTGCATTGCATTCGTCGAGCGGCTTCACGTGCCGCTTGGACGGCGGGCAACAGCAAACCTACGAGTACGCCGATGATGGCGATAACGACGAGCAGTTCGACGAGAGTGAATCCTCGTCGCTTGAAATTGAGGCAGGGTCGATGGGAAATCATGGTAACTAAAACACCTGTAATGAATTGATTGAAATCAAGAAACAGAGGTCGCCCCGCGCACGCCACGAATCAAATGCTTGGTGATGAATAAGCGTTCGCCTTGCCAGCGCGGAAGCGGCGTAACATCATCAACAACGCTTCAATGCCAGTTGGCATTGGCGCATGGTTGAATGAAGAACCGTTTTGGTTGCGTTTTAAATCGCGAGCCAATCAAGAGTGATTAGCGTTTAAGCGGCGACTCGCCAAGGCACAGGCGGGTCGGGCGTGTCCGAGCGAGACACTGCGTGATCGTTGCTGATCATTAAACAGAACAGGAAGGGCGCATCCATCTTCGACTGAACAGGCTCAGCTTGCTCGATGGTGCCCGATGCAAATATTGACCAAATCCACTGGAGTCCTCGGCATTTGGCTGCGTCGTCAAGGCAAATAATGCGTATCTTTTCAGGTGACGTACCAGTTATTGGCTTGGTATCGGCTTGCGTTGTCTGTTCGTCGCAATTTGACGACAAAGACACTTTCCCACAACTGCAACAGCTTTTTGCTGGTGACTTGAGCAGACTCGCCAACATGAACGTTGATTTCTTGACTCGATCAACTAGAAATCCCGGCGGTGTGACACCGTTATCATTAGCCCATCTAAGCTTTTCGGCATCCGTGTGACAACAGCATTTGTCCCAGCAAAATTCTGCTGAAGTGCAGCCACAGGCACAATTTTCACAGGGGTAGCGGCCCTCGACCGATGGCGATCGCTGCATCATCGGCAAGCCGGTCAGTCCAGCAACGAACACAGTAATCAGCAGGATGCTGACGAGGCGGTAGGGGCGATGAAACGCCAGCGGCTGACGGACGAAAGCAAACAAGATTGGCGAAATGCCTCAAACGGACCGCGAACGGTTCGCTCCTCACCCTCGACATCGTAGCCAAAAGACGGTGCATGCCATAGGTCTGGTGAAGAGAACTCGTTGCGGCACGCTGTCGCAATATGGCAAATCGTAACGTTGACGGTTCGATAAGAAGATGCCCAAAGTGGCTGATGCGGCGTTATATGACTTCGCGTTATTGCCACCGATAGAGGATACTCGTTGGCGAGGGCCGAGACGAATGAGGAGCGATACATGCCAAAAACGCCGAGCACCACTTTGCAGCGGCACCCGGCGTTTGGGTGTTTATTGAAGCGATCGAACAGCCGCGATGCTAGGCGCTCTTGGTGGTTGGCATGGTAAACAGGTTGCGTCTACCGGTAACGATTGCTTCGTCAATCGTGTACACGTTGCCCTCTGCTTTTTCAGGCAACTCGTACATGATGTCGAGCATCACGTCTTCGAGGATTCCCCGAAGCCCGCGAGCACCGACGCCTTTCTCCAACGCCATCTGAGCGACATGCTCCAGTGCTCCATCGGTGAAGTGCAGATCGCTATTCTCCATCTGGAACAAGGCTTGATACTGTTTGATGATCGCGTTTTTGGGTTCTTTCATCACCCGGATCAACCCTTCTTTGTCCAGTGGTTCCAGATAGCTGATTACCGGCAACCGTCCGACCAATTCAGGAATCAAACCGAACTGCAGGATATCTTCGGTCTGTACTTGCCGAAGCAGCTCAGTGGTTGTTTGTTCGTTGCGATGGCCCGTGCCACCACCGAAGCCGAGAGTCTTGTGCCCGAGACGCTTGCGAATAATGTCTTCGATTCCGACGAACGTACCACCGCAAATGAACAGAATATTGCTTGTGTCCATCTGGATGTATTGCTGTTCGGGATGCTTACGTCCACCTTGAGGAGGCACGTTAGCAACTGTTCCTTCGAGCATTTTCAGCAGGCTCTGCTGGACTCCTTCACCGGACACGTCGCGAGTGATCGAAACATTCCCGCTGCTTCGCCCAATCTTGTCCACTTCGTCGATGTACAGAATCCCTCGTTGAGCCGCTTCGATATCGAAGTCTGCTGCGTGCAAGAGTTTCAACAGCAAATTCTCGACGTCTTCGCCGACGTAGCCAGCTTCTGTCAGCGTCGTCGCATCACCGATGGCAAACGGGACGTTGAGCATCCGGGCAAGGGAACGAGCCAGCAACGTTTTGCCACTTCCGGTGGGCCCGGCTAGCAAGATGTTGCTCTTCTCGATCTCGACGTCGCAGCCACCTTCCCATTCGCTGGTCAGACGTTTGTAGTGATTGTGTACGGCGACAGCGAGAACGCGCTTGGCGGAACCTTGTCCAATAACATATTGATCCAAGTGCTCAACGATCTTTCGCGGAGTCGGAATTTCGTTAAACAGTGTTTTGGTGGGACCGCGACGTTTCTGTTCTTGGTCAAGGATCGACTGGCACAGTTCGATACACTCGCCACAAATGTAAACGTCACCGGGACCTTCAACCAATGGTCCGACATCTCGGTAGCTTTTTCGGCAGAACGAGCAAAACGCATTCTTCTTGCTCGCCGCGCTACCGCGTCGACCACTGGGATTTTCCTTCGAGGGCATACACGACTCCAGGCTATGCACGTGTGGCAACAGTTTACGTAATTGTGGTGGACACATCACTTCAATGAGCTATTCGCTCGGATGTATCCAGCCTTTGACGTTCGCTATTACTGTCGGTGCTACTGTCAACGGTTCGGGCCACCGCTCGCATGCTTTCCCAGCGTCACCCGCCATTGCCGCAACCGTGAGAATAAGTCTCACGTCCGCAACGACAGCTAGTATGCTGCCGGGAGGGGTCATCCGTGTCCTCGAAAGCTCGAGCCAACTAAGTGGGGTAAAAAAACGGTTTATGGTTTCCGCCGGTTGACCCTAACATGGCTGGGAGGGCACCTTTGGGAGGTTATCCAATCTCGTTCGCACGAGGAAGCATCACAAAAAATGAACTGTCACGGGGAGTCGCCCCAGGAGGTTGACGGATTCAAATTGACGATTTCTCGATGTGTTTAGGATTGGTTTTCGCTTGTATTGTTCGGAATTCTTCGTCGCTAATCTCACCCCTGGAATGCAATTCCCGCAAGTTTGCAAGTACATCATTCACTTCGTGGTGGTCGTTGGCGGCGTAGTCGCGAAAGCTTGACACGAGGTAATATCCGCTGGCTAGCAGGACGCACAGGACCAGCACAGCAAGAGCAGCCTGTACGGTCGTCAGCGTCAGCAATTCCGGCATGGGTTGGGTCTCGTTACATGGTCTCGCTAGCTAAGGGCCTCCGTTCTCGCTACACCGCAATGATAGGTGTGTCCACTAAGGAAGGTCCAGGATTTTTGCGAGTAATCGGCAGCGGTTTCGAGTTCCACAACATTTTGACGTGTTTCACGGGATCATGCAGCACCGATTTGATGATTTTCTGCATCGGAAACGAAAAAACTGCGTCCCCCACCCAATCAGCGACAGTCCGCCGCTAACAAACGCAAATTCAGTCGAATTGTTGATGCAGTGGACTCGTCTTCGCACAGGAATTTCTCACGACACCGCTGGACCTACTATGTAACTGAAAAGAGCTTTGACGCTTTGGAGGCGAGTCGTACGCCATTGGTTTTTCGGTTTCGCCGGAGAGGGTCTGCCCCCTTTTCGGACAGGCTCTAACCGCCGCAAATCGCTGCTGGAGGAAGTTAAATTGACGATTGCGAAAGCAATTCGATGACACGGTCCCATCCGTCAACCGGCGGATTAAATACTACGGCAACATCGGATGCGTCAATCGTTCGAACGAACTCATCGACGACGGTTGCAGGGATGAGTTGACTTGCCGATGACTGGGAAGATTCGTTGACCAAAATCTCGGGCCTGGCGATTGCGTTCGCTGGCGGAGTGGGATCGGCGGGAATGCGATCTGGAAGTGAACGCGATGTTTCCGAACGGGCGACCAAAGCCGTTACAGATTGCTCGGGTCCGCAGGTTTGACCTGCGGATTTGCTAATGCTCAGGGACTCGCCCTCACCGCCAGCGGTCATCGACGCGACAACTGTAGGGAACGTGATGCTATTGCCAAAGTTACCGGCGAAGCCCGAGAAATCTCGAGTACTGATATCTCCGGAATCGTTAATGTCGACATAGGCCGGCGCCGTCGGCACACTCTGGTTAAACCAATACGCAAACGTAGCGAAATCTGCACCGCTTACTGCACCGCTTCCGTCCCAGTCCCCGCGCAGGACATAAAATTTATTCGTGGCATTTCCCACTAAAGTGAACGGTTCGCCGCCGGTGATCGTGGGCAAGAGCGTGAGTTGATACACACCGTCACTGAGTTGATTCGCATCAAGATCGATCAAAATCTGTTTACGGTCACTGCTCAGTGAAATTTGATCGTTACGCAACGTGATGACTTGGTCAGTATCCAGCGGGGCATTGACGCCTAAATTGGTCAATACTAAATCGCTGGCAACGACAGTCGTTAGAGGTGACGCGACACTGATCGTGATCCGCCGCAAGGTGCTCCGCTGGCGACTCCAACTTGTTGGTTGAGATCCAGTGCCAGCTAGGTTCGCTGGGTCTGGCACACCCGAAGGACCAGTTGGAGAAATCGTGACGGTTGGCGAGGGAACCGCAACGGCTTGAACGTTGACAGTGAAGGTCTTGCTCGTTGTTGAATCGTCGTCGTCTGTGACGGTCACGGTAACTTGACGGACTCCCACCGTGGTGAAGGTATGCGAGCCATCGAACGAGGCTTGCGTCAAACCGCCATTTCGATCTCCGTGAGAATCAATCGTTGCCGTACCAGTATCGACGGCGCTGCCATCGTTCCAGTCGATCGTATACGAAAAAGTTTCAACGCTTGGTGGTTGGCTCGTCGGATTGCGTGATCCAGGATCCGTGATCACTCCTAGATTGGTTAGGCTCAGCGTCTGGCCGACGGTAACAGTTTGTGTACTTGGCACTGTCAGTGTTGGTGCGACATTCGTTACGGTCACAGTCGACAGCGGAAGCGTTAACTCGCCCGAGACACTACCACGCAGCACGACCTGGACATCGAACCTCCCATCATCCGCGAAGCGATGCTCGCCGGCGACGGTAACGTTTGTGTCCGCCAACTCCCAACCCAAATCCTCCATCCCGGCAAAGTCCAATGGTGAAAACAACACTTGCTCTCCCGCTTTAATCTCCGGTGTCATCAGTGTGGGTTGGATTGCGACGACGGATTGTGCCCAGTGATCCACAACAATGGGCACAGATCCGGTGCCGACGAATGCCGCATTAGCCCGATCTCCCGTGTACGTGCCAGTTCGCGCTAGTTGTTTCCAAGAATCAGAAACACCAAATCCCAATGCATGAGCGAGTTCATGAGTGGCGACGCTCGTAAAGTCGATTTGATTCGGTAGGATTCCCTCCGGTTGGTCAAAGTAAAATTCGGTGGCATTGTCAAAACTAATTGAGCCGAAACTAGGAGCGAAGTCGGTTGGCGATGATAGTAGTGCGCCTGCTTCGCCGCGTCCTCTAACGTTTGCCTGGAATGCCGTGAACTGAGCTAAAATGGCGTCAACTTCGGCCTGTGAACCTGCGGTAAAGCGATCCAGAGATGCCGCAGGTATAGCAAAGGTTCCCGCACCCCGCGTATCGCCGGGAAGATCTCGTGACCCTGCATACAAGATGATCTCGTTTGCCGCGACGGGAATGTCTTGGGCCAGAGGAGTTAACGTTCCTTCCAGTTGCGTTGGCAATCCGCTGGAGGGATGAAAGATCGAGACCGATGTATGCATCAATCCACCAGGCTCGATTGGCGCCAAGTCATCGGTGAACCGGCTGATGAGACTGTTTGCTGCGTTCTCTAGAAATGTCCGTCGGGACAGATTAGCACCGCTAAAAAAACCACCACTATCCAGCGAATAGTCAAACTTGATTTTCAAATTGCCACTTGTGTTGCCACCAACAACCGAGGTCGCTGGCGTTGTTGTCCCATCACCCCAGCGAATCGACGCGCTGACGTTACCGAGCAAGCCAGCAGCATCAAAGGTATTGGAAAAGGCAAACGAATCGCCTTCCGCAATCAGCAACCTGCGGGATTCCAGTAACTCGAAGTTCAATAATTTCACACGCTTTCGTCGGCAGAGACGAGACATTGCTTTATTCCGTAAGAGTAAATGCTTGCGATTACGACCAATCAGGAGTGGCGTTAGCAACTAGATCGCTTGCAAGAACTGTGATGATGGTATCGCCAAGCTGAACCGTATCTCCCAAGCCGAGCTGTTTGCGACGCCGGGTTTCCAATTCGCCGTTAACAAGTACCTGCCCAGCCTGTATCCGCACCTTGGCTTCACCGCCACTGCCCACGAGAGAGCGGCGTTTGAGTAAGTCGTCAAGTCGGATCATGCTCATTGTATCTTGAACGTCGCGATGATGGGAAAGTGGTCGCTCAAGTCTCGTTCGTTGCTGGGCAATTGCCAGTACTTGTCCCAATGCATCTGCGGTTCGTCCAGTTGGCCCTGAATCGTCAAGTCGCGTCGTACTTCGATGCGATCGAGTACCAAATCCCGCCGATTCGGATCATCGTCGACGAGTGCTCGACTCACCAAAATTCGGTCAAAGGCGCGACCGGGAAGCAAATGCGTTTGTCTTTGCGACGAATCCAATTGCGTATGCAAGTCGATCAGGCGATGTTGCTTGTCAGGAGCTTCGTAACCTGCGGCGATCGCAATGTCCGTCAACGTCTCATCCGCTGATGTGAGCGATTGCCCGATGCCGAGTTCGGTATTGAAGTCGCCCAAGGCGATGACGTTCTCGCCCGCTTGAACCATCGTGGACAACCAGTGATAAATCAGTCTCGCTTGCCTGAAGCGAATCGATTCCCCGTCAGCGGTCGACCGCAAATGAACGTTCATAATCGTCACTCGCTCGACTGCCGATTTGTCAGCACGGCTGGGGACCTCAAGCACAGCCATCACGTGCTTGGAGACATCGAAATATTGACCGCTTTGCCGCATCGAGCCGGTTTGCGAAAACAACGTTGTCGACAGAAGTTCTGCTGGCTGGCGATACAGGAATCCGACATCTTGCTCGGTGAACGCGTCTTTCGACTCAGGGCATACTTCGTCATAGATTATCCGATGCTCTCGCTCCAGCGACCGTGTCAGGTACCACAGCGTGCGCCGGCTTTCGACTTCTTGCACCGCACACACCGTCGGTTTGACTGAGGCAATCGCCGCAGCAATAGCATCACGGCGCCAATCCCAATCGGCTCGGGTTGGTGCCGACTTTTCCTTAGCTAAATTGCTGAAATTGTCGATCGTCGATTCATCGTAGAACCATTCCAGGTTCCATGACATTACGGATAATGTCGTCTCCATCGCGCTGGATGAGGCTGCGCCAGGTTCCGACGCCCTGACGCAGAACACAAGCGAGTCCAAGCACGCAACGCAGGCAACGACAACAATCACAAGTATTCGTGTCGACAAAGCTTGGCATCCAAAAATGATTGACTGGTGAGGCCCGACGAAACGAACGATCTGCCTGCTACCCTTCTTTATACCCGATTCACAGCCGCACAAAATTGTGCAGATTTTTCTGCACATGGGATTGCTCGGCAATGCTGGCCGCCGTAGGATCATCTGCAGGCTGTACTGCACTTACATCATCCAAGGGAGCGAGCGATGCGGTTAACGCCGGGGGAATTGAAAGTGATGACGCTGCTGTGGCAGCACGGTGAGCTGACGCCACCGCAATTGTTGGAGCTGTTTCCCGAACCGATGAAGGACCCGGCACTACGCAGCTACTTAAAAATTCTCGTTGACAAGGGCCATGTTAAACGTCGACGCATCGGCAAAGCATACGGATATACCGCCGTGACGCCGCAGCGACGGGCACTCGGCGGCATGTTCAAGCAACTTGCCGAAGCCTTTGGTGACGGCTCCCTACGCTCGCTGATGCTGTACTTGGCCAAACAAGAGAAATTGACCCACGAAGATTTGGAGGAGATCCGTGCGGCAGCAGGACTTGATGCCGCAGGATCACTCGCTGGCACACCATCAACAACAAGCAAAAACACGAGAGCCAAAAAATGACCGAACTCACACAGGATCAAGTGTATTGGCTTTGGTTTCTGGCGAAACTGACGGCGCCGATGTTGGTTGCTTGGGCGATCGATCGTGCGTCACGAAAACGGAACCCACGTTGGCGAGTGGATGCTTGGCGGATATCCGTGATCGCGTCCCTGGTCATTGTCCTCGCCGGACTTGCGCCGCCACTAACGAACTGGCAACTCACGGTGGATACACCTGTAAACGACACTCTAGCGATGGAGCTCAAGGCGTTAATGGCTCCAACGCAACTATCCAATGGGGAATCGGTTTTAGCGACGAACACACCGCCAAAGCTTTCGCATTCGCCGATACCAGTTGCTCTACCACATGCTACTCCGCTGCAAGCGAATGTCATGGCGACAGTTGCCATCGACAATCCTGTGTCCAGCGAAGTTTTGCCACAGCCTACCAAGGGCGGGAAACGATCAATCGTGAATGGGAGTTTTCTACTCGTCGTTGCCGTTTGGTCGATCTATCTATTGGGGATCGCAGTTTGGTTGGTGCGACACTTTGTGGCACGACGTTTCGCACAGCAATTGCTCCGAGAGTCAACGGCGCCGTCTCAGGAGTGGACCGATTGGGTCGCAGTGTTTGCGAAACAACTTGGGATACGACCGGTCAACATTCGAGCCAGCGACGCTGTACGATCACCGAGCGTCTTGGGGCTGCGGCGACCAACGATATTGTTGCCGACCAACGTTGCAACAGCGATCGTTCCTTCGGCGATCGCCCACGAAATGGTTCATGTCGCATCACGGGATTTATGGTGGGACGCCGCTCTGCGTTGGTGTCAATCGCTCGCATGGCCTCATCCCCTGGCCTGGAAGGCGGTCGTGGCGCATCGTGCGGCTTGCGAGTCGGTTAGCGACCTGGTTGCTGCGGATTTGCTGAATGATCGAGTCGCCTACCGAACATCGCTGGCGCAGATCGTCCTGAGTTTGGAATTTTGCTCGGCGTCAAGGCAACGAGGCGAGCTGCGAGCGGTGACGATGCCGATGGCAAGACGAGCACAGATTGTTGATCGGCTGCGAATCATTGCCAGCGATATTAAGGCTCACTCTATCTCACGGTACTCACGCTGGGCCACCCTGATAACGCTCCTCGCGTGTACGATTTTGGGATCATCGTCGTTGGTACTCGTCAGTGATCGTGCCGCCGCGCAACCGCCTGTTTCGGAAAATCAAGCTGCGTCGCAGAAAAAACCAGGCGAGTTCGTAGCCAGGGCGTTGGCCGATGAGTCGGGACAACCACTGGCCGGAGCGAGATTCGAGTTGCTGGTCTGCTCGCCCAGATGCGTCTCGCAGACTGTCACTGCGGATATCAATGGAGTGATGACGCTGCCGTTGCCAGTGAGCGAAGCTCCGTATTCGATCTCGGGCACTGTGTACCACCGCGGTCGAGTGCCCACTCGTATACAGACCGACAATGTGCAATACGACGCACCGCCGATTCGCCAGAAAGTCCGACTGAGCAAGGGTGTCGTTGCTAAAGGAATGGTCGTCGATGAAAACGACCAGCCGATTGAGGGCGCAACGGTGTCGAGTGTTTACTTTCAGCAATCAGGAGTGTTTTACTCAATTTTCAGGCAAACAACGGGCCCCGACGGACGCTGGGAGATGGACAGTGTCAACGAAAATGCTCATATCAGCGTTGAACATGACGACTATGTGAACGCGTCGTTTCAGACAGTGAGGGACAGAGATACCATTTGTCGACTTTCGCTCGGGAAACGTTTGAAGCTGATCGTTCGCGACCCCGACGGCACTCCCGTCGCAAACGCGAGAGTCAGCACCAGTCCCTCGTCGCTCGGTATGCGGCAACGAACGACGACTAACCCTGAAGGGCGTTTTGAATGCAGTGGGCTTTCCGATCAACCGTTTACCGTGATGGTGACGGCCGAGGGATTCGCACCGCTACGCTACAAAGTGGACGAGAATCGAGACCCCGATGATGAACTTGAATTGCGACTTACCACCGGCGGCAAATTTCAATTGCTAGTTCTCGACGAAGCACGACAACCCATTCCCGGCGCATACGTCACCGTTCATTCCGACGAATCAGGTTTTGATAACCTTTGGAACGGTACCACCGGCGCTGACGGTGTCGCGACTTGGAACGGTGCTACGGAAAAGACACAGCGGACGTCAATCAGTGCAAAAGGCTACGTTGCCATATCCAAGGAGATCGATACATCGCAAGCGATTGAAGTCATCCTGAAATCAGCACCCACGCTACGAGGCAGGGCAATTGACCAAGCGACCGGAGACCCGCTCAGAGAGTTTTCGGTGCGAGTCGCTCGGAGAGGCCATCCCAACAGTATGTTTCACAGTGATGCCAAGACGACCGGTCGCGACGGCGTGTTTGAGCTGCCATTGGGTTTCGAGATTGATGATCTGATCGTCGTCGTTTCGGCGGACGGATACGAGTCATGGCAATATCCATTGACCGCTGAGGCACTCAGCGACGAAATTGTGGCGAAGTTAACAACCGCCACATCCCTCACCGGCAGCGTCGCGGATGCGGATGGAATGCCTGTTGCCGGCGCCGACGTTCTACTCACGGATGCAGCATCCATGATGCCTATCCGCCCCAAAGCGGCTCGACGAATCGGGTTTCGCGTCAATGGCGATACGTTCTCACCGTTGGATGTTCGATCCGATAATCGTGGTAGTTTCACGTTTGCATTGGACGGCAAACTACCAGAGGCCGCGGTCCTGTTTGTCGAACACGAGAAAGGCTTTGCCCAGTCGCTACTGAACGAGTTGGATGTGAACCGCCTATTGAAGTTGGAGCCGTGGACCAACTTAGAAGTGATTGTTAGCCGTAACGGTGAACCGGTCGTCGGCCAGAAGATAGACGTTCGCTACATGGTGAAACCACGACTACGTAAAACAGTGAAGCCATTGGACGAAACTCGAGTCACTGATGAAAATGGTCGAGCCTACTTTGACAAATTGCGACCTTGGGAAGTCATGGTTTCAGTCTCGACGTCACCTACTGCCGCTGGAACCGATGCTCGTATTTCCAGTGCGGCAGCGACTCGGCAAGATAAGTACATAACGTTACTTCCGACTCCGAATCAGTTGCTGTTGGGCGGCGATAGCGTGCGACTCGAAGCTCGCATCATCGTGCCACCGGACCCACAATTCAAGGACAAACCAGAATTCACGGAGACAGGTATCATCAGTGGCATGTCATTGAGCGACGGCCCATACAATCTGGCCTTCAAGCCCGACAGCGCCGGTCGAATCGTTGTCGAGTCGATACCGCCGGGGAGCTACAACTTGCGAGTTCCTGTGAGGACCAAAGTGCCCGCAGAGCATTCGGGAAACGGAACGATAATCGACACGATCGCGCAAGAGTTTCAAGTTCCTGCTGATGCCACAGCTCCGCTGGAGTTGAGTTTCGAGTGCCGATGGCCGCACCGAGTGGCGGTGGGTGATCCGGCGCAACCGTTTGTTGGTCGTCTTGGCAACGGCAATGTACTGAGTTCCAAGAGTTTGGTGGGAAAGTGGTTGTTGCTGGATTGGTTCTCCTCCGATTCTGTGATGTACAACCAACAGCTTCCAGGCCTGATCGCCGCTTATGCCAAATGGAAGAAGCAGGGATTGGAAATTGTCAGCTTTGCGTCGTCGTTTCAAATTGCCGACATGAATTCTGAACCAACGGCTTCCGGCAACTGGCAACGATTGCCCTGGCCGATCATCACCGACTATGAAACCAATTCCCTCACTCGTGGAGCCTACTCGATCGGTTCGTCGCCGTCGCGCATACTCATCAACCCCGCAGGCCAGATCGTGTATCGCGGCAGCGATTGGGCGAGCCTGGAAAAAGCAGTCAACACAGCCCTAGCCGCACAAAAAAATGCGAACGGTTCGCCGACGAATATGTCGCGAGGTGGTTTGTCAGGTGTCACGGCGACCCCGATTGCGGACGACGCGTTTGTGGCCAGCGATGTTGTCGTTGCCTGTATTCAGAGACTGCCAGCGAAACTCAGTCCCTCGACGATGAACTTTCAACAGAGTATGCGATCGCTAAATTTGTACTCAGAAAGTGGTCAACTCGTGCGAACCATCCCCTTGGCCGCCGAAAGCCACTTGCCGCGTCAAGGTCTTTGGGCGATGGATCAACAGCGAGACCAACTGTACGTGGTCAATGGCTCGGAGCTGCTGGCGATCTCTCGGCAAGCAAAACTGTTGTATCGCGTCAGTCTTGCCGAATTGCGCTCAATCGCCGTGGATCAAACGACCGGCGAGATCTGGTGCTGTTGTGGCGATCGTCGTAGCGGCTGGACGATCATTCTGGACTCTTCGGGAACCGAAGTCCGACGGATACCAGTAGCCGCCAACGATGTTGTTGCCAGTGCAACGTCCAGTGCAGCGTGGCTGTTCGGTCAAGATTTGAAATTGATATCGAACACAGGCGATATTTTGCGACAACCTCCGTATACGCCAGTATGGGTCTACACAACCGACGCGGTCATTGATCAACGAGGACAACCATGGGTTATCGGTATCGATCGACCGGAAGGCGGCCCCAGCTCAAGGACGGCGTTATGGCGACTGACTGAATCAGGTTTTCAAATCACGGGCGACTACCAAACGGTGAATGCAAACGACGGAAGATCCCAGCCAAAGGGACTGTTTCCATCCGGAGTCGAAACAGTCGGCAATGAAGTATTAGTGCACGCTTATGTCTATTCGGGAGAGCCAGGAGCGAAGCCAAAGTCGCATACCGAACGATACACGCCCGACGGTGAATCACTCGGAATTGTTGATATTGACCTGGGAGTCTTTGCCAGCTGCGACACCGGAATTTGGTCAATTCGTGATGACCATTTGGCACATTTCTCGCCGAAGTACGAGCAGCTTAGCTCGGTCCGGATAGATGATTCCTCCGCCGAGACCGACGACACGAAAGGCCAACCCGAAAGGCTTCTCGCGTTTTAGCCTACCAAGTAGAACCAAATAATCATCGGAGTTTAGCGATGGATGAACCGGTAAACGTCATTGATCGAATCGCGCCGGCAAGTCGTCCCTGGGGTAACGCCGATGGCACTCAGACTTGGAAGTCGCTGTTGTTTATGCATTGGGAGGTACCGGCAGAGACGTTGAGGAATTGTGTTCCGTCTGGGCTCGAAATCGATACCTACGAAGGCCGAGGATTCGTTGGTGTTGTGCCATTTAAAATGCGAGATATTCGTCCGCGGTGGCTGCCTCGTCGATTGGCATTCAACTTTTTGGAAACCAACGTGCGAACCTATGTCATCGCAGGCGGCCGACCGGGAGTGTATTTCTTTTCTTTGGATGCTGATTCACGGCTTGCTGTTTTGGCTGCGCGCATCGGTTGGTCGTTGCCATATCGTTATGCCGCGATGAAAACGTGGGAAGACACTTCGACTCGAAGCTACCATAGTCAACGCAGGGGATGCGGAAGTGAACATCGAGTTACGTTCCGAGTGAATCAAGAGCTTGGTCCGTCACAACCGGGAACCATCGAACACTTTTTATTGGAGCGGTACTTGATGTTTGTCCCCCGGAATCGTCGCATTTACGTCGGTCAGGTGCACCACGTGCCGTATCACGCCTACACCGCTGAGGTCGTCGATGTGACAGACGGCTTGGTTGCGGCGGCGGGGTTACCGGCGGTGAATCGACCTCCAGACCTGGCGCACTACTGTGACGGTGTGGACGTCGACGTGTATGGAATTCGGCGGATGTAGTCCTGGATGGAGCGGTCAGCGGCAAGTGATCGAGGCGTTTTTCTTTCAAACACCGATCCGTTGAAGGAAATACAGGGTTCGTTGCTGTTCGGTACGTGGCTTTGAATATACGCTATGTCCTCGTGAGTCCGTTTGTAGCGAGTGTTTGCTTTCACGGGCACACAAGCGGACTCCTGTGAAGCTATTTCGATGACAATTCGCCACGCGTTTGATTTACTTTGCGACGCTACATCTGCGTCGTCACCGACTGTTGCAGCAATCTTCGGACCCGATGCCAGCTTGCGATCTTGGTCGCTTTCCGCATTGACGCTTGACGGCGACGTCACCCAATTTGATGGTGACTCCGTTCGCTGGTCCGATTTACATGACGAACTGGCGACGGCATCGTTGTTTGATTTCGGTGAGAAGCGAACCGTCGCGATTCGCCGCGCCGATAAGTTTGTCAGTGATCATCGAGCCGAGTTAGAGAAATTTGTTGCTGCACCGTCGGATGCCAGTCGGTTAATACTCGATCTCGAAACGCTCGCGACCAACACACGATTGTACAAAGCTCTGGAAAAGGAGCATCTTGTTATTGCGTGTTCGTCGGCCGTTGAAAAGAAGACGGGAGTGACGGCGGCGAAACGTCGACAGTTTCTCACTGGATACTTGGCAAAACGACATCAAACGAAAATTTCTGCAGGCGCCGCTGATTTGTTGATTGAATTGCTAGGCGAAGAAATGGGAATGCTGGATACCGAAATTGCCAAGCTTGCTTTGTACTTGGACCTAGGCGGAACCATTGACGAGTCGCTGGTGCATGACGTGGTCGCTGGTTGGCAAGGCAAAACGGTATGGCAAATCACCGATGCCATCGCCAGCGGTGACGCCGCTGAGGCACTACGGCAGCTGGACAAGTTAATGAGTGGCGGACAGAAGCCGATCGCTTTGTTACCACAAATTTCCTTTTCACTCCGTCGGCTGGGAATGGCGACCGCGATTGTATTGCATCGCGAGGCAACCGGTCGTAGCGTGCAACTCGAAGATGCACTGTCGTCCGCGGGTATTAAATGGCCAGCGGAACTGCAACGCGCTAAGGCACATTTGAAGGGGTTGGGGCGACCACGCGGCAAGAAGTTGCTGGAGTGGCTGCTCGATGCGGATTTAAGATTAAAGGGCACGCACAGTGCCGATGGTCGCGATCGTTTTTTGTTGGAACAGTTGGTAGTCAAGTTGGCAAAAGCACCGCAAACGAACTAAACACGAGTGGCATACAAATGAGTGAGTTGCGAATAGTCTGTAGTACGTTATTTCTTGGTTACTGCTGCATGCTGGTGACCAGCTTCGCCGATGGACCGACGGACAACCATCCCGACACGGTACGACGTATTCCGAAACTGGGGATCGAAGTTCCGCAAGAACGTGAGGCGCAACTGCGAACCAAACTCGCGGTGCTAAACGAGAAATTGAATTCATTGTCTTCGTCAAAGGACGAATTGGTCTCACGATCAATTCCCGACGTCATGATCTTTGAGCGTGCGGTTCGCTGTGCGTTGGACTATCAAGAATTTTTTGCTGAAGTGGAATTGAGTCACGCTGACAAGTTGCTTGATGAAGGGCTGCGTCGCTGCGAGGAACTGCAGATGGGACGCGGGGCGAGTTGGTTGTCCAGCGGTTCCTTGACGGTGGCTGGCTATATCAGCCGTATCGACGGCACGGTCCAGCCCTATGGATTGGTTATTCCTCGGGGTGTAAACGCCAAGGACATTAGCGCAGCACATCAAAATAACGTTCGTTGCGATCTATGGTTTCACGGTCGCGGCGAAACTCTCAGTGAAGTGAATTTCCTTTGGGATCGTCTTCACAAACCAGGTGAGTATACGCCAAGAGATGCGATGGTCGTGCATCCTTACGGTCGCTACAGCAACGCGTTTAAGTTTGCCGGTGAGGTGGATGTGCTCGAGGCGATAGAAAATGCGAAGCATCGCTTTCCGATCGACCCGAACCGAATCAGCGTGCGAGGATTTTCGATGGGCGGTGCAGCGTGTTGGCAGTTCGCGACTCATTACAGTGATCGTTGGTTTGCTGCCAATCCCGGAGCTGGCTTCTCAGAGACACGTCGATTTTTGGAAGTCTTTCAGCAGGAATCTCTGTCGCCTACGCCTTGGCAAAAAGCGTTGTGGAATTTGTACGATTGCGACCGTTACGCGCTGAACCTGACGCACTGTCCCACGATTGCCTACAGCGGTGAAATCGATAAACAAAAACAAGCCGCTGACGTGATGGCCGAGGCGCTCGACGAACATGGGATTCGCCTGCGTCATATCGTAGGAGTCGGAATGGGCCATAAAATGGACGCAGCATCGAAGCAGATTATAGAAGACGCGATGACCTCGTTAGCCGAGCGTGGACGACAGACGCTGCCGCAGCGAGTCCACTTGGAGACTTACACGTTGAAGTACAACCGCATGCATTGGCTCACGATTGATGCTTTGGACGAACACTGGAAGCGGGCTTATGTGGAGGCAGAATTGGCGATTGATGTGGCGGCACGATCAATCAAGATCACTTTAGCAACCGACAACGTAAACGCTCTTTCGCTTGATTTCCCCGCAGGCACGTTCAGAGATTCGATTGCGCTACCCAGTGTATGGGTCGGCGACAAAGCAAAGATGATTGAACTGCCTGGCCCCAAGAGCGATGGCTCATGGAAGGCAAGCCTCGAGCGAATCGATGGCGGGACATGGGCGACCACAGCAACAACGGCTGCAGGGCTTCGCAAACGCCACAAGCTGCAAGGCCCCATTGATGACGCTTTGATGGACTCGTTTGTGTTCGTGCGTCCAACGGGTCAATCGTCCAGCCAAGCAGCGGGGCGATGGAGCGAGGCAGAACTCACGCGAGCGATTGAACACTGGCGACGACATTTCCGAGGTGATGCGAGGGTGATTGACGACGTTGACGTGACGCAAGCGATAGCCGATTCCGCCAACTTGATTCTGTGGGGCGATCCATCGAGTAACCAAGTGATGGCGAAGCTAGTGAATGAATTGCCGATCACGTGGGATCCGAATGAGATTCGGGTCGGTGATCAATCGTTTTCCGCAGCCAATCATGCGTTGATTGCGATTTATCCCAATCCCATGAACCCTGACCGTTACGTGGTGCTCAATAGCAGTTTCACGTTCCGGGACTATGCGTATTTGAATAACGCCCGGCAAGTTCCCATGTTGCCGGATTGGGCTATCGTCAACCTGGACGCACCGCCTGGGGCGGTCGATCCAGGCGAAGTTGTTGTGGCGGATTTCTTTGACGAATTTTGGCAATTGAAACCCTAGAGACACAACCTCATGGTTTCATGAGAATGAAATCATCGACGTGTTGGGACGTATCGGTCGGGAAGTCAAAGTTCTGGCCCGGAAGCTCGCCGGCAGCAATGTGGCGAAGTCCCTCAGCCACAAAGTAGTCAACCTCCGCGGCGACCAGCGAGGATTCGGCATCGGCGAGCGATTGCTCGTAGATATTCAGTAACAAAATATCGATGTCACCTCCCTCGAATGCAATGCTTCCTGCAGCGAGGGTTTGCCGCGCCAGATCAACCAATGATTTTGCTTGCTCAACTCTTTGGGCGGCAGCGTTGCGAGCGACGATCGCTTGACCGATCTCGGCACCAATTTTTTCAGTCATCAACTGGAATTTCGCATCCAGCTGAGCAATCTTTGCTCGCAGTGCCCGCTGTTTACCGATTGCCTTGCGTCGTTGAATCGGGACCGAGCCAATCAATGCGGCTTCAGCGGTCAGCGGTTGCTTGTCGCCCTTGCTGCTGGTCTGGCCGCCGACATCCTGGGACAGTCCCAATCCCAAATCGATCGTAGGCAGCATCTGGTTCGCAGCCAACTGCAATTCGGCATTGAGTTTCTGCTCTTCCAGACGCAGCACATCCAATTCCGGACGCCGCTGGACCGCGGCCGCAATCACCGACGCCGTATCAAGCGGCTCGGAGTCAACACCGGGCAAATCATGAGGAACGCTGGACAATGGCGGAAGCTGCGGCCGTCCCGTTTCATCGCGAAAGTAAAGTGACAGCTTGTAAGCAGCTTGTCCCGCTTTAGCATCTGCTTCAACGCGTTTAATTTCTCGACCAGCCAACAACCGCTTGTTATCAATACCCACAATTTTTGCGAGATCACCTTCAGTAATTTGGCGATCGATCTGCGCCACACGGTCCTCGGCGAGCGATTGCAACTCACGTTGAATTCGAAGTTGTAATCCTGCCCCGACCCAAGCCCAATAGAACTCGATAGCCTCGCGTTGAGACTGGAGTATGCTGTCGAACAGTTGTGGCTGGGTTTGTTGGAACGTTAAGAGCGCGACACGCAACTGGGTGCGTCGCACATCGACGTCGCGGTTCTGGGCAAGAGGCAATATGGCGCCCAGTTCGAATTCACCACCCTCGTCGGTTTCGCGTTCACCGTACCACGGTTCAAAGTTGCCGTCACCAATTCGATATCCAGCACTGAGTTCCCCGCCATTGCGGGATACGGGACTCTTGACGCTAATTCCGTGGCGATAGTTTTCGTAAAATCCCAACGGTTGATTGATGGTAAAGGCTTCGAGCTTATCATCAAATTCGCCTCGTGCGGAAATCGTGTCACCGAACGCTTCGACGCGCGCCTGTGTCGCTTGTCGAATGACTGGGAAGTGATTGTAAACAGACTCGGCGACAATACCGAAAGTCAACGTTTGCTCGGACGTCGGTTGAGGCAGCTGTTCGGAAGATTGTTCTGGCAACGGTGAGGGAGTCTGCTCAGATTGCGGCTCAGAGGGTGGGGCCGGTGGCAATGCTTCGAAAAGCGACGTTTCGATCATCTGGAACGGCTCGACGGCAGCCACGACTATAGGCGAGAAAGTGGTCGTCGTGGGCTCGGTTGCTGAAGCAATCGACGCAAGCACCGTGAAACACGACGCGAGCGACGGCGACATACACGGTAGCCAGCGACTACTTTGGCAGCTTGAGTTTTGACTTGCTGTCATCTTTGTTTGCAGAATCGCCTTTGGGCTCTGTTAATACTGGTGGGAACCCATTGAGTTGCCGCCATATTTCATAGCCGAGCGAAACCGTCCCGAGCATGACCCATCCGTTGGCTCGCACGCCTTGTCTTAGGTATCGGTCGTCGGGCCATGAATCTTCGGTGTTCGCTTTCACGAGTACCCTGAATTTACCTGTTCCGTCATCTGACGGATCGATAGCGGCAACCTGACCGCCAAAGGTTCCCACCGCTACGCTTGGCCAACCGGAAAACTGGAGCGCCGGCCAACCTTCGAATTGCAATCGCACGTGGTCGCCGACATGGATCAGGGGCAAGTCATTACCACGAACGGAGAGTTCGACGGCTTTTTCTGTCATTTCCGGGACAATCGTCAGCAAATAATCGCCCTCCTTGACGGTTTGACCTCCGGCAAAAACAGGCAGCCGGTGGATGGTGCCGTCGGATGGCGCGCGGACGACCAGCCGGTCCAGTTCGTTGATTTTGATCTCCATATCTCGTAGTTCCTTGCGAATGGTCGCCGCTTCACCTAGGGCAGCTTGCATCAAACCGCGAGCAGATTCGACTTTTGTTTGAGCCTCGGCGAGTTTTTGCTCCTGTTCTGCTTTCTTATTAGCAAGCTCTTTCTCCGAAGACGTAATTTCCTCAAGCAAAGAATCGAGTTCGGACTTCGCAACATCAACGTCTTTTTTCAGCATCTCCACTTCCTTCTCGCTCTTTAAACCCTCAGCGAGAAGTTTTTTCTGTCGTGCGTAGTTCTGCTCGGCTTGCCACAGCTTTGCCTCGTAACCCGGCAGTGCTTTTTGTTTAGCGGCAAGTTTTGCTTCAGCGGATTTCACCAGTTCAGCGGCGGCCTGGACAGCGAAATCCCGTGCTGCTTCATAGCCTTCGATGTTCAATTCGTAGATCTGCACTTTGGACAACGCCGTATCCAGTTTCTCACCGAGGTCACGGCGACTGCGATCGAGTTGGTCTTCCAGATTTGCTGCGGTCGGTTGGATTTCCAGCAACACGTCATCTTTATTAACGCGGACGCCATCGCCCAACCCCTCGGCAACTTGCACGATGATCCCTTTGGATGGCGAAAGCACTTCTTGAATTCGCTCTTGAGGCGAAAAAGCAATCACACGTCCGGTACCCCGACCAGATTGTTGCCAGGGTAAGAATGCCATGGAGACTGCGGCGACAAGCAACAGCACCAAGACAGCGGAAGCGAGCATCCGAATTTCTCGTGTCGATTGGATCAGACGAACCTGTGTCGCGTACGAACGGGTCGAACCGAGCACAGTGCCCGCAGCGCGAATGGGCTTATTCGAACTCGTATCAAGCATCAACTACAATTCCTCGTTCGAGCGTTATCGATGATCATCCGATGCGATCGCCAAAGATGACAGATCCCAACAGCCATCGAGCATCGCGGCCAAATACCGACGGTTGGTTGCCAGCAACAACGTCCAGCGGCGTGGTGGATCGATCAGCCGTTGTAAAATCGTCGCCGCTTCGTCATCCGGTAAACGGTCCAGTAACGAATCGATCACCAGTAACCTTGGATAACCAATAAGGATTTGACTTCGCGTACTGCGAGAGTTGAGCCTAAATCTCGTTGAATGGTTTGCGTTCGTTGAGCCGTTGTAGCTGGAGTGGTCAGCCGAAGCTCAAGTCCTTTGTTCAGGAAGCCCGTCCAAACCG
>JBGSIA010000119.1:0-56707 GCA_041751935.1 Pirellulaceae bacterium | reverse complement strand
GCGAGAAGGGACCCACCGAGTTCACGCTGCAGTGATCACAACCACCTCACAACGATCGTCAGCGCTAACGCCGACGGTCAGCGCCAACCACTCTAGCAACATCCAACCAAACTCTTAAGCCGAGCGGTTTAGTTCAACGTTGGCGATCAGCGGGCGGAAATGGCGCGAGTGATCTTGATCTCAGTAAAAAATCGGAACGCCATTTCCGCTTATGGTCACTCCGCATTCCATGGTTATCGCATATTTTGACGGAGTGTGGGTACGGCAACAGCGAGGAACAGTGACGCTAGTGTTGCTATGGTCCAGGAGATCATTCCGTACGTCAGCGCGGTTTGAAATGACCATTTCTTCGCACATACAACCACTAAACCGGTGAGGATCAAAAACGGTGACGCAAACGCGATTGACCTCGCAATCGGTGTACGCCATTTGAGTTCCATCAGTGCAAGTGGTGGAACTCAAAAGAGGATAGTAAACGTCATGATGGCCGCATTGCCAATCCAGTGCGCATAGTCGAATCGGTAGCAGACATGGCCATTTCTGTCGACATACAATTCATCCCTGCAATTCCAATTGTAATAGGCAAGAAATTCGTTGCGGTGTTCCCATTGGTCGATGCATGCCCGATGGCACGCCGCATCGTCAAGCAAGGCGAAGCGATCGTCCTCGATGCCCCACATTTTCATCGCGAACGTATCACGCATCGGGTTGTCGATCGGCGAACGACAAATCGCACATGGCATGCCAGCATCAACCAAAGCCAAAGTGGGGCTCCCTATTTGCGATTACGTTTGTGATCACCCAGTTCGCGGAGTTATTTTACGATTGGAAACGCACGTTGCCGCGAACTTGGGTGCATCACTTTGTTCCGCCGCGTTTGGAGTGGTTTTCCAGTTGCGGACGATGGTGACGCGATTGTAGCTTTCGCTGGATGCGATATCAAACAGTTTTCCGGCATCCGCAAGTCCATTCGCCGCGACGTTGCATCGGTCAGCCGCTTTGCGAATCCACGCCATCAGCCGCAGCGCCAATCGCGTCAGCGTCGCTTCGTTGACCGCGACATACTCAGTCTCGATCGCGAGTCAGCATCGAGAATTCATCGAAGCACAGCAGCTTGGAGCCGTCCACCGCGAACCAAAGACGCGACGCGAATCAATCGGTCGAAGAGTTCGACCTGCAAGCGATCTCTTCAACCATTTCCCAACATTAAAACCGCTTCCAGCGAATCGCCACTCCCTCAACCGAACCCGCCATCACAGCTCACATCATCCGCCGCCCCTGCCATCTCACGGAACGCATCAAGTTAGATGTCACACAAAAATCAGTCGTACGCTTCGTGGCGGAACAACGAAAACGAACAACAAACTATCCCACGCGAAGTCGTGGGATAGTTTGGCCGTTGAACTGAGACGCTTGGCTAAACGATCGTGACGTCACGCTGGGGCTATGCGGATTCTGGCGAAGCCGCTTGGGTTGTGACTCAGTTTAGGCCACTGGGGAGAGTGGTGGCAACCGAAAGAAGTCGAAGGTGAGTGATTTGACGCCGGATTGTTGAAGCAGTCGTAGCGATTGCATGGGCAGTGTTCTTTAAGCGATTCGTAGTTTCCTCGTTCCAGGTTGATGAGCCCAGTTCTTTCGCCTGTTGATTGCCAAGTTGTGCTTTTATCGAGTGATGGAGCGTACGCATTAGCCGCTCTCGATCGATACGGGAGAGCGAGGGTTTTCGATCCATAACGGATGGTCGGGGCCATAGAACAACCCTCGCCAAGATGGACGACGGGCTGAGGATTCCAGCACGGTGGCGGTCTTGCACTGGGGACACAATGGCGTCTCTGGCGTTGATGGCCCTGGGTCCAACGAAGCCGACTGTGCGGGCATGTTCTCGGCCACGGCAGGCGTGAGCCTGTCGCAGCGAGCTAAGTAATTACAGTCCAAAGAATAAACTCCATACAGTCCAAAGAGACTTGTTTTCTGCCGCCGCTCTTGTCGTTCTTGCGAGCCCAGAAGTGCACGCGATCGTTCTTCACTTCGATCAGACGACGATCCGAGATCGGGCCGCCCGTTAGGTAACGTGCCAAGTACTTCACCACATGCTCTGGATCACTCGTCTGCTTCGGCGGCGGCTGGATGAACACGTTCCAGTCGCTCTGGCTCAGTTCGCTCAACAACGACTCCAACGCATCCATGTCTTGCACGTGAAGTTCACCAGACTGTACCAGTCGACGAACGCCAGGGAGATAGTAGTCACGAAACGCTCGCCCCAATCGCTTGTTGTCGACCAAGAACGGCTTCGATGGTTTCGAGCGACTGCCGTTCGTCCAGCAACATGGCACCCAGCGACGACCATCGCGTGAGGGACCGCAACCGGGTACAAGCGCATGTACATGAGGATGGTGCTGCAAACGTTGGTTCCAGGTGTGCAACACCATCGTTGCTGCGGCCTCGAGGTCACACTCTTTGGCAACACGTTCTCGTAGCGCCGACCAAGCCGCACGAAACAATAATCGATACAGAGCTCGACGATTCCCCAGCACCAGCGACGACAGCGTATCGGGAATCGTGAACACGACTTGAAAGTAAGTCACGGCCGGACGCAACAGTTTGGCTGTCTTCTGGACCCAATCGGCTCGCCGCGCACCCATGCACTGGGGACAATGCCGATCGGTGCAGGAGTTGTAAACATTCACCGTAAGTTGTCGTCGCTGGGCGGATTCGTCTCGTCCTTGCCGGGAGCTTGGAGTGACGGATCTACCCAGCGTGGGCACTGTCGCGTCGGTAGCCAATCCAGGGGACTGGGGTCGAACCGAGGTGCTGCTGGCGACAATGCAAATACACCATCGTGGTCACGAAACTCGAATGTCCCAGCAGCTTGCTGATCGCCATCCAGTCCACGCCGGCTTCGAGTAGTCCCGTCGCAAAACTGTGACGAAGTGTGTGGGGCGAAATGGCTTTGGTGATCGGAGCTTTCGCCGCGGCGAGCTTGCAGACCTTTTGAATCGTCGCTCCATTGAGAGGCACATCGGGTGTCTTGGCCGGGAACAGATAACTCGCTGGACGAACGATCTTCCAATATGTTCGCAGTTCCTCCAAGAGTCTCGGTGAGATCGGCACGTAACGATCTTTGCCGCCCTTGCCGCCGTTGATTTTGAGTTGCATGCGGCCTGAGTCGACGTCCGGTAGCTTGAGGTGCGTGGCTTCGCTGAGTCTCAGACCGGCAGCATACATCGTCAGTAGTACGACTCGATGTTTGGGGTGGGTGACACATTGGGTCAGATCGTGGGCTTCGTCCTGTCCGAGAACGGTGGGCAGTTTCTTGGGTCGTTTGCCGAACGGGATCATCGGGACCGCCCAGTCACGTGGAATTCCGTCGCTGGGTTGGAATCATTTTGACTGAATCTTCGTTGGACGGGTTTACTTGAACGGGCAGTCGATTGATTGCAAACTAAGCAGCATGCGAAGAGTGGGGAGGTCAGCGGCTGGCCGGACAGGGGCGATGTAAGTAAGCAGCGAAGGCAGGGACGACGGGGTGGAGTTAGAGGTTTTAAGTGTGAAATGATTTTCCATTGAACTTCCGCCTTCTCTGTCCTAATCGCTTTCCTCAGGTTGGCTTGGTCTGGGCTGCTAAAAGGAAGGGGCTGGGAAACACTCGCTTTGCCCGATCTTCATTTCGCTTTGGTGACTGGCAAATGATTTTATATGAGTAGGTTGGGGCTCCCGTCTCGACACTGCAAATTGCCTTGCGGGCCTGGAGACGCACTCTACGGGTAGCGGATAGGTTTTAAGGCGAGCGGCAGATGAAAACGTACCCGCTACGGTTATAAAATTGCCGCCGCTCGCCTAAAGATCCCAGCACCCGAGGATCTTTAACAAGATCCACGACAAATGCTTCACTTATTGATGGCGCGTTGCTATGTTTCTTTTCAGTTGATGATTAGCGGGAGGTTAGTCAGTTCAATATTTGAACGTTCGCTGTGAGCGGAGGAGAAGCACTGGGGCGAACTTGGTGCGCTGGACCCTGAGTGGTCTGGCAACGAGGGAGTGTATTGATGGGTGTCTACAGCAAGTCCGGAAGCCAGCAGCAAAACCGGAAGTGGGCTTCTCCATTAAGAAGCGGTAGGGCATCTTCGAATGACGATTCGCTGGTTCGACCCTCCTGCGGCGAGCCGCTGGAGGGTGAAGCATGGCGACCACGGATTGGAGTTAGGGGATAGAGGGTGGCCTAGCTTCGCCATGAAGACGAACTTTTGCTGCGCGCTAAAGATTCGAAGCGAAATTAGGGCTTGATGAGCCCAGGCTTATGGTCGGAATTGCATTAGCAGGCTAACCGTCCGTCGCCCATCGTCTTGTTGAGATAGTAACCGCAAAGCGCGATTGCCAAAGCGTCGGCGACGTCGGCGGGTTCGGGCAACGTGGGCAAGCACAATTCTCGTTGTACGGCTAATTGCATTTGTCCTTTGGGGGCGCGACCGTTCCCTGTGAGCACTTTCTTCACGCGAGTTGGTTCAAAGTGCACGACATCGATCTCTGCAAGACCGGCGGCCAAGCACAAAACACCGCGAGCGTGTCCCATCAGGATCGCTGTTCGTGGGCGATCGTAGTGCGAAAAAAGTTGTTCCATCGCCATGAACGTGGGCGAATAGGATTGAATGACTTCGCACAATCCTTCGTGCAGTTCTTTCAAGCGAGACGGCAGGGTGCCTTTAGCGCGGCTACGGATGATTCCGGCTTCGATCAATCGCACGTCACGATGTTCAAACTCGATGACACCGTATCCGGTCGTATTCAGTCCCGGATCGACACCCAGAATGCGCGTCACCGTCACGACTTGCGTTCCCAGTTCGTGCCGTCTTTCTTGTCGAGCAATGAGATTCCCAACTCGCTCAGTGAATCACGAATCTTGTCGCCCATAGCGTAGTCCTTTGCTTCGCGAGCTTCTTTCCGCATCTTGATTAGCAATCGCACCAGTTGGTCGATCAGCTCTGCGTCACCTTCATCACCTCCGCTACTGGCAGTCGGAACTTTGAGAAACAATCCCAAGACGGCCGTCAGCTCACGCAAGATCGTCATCGCTTCAATCAGCGAACGCACATGTAGTTCTGCGGGATTGGCTCCCTTGCGGAGGTCATGCTCATCGATATGTCGGTTCAGCAGCCGCAACGAATCGAACAGCACACTGATGGCTGCACCGGTGTTGAAGTCATCGTCCATGTGGGCGAGAAACTTGTCACGCTGGCCATGGAACTCACGCACCAAGTCGCTAACTTTGCCATCGAGGGCATTTTCGAATCGCGTCTTGGGGATGGGCAGCTCATAAAAAGATCTGCCCACGATTTCCGCGAAGCGATCGAAAACTCGGTAGAACGCTTCCAGCGAAGTTCCAGCTTCTTGTAAACCTTCTTCGCCATAAACGATCGTGGACCGATAGTGAGTGCGAAGGAGGAAAAATCGAATTCGCTCGCCAGTGTGTCGGCGAATCAATTCGGCAAGTCCGCCAGCACCTTTGCTGCGCGAAATCTTACCCGAAACGTCGTCAGCGGGCGGCGCTGCGGCATCGTCGCGATCGCTCTTGCCACCGATTTTGCCTTTTTCACCGGCACGCATCAATCCATTGTGCAGCCAGTACTTAACCATTGGTACATCGTGGCAGCAGCCGCTTTGGGCTCGTTCGTTCTCGTGGTGCGGAAACATCAAGTCCAATCCACCGCCATGGATATCAAAAGTTTCACCTAGAATCGCGTGACTCATTGCCGAACACTCGATGTGCCAACCTGGGCGGCCGCGGCCCCAGGGGCTATCCCAGGCGACGTCGTCGTTTTTGGCGTTCTTCCACAGGGCAAAGTCGCCGGCGGATCGTTTTTTCGCTGCCGCGCCGCCGCCTTCGCCTTGCTGGGATTCGGCCGTGCGGTTGGAAAGCTGGCCGTAATTGGGGTCCTTCGCTACGTCGAAAAAGACGTCGCCATCGACAGCATAAGCGAACCCTTTCGCTTCCAAATCAGCAATAAAGCGGATAATCTCGGGGATATGATCGGTCGCGCGAGGCAAATAGTCGATCTGGTTGACGCCGAGTTCCTTCAGGTTCGAGAGGTAGTCCGCAGTCATTTCAACGGCGATTTGGCTCATTGGAATGCCCCGTTCGCGGCTCTTGTTGATCAACTTATCATCGACGTCGGTGATATTGACGACCCAAGTCACGTTGAATCCGCTGTACCGCAGAAAACGTTTGATGGTGTCGAAAATCACTGGACCGACCATGTGGCCAATGTGCGATTCGGCGTAAACCGTTGGCCCACAGAGGTAAATACCAACAGCCGGAGGCGCAATCGGCTCGAACTTTTCTTTCACCTTGGTCAGCGTGTTGTACACGCGAATATCCGGCGTTTGTGTCATTTGGGCCGTTTTTTGCTGCGGGGCCGTGGCGGTGCTCATCGATCAGTGACAGGTCAGAGGGGGATTGGGCAGGGTGGATGCGTTGGATTATAGGGACAGTTCATCAATAGGCAGAGGGCGATTTTTTTCCACGAGTTGGCGTTAACGCTGAGTCGGCATTGGACCTGAGTCGGCATTGGTCCGGTCGTTTGGCTCACGCGATCGGCGAACCTTGATCTAGAGCTTACATTCTTCCTGGTAGCGGTCGACAATGGATATCATGACAAGTCATAGCGACAACTTTACTGAACTAGTGGTTCGACTGCGGCGTGGCGACCCAGATGCGGCTGCGATACTGATCCAATTGTACGAATCCGAACTTCGGATCATCGCTCGTGTAAGATTGAATGACCCGCGGTTGAGACGGGTGGTTGATTCGATGGATATTTGCCAGTCGATATTGGCTAATTTTTTTGTACGTGCTTCGGCAGGACAGTTCGAGATTGAGACTCCGGAGCAGTTGCAGAGGCTGCTGGCAACCATGATTCGTAACAAAGTGACTGACCACGCCCGACGCCAAACGGCGGACCGTCGAGATATGGGACGCATCGTCCGACACTCGCCTGATGAGTTGCCTTTGCCAGCGACCCAAGACACGCCGAGCCAAATTGCCTCGGTAAAAGAACTGGCCGGTTTAGTTCGTGCCTCGCTCAGCCCCGAAGAGTTGTCCATCGTCGAGCGTCGAACCTCGGGTGAATCCTGGGAGGAGATCGCCGCACAACTTGGCGGCAACCCTGACGCACTGCGAAAACGAGTATCTCGCGCGTTGGATCGTGCAGCAAAAAAAATCGGGCTCGAAGAGTGATGCGATGAAGAATCTACGACACAGCAACGCGATGAATTCTTCATCACGCCCCAAGACGATGGCATCGCCAGTTTCGAGTGATGAAGATTCGGCATCAATTGATGCCTTGCGAAAAATCCAGTGTGATGCTTGGGAACAAGGACAGCGTTTGCTTGTTGAACAGTTAATCAAACAACATCGGTCACGACAAAGGCTCAGTGAAGATCAGTTGCTGGAATTGATTTTGGCGGAACGTGGGTTGCGTCAAGCATCGGGATGCGAACTCCAGTCGTCGGAGTACGTCCAGCGATTTCCGTCCTTAAAGGAAAAATTGTTGCGGTTGTTTTCGCTTGACGCGGAGTTGCAAAACGAATCGGAGCCGACAAGTTCAACCGTCGTCCCCGGTGGATCGTCCGAGACGGTGACGATTGAAGAGATCGCGACAATCACGCCTATGGACGGCAAGGCGCACGCAGCGGCGCTCAACGATTTTTCGCCTGGCACAAGTATTGGCAAATATCGGCTGGTATCACGACTTGGCCAAGGCGGAATGGGCGCGGTGTATTGTGCTTCACACACGCTGATCGATCATCGCGTGGCACTCAAGGTAATGTTGCCTCACCTTGTCCAACGTAGCGAACTGCAACAACGATTTTTAAAAGAAGCCCAACTCTGTGTTTCGCTACAGCATCCTAATTTGGTGCGCACGTTCGACGTCGATTCGGCATCGGGCTGTTTGTATCTGACCATGGAATTGCTCAGTGGCAATAACTTGGCCGAGACGATCGCTGGTGGCGGAGCGATTCCTCCTGATTTGGTCTACACGATTATCCGTCAAGCTGCTGCGGGACTGGCGCATGCGCACGCGAAGGGCATCGTGCACCGTGACATCAAGCCTCACAACATCATGTTGACGCCTGATGGTGATGTGAAGATTCTCGATCTGGGGTTGGCGAAACTGCGAGATGAATTCAACGACTGGCAAGGCGCGTTCAGCGTCGATGATTCACAGTCCGCGAAAATCGTTGCAGGACATTTGGAGCCAGTCGAGGAATCGCTGTCACCAGACGAGCGATTAACGATGACCGGTTCGGTGATGGGCACGGTAGCCTACATGGCGCCCGAACAAGCCCGAAATCCGCGTGCGGCGGATGCACGCAGCGATCTCTATTCGCTCGGCTGCACGGCTTATTTTCTGCTGACGGCGCAATCCCCACACGGCGATATGTCGTTAGCGGACGTGCTGAAGGCGAAGCTTAGTCAGGACGATTGGCCCAGGCTGGCGATGGACGACGTGCCGAGCAATTGGCGACCGGTACTCAAGCGAATGCTTGCCTGGAAGGCCAACGATCGCTTCTCGGATATGGAAGAGTTGATCGTTGAACTGGATCGAGTATTTGGTGATGGATCGGTTTGGTTGCCGGCGCCGGACGATTTGGAGACACTGCGAAGCCAGTTGCTCAAGTACGACATCTTGCAGGAGAAAGACTGGGATCAAGCGTATTCTCGCATGGTCGAGAAGTGGGATCGCACTCGAATGGTATCAACCTCGATGATGAGTATCGGAGAGGTGCGAATCTCCGCATTTGAGCTACTGTTCGACTTGGCGAAGCCGACACGGCCTGAGTTGAATGACGCTACTCTGACTCAGTTTCAAGTCCAGCAGATCTTGGCGGGACACATCGCAGCGTTGCGTTTACCACAACACGTGATCTTGGAGTGCCTCAACAATGGCTGGAAAGGCGAGGTTTTCAAGTGTCGTCGCGTTTCCACGGGACGCTTGGAAGTCGTTCGTACGCTAGCACTTGAAAAGTTGCTTGGCTTGGGACGCACGCTCGCTGAGCGACGAGCACAGTTTCCCACGGTGATTGAGAAGCTAAGGTCGTTGGAACATCCGCTGGTCGGAAAAGTTTGCGAGAGCTGGTTACACGAGGATATTGCGATCGTCGCGGTCGAGCATATCAATGGCATTATCCTGGGGACCGAAATTCGTAATCGCGGATGCTGTGACAAGATTAGCGATGGCCAGCGAGTTTTGAGTACCGCGATTGATATGGCAACGGCGGTTGCAGCGATGCACCGTTCCGGCACGCTGCATCTGGATTTGAGTACCGAACGTTTTCTGCGCAATGCGAACCAGCGAATGTGCTTGCTCGATCCCGGCATCGCGGGATTGTTGTTGCCTGAACACTGGCAAGACATCCCTGGTGCAGCGGGAATGCCACCCATTATTGCTCCCGAGATGCGAGGCGATCTTTCGGCTGCATCGCCCGCGGCGGATGTTTATGCGTTAGGTCACGTGCTGAAGTTTATGCGAACGGGTGAGTTTCCGTTCAAGTCCATGCGACTGAGCGATTTGCCTTCTCGTGTTACTCGCAAACGGATTCAAGAGCCATCAGGTGTTGGGGCATGGTCCCGTAGCGGAGAGCTGCTGGGTACGGCCATGAGACTGGAAACGCCGATATCGTGGGACGTTGCCTTGGATGCGTTGGTGGATCGCATGACTCATGAGGATGTAAGCCAGCGGATCGCAACGATGGACCAGGTCGTTGCCGAGTTGACGGCGATTCTGGGTTCGATTGCGCCGGGTACGAAGGATTTGTCGCAAAGCGATGGCCAGGAAAGCGTTTCGCCAGATTCGGGAAAACAGTCGCTTGTTAGCCGCATTCGTGGTTTTTTCAAGCGTGCGTAATGACGCGACGCAAGCATGCCAGTTGTTGAACGATTGTCACGAAACGAATGCAAGATTTAAAGTCAAGAGAGTTTTGAATCGTTGAGCATGGTGGTACATTGGGGCCATGATACCCGTGCCAACAAGGATGATTCATGACGACCGCTCAAACGACTGAAGCTGCTCCTGTTCGCCCCTTCGCTCACCTGCATTGCCACAGCCACTACTCGCTGTTGGATGGTGCTGGTGACATCGGAAAACTGATTAAGCGTTGTGCCCAGCATGGTATGAATTCGCTTGCGCTAACTGATCACGGCAACTTGCACGGGGCGTTAGAGTTTTACCGCAAGGCCAGAGAAGCGTCGATCAATCCGATCATTGGCTATGAAGCCTACATCGCTCCAGGCAGCCGATTCGATCGGGGCAATGCGGGAAGCAGTAAGGAAGCGTCGTATCACTTAACGCTGTTGGCGAAAAACCGTACTGGGTTTCGCAACTTGGTCAAGCTTGCTAGTGCCGCGTCGCTGGAAGGTTTTTATTTCAAGCCACGAATTGATAAGGAGATTTTGAAGGCTCACTCGGAGGGGATCATCTGTCTTTCGGGTTGTGTCAGCAGTGAGTTCAGCCGTGCGATTTTGAAAGGTATCGATACCAGCGAAGCGGAAAAGGAAGCTCGTGATATTGCCAGTTGGTTCCAAGGTGTGTTCGGCGATCGATACTTTATCGAAATCATGAACAATGGCGTTGAGATCCAACGCATGCAGCTCGAGGGCGCGGTTGATATTGCGAAACGGATGGGGATTCCGCTGGTGGCAACCAGTGATTGCCATTACGTCAATCAAGAGGACGCTGAAGCACAAGACATTATGTTGTGCATCAACACAGGCCGGTTCCGTACCGACACATCGCGGATGAAGATGGAGAATGACCAGTTCTTTCTTCGCAGTCCCGATGAAATGTATGAACGGTTTCCTGGACTGGAGGATGCCGTCGCCCGCAGTCAAGAAATCGCGAACGCTGTCGATATCGATTTACAGCTTGGCAAATACTACTTCCCCAATTTCGAGTGTCCTGACCAGCAAACGCCGCTGGATTACTTGCGAGCGTTGTGCATCCAAGGTTTGAAGGAACGATACGCAGATGATCCCGAGCGAATGGTCGACGGTGAACTGAGTGCGGAAGTCATTGCTCGTTTGGAACGAGAATTGGACGTCATCGAAAAGCTCGGTTACCCCACTTACTTTCTAATCGTTTGGGATTTCGTCAATCACGCTCGCAGCGTCGGCATCTCGGCTACCGCCCGTGGTAGCGGTGTCGGTGCGATTGTGTGCTATGCGTTGTATCTGTCACACGTTTGTCCGCTGCGTTACGACTTGCTGTTTGAGAGATTCTTGGACGAGAGCCGAACCGAGCCGCCGGATATTGACATCGACTTTGAAAAAGAACGTCGAGTCGAAGTGATCGAGTACGTCAAGCAAAAGTACGGCAATGAAATGGTTTGCCAGATCGGCACCTTTGGAACTTTGGCGGCTCGGGCGGCGATCAAAGATGTCGGTCGCGCCCTGGGTGTGCCGTTGTCGCGAGTCAACCAGCTCACGGAAATGGTGCCGGATGAACTCAAGATCACCATCAGCAAGGCGATAGATAAAAGCGCCGACTTGAAGATGGCGTACGACGAAGATCCTGAAGTGCGCGAGCTGTTGAATCTCGCGATGAAGATCGAAGGTCTCGCCAAGAACTTGGGCACACACGCTGCGGCGGTGGTGATCGCCGATAAACCGCTCAGCGAGTATGTGCCTTTGACGCGAGTCCCTGGTAAACAGGAAGTAATTACGCAGTGGGCGATGGCGGACGTCGAAGCGTCCGGGCTGTTGAAGATGGACTTCCTTGGTCTGCGTAACCTGACCATTCTCAGCCAGACGGTGAAACTGATCGAACAAACAACGGGAAAAAAAGTCGACCCGTTGAAGTTTCCGCTCGACGATAAGGCATCGTACGCCCTGCTGCAGCGAGGCGAAACCAAAGGTGTGTTCCAGTTGGAATCCGGCGGTATCCGCGACTTGCTATGCCGGATGAAGCCGGACTGTTTCAACGACATCATCGCTACTGCGGCGCTGTATCGCCCTGGCCCGCTCGAAGGCGGCATGGTCGACGATTATGTGAATATCAAGCATGGTCGACAGCAACCCGAGTACAAGCATCCGGTGTTGAAGGAAGTTCTCGAAGAGACCAACTCGATCATGGTCTATCAAGAACAGGTGATGCGAATCTTGAATCGGCTCGGAAAGATCCCGCTGGCAAAAGCGTACACGTGCATTAAGGCGATCAGCAAGAAAAAAGAGTCGCTGATCAACCAAAACCACGAGGCGTTTATCGCCGGTGCGATGGAGAATGGATTGGCGGAAAAGGATGCTGACGATATTTGGAATCTGATCGTCAAATTCGCCGGTTACGGTTTCAATAAGTCCCACAGCACGGCGTATGCGTTGGTTGCTTACCAGACCGCTTATTTGAAAGCCCACTATCCGGTGGAGTTCATGGCGGCGCTGTTATCGAGCGATATTTCTGGCCGCAATTTTAAACGCAAGGACGCACTCGTTGAGCACATGGAAGACTGCGACCGAATGAACATCGAAGTCATGCCGCCCAACGTCAATAAGAGCGGCGCGGACTTTACCGTTGCCGAGGGAAAAATCTATTTCGCGCTCTCGGCTATCAAGGGATGTGGTGGAGCGACGTCGATTTCGATCGAAGAGGAACGAAAGAAAAAAGGTCCCTACAAGGATATCTTTGATTTCTGTGAACGCATCGACCCAGCAGCCTGTAACAAAAGTGCCATCGAAACGTTGATCAAAGCCGGCGCGATGGACGTGTTTGGAGCCCGTCGCAGCCAATTGGTCGCGGTCATCGAACGGGCGGTACAAGCGGGGGCATCAATTCAGGCTGATAAACGGAGTGGACAAGCCAGCCTGTTCGGTGCTTTTGATGACGAGGAAGAGCTGGTCGATAAAAAATCAGCCGCAACGCCGTTGCCCGATATCGCTGAGTGGCCTGATCGTGAGAAGCTGATTGCCGAAAAGGAAGTTTTGGGTTTCTACCTTGATTCGCACCCGTTGGCGGAGTTTGAGAAGAAGCTGGCTGCGTTTCGCACTCACACCACGGACCGATTGGTCGACCTGAAAGACCGTAGCGAAGTGATTCTCGGAGGTATGATCAGTTCCATCAAGTTCGCGCACACTAAGAATGCAAAGGTCGGTTCGCCAAGCAAGTATGCAAACTTTGATCTCGAAGACATGCAAGGCATGGTGCGCTGCATTCTGTGGCCGAAGGGGTTTGCGACTCAGGGTTTAGCCGTACAACCGGATGCGGTCGTGATCGCTCGTGGCAAGTGCGATAAACGTGGCGGTGGTGATGAAGTGAATTTGGTCATCGACGAATTGATTCCCCTGTCGGAACTCGACAGCCGCTATACCCGAGGCATTCGCATTCGGATCGATGAACGCGAACACGAACCGAGTGTGCTGGCACGTGTCCGCGAGATCGTTCGCGGTTATCCAGGCGGACAAGAACTGGTATTCACGTTGTCGATGAACGAGGGTGACGTCGTGACTCTCAAGAGCGACAAGTACCGAGTCGATGTGACTCCGGAGATGCGAAACCGGATCGACGATTTGCTCGGCAGCGGCAATTACAAGCTGATGATGACACGTCCGCGAGGCTAACGAGCCTTAGCGTGATGGCTGATTCGCGACCGCAAATGTTTCGTGGTCTGCTGGTGCGCCCAGTGTCACTTGCGTCGTGCGGCGAACAGAACCACGCACAACGACCAACGTGATCGACGAACCGGGCTGTCGTGAATGGAGTCCGGCGACGATATCTTGCGTCGTCCTAACACACTTGCCGCCAAGGCAAATGATTTTATCGCCGGGAAGCAGTCCGCTTCGCTGTGCGGGCGATGCGTCGGTAACTTTAACAATGGTCGGGGTCACAGAATCCAAACGAACTCCTACCCAAACCTTGGCGGAATCAGTCGTGGTTGCTGATCGAGTCCAGCCCACTGGCGGTGGCAATTCCTCGTAACCCGAAGTCTTTTGCGTTGGCAATACTTCGACCGGCATTGGCAATTCGTCAAAGGCGATTTCACCGGCGGGAGCTTCCAGCGACGAGACTTGTTGAGCTAGAGCTGACTGGGAAACTAGAGCTGACTGCGAGATAACCGCGAGAACGACAGTCGAAATGATTGGACGCAATGAGATAGAAGACATCTGGATAGTTCCGAGAAAGACGAGAAGATCAGCGAGACCCAACTTTAAGTGTAACTGATGACAGTGCCGCATTCGACGGCCTTTTGCCATTAGCGATTGAAAACCAAAAGTCGGTTGGTGTTAGATTGTTTCGATGTCGCGCAGCCGCACGTAGGCGATCGGTCCCAAAACGAGCAGCGGAACCCAAGCCGCCATGCTCGGGGAAAGCAAATAGCCACTGCCTCCCATCGCGCCGGCGACAACTTTGAGCAGGAAAAAGAACAAGACTGTGCCGATGGCGGCACCGATCAGAACGAACAGATTCTTGCCTGCACGGTTGATAACCAACGGCAACCCCAACAGCACTAAAACAAGGTCCAGTGGGGGGCGTAGTATTCGCTCGTGAAGCAACACATGCAAACTCGCGGCACTGTGCACAGCAGGATTCTTTACGCGGCTAATTAACTCGCCGATCGAGGCAATGCGGGTGGCCGATTGATTGGTCTGTAGCATATCCGAATGAACCGTCGTAGCAACGAAACATTCATGCTGTGCAAGCCAAGGCTGGTCGGCACTCGTTAACAAAATCAGTCGTTCGTCGGTACCGAGCGATCGTAGCGAGTCGATATTCTCGGGTCTTCTGACGTTTCGTAGCAGATAGCCACTGGCATGGTTTTCATCGGCGTCCAACCAAACGGCGGAATCGGCCAACATCAAGTCACCGAAACCCGGATAGTCGCCGTAGAGACGAAAATTCGGCTGCTTGATTTCTCGGCTCTTCGCCCGCAACGATGCACCTTCGAGCAAAATTCCGCTCGTACGATCGTAGCACGGCAGAACGGCTTGTTCGGTTTCGCCGCTGATATCTTTCGCCTTCATCGTCAGCGAGTCTCGAAAGCGTGGCAGTGCCCACTCGCGATTCACGCATTGCACGACCACAATCCCAAGTGACGCGAGAATCATCGGCCGTAGGATTCGCCCGTGTGAGACTCCGATCGAGAGCGTTGCGGTAAGTTCTCCTGTGCGACGTAGCCAGCCCACGGTAAACAGCAACGCCATCAAGGTAATGATCGCGCCGGTCCAATCGAACAACAACAACATGTAAGGCGCGTAGTACCGCATCATGACTCGTGCGAGTCCGCCGTCTCGGTCCGCTTGGGCCACGAGTTCGTCCATGCTGTTGAACGCGTGAAACACGACGAAGATACCGGCGAGCGAACAGAAACAGACCATCACGGTCCGCAGAAAGAGCACCAAAATGTAACGATCGATCCGCGTCACAGTCGTGAAATAATCCAGAAAGTAGAGAAACACTTCGCCAGCGCGTGCCGTTTATCTCAAGGAACTCGCCTTCGCGACAAGCTCAGTCCCTCAGTAATGCCCTGAGGTGTGAGTCCTGAGGTTGTGAGTCCTGAGTCGAATTTTTGTCGGCGTAGTGCGCCAGGTAAGCCTTTTCGCGTGTTTAGACGAGACTCCAGTGGCGTCCGTTGCCTGGGGGGCTAGCGAAGTCAGTACGCCAAGATTCCGCCCGTGGCAGCGAAACACTCGTAGAATCGAAGTTTCGCGGTGCTACGCAAACCGCTAGGATATGCTTCAATTGCCAGTTTCCATTTTTTTGGCTAGGTATTTTTGATGAGTCGTCCGTCTCGCCCCACCCGTCCTTCACGAAATACCGCGTCGGAGGCTGAATCAAAATCCGACCCGCCGATTCGTGAAGAGTTGCCGGAAATTGACAACCGGACTCCTGAGGCGAAGTTTGCTGACACGATACGTTTGTCTGCTCATCGCGAAACCATCGAAGCGTTTGTTGTTGCCTTCATTCTAGCGTTGTTATTTCGTGCGTTCATTGCTGAAGCGTTTGTCATTCCTACAGGCTCGATGGCTCCGACGTTGATGGGGGCTCACAAAGATATCAACTGCGACCGCTGTGGAAAGTTGTTTCAGTTCGGTGCCAGTTTAGAGAACCGTGGTCCGTACATGACCAGTGCCGTTGTTGCCGGAATTTGTCCTAATTGTCGGCACATCAATCCACTGGATTTAGCGGGTGACGCAAACGATGCAACATTCAGCGGCGATCGAATTTTGGTTAGTAAGTTTGCGTATGCGCTTCATGACCCAGAGCGATTTGACGTCATCGTGTTCAAGTTTCCGGGCAACCCGAAGCAGAACTACATTAAACGGTTGGTCGGCTTACCTAATGAAACACTAACGCTTCGCTCCGGTGACGTTTACGCCAAACCGACGGGGGCGAATGAAAAATCAACGATCATTCGAAAGTCGCCGTCAACACTGTTGGCGATGCGGCACTTGGTTCACGACACTGCGTATCAGTCGCCGCAGTTGATTGCCGCGGACTACCCCAGTCGTTGGCAGCCATGGAAGGAAAAAGCGAGCAAGCCGCCCGCGGACTCGTGGCAAGTCAAGCGAGCCGCAGACGGTTTAGCGGTCAACGTCGTCACGTCCGACCCGAACCAATACTATTGGCTGCGTTACTTTCATCGTTGGCCATCGCCGGAGCAGTGGGCCAAAGCAGACTCGGGACAATCATTGGCAAATGTTAATCCATACGAAAGTCGCGCGATCACGGACTTCTATGAATACGATGCATATATCCATGTCGATTCGGACGCTGTGTACGCCGAGAAGCCTGGATCGCGCGGTGGAAGCCTGCTCACGCGAATGACTTCGGGCGACAATGGACAGTTCAACGTTCGCTATCAATCGGGCGCTGACTTGGATCAGTTTCGCGGCCGCGTATATTTTGGAAATTCCAACAATGCCACTGACGGAATGCATTGGGTTGGTGATTTAATTGTCCAAGCCGATGTAGAGACTTCATCTGAGAGTCGCGAATTGATGCTTGAGTTGGTCGAAGCAGGCGTAAAGTATCGTTGCAATATCGATCTGATCACCGGCAAGGCACGATTAAAGATCGACGATAGCGAACCACGTTCGTTTGAGGACGCGACGGGGAATCTCACACTCAGCCCCGAAGCCGAGACACCGATTCGCGCCGGCCAACGATTCCAAATTCGGTTTAGTAACTGTGATGACCAAATTCTATTGTGGGTCGATGATGAAGTGATTGAGTTTGACGGACCGACCACATTTGATGCTCGTCGCTTTCGTACTCCCGCAGCCGACCGACCGCATTTCATTGCCGACGGACATCCGTTGGATGCAGCACCTATTGGTTTGGCCATTCGTGGCGGAGAAGCAAAGGTGCATCACTTGCGCGTCGATCGTGACAAGTACTACATCGCGACGAGGAACAGTTACGAGGGACTCATCGATTACAACAGTGAAAAATTGCGGCAACTGGCCGGCCATAATTTTACTGATGACGCGATTCAGCATTTGATGGCACAGCCGTCGATGTGGGACTCATCGCCGCTGTGGGAATCTCGCCGCGAGGTCACGTTCGAATTGGCAGAGGATCAATTTTTTCCGATGGGTGACAATAGTCCCGAGAGCCAGGATGCTCGATGTTGGGCGGGAACGAAGCTGCGTCCTGGTTTGCCGATTAGCGCCGATTCAGACGCCTATCGATTTGCCGAAGCTCATTATGTCCCGCGAGACCTATTGGTAGGCAAGGCGCTGCTGGTGTTCTGGCCGCATCCTTGGAATCGCCCTGTACCGTTCACACCCAACTTGAAACGCATGAAGCTGATTCGTTAATCCGCTTGCCTTTCGTTACGAATGGAATCAAACACGATGTTTCAATCGTTATCTGCTAAGCGCTCCGTTGCGGAACCCGAGTCCGTCCAGCCGATACTCGAAGCGATCGATCTGCAAAAGACGTACGGCCGTCGCCGAGTTGTCGATGGCGTCAACCTTTATGTGGGCCAGGCGGAGATCGTCGGTTTGCTGGGTCCCAATGGTGCTGGTAAAAGTACAAGCTTTCGCATGATTTGCGGTATGATCGAGCCCGATCGTGGTCGCGTTTACTTGAACGGTCAAGATGTGACCAATTGGCCAATGTTTCGTCGCGCTCGCGATGGACAAATGGGCTACTTGCCTCAGGAGCCCAGTGTATTTCGAAAGCTGACGGTCGAGCAAAACATCTCGTCACTGTTGGAACTGCTTGGTGCCGATCGCGCGACTCGCAAGGCACGCACTCAAGAATTGTTGGAAGAATTCAACATCACGCACATTCGCAAGAGCAAAGCAGGTGGGCTAAGCGGTGGGGAACGCCGTCGACTGGAGATCGCTCGCTGCCTCGTTTCCGATCCGCGGATCGTGATGCTTGATGAGCCTTTCGCGGGAATCGATCCGGTGACGGTGCAATCGATTCAAGGCGTGATTCGTCAGTTGCGAGATTCAGGAATCAGTGTCCTGATCACAGACCACGCGGCACGAGAAATTCTGGGGACCGTGGACCGATGTTATGTCATCTCTCAAGGCACCGTGATGATCGACGGAACGCCTGACGAAGTGAAACAGCATCCCAAAGTTCGCGAAGAATACCTCGGTGACCTCGACGGTGCCGCTGGCACGTCAACAACTCGCCCGTCGATTCCAGCGGGAACCGAGCGAGCCGATTCTTCAAGCGTCGATTCGCAAACCACGATCCCTCGGCCGCACTTTCGCCCGCGCAGCACGAAACCGACAGTTTCGGCGAGAAACGTGACGGATGTTTAGCGCCCTGTCGACGTTTTTGCAATCGTTGACGGGAAAGCAAGTACTGTAATCATGGGTGGCCCACGAAGCCTGGACACCGATTACAATCACGAATTGCCCGCATTGTGTCCTTTCGGGCCTGCCTCCCCTGCTGTATTGCCGTCTTTCCATCGGTGCTTGCTATGCGAACCGTACTCAGTCTCGTTGTCTTGATGCTGTATGTTTCCACTTCGTACTCACAAACTCCAACAACCCTCGGTCGAATTGAGATCCTCGACCCTTCGCTCAAGGAGAAACTCGCCGACGATGCCGCAGTCGAAGTGTTGGCCGGCGGCTTCACGTGGACAGAGGGACCAGTGTGGGTCAATGACGATGCTGGCGGGCACTTGTTGTTTTCGGATATCCCGCGAAACAGTATTTTTCGCTGGGATGCAGTTTCCGGCATCGCGTTGTTCATGAATCCCAGCGGTTATACAGGAGTAACCTATTACGGACTCGAACCTGGAAGTAACGGTTTGGCGTTGGACCCTCAAGGTCGACTATGCGCCTGTGAACACGGTGATCGACGCGTCTCGGTCCTGACGCGGGGCGGCGGCAAACGTACGCTGGTGGACAGCTTTGAAGGGCGGCGTTTAAACAGCCCCAACGACTTAACGTTTGATGCTGCAGGAAATTTGTATTTCACCGATCCACCGTATGGTTTACCCGAACGTGCAGACGACCCGCGTCGCGAGCTTGACTTTTGTGGTGTTTACAAACTTTCACCCGATGGTGCGTTGAAGCTGTTGACCAAACAACTCGCTCGACCCAACGGCATCGGCTTGTCGCCCGACGGCAAGACGTTGTATGTCGCACAGAGCGAGCCCGAGAATCCTATTTGGATGTCATTCAAATTCAAGGACGACGGCTCGGTCACTGAGGGAACGGTTCTCTACAATTCAAAGGCGGCGATGCAAGAATTCCCAGGGCTACCCGATGGGTTGGCCGTCGCCAAAGACGGAACGATTTACGGAAGCGGACCTGGCGGAGTGTATGTCCTTACTCCCGAAGGCAAACTCCTTGGGCGGCTAATTACTGGAGGCCGAACGAGCAACTGCACGTTTGATGCTGATGGTAAGACGTTATACATCACCGCTGACAGCTACCTCTGCCGAGTGCGAATGAAGTGATTGGCAATTAGTCGCGAACGAGGTTGGCGGGCTCAGTTGTAGTCTAATGCATACTTTTTTGGAGAGTTTGGCATATAGGGCAGCGGTTAATCGAAGTATTGGCAACCTGAGTCTTGTAGCACGTTATTTTAAAGTATGTTCGTCGCCTTGTTCAGTTCTTTTCAGGTAAGGAGTCTCGCCAGATGTCACGTTCCAAGTACGTTCGATGTCACTCGCGTCGGTCGTTATTGACAGCAGGAGGCGCTGCATTGTTAGCGACTCCCTTCTTCACAACGCGAGGGCTGTTCGCCGAGGAGTTGATGCTAGCCACTCCTCGCTTGACTGAAGGTCCTTTTTATCCCGATCGGCTGCCGTTGGATCAAGACAATGATTTGATTCTGATCAAGGACAGTACGACTCCGGCGGTGGGCGAGATCACGCACTTCACGGGTCGAGTTTTGTCGCCTGCGGGTACACCCATTCACCACGCAACCGTCGAAATCTGGCAGTGTGATGCAAATGCGGTCTATCTGCACACTCGTGATAGCGATGCAAAGAAAGCCCAGCAGGATGCAAACTTTCAGGGCTACGGCAAGTTCGAGACGGCTTCGGATGGCGGATACCGATTCCGGACGATCAAGCCGGTTCCGTACCCCGGTCGTCCCGCGCCACACATTCACATCAAGGTGTCACAGAAAGGACGCGAAGTGTTGACGACTCAATGCATGATTCGCGGGCACGAAGGCAATTCACGAGACGGGGTATTTCGCGAAGCTGGCGATCTCATCGATCAAGAATTGGTGATGGCTGACTTCAAGCCGCTCGCGGATTCGAAGATCGGCGAGTTAGCCGCCAATTTCGACATCGTGCTAGGTCGCACGCCCGATGATCGCCAATTGCAGCGTCGATAGGCGAGCGACAAAACAAGTAGCGATACGGACGACAATGATTTAAAGTCCTAATAAGATTGGACTGGATGACACCGAGTGTGCGTGTGTCGAGAAAGAAATCTCAATAGAAAACCACAGGTGTGCCGCACACCACTAAGACTGTCCATCTGGCTTAGCGTTCGCAAGCTGAGCCTCAATGGTTATGTTTCGAATATAGGACTACATTTCGTGTTGCGTCGCGACACCGAGTTCGTTTCTGCTTTTGGGTTGGGTTTAAGTGATTTGTATACAAAGGCTGTCGACGTGTCAATTTCTCGACCATGATGATTACGATGGACTTGATCTTAATTTGCAAGAGTAACGCAGGGTTCGTTAGACAACTGGCATTGCGTCGGAAGTCCAAAGTGACGTTTGGCACGGACACTTCAGCGGATATCGTCGTTGAGAATGATCCGTTGATGGATGGCAAGCATTTTCGGGTCGACCATATGCAGTCAGGTCGCATGTGGATCCAGGACCTAATGTCAAAGTCTGGGACGAAAGTCAACGGCAGGAAAATTCAGCGGGCCGAATTGCAGGCGGGCGACGTGGTAAGAGCGGGCATGCTGAATCTGGAAGTGCGTTCTGGCTGCGACGTTACATTGCCGATTGAAGTAAAGGCGACTTCATCGAGTATTGCCGAAAATTCAAGCGAAGTTACGTTGGATTCGCGCCCATCACAAAGTCAAAATCTCGCGACGATAAACATCAATGCCATTCCAACCGCTAATGCAGGGCAGTTTGAATGTGATCTTATATCTTCGCTTGAGCAACATGATATCATTGTTGGCCTGGAGCTTGGCCGAGGAAATTTCGGCAGAGTCTATCGTGGCGTGTGGAATGCTGAAGGTGGCAGAGACATTGCAATCAAAGTCTTAGACGGTTGCCCTATCGAATCACCGGAACGGATGAAGCTGTTCTTGAGAGAAATGAGCATTCTCAAGCAACTGCAGCACCCGAACATTGTTCAGTTTTTGGAACTGGGGTGCAATCAACAACGGTTGGCTTGGTTTGCGATGGAGTTCGTGGACGGCTGCTCGCTGGAAGAGTTCATTGGTGCATCGCCCAACCCAATTGCATTGGAAGAGGTGTGTTTATTGGTCAGTCAAGTGTTGATGGCACTGGACTATGCCCATCGCTTACAGGCATCAGATGGCCCGATTGTTCATCGTGACCTCAAGCCGTCAAACATTATGATTGGTCAGCACAATGGAGTTCGAACGGCAAAACTATGCGATTTCGGAATGGCCAAGTACTTCGAGCGAGCGGGAATGAGCGGTATTACCGTGACCGGGCAATCACGTGGAAATTTAGAATACATGTCCCCGGAGCAAGCGATGGAGAGCAAGTACGCTGGGCCAGAAGTTGACGTGTATGCGATGGGCGGCGTCTTCCATTACTGCCTCACTCGCCACAGTTTGTACGATGTCGGCCCCAATGCTTCCGCCAACGAAATCCTTAATGCGAAACTTTCGGGTCGATTCGTCTCGATCAAACAGTTTCGCCAGGACGTCCCTGAGGAAGCACAACGAATTGTTGACCGTGCAATTGGGCGGGACCAAGCGAGACGATTTCGCACTGCCGGACAGATGTTGCATTCGATCGAAGAGCTGTTGAGTAAGCTAGAGGCACGCCGCGATGGCGAATAGTAGTTTGGGGAACAATGTATGGCGGCCAGGCGATGTTGTCTCCGGTGAGTATAAGGTTGTGCGGTGTCTTGGTAATGGAGGAATGGCGACCGTCTATCTGGTACGTCATCTGGATTTGGGGCACCGTGCGGCGGCGAAGGTACCCTATCGCCACCTTGTCCAGTGCGCCGAACAACGGAAGATTTTTTCGCGTGAAGTTCAGACCTGGATTTCGCTTCCCGAACATCCGCATCTGGTCCCATGCTACTATTTGCGGGAGCTCGATGGCCTACCCATGATTTTCGCCGAATTTGTCCCTTCGGGTAGCCTCGAATGTTGGATTGAGCAAAATCGAATACGCGGCTTGCCTCATGTATTGGATCTCGGTATTCAGCTGGCTGAAGGCATGAGGCTTGCGGAAGCAAATGGAATCGTACATCGAGACCTAAAGCCATCGAATTGTTTCATCGATCGAGCGGGACGCTTGAAGGTAGGAGACTTTGGGCTTGCGGCATCATGGGAGTCGATCGCGACTCAAGAATCACAACTCGGTATTGACGACCGATTGCAGTGGAGATTTTCCGCAGGTACGCAATCGTATTGTTCACCGGAACAGTTTTGCGGAGCTAAGGTCACTACCGGAACTGACATTTGGTCGTTTGCGGTGACGCTTTACGAACTGATTACAAAGCGACGCCCCGGCGTGGGTCCTGCTACACCATTTGCAATCAAGAAATTTCGAGCTTTGCCTGAGGGCCGCTCGGTACCCAGTGAATTGTGGGATTTCTTACTTGAATTGCTTCAGCCTGATCTTGCGCTGCGTCCCAATTCTTTCAACATTGTTAGCGTCCGCTTGCGAGAACTGTATCGCACGGTTGCCGGACAGCCGTATGCGCGCAAGTTCCCAGCTATTGAGAAGCAGACTTCCCCATACCAGCCAGCGGGTGAATTCAATTCGCCAAATCATCAAGGTGATCCGGCGGGTCGTCAGCGGCAAATGAAAGTAGAGGTCTTGTCCAAATTGGCCAGCGATCAAGAGTTGGCACACGACCATCGTGGCCGTGTGGATCTAGGACCCGAAGACGATCGCCAGCTTTGCAATTCTCTGAGGCAAATCGCTCATTCACACCGCCAACTGGGAAACTTGCAGGAAGCTATTACAGCCTTCGGCGAATGCATTGACCGATTGCGTATTTTGCTTCGCCAGAAACAGGATGGCACAACCGCCCTCTTGCTGCTCACAACGCTGAACGATCGAGCCGTATGTTGTCGGCAGTTGGGCGACCTTTCGGCGGCAGTCGCTGACTATGGTTCGTGTATTGAGTTGTTCGGCGATCAATCCCAGTGGCAATTTGGGCACGATTTTTCCAACCTGTTCGCCGGAATCTACCAGAATCGAGCGATGGCACATCTGAAAAGTTTGCGATATGGGGAAGGGCTTTCGGATGCAACCAAATCGATCGAGATTCGAGAGCGTTTGGTGCGCAGCGCGGGGCAGAAACAATACGCGATTGATCTCGCTGGCACTTATTGCAATCGAGCGGTTGTCTTTCGAAACGTTGGCGATTCGAAGCGTGCATTGCAGGATTACCAAGCGGCCCATGCGTTGTGCATGATTCCAGCAGCATCGGGACAGTTTACCGAACGAGACGAGGTTCTATCGCTGGTCTACATGAATCTCGCTGCGCTGAACCTAGCTGACGGCAACGCAATTGCAGCGAAGGCAAACAGTGACGACGCGATTCGCCTGCTCGACCGTCAATATCGTGCGTCCGGAAATACGAGCGTGAGATTGAATTTATCAAACGCCTTTAACAATCGAGCCAACGCATGCAATTGCATCGGTGATCTTTCAAGTGCGATCGCAGACATTAAGGTTTGTCGTGAGATTCGGCAGGAATTGGTAGAGCGGGACGGTTTGATGAATGTTGTCGGGCCGTTGACGCGCGCATACAGCAATGAAGCGTTATTCTTGCTTGCCGCAGGTCGAAATTCTGAAGCCTTTGAATCATCCAACCGGGGCGTGAGTATTTTGCAGTCGATGCTTCAGCGAAACGATCGTATCGATCTGCGACTGGACTTGGCGAAAACGATCATGATGCGCGGAGCATCGCAGGCGTCACTGGGCAAATATGAATTGGCGGTCAATGACTTGGACGCAGCGGCACAGGCCTACAGATGCTTATTGAATTCGGGATCTGCAGACGCTATTACAGGAATTCTGGAGGTGATGCAAATCTATGCGAAAGTGATCACTGACGTGCCAAAGAGTGAACCGCTGCCAAAAACTACCAGCGACACCCAGGTTGCAAAGCAACGACAGACTTTCTTTGCTATTGTTGCCGAATTCGCAAATCAACTTGTCGCTCTTCCCGTTAACGTGCGATCCACGCCTAGCCTCCGAAATGGCCTCGTGTCGCTTCGCGGGTGCATCTTACAGTTGCAAAACCTGTGCAGGTCCGATGCTTGTGCGGCGGCCATTAAAGCGTTGGATCTCGCAACGACCGCCACAAGGTGATTAGTCTGCCATAATTGACTTGTTGAGCCGCATCGATATGCTTTAGTTTGATACTCCATGTTTGGGTGGTATCTCGTTTGGATCCGCAGCAGAGGAATAGTTCAATGCATTGCAATGGAACTTCGGCGTAGGTCGAATGGCTGAGGAGATCGTTGGAGTTCGCTATGTGTTGGGGGCTTAGCGAAATCGTCATCGAAATGGTGCGCAAATAGGTGATACGCAAACGCTAAATCTCGGCATCCTATATCGGCAAGACATGCCATTTACAACGATGCATTATCGATACTTGACTAGAATGTAAACGAATTCAATAGAGGAAGTAGCCGATGTCGAACTCATCTGATTTTGTTCCCGACGACATTGCAAGTGACGGTTCGATCGAACCTACCGACGCACTAGGCTCGCCTGTCCAAATGGAACGATTGGGAACGGCTAGCGAGCGCATGAGCACTGGATTGGTTCAGTTGGAAGATCGGATCAGGGAATGTGTGGCGAATGTGGAAACGAAAATTCTCGAGTCATTCGAGGGTAAGCTGAAATTCGACGACTTCAAAGAGCAGCAAATCGCAAGGCTTCACGAAGAGCTTCAAGAGTACAAGCGTGGGTTTGCTGACACGTTATTGAAACCATTCGTCATACAGTTAGTTCGCTTCCTGGATCAAATGCCCAGGCATGTCGAGTCGTTGAAGACCAAGCCGGCTGAGGAAGTTACACGTGAACGATTGTTTAACGAACTGGAGAACGTGACCGAAGACCTGCAGATGATTCTTGAGAACGTTGGGGTCGAAGTTTTTCGCAGCACAGAGACGAGGTTTGATCCACGATTGCAACAAGCGAGGTTGACGGTTGAAGTTTATGAACCCGAGAAACACCAAATTGTGGCGGAAAGTTTGCTTTCCGGATACAAACTTGACGGCAAGCTCATCGAAAAAGAACGCGTGAAAGTGTTTTTGTATCGCGAAGGGCAAGCAATTCCCAGTATGCTCGACGCGGCAACGCAATCCAGCGAGAAGGTTGAAACCAATGCTTGCGACACTACAAAGGAAATTCAGTAATGAGTGATGACAAAAGCGTTTTCGGCATCGATTTGGGCACGACTTACTCCTGCATCTCTTATGTGGATGAGCACGGTCAACCGACGGTGATCCCCAATAGCGACAACGAGCTGACAACACCCTCGGTTGTCTATTTCGAGGATCAATCAAATATCGTTGTCGGGAAAGCAGCTAAGGATGCGATCCGGACGGATGCGCATCGTGTTGCGTCGAAGGTGAAACGTGAAATGGGGAATCCAGATTGGCGTTTTGAGATTGACGGTAAGGAGTATCGACCAGAACAGATTTCTTCCTTTATCTTGAAAAAAATTGTCGATGACGCGGCGAAAATCACGGGAAAGACGATCAGCGACGTCGTCATTACCTGTCCTGCGTACTTTGGTCTTGCGCAGAAAGAGGCAACAAAGCAAGCCGGAGAATTGGCCGGACTGAATGTTCGATACGTGATCCCTGAGCCTACCGCAGCGGCGATCGCATATGGCGCGGATCAACAGCAAGACGATGTTGTGTTGGTGTACGACCTCGGCGGCGGTACATTCGACATCACCCTCATTGATATCGGCAAGAAGTCCCTCAAGGTTCTTACGACCGATGGCAATGCTGAACTCGGGGGATTCAATTGGGATTCTGCACTGGCCGATTTCTTCGTGCTGAAGGTGTCCGAAGAAACTGGGACTGATCCCGTCGATATCCGGAACGACCTGGAATTCTATGCAGACCTACTATTGATTTCGGAGGAGGCGAAGAAGACGCTCACTAATAAGCAGACAGCGAAGCATGTGCTAATGTTCGGAGGCGAACGAATCCGAGTGGAGATAACCCGAGAAGAGTTCAACAGCATTACAAAAACGCTCCTTGATGAGACAATGGAGATCACGCGATCTGTCATCAACCGAGCCGAAGAAAAGAGCGAGATGAAGAGCCCCAACACCATTTTGCTTGTTGGCGGTTCGACATTCATGCCGCAAGTAGAAGCACGTATTGCCGCCGAATTTCCGAGCCTGGAAATAAAGCGACACGATCCGAATCAGATCGTGGCCAAGGGGGCAGCGTTGTTCGGACTCAAAACGCTGCTGGAAGATCATGCGATCGAGATCTACAACGAAAACTCAGGTGGAAACGCTGCCAAGCTCTCAGAGATCGACGAAGACCAAAAGAGAGTCGCCCTGGAGAAGGCCGGAGAAAGGCTCGGCCTGGCGCCGGCGAGGGCCGTCGACTTGGGCGGCACCGTCGTAGCAAATGTGACATCGCGCAGCTTCGGAATGAAGGCTTACATTACCACCCTTCAGGAAATGAAGATCGCCAACTTGATTCATGTCGACGACACGGTTCCGGCAGATGTTACACAGCAGTTCGAAACGATGGAGAACAATCAAACCGACGTGGAAATCGTGATCTTTGAAAACGAAATCCGAAGCAACGCAGAAAACTCCTATTGCGACGAATCAAGTTCCATTTTGCTTGCCGACGCCATGCTCAATTTGGGCGGCCCATTCCCAAAGGGCTCCCCTATCGACGTAACCTTCAAGCTTTCACCCGATGGGCTTTTAGATGTCGTTGCCAAGCACTCGCAAACAGGTAACAAGGTGGATGTCCAGTTGCGAGTCCAGGGTGTCATGTCGAAAGAGGAATTTCGCCGTGCTAAGTCGGCGATAACCGGCGTGGCGATCAGTTAGAACGGAAAATATCAAACCCCCACAGGTAGATCGAATGACGATTGGCATTGATCTGGGAACAACAAATTCGGTTGTCGCATCAATCGATGACTATGGAAAGACGATCGTCCATCGTAACCAAGACGGTAGAACCATCACGCCTTCGGTAGTGTATTTCGCTGACGAAAAAGTGGTCGTCGGCAACGATGCGAAAGAAGCACAACGTGTCGGCGAGACGAATGTTGCTTCGTTCTTCAAACGAAGGATGGGAGAAGCCGGGTATCGCTTTGTCCTCAGTAGTGGGACTGAAAAAACGGCGATCCAACTTTCCGCATGCGTGCTAAGTCAGTTGAAGGCCGATGCCGAGCGAGAGCTTGGACATGCCGTCACTAACGCGGTTATTACCGTACCGGCATATTTCCATGATGACGAGCGCAAGGCAACGATCGAAGCAGGTCGAATGGCTGGACTAGACATCTTGCAGCTAATCAACGAACCGACGGCTGCTGCAATTGCCTATGGTCTGACACGCCCCCTGTCGGCGACGCGAACTGTCCTGGTGTACGATTTAGGTGGCGGCACGTTCGACGTCACCCTCTTGCAAATGTCCGCGGGTGAAATTCGCGTTCTAACCAGCGAGGGCGACGCAGAACTCGGCGGCAAGGATTGGGACGGGCGAATTGTCGACTTTCTGGCCGCCGAGTTTAACAGCGAGTTCGGCGCCGATCCTTTAAACGACAGTGTTGCGATCGGGGACCTTTGGGTTGCCGCCGAAGATGCGAAGAAGACGTTGACTGAACGCAAAACGGCGAAAGTGATTCTCAGTCACGACGGCGAAAAAGGTAGATATGATCTGTCTCGCGAAAGGTTCGAACAATTGTGTACCGATTTGGTAGACCGGACTTTCCTATTGGTAGACGAGATCCTCGGAACTCAGCGATTGTCCGCCAAAAACATCGACGAGGTGTTGCTTGTAGGAGGCTCCACTCGGATGCCGATGATCCACGAAGCATTGGAGAAGAAATTCGGGAAGAAGCCTGCTGACGGAGTCAATGTTGACGAAGTGGTCGCGATTGGTGCGGCGATGTGCGCCCGTGGTCACGCTCAATCGAAAGTGCCTACGGGATTGGCCGCCTTGGGGCCAAGTAAAAGAACCGGCGGGGCACTGAGTTTGGGCGGCATTAAAGTCACCGACGTGACTCCGCACAGCCTGGGGATGATCGCCGTCAACGAGAATTGCTCGGCATACATCAATTCGATCATTCTCCCCAAGGACCTAGCGATACCAAGACTTGAATCGAGACCCTATCAGCACTATACGCGAGCGGATGACGACAATCGACTTGAAGTCTTCATGACTCAAGGCGAGCTGGAACAGCCCGATCAAGTGATGTACTTGGGTCGCTACGTTGTACAAAGAGTGCCGCACAACCCGGAAGGTGCTGTTGTTGAGATAGACTATGCGTATGACCTCAGTGGCTCCGTACAAGTGATCGCACGGGACGCGGCCACGGGCGCAAAACTTGATCTCAAAGTGGAACCACTGCCGGAAGATATTCCGGCCAGATTTATGGAACCGCCGCCGAAATCCAATGTTCAGCATGTAACGGTTTACTTAGCCTTCGACCTTTCCGGGTCGATGTCTGGGCAGCCGCTTGATGAAGCGAAGAAGGCTGGCGTCGCTTTCCTCGAACAAGTTGATCTTACGCACAGTTCGATGGGGGTTATCGTCGTAGCCGATCGCGCGATGACCGTTCTTCCAGCCTGCCAAAACGCATCGAAAATCAATCGCGCGATCACCGGGTTGAGCATTGGAATGGATGGAGTTGGTTACGGGAATCTCGCGCACCCCTTTGACGAAACTAAGAAATTGTTAGACAAGGTCGATGGTCCGCGATTTCTCGTTGCGCTCGCTGATGGCGTCTGGTCAAACCAACCTACTGCCGTGGGCAGAGCTAAAGCATTGCATCAGTCGGGCATTGATGTCATCGCGATTGGATTTGGCGGAGCTGATCAGCAGTTTTTACGCGACATCGCCTCGTGCGACGAAGGAAGCTTCTTTACGTCACTCGGTGGCCTCACTTCCACATTTTCCACGATTGCTCAAGTCATTACAAAAAAACAAGGCGACTTTCAGCGTGAGTCCAAGACGGAATCCGGATTGTCAAAGAAAAACTTGTGGGGAATGCTGGGGAGACGCTGACGAGACGAACACAACGAGCGCAAAATCAATGAATTCATAAGTCGATACATTTCAAAGTAGAGCAAACTAATCGATGGGAAACCGGCCGAATTTCTTCAAAATGCTCCGACTTGATCCCGGTGAAATGAACCAAAACGTGATCGAGAAATGCATTCAGGATAAGAAAAACGAATGCAATCGCATTCGCTCGGACGCTCCACAAGCAAAGATTCGAGAAGCCAACGCGTTTAGGATTTACGAAGAGGAGATCCGGCGCGTTCTCGGCGACAAACATCTCCGCGATATTGAGGCTGCGGAACGGCGAAAGCAAATCAAGGACGAGGAGCGACAGCTTGATGGGATGCTCCGGATGCTCAAGTCCAGAGGTTCGTACACACCTCGCGATATCAAGAATATCACGAGCAAGCTCACCGAATTCGACGAGGCGACTGTTGAGGGGCGGATTAAGAGGGCTGGGATTTTACTGGAGAGTAAAGGCAACCAAAAGAAACCTGAAGCGATCGAACGGCCCAAAACAAGTGATGCTGAAGCGCAGGGAATTGAAAACGATCTGCTGGGCCTGCAACTGAACTCGTTGTACGAATTTCTTGAGCAAAAGACTAGTAAAAAATCTAGTCAAACGCAGTTGAGGGCTGCATACGACGCAAAGAAATTAGCACTCGAGAAAATGGTTCGCGGCCAAGACAAGCACAAAGTCTGGAGTGCGCTGCTAGCTCATGTCAACACTCATCTATTAGACCCCGTCAACAAGGAACGGTATGACAACTATTTGGACGACCGGGAGTTAAAGGCCGTTGTCAACTTTATTAAGCTTCGTGCCGGTGATTCAAAGCTGCTAACGGAAGAGGCCGTTAACGACATCGTTCGAGAAGCGCACGTCCCTAACGTGACTGCCGAGCGAACCATCCAGTTCATCGAGCAATGGGTTGCGAGAACGAACGGATGGACACTTCTCACCACATCGGGTGTAACCGCAGCCAACCTATTGACATGTGGGTTTTGTGGCGTTCTCGCACAAGAGAGCCGTCAATCGAAATGTCAAGACTGTGGCCGGCCGCTTCGAATGGCATGCCCAAATCGTGATTGCAAAGCAAGTGTCGCGACCGAGTGCGAATGCTGCCCACAATGTGGGTGCACCACGGGCGATGCGCCCTATGTCGAAGACTTGGTTCGCTTGGCAAGAGCCCACTTAGACCGCGATGACGAAGCCTCGCTGCAGGAGGTTCAATCGCTGACCCTGCAGATCCTTGCTGTCTGGCCTAACTATCAGGTCGGTACTGAGCTTGCAGCAGAAGTGAAGCGCATTCGTATTGAACGCGATAGCAAGAAGCGAGCCCGTGAACAAAAGTTGGAAAAAGATTTCTCCATTCTCAACTCATTGCTTTCAAAACGGCGATTGCTTGCGGCGGACAGGATGGCCCAACAACTAAAGATCGAGGGAATGGAGATCGACGCGGCAACTTTGCGCCAGATTGCACAAGGGCTAGGAGCGGCTAAGAAAGCAAGACAGGACGCGCTAGAAATGATCGCATCTGGCAGAACTGAAGATGCGGTAGATAAGCTTTACGAAGCGATTGCAATTTGCGATGACTATGACGAGGCAAGAATTGCACTAGCATCGTCACCGCCAATGTCTCCCACGAAATTATTAGTCGAACCACGAGGATACCACAACCGCCTGATATGGCAGGTGCCTGCGGTCAAACCCAATACTTCGTATGTCGTCATTCGCAAAGAAAATGGATTACCAGACGGGAAAAACGATGGCGAAAAATTAGCTGAAGTTACCGGAACAAGATTTGATGACACTACTGTCGAGTTTGGCCGAGTCTATTACTATGCCGTCTACGCGACGCGAGGGCGGGTTTGCTCAGTCGATGCGGCATTGTCCAAAGCCGTTCTTCGGCCCGGCAAGCTGCAGGGTTTAGCCGCGACAGGTATCAATGGTGAAGTTAATCTCCGTTGGATTCTGCCTTATGGGTGCAAGCAAGTAAGAATCACGCGAGAACCAGGAGAATCAACAAGAATCTTTGCAGGGAGTGAATTCTGCGATCGTGGGCTTGAAATCGGTCAAACTTATCAATATTCGGTCGTGCCACTCTACGATCACCCAGAAACTGGCCAGCGTTTAGCAATTCGAGGAGAGGAAGAGAGGTTCGATGTAATTATCTCAAGAAAACCATTGCCGGTGATGGATTTGAAAAGCAGTCTCAAAGACGATCAAATTTTCATCAGTTGGACGCCACCGGCGGTCGGGAAAGTTGAGATACGCATTAGCAAGACTGAACCTTCGGTGCAGCAAGGCGATTTGATCAGCCTAGCGGAGATCACAAGCATCGGCAGCCGCATCCAGGACAACGGAAACGGCGAAGCACGGTCACGCCTTCCAGAGTCTGGCCAGGCATACGTCGTCCCGCTTACCGTTGAAGGCACGACAGCAATCGTTGGCAAATGGGATCTCGTCGCCAATCTTCCAGAAGTCGAGAACCTTAAGTCGCGGCACCGAGTTTCGGGGCAAATTGAGTTGACATGGGATTGGCCGCCGGGAATTGATGTCGTTCACGTGAAGACAGTGAGAGTATTAGACAACAAAGAACTAGCTTCGATTGAAATGACCCGCCAGGCTTACGCGCGAAATGAAAATACCTGCAAAGTTTCGTATGCGTCAACGAATGTGTATTCATTTACCGTTTCGACGAAATCCCATTCGGGAGGCTTGCTTTCCAGGGGTGTAACCGTAACTGAGTCACTCGGAAAGGAGATCCGGATTCACTATCGCGTGGTCTCCAAGAAACAACGATGGTTCACCTTCGGTACATCGCGAATCCAACTAAATTGCGACGAACCTATCAACGCATGCCTTCAGAATGTAATCATTGTGGGGCGACCAGATCGATTGCCGACTGGAATTGCTGATGGAGAGACGATAGCAACGTTTCCAAAAGTCGAGCTAAAGGGGACCGGTTTAAATTTGCCAATCCCCGATAACCGTGGGTTTCTTGGTAAGCTGTACCTGAAGCTCTTCTTGCGTGATCCCGACCTGCACCCAGGCATACGGCTTGTCCCCGCAGCCAGAAATCATTTGATCCTAACCGAGAAATGACCTGACGTATGTTTCGAACCGCGAAGAATCTTACAACGAAACAAACCTGCCCTTACTGTTTCGAACAGTTTAGATTTAGGGACGCTCCGTATCGATGCAGCAATCTGACATGTGCCGGTCGGGCGGTAGACCCTGTAATGCAACGTACGTGGTCGAAATTAGCCGGTGGCGGCAAGCAAGGGAAAGTGCTTAGTCCAGAAGGAATAACGGGACGCAAAAGAAAGTGCGAAGATTGTATGCGGCCTACCGATGATCGAATTTGTCCAGCATGTCATGCGCCGTTACCTCCGACCTACGGAAAATGCCAAAATGCAATCATTGCGATAATCGGGGCGAAGAATGCTGGAAAGAGTCACTATATTGCGACGCTCGTCAACGAGCTTCGTGATTCTGTTGGCCCAAGTATGAATTTCACGCTTTCCGCTGTGAATGACTACACTATCAATCGATACAATAAAAGCTTCAAAGATCCGCTGTACAATCGACGTGTGACATTGAGGGTGTCAAAGTCAGCAAAAGCTGAGGAAGAGATGCGGATTCCAATGCTCTTCAATCTGCAATTTAACGGAACAAATTGGCTTGGTCGCAGATCAATCAGCAAGTCAATTGTGCTAGTATTCTTTGACACTGCCGGGGAGGACCTAAATTGTGAGGCAACTATGTCGACCGTAAATCGGTACATTTACCGTTCGGCTGGGATCATTCTCTTGCTTGACCCTCGGCAGATCCCTGCGGTTCGAGAAAAAGTGTCCGTCGATCCTTCGGAAGAAATCGTCGACACCAGAGATCTACTGGTGCGAACGACAACGTTGCTTCGAAAAGGGCTGGAACTGCAAGCCGATTCTCAGGGACGAATTCCATTGATTCCAACCCCAGTTGCCGTTGCGTTTTCTAAGTTTGATGAAATCGAACATCTTGTCGATCCTGGTGCTTCGTTACGTACATCGCGGTCGCTCGGCAAATATGATGCCGTGGAAGCTGAAGCAATCAGCGATGAGGTCGAATCTTTATTGGAGGCGTGGGATCAGAAAGGACTGTGTCATGATCTTCGAAGCTGGTTTCGAAACGTCAGTTTTTTTGGTGTAAGTGCTCTTGGGTGCAAGAAACGCGATGACGAGACATTGCCACATACGCCACGGCCCAGACGTGTTGAAGATCCCTTTCTTTGGATATTGTACAAGCTTCAATTTCTCAAATCCTGAGTAGCAGCATATTGACTAAGTCAACGATCGTAAAACTGGGGCAGCTTGTTTACACCTCCTGTCGTAAAGGGCTGGGCAACGGTGCGGGCCTGCAGACTCAGGCGATCAGTTCGGGTGTTAGCCCAGAGCAACGCGACGAGACGGAGGCATTAAGTGGATATAGTCCGCCCGACGTTCCGATTCATGCGACTATCGAAGAACTGCGTCGATTGTGCCCGCCGGATTTTCGCTTCACCAAATTCGACAGCGGACGGTCGGCGTTTTCACGACTGGTGTATGTAGGCGCAGACTATTCGGGCAGACACGGCAACTTCATTGCACATTCGTTGCTAAATGCAACTGACGAACTCCCGTCCTATCCAATTGATTGGGCCGAGTATCAAGGTTGGGTCGATACCGTAAGCGACGAGCCTCCGAAGCTGGAAGATATCGTTATCGACAACTCGTCCGAGCGCGGGTTCACGTACGCTGTTCTGTCGGATTTTATTCGCGACAACCCTATTTATGCTAGCCAGTTACCGTCAATGCTTCACGCGGTCATCATTTCTCGCGAGGAAAACCGGCCGATCGTCATTTGCGATCATGCAGCAAATGCCACGAGTTGGGTGGCTTGTCTGACAAAGTTGTTCCCTCGCAATCTTGAGCCCGTTATCGAGTTTTCTACGTTTTCAAATTCACTTTCTACAACTTGCGACGTTCAATGCACGACCGATCATAGCGATTTTGATCTTTCCGAGGCCGTTTCAGAAAGGGAAGCATACGTGTTTGATTTCCTTTCCAAGCGTTTCTCTTCACTACCGCAACGGACAATCGCGTACGCACAAGCCGCTGCCGATTCTTTGCTGAAATCGACGGATGAATTGACTTCGTTTTTGAAGTTTGCAGAACAGATCGATGGGCGTATAAAACGTGACGAGATCGATGAATTATTTAGGTGTTACGCATCTTTGTTCTCTGAGTCCGGCGAGATGTCGCTAAGTGTCGTTGAAACGGCAATTCGAGTCATCGAGAGAAGCAGAACTTTGCAGTCGGAGGTAGTCGAGCGTCTGACGAAGCGAATCGAGCACGAGAGTGAACGGTCGCCGTCAGCCGATCGCGCCGCGTTCGCAGACATCTTAGCCGTCAGTGCGAATAGGCTTGATGAACAAGCGAGGTCAAGATTTGCTCACTGTGTCGAACGGTTGCTGTGGTCCGATTTAAAAGAGACTGGTGACCAATGGGCGAAGATCGATGCGTCTCTAGAATCGGTCCAAGGTTCACCGTCAGAAACTTTGGCAGATGAGCAGATTTCGATGCTTGCCGGATTTCTTTCGAATGCTGTCATGGCGAGCGGGGAAACGGGAGTCTCGCTGGAATTTGTCCATCGACGTCTGCGACGACACGCCATTGCTGACCCGTGGTTGCATGAATCCACATTGGCAATGATCGCAGGAGCGATCAGGACTGTGGGTTGTGAGCGAGTGATCGCTGCCGTTTTTGAGCGATTGCCTTCATCGGACGCGAAGACGTGTGCAGAACTCAGCGTCGAACTGTCCAGTGAACGGTATTCGCCCCAAAGCCTCTGTGCCGTGGGGCATTCCCTTGGCAAATTACTCGATCTAGCAAGTACAAGTGAGCGGATCGCAATTCGAAACTGGTTATCGCAGTCGCAGGCAAACGATGTTTTGTTGGCTGAAGCGAATGATCGTTTACGCACCGTGAGCACAGACGTTGACGCATTTCTGAAGTACATTCAAGAGGTTGACGAAAATATCGATAGCGAGTTTTCTCTGGAGATTCAAAATGTCTTTCGAACAGCATGGAAAGACGCATCGCAGGACGCCCGAGATCAACTCGCGTCCTGGCTGATCCAGAAGGTGTCTTTCTTGGAACGCATCGACAATGAAACACGCATCGACGTCCTGACTCATCTCGACTCGTTGATATCGCTAGTGCCGAAGGGACACGACGCAAAGCAACTTGCCGACTTGATGGCTGTGGCTGCGAATACTCTCGAATTCAGCTTGCCACCGCTGGCTCGGGTTCGGAGATTCATGCAGGGCGCCGCGTCGTTGACGTCGGTTGCCGAGGCTGACTACCTTTGGAACGAAGTCGGCGTAGAGTTGATTCCCGAGCACTACGACGCGGTAGCAATTCCGGTCGTCGAGGCACTGATTTCGCATTCCGATTCGGTCGAGTCCCACTGGAATTCGCTACGGTGGTGTCAACAAATTTGTGATCAGCCATCGGTACTTTTGGCTTACAAGAAAGTCATTCAAAGTCGTTCCATGCTTAAGCTTGCAAACCGACCCGCCGTGGCGTTTGCTCTCGCCGCTATTGGCTATAGGGGTGAAACTTCTGTTGGAGAATCCGAGTCACAGCTTGCGAGTGGCGAACTGATGGGCTGGCTCAAGAGTTTGCCAAATGCCCAGTATCATTATGTTGCAGATTCCGTCGCGAAGTGGTTGTCTGAGGCCCCGTCGCTTCACGACGACTGGCGCCGATTATGCCTCGCGGTGGCGAAGTCACGTGGATCGCTGTTTCGCCGCGCTTCACGTGCCCTTGGCATTCCTTGGTGGCAGTAAGGAAAGGACGAAATTGATGTCCAAGCAATCCATCGAACGCTGCTTATTATTGTTTCTGGCAATCTTTACTGTTTGGCTATTTTTTCAACTGTTCGTCACCATGGTCATTCCTCTATACCGATTACTTTTTCTCGGCGTGTATAATAGAGAAACGGGGATCGTTCCGAATTTCATTTACATTGCCTCCTCTCTGCTCCTCAGTGTCATTGGGGTGGGGATATTCTTTGGCGGCGCACATACGGTCCTAAACTACTACACCGCATTAAAGTTGAACGTAGAGTTCGAGAAACCCGAATGATGTCTGCCGGTCCAGCCACTCCCGCGATAAAACACTATTGGTTTGGTAAAGCGTACCGCGATATGTTAGCAACAATTCGCAGTTCGCTCGAAATGAATTTTTCTTCGGTAGCTCAGTATTGGCAGGAAGCGGTGGAAAGCGAAAATCCTGCCGTTTGTTTTCTATTTGTAGCTGCGGCTTTCTCTGTTTTAACCTTCGGCATGACCGTTTGGGTTGCGCTTGTCCTTATACATGTCGTGATCGTGAGCTTGGTTGCTTTGTTCATTGTATGCGGATTTTTGTGCGTATCACTTGCCGAAAAATGCTACGTCACGTTTCAAGGCTGGACGACAATCTGCAAACATTGTGGCGAACGAATCTACCGACCTGAATACCAATGTTCGTCGTGCTCTCGTTGGCATGCGAATCTCGTGCCGTCATCTTTTGGAGTTTTGCGGCACACCTGTCGCTGTGGCCAACTGTTGTCCTGTAGTTTTATCGGCGACCGACAAAACTTGCGAGCAAGATGCCCACATATAAACTGTCAAAAGGACATTGACGCCAGTCTGGATACTCGCAGTTCGACAAGCGTCATCTGTATCATTGGTCCACCGTCATCCGGAAAGACTGCGTTCATGATCGCAGCGATGCAGGCCATTTCCACTTACATCGCGCCGAGGTTTTTGTTGAAAGGCAGATTCAGCGACACAGCAAGTGCAAAGTTTTTCCAGGATGAAAAAAGATACATAACCGAAACTGGCAGTACAAGAAAAACGATTAACGAACGTCCGCCTGCGTTCAATGCCGTGTTCGAATCGGCAGATGGGAAATACCGACAGCAAGTCTATTTCTTTGACGCCGCTGGCGAGATTTTCCTCACTTCGGATAAATTGGCGGGGCATCACCATTTCAAGCACATTACCGGAGGTATCATCATCGTCGATCCGTTCGGTCTTCCCGGATTGAAAGATCGTTATAGCGAAAAACTAAAGGCTGCTGGTTTGGATTCAAGGATTACCCAGGAGGATTTGATCGATGTCGTAGAGCGATTTGTTATCGGTATGCAGCGGCATTTTGGATTGGATCCTAGTAAACTGATCAAGAGTCCGTATGCCGTCGTTCTTACGAAAACGGACCTCGGAAGGCTGAATCAATTGCTTGTCCCCTCGGTCCTCGCGAACGACCAAGTCGCACTTAGCAATCACATACGTAAATACGTGGAGAAGTGGGGTGCCACGAGTTTGACTCATTTCCTCGATTCAAAGTTTGAAAACGTTCAGTATTTCGCGGCGAGCCCCATCACGCTTCGGCGAAAAGGAGAAGGTTTCTGCGCCGCGTTGAAGCCTGGTGGGCTGACGATGCCATTGATGTGGTTGCTGGAGAAGGCTCGCGATCCGCTTGTTAAGCAATCACGATAGGAGTAAATGGCATGACGAGTTTTTTTGAATTGTTTTTCGGAAGAAGACGTAAGAATAACTTGACCGCTCAAGAGGCTTTTGTTGGTATCCTGTTGAGTTCCTGCATGTGTGATGAAGAACTTGCAGACACCGAAGTCCAGGGGCTGATCACATGCCTGACCCGGATGAAGCTTTACGAGGGCTATGACGCTGTGAAATGCGACCAACTGGTAAGTAATGCGAAGGTTGCACTGGAGCAAAGAGGATTAGATAGGTATGTCGATCAGTGTATCAGTAATTTGCCAGTAGAGCTGCGAGAGACAGTCTATGCGAATGTGTGTAATATGGTTGTGGCTGACGGCGTTTACTGCGACAACGAAGAGCGATTTGTCGATTTGTTGCGGGAGAAGTTGTCGATTCAAAAGACGGCAGCTGCAGAAATCATGGACGTCATCGTCGTGAAGAATAGAGGTTGATCGCTGTAACTTAATGCAAAAATACAATGCCCATTGCTGACGACTTAATCGACGATGGTTCTGAGGATGAGCTTTCATTTGGGCCGCTCGAAGGATTTGCGGCGATATTGCTCAGTGCCTCAGCGTGCGACGGACACCTTGCGGATGAGGAGATGCATTGTTTGATGACTGCTCTCTACAGAATGAAGTTGTATTCTCAACATTCTGCCGCTCAGATCGGATCTATGATGGACCGGCTGGTTGCTGAACTGGAGCGCTGCGGTGTCGACGTGCTAATTGCTCGAGCCGTGCCCGTTGTCCCTCCGGAGTTGTTCGAAACGGCGTTTGTCAATGCAGTAGATGTGGTTTTTGCCGATAGGGTCGTCGACGAAGACGAAAAGCGGTTTATTGACAATCTTCGTGTGAAACTTCGAGTTGAAGCGACACGAGCTGAATCGATCTTCAAAGTACTGAGAGCGAAGAACATGGGATAGGCTCAGCACAACTCTTCGACCAACGCTGGTGACGCACGATGGCGGAGAGTTTTCCCGATTTCGTTGGTTATTTCTGGATTGTCATTGTGATTGGTGGGGAAAACACCGCTCGCTTTGAAGATAGGCCCTTTAGGCAGTACCGGCGAAGAAATTATCCAGCGATTTGCAATTAAAAGCGGCGGAGTTGGGAACGAAGGGCAACCCAGTAGAGAGAACCAAGTTACTTGGTGCCACGCTGGTTGTCGTGGCAATGTTGCTATTGCTTGTCCCGTGTTTTGCTTCCCTCAATCCCCTGAAGAACAATGACTCGAAAACTGTTTGCTGTGTTGTGTTGTTTTGTTACGTTGGCCGCAATGTCGGTGGTTGGATACGGTCAACAAGACGGTGGGCGACCACGCGAAGGCGGGGACCGCGGTTTTGGTGGCCCGCCTCCTCGCGAAGGCGGCGGGCCTGGACGCGGTGGCCCGGACATGATGCGAATGATGCCGGTCATTGCGGCACTCGACAAGGATGGCGATGGAGTGATTTCAAGTAGCGAAATTGACAATGCGGTCACTGCTCTAAAAACGCTGGATAAGAATAAGGATGGACAGCTTGATGGCGAAGAATTGCGCCCAGCATTCGGTGGGCCTGGAGAATTTCGTGGTCCCGGTCGGCCGGATTTCGGTCGCGAAGGCGGTCCGATGCAAAACGGTGGAATGGTCGCGCGTATGATGTCGCTCGACAAGAACAGTGATGGCAAGTTAACCAAAGATGAAGCCGGTGAGCGCTTAGCTAGTCTGTTCGAGCGAGCGGATGCGGACCAAGATGGCTTCGTTACGAAGGTCGAAGCGGAAAAATTGGCCAGCCAAAGTGAAGACCGAGGCCCTGGAGGTCGAGGTGGTCCCGAAGGTCGTGGTGGTCCCGAAGGTCGTGGCGGTCCTGAAGGTCGTGGCGGTGAAGGTGGCGGTGAACGCCCACGCCGACCACCGACCGAATAGTGCATCGACAACACCAGTCGTCGCCATACTTTTCTCATGTTGGCGAGATGCAAAAGATTTCCGTGACATTCGTGTCACGGATGCTCCCTTTAAGACAATGAGACTACTGTTCCAGCCACTCGAAATTCGTCGTGAGTTGGCGGGCTAGGATGAAACAGAAGTTGGCATCGTGAGTTCGCTTGCTCGCGGCGTCGCGTAGGCGGCGGCGCCGAGGATGCCTGCGTCACTGCCGAGTTTCGCAAACTCGATGGCGACGGTACCGCCAATTTGTCGTAGCGAATACTTGCGGACGGTGGCGATGATTTGAGCGAGGAACTTTCTGCCAATACTGGTCTTCGTTTGGCCAAATGTCATGGCTCCACCCAAGAGCACGACACTGGGATCGATACAGTGACAAAACAATGAGATGCCAACTCCCAGATGAGTTGCCGTCGCCAACACGACCGCTTCAGCGATTTCGTCGCCCTGCTCTGCCTCGATCGCGATTGCTTGTGGTGTAAGTTGACCTTCGCTATACGAGCGCAAGGTGCTGTGTAGTGATGAGTCGGCCAGCAATTGCTGTGCAGTCATCACGACCCCAACCGAGCCAGCATAAGCTTCCAAGTGTCCTGGCATGCCGCAGCCGCAAACGCGGTGCTTGAGAGTTGTATCAATCACGACATGGCCGAGTTCGCCGGCGCATCCGTGGGCGCCTCCTAGGGGTGCGCCGTGAATGACGACTCCACTGCCGATTCCTGTTCCCAAGGTAACCAGTGCAAGCGAGTCGTCTTGCATTCCTCGATGCGTGTATTCGCCGTATGCTGCGGCACTGGCATCATTGAGCAGGACCACCTCGCGTCCGAAACGGCTGGACAATTCGTCGCGGAGTGGAAAATCAATCCACTGCAACAAGTTCGACAATTCCTTCAAGACACCGTTTTGGCTATCCAATATTCCGGGTACGGCGATTCCGATTCCGGCGAGCGTTGTGAGATCGTGGCCCAGTGAGCCAGCGAGTTTCTCACTTGCGGACAAGATGAAATCGCACACAACCTGTGGTTGATCCAGTTTCGCCGTGAGTGCGGTTTCTTGGGCAATGATCTTGCCGGCATGGTCGACCAAACCGAGCTTGGTGTTCGTTCCTCCGATGTCAACGCCCAAACAAAGCTGCTGGGCCGGATGGTTTCGGTGCGGCTGGGAATTCAATTACTTCACCTACAATTGTCTCGACTCGAACATCGATTTCGTGTTTCTCAAGTAATGTAATTGAACGAAAGAAAGCATGCGGCGCTCAATACTAGAAATCGTTTTCCTCACTCGATTAGGTGATAATCGCTGGATCGCGGATACCATTTTCCGTAAACCCCTTGGCTCGCAACAGGCAAGCATCACAGCGTCCACAGGGATGTCCGGCCGTTGTTGGATCGTAACACGAGAGCGTTTGCGAATAGTCAACGCCAAGTCCCAAGCCCCGAGCGATGATTTCAGCTTTCGTCAAATGGATCAGGGGCGTGTGGATTTTCAGCGGTCGATCGACGAATTCGGTAGCTGCCTTGGTGGCCAAATTCGCCATTGTCTCATACGCCTGGATGAATTCGGGGCGACAGTCGGGATAACCGCTATAGTCCAGTGCATTGACGCCGATAAAAACGTCACGGCTGTCAAGCACTTCTGCCAGTGCCAATGCCAACGAAAGAAATATCGTGTTGCGAGCGGGAACATAAGTGACCGGAATCGCCGATCCGATCGACTCGACGCGATCATTCTTGGGAACATCAATGGACGGGTCCGTCAATGCTGATCCGCCAAACATTGCCAAGTCAATATCAACGATGCGGTGGCTTGCCGCACCGAAAGTAATGGCCAACGTGGCGGCACGTTGCAGCTCAAAGGTATGTCGTTGACCGTAACGAAAACTGAGAGCATGTGTCGTGAAGCCTGCATCGCGAGCGATGGCCAGACACGTCGCGCTGTCCAGGCCACCGGAGAGTAAGACAATTGCCGGTTTGGAATGCGAGCTTACTTCTTCCACAGTTTGCGGCCGATTGACGGAGTGAAGTTCGTCCAACTTGCATCGGCGGCAACATCGGCGTCGATAATTGCGCGGAACGAGGATAACTTGGCGTCGAGGTTGTCCAAGTGATGCAGCGTCAAAGCTTCCAGGGTCACCGGCAATTTCGGGCTGCCGAATTCGATCTGACCGTGGTGACTGACTATCAAGTGCTCCAATTGAAGTCGCAGGTCCTGCGGGAATTCGTGGTCCATCGCAGCTTCGACAATAGAGATCTTGGCACCCAGCATCTGTATACCAATTACAATGTGTCCGATGAGTTGACCACGATCGGTATACGTAATGTCTTCGCCGCTGGTTAATTCTTCGAGCTTGCCCAAGTCATGAAGAAAGGCGCCGAACAGCAGCAGTTCGCCATCCAGGTAGGGATACCGCGGTGCGATCAGCAGACTGAGTTCCATCAAGTCAATCGTGTGACGCAAAAGTCCGCCCGGGTACGCGTGGTGATTCGTCACTGCCGCTGCGGCTAACGAAAGTTTGGAGCAAAACGAATGATCAGCAAGGAAGGCGTCACCGAGCCGTTTTAGATGGACGTTCTGAATCGAGCCGAGTAACTCGCCGAGTCGCTTGAGCAACAAATTGGAGGTCGCTGCGTCAAAACGCTCAAAATCCGCAGCGGCGACTTCTGATGGGTCCATCCGTTCGATATTCGAGACGATGATTTGAAGTGCACCGTTATGAACCTGAGTACGACCGCTGCAGAATACAAAGTCACTGCGATCGAAGGAGTCGTAAATTCGCTCGTCAGCATTCCAAAGCATCGCCGCGATGGTCGCTGTTCGATCCGCCAATTTCAACAGAATGTACTTGCCACCCTGGCGATTGACGCGAAGTTGCTTGTCCGCGACGCGAAATGCTTGCTCAATCGATTGCCCGTCGACTAGCTCGGTGATGGGGGTGCGTGACACGGCGGAGGCTTTTGGAGGATGGAAACGGTCAGTTGCAAGGCAACAATCGTGGCAAGGTTGGCGAAACCGTCAAGGACAGTGCCGACTCAGGCTGCCAGAATAGGGGAAAATTCCACGCGAGCCGGTTATGGCGTGTGATCGAAGCGAATAAGGTGGATACACTACGGACCTACTGCGAAAAGGGGGCTGACCCTCTCGCTCTGCTCCCAAGGGTCAGCCCCATTTCGCAGACCAAGCAAATGTTACGACCCCACCCTCCCAGACGCGATCGATGAGCCCTCCGGTTTCGACTCTCGAATTTCTCGAACCACCGCAACAAAGCGACGAACTGGGGCGGTTGGGGCCCTATCGAATCATCGATACGCTCGGCAAGGGTGGTATGGGCGACGTGTTGCTGGCCGAAGATACGCGATTGAAGCGTTCGGTGGCGCTGAAGCTAATGAACCGCCAAATCTCCTTGGCTCCCAACAGCCGCGTCCGGTTTCTTGATGAGGCACGGGCGATGGCGGCCGTGCATCATGACAATGTGGTGACAATCTTTGAAGTCGGCGAGCAAAATGGCACTCCCTTCATGGCGATGGAAGTGCTGCAAGGTGAAACTCTTGAAGCAGTCAATATCAGCAAACGTCGGTTGACGGAAAGCCAAATCATTGACGTGGCGTTGCAGATTGCCGCAGGACTGCATGCCGCACACTCACGCGGAATTATTCATCGCGACATCAAGCCAGCAAATATCTGGATTCAACCTGCGTCCGGTCGCGTCAAGATTCTTGATTTCGGTCTGGCGGTCTGCGGCGATGGCGTTGATCGGTTGTCGGGTCGAAACAGTGTGATCGGCTCGCCCGGGTACTTGTCGCCCGAACAAGCACGCAATGATCCCGTCGATGACCGCACTGATCTGTATAGTGTCGGTGTCGTGTTGTACCAGTTGTGTTGTGGCAAGCTCCCGCTAGCATCGCGGTCAATCTCCGGCCAACTGATCAATATATTGACTCATCAACCGCAACCGCTGCGGGAGAGGAATCCCGATATCTCCAAGTCGTTCGCAGCGGTGATTGACAGGCTGTTATCCAAGGAACCAGTGGATCGGCCGCGCAGTGCGCAAGAGATTAGAAGCACTGATTCGTGATGCCGCGAATCGAGAAGCCGCTGAGAAACACGATGCAATTCAGATTGTCACTGAACCAGCAGGAGCTGGAACATCCGCGAAACGTGCCGGAGCCAAACGCACTGCGAACAGTGACGAGAAAAATGTTATCGTCGCCAGCCCAGTGCGTTCTCCCTGGGTACTCGGACCGGCAGCTGCTTTGGTGCTACTAGGCGGTTGGGTGTTGTGGCGATTCATGTCGCCATCGACGCGGGCACGCGAGGTGCCGACTGAAGTAGTCGAGCGACCAAAATCGAAACCGCTGCCCAAGGTATCGGCTTTACAGTTAAAGTCCCTGCGACTATCGGAAGTGCCTGCAGCGGATGCGCGGGTCATGCTCGGTGAGGCCGCCCGGTTCAAAGTTCGCTTAGAAAACACGAGTGTTGATGCCTCGTCCGATCCGCGACGGACATTAGCCAATGCCAGCAGTGCCGCCAAAGTAACGACTTACTTGAAAGCTGAAGGTGGTGCTCGTATTCTCGCCCCCGCATATGCACAGAAGCTATCGGCCGCCCAGTTGCCTGCGCCGGGAGCATCGGTTGATATCGAGTTGCAATTCCTGGCGACTAAGTTGCCGACGAAGAAGTACGAGGTCGTTTTCGAGTTGCAAACGCCTGACGGGGCGGCGGTCAGTTCTGTCTCGACCCAGACCGAGGTTCTTGAGAATCTTGCCCAAGGCGAGCTGCTGGGGTTCGAGATGCTGCGAATTCACCAGGGAATCGGAGGTGACGTTTCGATCAAGTCGATGAGCGAATCAATCGATGCGGCAGCCAATACTCTTAGCGTCCACTTACCGCCAAATCCGAAAGATCCCGCGAATGAAGAGCAACTTTATCTCAGATTTGATCTAAGCAAGTTGGCTTTCGCGCGGGAGCAAATTGATCGTGCCGTGGTCACGATGACGATGCATGAGGAGAGCTTTCAAGGCAAGAGCAATCTACAGTTTTACGCGATCCCTGAGGATTTAACGTTCGATTGGCGCACCGGACCCGAATCTGAATTATCGTGGGAGATGTTACCCAGTTCGAAAAGTCTGAAGTCATTGGTATTCCTCGAAACCGTCGTCATCGATAATACTAGCGGTCGCCTTAAAGACCGAATGGGTGAAGTGCGACTGTTCGGCTCGAACCTCGATGACTTCATTCGACAAAGCAGACTGGACGCACTGGTTTTAGTCGTCGTGAGAAATAACCGTGAATCCTCGGCCACACGTTTCTATTCCAAGGAAGCGAGCCCTGAAAAGGGACCGGCACTAGCATTGCGGAAAACGCGGTGACATTGCCGTAAACGCGGTGACCCACCGGCATTCGATATGCGGGTAAACTTTTCCTATGTCAGACAGCCAAGCATTCAATTCGTCGCCATCGTCCGTCAACCTGACGCGGTCGTCGCATCCCTGGACCCAAGCCGACAGTGCCGCAGGATTCGTTTTACGATATCTGATTCCGATGCGTCGCCAATTGTTAGACTTGCTTCGTGACGAGAAGCTGGCCGACGAGAGTTTGAAGCGAATCCTGGCACACCTTGTCTCGGTCGGTTTTGGTAAAGACAAACAAGGTAAGCTGAGAGATTTCTTGCTGCGCGGTGTTCGCAGTGCTGCTAAGGCTGCGGTGACCGATCTGCCAGAGAATAAACGTCCACAATTGGACCTGGAATCCGTGACGTTTGAATCCGAGCGATGGTTACAACTTTGGCGAGAGGGATTGATCGAGCGAGCATGGCGATCGCTTGAACGGCACGAACACGCCAATCCCAATGAGCCACTCTACAGTCTGTTGCGGGTCGCTACCGAAGCGCCTTCGGAGACACCGTCGATGTGGGCCGTGCGTATTGCGACAATGGCTGGAAAATCGATTCCCGAACAACAGATCGCCAAGCAATTGCCGGTCGCACGCACGCTTTTTGCTCAACTCATCGCCGATGAAGTGGCCGAGACACTGAGCGAACCGACACGCGAAGAAATAACGCGCGAAATCAAAAAACTCGGGCTCTCCAAAGCCTTCCAAGGCGTCCAAGTGTAACCGGCGCTCCCATCCCGCTGGTCGACCTGCGTAAAATAAGCTTCAGACGAAAAACATTTTGTATGTTTCGCTGAGTTACTCGTTTTGCTGATTTTCATATTTCGCTGAGTTACTCATTTCACAGAGCCACCCATCTCGCTGGGACACCTAACACGGAGAGGTCCAATCGTGCGAATCATTCTTTCGTTGATCGAATTGCGCAACGCGGTGCCACTGTTCGTTGTCCTGTGCTGCGTTTCTTGTTGGCTCCCAAACGCAACCGCTCAACAAGCGCCTGGGCAATCCGATGCCGCCCAGCGTCCCAATCGTGTCTACCCGACTCCGCCAGTGGTGACACCGCCGCCAAACTCACAACCAACTCCCACTCCAGATGACCACCGAGGACACCACGGGCATCGGGGAGGGCTTGGTCACTACGGTAACTTCTACCCAGGATACCCGTATCCGCCGTTTGGTTATGGGTACTCCACCCAAAACAACTTTTATGGCTCGCCCTACTTCTCGAGTCAGGGGATCAATTACACCTACCCCTGGGGGTACAACGCTCCACAGTTTGTGTCGCCTCCTCAATTCGGGTTCGCACAACCTCAATTCGGCGTCCAGCCTTTCGCGGTGCCTCCACCGATAGTGAACGTGCCGCTGCCAGCGGCGGCCCCAGTTGGACCCATGCCAGCGATTCCGCACGCGATCGATGTTCAAGCGAACAGGGGAAATGACGAGGCAGCAGAAATCCAAAGAAGGGTCGACGTGCTCAAAGCCAGTACACCGGCGCATCGCGAGCGGGCGGATCGTGTGATTGCATTGGGCGACGAGCAGTTCGCTGACCAGCGTTATACGGCCGCAGCGGCCAAGTACCGCGAAGCGATCTCGCGAGCGCCGGACTATCCGCGATCTCACTTTCGGCTCGCCCACTCCAACGTTGCTACCACTGACTTTAATCTTGCACTGACGCGTTTTCTGATGGCGATTGAATTGGCGGGTGCAGCGGATCGCGGCAATTTTTCGCTCTCGGAAATGTATCGCGGCGACAAACTTGCCAAGCAACGGCATTTTGATCAACTGCAAGATGCGATGCTGCGGGAGCCGACCGATGGCGGGCTGGTGTTCCTGTTGGCAATATCATTGCACTATGACCAGCAGCCGCTTGTGGCACGAGAGTTGTTCGTCAAGGCACAAGCGATGCCAGGTCCACATCAGCATTACGTTCACCATTTTCTTCCAGTTGTAGAAATTGCCGACGCCAAGTAGTGCACTTTGATCCAACATCAGGACTGGAAACGGGCGGAGATTTCGACGATAATTGTTTGTGATGGTTCCGGCGAGCCAACAGTGATTGGCTCATCCATTTCCAGCCCACCCTTACCGGAACCTGGACGCCCCCGCCTTGAATGCGTCCCCTGAAAGGAGATTCAAATGCGTCGAAATCTTGGTTGCCTCACGATGCGAAGCCGCTCCCTATTCGTGTTCCTGTCGGTATTGTTGTTTTCCACGCCATCGCTCTCCGCCGGCGTACTCGATGCCGACGGTCGTTTAGTCCAGTTCGAGCGAGACATCGCGCCGATTCTGCGCGAAAAATGCTTGGAGTGTCATGGACCGGAAGACGCCAAAAATGATTTTCGCGTGGACGAAGTCGACGGCATGATGTCGTATGTCGAAGCGGAAGACGTTGAAGCCAGCAGTTTGTTTACTGACTATTTGACGGCCGAAGATGAAGACATGCTGATGCCGCCGACGTCCCATGGCGGCCCGCTCAGCCCCGGCGAACTTGCCCTGCTAAGAACTTGGATTCACGAGGGCGCTATTTGGCCAGAGGGGTTTCAATTGGTTGTACCGTTAGCGGACAACGAATTGGGTGGCAGTCCCATTCAAGTTATCGATGCCGCAACCACGAGCGAAGGCTTGTTAGCTCGCGTTTGGGCATTCCAAGGTTATCTCCATCCTGCGGCCGTGCACTTTCCAATCGCATTGTTATTGGTGGGCGGATTGTTTGTTGTCTTGGGGTGGAAGTGGCCATCGGTTGGGACCCAGGTACCGCTTACGTGTTTGTGGTTGGGCGCGCCAGCCGCTGTGGCAACAACGTTGATGGGATGGTCGTTTGCCACTGAACAAGGCTACGGAGCTTGGACGGTTGTGGATACGACCAAGGAAGTGTTTTGGCATCGCTGGAGTGCCGTCTTCATTACCCTGCTAGCAGTGATCTCCGCGATCGTGGCGGGAATGGCGGTTCGTCGCGAGAGTCCTCGCCTGACGGCAACATGGAAGGCTGGTTTGCTGGTCGCAGCAATGCTCGTCGGATTAGTTGGTCACCAAGGTGGCGAACTGACTTACGGCGAAACTTTTTACCAGCGGGCGTTCGATCGCTTGTGGCCGCCGGTAAAAAATGTTTTGGACGAAACAGTAGCCGACTCGGCAATTCACTCCCAAGTCGATCGTGAAATCGCTGGCGTGACCTTCGACAGGTCGATGCGTTGATCTTGTGGTAAGTACTCCCGTTCAACTAGCTCTGGGTCGTGCTGGGTCCATGTCTCTCGATGCGCTTTCGCGACCACTTCTCGCAACACGCCTTCGTCATGCCACAACACGCGGTACAAGTCGGCGCGATAGTCACGTCGAGGCAGTTGGCGTTCGGACTTGATCAAACGCCACGCACGGACTTGGAAACGTTTCCGCTGTTCGCTCCAGTCATAAAAAATTAGTTGATCGAACACCTTCTGCCCGTGTTGGTCGTGGTAGTGATTGACTTCAACCAAATCCACGTTGTCTCGAACAACAAATGAGGAGGGGCGTGGCGCGACGGCTGCCAAAAAGATCAGGGTGATACAGAACACGGTTACTTTGCTCCTTAAGTCGGTTCTAGAGTTGAATGGTGACTTTTCAACGCACAAAGCCGTAACAGCTAAGCGAGTGCCACGACTTTGACGCCAGCGAAATAGGGCGATTTATGTGCCGTAAAGCAGGAGTCAAAAGGAATTACCTCTCCATGAGTGACAAAGACTGGCCAATCTTTGGGAACTGGTAACGATGTGGCGAAATATCAAAAACTTTTGCGGTGCCCGTAACTCTGGCGACCCATTGCGGAATAATTGTGCAGCTAGCCGATTGCAACTGGTGTCCTCACCGAATGCAGTTCGCTATCGTAAAATGCACCTACCGTGTTTGCGGAATGCGCAATCGGTGTGCAATTTTATGTAACCTTCTTTAGCCAATCTTTTTTGCGGAATCGTTCAGCGTGCCTCCAACTCGTAAAGTTCGTCAAAAGTCGACTGGCAAGGAACAGACGTTACCCATCGATCGTTTCATCAACCGAGAAGTTGGTTGGTTGGAGTTCAATGAACGCGTCTTGGATCAAGCCGCGGATAGTACACGGCCACTGTTAGAGCGAGCAAAATTCATCGCCATCACCAGCTCGAACTTGGATGAGTTCATGATGGTGCGTGTCGGATCGCTAAAACTTCAATTTGATCGCAACCCTTCTGTTCGAGATCCAGCACGACTGACGGTCCCCGAGCAAATGCAACTTGTATCGGACCGTTGTCGTCGCATGGTATCGCGCCAGTACAAGCTGTTACTGGACGACTTGGAACCGGCGTTACAGTCAGCGGGAATTACCCGAATTGACTTGAACGATTGCAGTGATCGTTGTGCCGCAGCTGCTGAAGCGAGATTTAAGAACGACGCTTTGGCGGTTCTTTCACCGCAAGCGCTGTACCACGATCGACCGTTCCCGACGCTACAAGGTCTGGGCATCCATCTTTGCGTTCGACTGAAAGGCCAAAAAATTGCCGAAGTCGACCCAGAATGGCAATTTGCGGTGATTCCACTGGGCCGGACTCTGCCCAGGATGATCGCGCTCCCCTGTGATGCGGGCTACGCCTACGTATTGCTTGAGAATTTGGTCATGCACTTCATTGACGATTTTTTCCCCGGCCGCGAGGTCTCCGAGTGTGTTGCCTTCCGCACCACGCGGAATGCCGACGTGCAGTTGCGTGAGGACGCCGCCGCAGACTTGATGGTGGGGATGGAAGAAGTATTGGAGAGTCGCCGCGAGTCGCGCGAAGTACGGCTGGAAATGACCGCTGGGGCAAGTGACCTCACGGTTGCGTTCTTGTCGGAAACGATGCGATTGTCGAGCCAAGATTTGTACCGGATCGATGGCCCGCTCGATCTGACCTACCTATTTGGTCTGCACGGTTTAGAAAGTTTTGATGAGTATCGTGACGCGAATTGGCCACCGCAACTGAATCCGGCGATTGATCCAGCCGTACCCATGTTCACAACGATTGCTGCTGGCGATGTGTTGATGGTCCATCCCTTCGAGCGATTTGATCCCGTGGTGCGATTGATCGAAGAAGCCGCAGCCGACCCTGATGTCGTAGCGATCAAACAAGTGTTGTACCGAACTAGCCGCAACAGCCCGATCGTTGCCGCACTCAATCGCGCAGCCGAACGTGGAAAGTATGTGTCCGTAATCGTGGAGTTGAAGGCACGCTTTGACGAAGCCCGCAATATCGAATGGGCGCGGGAGATGGAACGCGATGGAGTGCAAGTGATCTACGGCATTCGAGGACTGAAAACGCATGCCAAAGTTTGCATCATCGTACGACGGGAGCCGCATGGGCTCGTTCGCTATCTACACTTCGGCACCGGTAACTACAACGAAACGACCGCGAATATGTACAGCGATGTATCGTTGCTAACCTGCGACGATGTTTTGGGAGCTGACGCGACTACCTTTTTTAATTGCGTTACCGGAGCCAGCCAGCCGCAGCAGTTCCAACAAATCGCTGCTGCGCCGCTGAACTTGCGCAAGCGATTGATGGACATGATTGAATCGGAAACCAATCGCGCCAAACAAGGTCAACGCGGCGAGATCATGGCCAAACTGAATGCGCTCGTGGACACGCAAATGATCGACGCGTTGTATAAAGCCAGTCGTGCTGGTGTGCGGATTCGCTTGAATATTCGTGGCACCTGTTGCTTGCGTCCAGGTGTCAAGGGATTGAGTGAATCGATCGAAGTGGTTTCCATCGTCGATCGTTTTTTGGAGCACGCTCGAATTGTCTATTTCCGTCATGGTGGTGACGAAACGGTCTTTATCAGTAGCGCTGACTGGATGCCGCGAAACTTGGACCGCCGCGTCGAACTGCTGGTTCCAGTCAATGACCCAGCGTGCCGTGCAAAGCTAATGAATACACTGGAGACCTACTTCAAGGATAACACGCATGCCTTCCGCATGAACAGCGACGGCAGTTACGAACGATTGCGGCCCCAGCCTGATGAACCAGCCGTGCGCGCCCAACGTGTGCTTTACGATCGCAGTGTCGCGGCGATGCGCGACGCTCAACAAAACCGCCGGTCAACGTTCGAGACTCACGAACCCAAACGCGAATGATTCGTCCACGCACAAGCATCTCAAACATGCACTTCGGTGCTAAGCACATCACGATTGTTGTACCGTGCCCGGATCGGTTCGATGTAGTCTCGGATAAACTCATCGGTTTGCTCTGGCGCACGACCGACAAAAGCCATTGGATCGATCACTGCTTGAAGATCAATTCCTGAAAATGCGTCGTCACCAGCGAGCCGCTCCATGAGATCGTTAGCTTCGCCTTCCTCTTTGACACGTTGCGCGGCCGCCTGGCTGTGAACACGCAAGCGTTCGTGCAAATCTTGGCGATCTCCGCCAGCCGACACTGCCTTCATCAAAATGTTTTCCGTCGCCATGAAGGGAAGTTCCGCCGCAAGATTTCGCTGTATCGTTTTCGGATACACAACAAGTCCGTTGGCGATGTTCTGCATCAGGACCAACGATGCATCGATCGCTAAAAAAGCCTGTGGGATGACCAGCCGCCGATTGGCGCTGTCATCCAAAGTCCGCTCCATCCACTGGGTGGCTGCGGTCATGGCAGGACTACTCTGCAGACTGATTACAAATCGTGTCAATGAACAGACGCGTTCGCTGCGCATCGGATTGCGTTTGTACGCCATTGCGGAACTGCCGATCTGATCTTTCTCGAACGGCTCCTCGACTTCCTTGCGTCCAGCAAGTAGCCGCATGTCAGTGGCGATCTTGTGCAGACTTTGCCCCACACCCGAAAGTGAATCAACAATCTGGCTATCAATTTTTCGAGGATAGGTCTGGCCGGTGACCGCATACACCTGGTCGAAACCGATTTTCTCGGCGACGCGTTTTTCCAGCTCTCGCACTTTCTCGTGATTGCCGTGAAACAATTCCAGAAAACTTGCCTGAGTTCCCGTGGTGCCTTTCGTGCTCCGCGCCCGCAATTCGTCGATACGATGTTCAATTTCGTGCAGGTCCAGGACCAGATCGTAGACCCACAGACAAATCCGTTTGCCGACGGTTGTTGGTTGGGCAGGCTGGAAGTGAGTAAACGCCAAACAAGCTAATGCCCGGTGTTGTGCAGCCACCTTGGCCAGCTCATCGATTGTCGCCGCAAGCCGCCGGGCGATCATTCTCAGCCCTTCGCGAATTAATATGAGGTCGGCGTTGTCGGTCACAAAACAGCTGGTCGCCCCCAAATGGATGATTCCTCGAGCTTCGGGACATTGGTCGCCGTAGGCGTGCACGTGGGCCATCACATCATGGCGAAGTTTCCGTTCGTAGGCAGACGCGACGTCTAGATTCAGCTCATCCTGAAACGCTCGGAGCTGAGAAATTTGGCTCTCGGTGACATTAAGGCCCAGTTCGTGCTCTGCTTCGGCGAGGGCGATCCACAGCCGTCGCCAAGTGCGAAATCGCTGCTCAGGCCCCCAATGGTGGGCCATTTCGCGTGAGGCGTATCGCTCAATGAGCGGATTTTGGTATGGATTTAATTGCAAATTGGTCATCGCGACTGCGTCAAGACGGCGTTTCGGGGTGAATTCGGTTTCGATAACATACTGTTTGACCCCTGGACCGCAATTCGGTCTGGTAGAGGCTGCTTAAACACACCGGAAATTCAATGGTCCTCCCTTCGATGCCCAAACACTTTCACCGCTGCGTCCCCAGGATTGATCGGACGTCACTCGTGTTGCTCACGGTCGTGACGTTATCCTGGCTCCTTGGTTCATCCTGGCTCCTTGGTTCTGGCTCTTGGTCAACCGCTTGCGCGCAAGACGCCGTTGACGCTCCAGCAAAGGCGGCTGAGGCAGAACCAGCAGATGCGGTCGATAATTTTGTTTCGGCGCTCGATCTTGTTCCGCAAACGGCCGCGGGTGTGGTGCGGATTCCAAATCTTCCGGCGCTGTGCAACGCGTCCAGCAAAACGCATTTGGGTCAGTTGCTCGAAGATCCGGCGATGCAGCCGTTCATTGAATCGCAGCGTGATCGTGCAGAAACGTACATCGCTTCGATGGAGACTCGACTGGGGCTTCGGCCACAGGATCTGTACGACATCGCATCTGGTGAAGTGGTTGCCGCTTGGCTGCCGTTTGAAAAGGATCAACGCCGACCGTTTTCCTTATTAGTGGTTGCCGATATCCGCGGTCGCAAGGGACTCGCCGATTCCGCGTTAGCAACCATCGACCAGGATCTGACGGCTGGCGGTGCCACTCGCGTTGACAGCACCCATCAAGGGCAAGCGGTGCGAGTTTACACGACGAAGCCGAAACCAGGACAAATCAAAATCGATCAAGTGGTGATCACACTGGATGAGGAGCGGATTATTGCCTCGGATCGGGATTCGATCGTGTTCGATTTGCTCGATGCGATCGCAGGCAAACCGGCCAATAAATCCTTGCGTTCACTTGAAGATTTTCAAACAGTAATGAAGCAATCGCGAGCCGCCTTGGAAAAGTCCGCTGGCGAATCAGCGACCGAAGCCGTGGAGTGGTTCGCTCGTCCGTTTCCCATGGCGAGAATCATCCGCAAGTCGCTGCATGTTGATCGCGGCAATCAAGTGGACGTCTTGAAGCTGTTGGAAAATCAAGGCTTTGACGCAGTGAAGGCGGCTGGCGGAGTTGCTGTCATTGCAGGCACGAAATTTGACATGCTACATCGCGGCTACCTCCTTGCTCCGTCCAACGCTGCGCCTCCAAGACGGTACAAGTTGGCGGCAGAGATGTTGCAGTTGAACAACACGCCACTAACGCCAATTCCCGATTGGGTACACGCTGATGCCGCTGGATTTACTCGATTGCATTGGGATCTTCAGCGCGCCTTCTGGGCCTCAGAGACTCTTGTTAACGAAGCGGTTGGTGAAGAAATGTTCCGCCCCATCCTCGAAGGAATTCGTGACGATGAGGAAGGTTCGCAAATCGATATCGAAAAAGATGTAATTCCGAACTTGGATAATCAAGTGATCTTGATCACGGATAACACGGTTCCAGCAAAGATCGATTCCGAACGCATGCTTGTTGCCGTGCGAATCAAAGATGCCAACGCGATCCGCACTGCTGTGAGAAAGGCAATGGAGGTCGAACCCGATGCGACACGGATTGATGTGGTTCCAGGAATCGAAATGTGGCGAGTCGAACGCGGGGCGGGAGGTGCCGATGACTTCAATCCCGAGATCCTTTCTGATTTTGGATTCGACGAGGAAAAAAAGGAAACTGCCCCGCCGCTGCTCGATCACTGGGCAATCGCGGTAATCGACAAAGGTCCCGGCTCAACTGAGCCCTACCTAATGTTTTCCAGCCATTCAGATTTGTTGGCACTGGCCGCGAAGCGAGTCCAGTCCGGTGGAAAAGACGGATTCGCGTCGCTCGATGTCGTGCAGGAAATTGTCAGTGCGATGAATTCCTTGGGAGCCAACGCGGTCTCAGTCGATCGCGCGGTTCGCACCGATTTGAGCTTGCGGACAAAGTACGAACTGTTTCGCCAAGGCAAGCTCAAAGAAAGCGACTCCGTGCTTGCGACCTTGTTGCGACGAGCATTTGAGAACTTGAAGCAACCCGAAGCTGGTGACATCGATGCAACAACTTTACCTCCGATCGAAGAAATCCAGCAACACTTGCGGCCCGGCGGCGGCTACATTGAAATGACTGAGGACGGAATGACTCTCAACGGCTTCCTGCTCAAGTAGGTCGGCGACAGCGAAGTAAAAGCCGGTGCTAAGTTGGGGCCGAGGTCTTCTTTGCAACCATGAAGAAACCGCCGGCTCGGAACCTTTGCTCGATGAATCCTTGAAGTCGATGTGACCCATCCAACGCGATCGCATGCGTTGTGTCCACGTTCCATCCAGCAACTCGAACGTCTTGCTGAATTTCTCGTCGTGAGAATCGATGCAGGAACATATCCTCCAACCCACGATACTCATACGTTGTGTCGCCAAATTCGTGATTGGAGTGAAGCATGGACCGTATCCACGATCGAGCGAGCGAACGAAGTCCCGAGGGCTCCCAGATGGCGGACCAGCGATGATGCACGTGCAGAACTAGCTTTCCTCCCGGTCGCACGATCCGTGCAGCGTGTGCGAGCACGAGTCGTCGATTCTCGCGGTCTTGAATCATTCCCAAAGTACTAAACATACAAATGGCATGATCGACGCTTTCATCTGCTATACATCCCAACTCGACAAGGTTTGTTCGCACCGCCAGTACCCGTTGCAGAGCATCGATCGCAGCTGCTTTTTCCAGCATCAATTCTAGCATTCGTTGGCTCAAGTCGACACCAACGACTGTGTGCCCCCGCCGCAGCAATTCAACTGACATGCGTCCGTTCCCGCACCCCAGGTCCAAAACTATCGACGGTGCGAGATTCCCGATCTCTTCCGCGACGAGCGTTTGATCCAGTTTGCACAGGGGAGTATCGACAACGAATTCGTCATATTGGTCTGCGATTCCCGACTGATGGACGTAGTCCCAAGTTCCTGGCGCGACTCCGCGCGGGCGACGCCAATCCGGTGGTTTTGATGTTGTATTCATGTCATCGGTTTAGCACGTTTGTTAGCAATTGGCGTCCCCACTTCAGCCCAAGTAGATATGCTGACGGAAGCTTCGCTTATCGACGCAGGACGTCCGCGATCCCGATGTTGCACTTTTTTCCAACGGACAACAACTAGATGGTCCATTATCCTACCGAAGCACGAGAGCGGCGAAGTCGGCCCCGTTCAAACAGAAAATCAACCGTCGCCGCTGCGTGATCGGTGACGTTGAACTAAACCGCTCGGCTTAAGAGTTTGGTTGGATGTTGCTAGAGTGGTTGGCGCTGACCGTCGGCGTTAGCGCTGACGATCGTTGTGAGGTGGTTGTGATCACTGCAGCGTGAACTCGGTGGGTCCCTTCTCGC
>JBGSIA010000118.1:0-2629 GCA_041751935.1 Pirellulaceae bacterium | reverse complement strand
GCCGGATGTCTGGGCAACGACGCATCCCGAATCGATCCGAACCTACCGCGAAGCAGAATCCTTAGCTCGTGCCGCCGCCACCAAAGCTCGTCGTGCCCGTAGACGAAAGCTAGCCAAACGCTAGCTCTACCGAACGCTTACCTTTCACGCAGGCGTCGAACTGCTGTGGATGGTCGATCCACGCGAGCGGCAGATCATAGTTTACCGAACCGCAAACGATGCCGTTGTGATCGAAGAAGGGGGCGTCGTCGATGGCGAATCCGTCCTTCCTGGTTGGCGAGTCGACACCGGCAAGTTGTTCGCAAAGCTGGACGAGCGGCAGGGCGACTCGGTGTGATCCCTGTTCGATTTTCGCCTCTTCTCTCTATCGCAAGACTAGTCAAGGGGGAGTGACATATGCATCTCCGGTCGTTGTCACCGAGATCCGGTGGACGACTGGCAGAAATATGTGTGGGCAAAAAATTTCTGACGAAAATTGGCGGCTGAAGCCCGGACACCAGCGTCAACTCTTGGCAATACCCCCTTAACAACTCTCGCCAACTCGGTAATCGTAAAGCGTTATTCAAACTTCTAAAAATTACCTCATGCATATTCTCGGAATCAACGCGTACCACGGTGACGCATCGGCAGCTCTTGTGGTGGATGGCCAACTTGTTGCTGCGGTCGAGGAGGAGCGTTTCAATCGAGTCAAACACTGGGCTGGGTTTCCCTCGCAATCAATACAGTACTGCTTGGACGTGGCGGGAATTCCTATCGATGGCATCGATCATGTTGCGGTCTCGTTCAATCCTCGTGCAAATTTAGCGAAAAGACTCGCATTCGTGGCTGCTCACCGACCGAGCGCTCGCGCGATTCTGGATCGACTGCGTCGTCAAGGCAAGACTCTCGGTTTAGAAGATCAATTGGCTCAAGGGCTGGGCGTTGACTGCAGTCGCGTGAAGGCGACGTTTCATCGAATCGAGCATCATCAAACGCATGTCGCGGCTGGTTTCTTGATCTCGCCGTTCGACCAAGCGGCTGTTCTCTCCGTCGATGGGATGGGCGACTTTACCAGCACTCTCACGGCACATGCACGAGGGAGCCAGTGGAAAGAGTTTGATCGCGTCTGGTTCCCGCACTCGATCGGGTTTCTTTACAGCACGATCACGATGTACTTGGGTTTTCCATACTACGGCGACGAGTACAAGGTGATGGGACTGGCTCCGTACGGTGAACCGGAATTCGTTGACTTCTTTCGCAAGATGATTCGTCCCAAAGGGGACACGTTCGAGCTTGAATTGGATTACTTCACGCACCACAAACGTGGTGTCAAGATGAAGTGGAACGATGGGGCACCGGTGGTTGAGCCGTTTCACTCACAGCGACTGATTGATGAACTGGGGCCAATGCGCGGCAAGGACGAGCCGACGACGTCGCGTCACGACAACCTTGCCAAGAGTCTGCAGGTTGTGACTGAGGAGATCATTCTGCATCTGCTCAACCGGTTGCATGCCAAGACGAAGTCGGACAATTAATGCATGACTGGTGGCGTCGCCATGAACTCTGTCGCCAACGGAAAAATCACCACGCAGACGTCTTTTAAAGATGTCTACATTCCGGCGGGTGCAGCGGATAATGGGACGTCCTTTGGGGCTGCGTTTTACGTTTGGAATTGCGTGCTGGGTAAGCCGCGGTCATTTGTTCAGGACCATGCCTATTGGGGTTGTGAGAGTAGTGACGATGAGTGTGCGTTGGCAATCCAGAAAGTTAGCCTTCCCTTCGATCGACTTGACGAAGCTGCCTTGGTTGACGCGACAACGGACCTGATGCTGGACGGAAAAGTTGTTGGTTGGTTTCAAGGGCGAATGGAGTTTGGCGCGCGGGCACTGGGGAATCGATCGTTGATTGCTGATCCACGAAGGGCCGATATGCGAGATATTATCAATTTGAGAATCAAATTCCGCGAAAAATTCCGGCCTTTCGCCCCAAGTATCTTAGAGGAACATGTTGGCGAGTGGTTCGAAATCAATGAGCCGACTCCGTACATGGAAAAAGTGTTTCCGATTCGCAAAGAGAAGCATGCATTGATTCCCGCAGTAACGCACGTTGATGGCAGTGGTCGATTGCAAACGGTATCCAAACGCACCAATCCCTTGTATCACGCTTTGATTACTCGGTTCTTTGAAAAAACGGGAGTGCCGATCGTGCTGAATACTTCTCTAAATGAAAATGAACCCGTCGTACGAACTCCGGCTGAAGCGATTTCTTGTTTCTTGCGTACCGATATGGATGTGTTGGTATTGGGGAACTGCTTGATCGATCGACATCGAGCGGATTTCCCTGTTGAGTACCGCAAGCGAGTTCCGGGAAATCGATAAGCTTGGCCCAGTGCCGGAGGCTGAAACTTCTCTTCCGGCGGCATGGACGATTGGGCGAGCGGCAGATGAAAGCGTACCCGATGTAGTGGGATTCGCCAGAATTCCCTGAGTGCAAGTGGAATTCTGGCGAATTCCGCTAGTGCGCCTGTGAAGGCGATTGAATTATCGGGTGAAAGTCCTGATCGGGGAAGCCGTTACCGCCCCGTAGCCAATGGTAACTGCGTTTTCAACAGAAAAGGTGGAGAGCAACCAAAGGCGAATGAACAGTCCGT
>JBGSIA010000117.1:0-22008 GCA_041751935.1 Pirellulaceae bacterium | reverse complement strand
CGGATTTATGCTGCTGAGCAAAACTTGCGACCATGAACCTCCACAACTCGCCGCCGGAATCGCCCGCCGAAATCAATTATGCCACTTCCGTTGATGCTGGTGCTAACGCGATCGCCCGCGATCTGTTCCCTTTCGTCAGTCATTCGCTGGCCGTCGGACCGCACAAGCTGCGATACATCGACGAAGGCCCTCGCGATGCCCAACAGACGCTTCTTTGCGTCCACGGCAATCCGACCTGGAGTTTTTATTATCGACGTGTCATCGAGAGATTTTCGCCACGTCATCGAGTGATCGCTATCGACCATCTGGGGTGCGGTCGCAGCGATAAACCGCCCCGGCGCGACTTTCCCTATACTCTCGCTGCTCATCGCGACAACTTGATCGCGTTGGTCGACCACCTTAGTCTGCAGCACATTACGCTGGTGGCGCATGATTGGGGGGGCGCGATCGGCTTGTCGGCAATGCTGTGTCGTATCGATCGGCTCGCGCGAATCGTGCTGCTGAACACCGGCGCATTCCCACCAGCTTATGTGCCGTTCCGCATCGCAGCCTGTCGTACGCCGATTTTCGGCACCGCCGCCGTCCGCGGTTTGAACGCGTTTGCTCGCGCAGCCGTCACGATGGCAATGAATCGCAACACAATGAGTGCTGACACTGCCCGTGGATTATTGGCGCCTTACGACAACTGGCGGAACCGAGTCGGGATCGATGCTTTTGTGCGCGATATTCCCCTATCAAAAAAACATCCGACCTACGCTACGCTCGACAAACTCGACCGCGACTTGCCAGAACTCGCAGCTCTACCGACGCTGTTGGTCTGGGGGATGAAGGATTGGTGTTTTCGCCCTGAGTGTTTGCGACACTTTCAATCCGTGTGGCCCAAGGCAATGAGTTTGGAAATTGCCGATGCTGGGCATTATGTGCTAGAGGATGCACCTGAGGAAACGTTGGACGCGATTGAACAATTTGTAAACTGAAATGCAAACCCATCCGCTCGACGTCATTCGCTGGAATATCCGTTCGCCCGCAGATGCCGTTCGCTGGGCATGTATCCTCGAAGCTACGGCTCCCAAAGCAGGTAACGTCCACCCAGGTCGTTCGTTTCCGGATTTGCAGTACACTGACTTTGTAATTGCCGCGAATATTGTCGCTGAGCAATTCGCAAGCGAAGGTTCGCTGGCAGCGCGTATGCATCGTGCCGTCGTCCGCTCGCGCGAGAGAACTGGAACAAATGTCAATCTCGGAATCGTGTTGCTTTTGGGGCCGCTTTTTGAATCCCTTTCAATGACAACAGAATCTGTCCGCGTGATTCTAGACTCATTCACCCTAGAAGACGGCGGCGTTTTGTTTGATGCAATCCGCGCGGCAGGAGCCAGCGGGTTGTCGAGTGTCGACGAAATGGACGTGAACCGTGTCAGCGGTCCAGTAGACGTTGTGGCAGCAATGCGCAGCGCCGCCAATCGTGACTCGATCGCGTATCAGTATGCGAATAACTTTCGTGACCTTCTGGAACACGTAGTACCGTTAGTCGATGCATCGATCTCTACCTCAGGCGACGTGCTGGGTGGAATTGCGCGAGCGCATTTGCATTTACTTGCCACGCGACATGATTCGTTGATCTTGCGTAAACACGGCCCATCGATTGCGGCTGACGTTTCGCAGCGGGCTGTGATGGCATTACAAGATGTTGCACCGGAGCACGCATTTGACGAGTTCTTGCGTGCGCATTCACCGCGGCTGAACCCCGGCACGACCGCCGACCTGATCGCTGCCGCCCTATTTGTGCTGCTTAGACTTAATAACCTAGGCACATGATCCTATCCAAAAACCGATGAAACAGCCGCAGCAAGCTCCGTCAGCTCACGGTATTCGGAGTGGTTCTTTAGATTAATCTCCCTAGCGTTTGGCGAACACACGCTTGAGTTCGTCCAAGCTGGTCAAGCCTCGGGCGACGGTTAACACAGCTTCGGCCTGCATACTGCGGTGGCCTTCGCTTTTGGCGATTTGGTTTAGTTGTGCAAGGTCTTGCGTCTTCGCCAGTGCCGCGCGCAATTGATCGCCCGGGCGTAACATTTCAAAAATCGCTACCCGACCAAAGTATCCGCGGCCTCCACAGACGTGGCAGGGGATAATCGGTGCCGGTTTGCCTTCGGCGTCCACTTGTTCTTCGATCGGCGGCGGAATGAAGGGTTGGTACAACATCGCCACGCGCCCGGCGGGTATACCTAGCTGTTGCAGCAGTTGTGGTGGTGGCTCAAATCCGAGCTTGCAATTGTCGCAAAGACGGCGTGCAAGTCGCTGGCTGGAGACCGCTACCGTATGCTTGATGATTGTCTTGGAGCACGATTTGTATTGGCTGATCAAGGCAACAAGAGCCTCCATGGGGCTATTGGATACCGACCGCAAAATAACTTGCTTGTCGAGCTTTTCCACGGGGTCAAGTGCCGAACGCAAAGCATCTTCTTCGGGTGCTTCGGGAAACAACAGCACATCCGGCTCTTTAAGGTTAATCTTGTAGACCAGTTGGCTTTGCGTGACACCGGTGTCGCCCCCGTAATAGTTCGAGTTGATATTGATCACCTCGGGCTCTGGCTTTTCCTGAGCCTCGACGCTTTGGAAGTCACGCACAAGACGGTCGGCGGCATTGAGGGTCACGTTCCAAGTAGTCGTCAGTCCTTCGCCCTTGGGCGCGGTAACGACGACGATTGAATTACTTGAATTCAAGTCATTGCGGAACTGTTCGATCATCTTGTCGCGCATACCGAGGTCGCCCAACCGCTCGAACAAAATCTTCTCGCGATCGATCTTCGCCAGCACACGTTCGCCTGTCGGTACACCCTGTGATTGGACGGCAAGTTTGAATTTGTCCTTGGCGATCTTCAGGCCCAACTCGCCTGATTGTTGCCCACGACGATCGGCCGGATTCATCAAGCATAGTTGTTTCAGCGCGTACAGCATCGCATCGCCAGTTTCGCGATCCAGCGGCGGTAGTTGCTCCCAGCTGCCGTCGATTTGGTAGCGAAGAGCACATCCGTTCTGGGAGAAGTCCATCAAGATATGTGTCGCACGCGCTTGGATCGCATGCGCCAACTGTCCACCGGCTATCTGATAACCAGCTCCCTGGCGAGTCGAAATCAACAGCGCTTGGGCTTGCGAGCGATCAGAGACCTTGGGAATGAATTCGACTGGCGCGACAGTTTGCCAGAGTTGAATTTCTTCAGCGGGAGCAGCCATTGGGGAGAGTTTTCGCGGAGTTAGTTGGTCAGAGAAGAAGGTAAACGGTTAGCAGAAAGAAAGTCAACGAAAAGTCCGGTGGGCGAACAGATTCTCTGTAACCTGTTCGCCAGCAACCAGTAACAATCGTTTACAGAATACCGGGAGCTTTCACGTCGATACCCTTTAGCGCCATCTTGAGCGCGTCTTTATTCGGGGCGACAGCAAAGGCGGTCGGTCGGTCAATCAATTCGTCGTCGATCAACTGTTTCAAACTCATTGTAAAGTCCTGCATACCGTCTTCCGCACCGATTCGAATGGCGTCGGGCAGTTTGCTATCGCTGCCTTCGAGAACCAGCTTACGAATGGTCGGATTGAATGTCATGACTTCGCAGGTCGGCACTCGAGGAACACCAGGCTTGATGCTCTTGAGTAGTTTCTGGGCGACGATTCCCTTCATGTTGAACGCGATCGCCGCTCGAATCGCGCCGTGCATCGCTTGGGGGAACAGGTCCAAAATACGACCGATCGTCGTCGACGCGCTCGCCGCGTGAATCGTACCGAACACCAAGTGGCCCGTTTCCGCAGCGTGGATAGCCGTCATGAACGTCTCCTCATCACGAAGCTCGCCGACGAGCATGATGTCTGGGTCTTCACGCACCGCATGCTTCATGCCGATCTCAAAGTCCTTGACGTCCTGACCGATTTCACGCTGGTTGATCAAGCACTTGTCTTCGGTATAGATAAACTCAATCGGATCTTCGAGCGTCAGGATGTGTTTGCGATAAATTGTGTTGACATAGTTCAGCATCGAAGCAATCGTCGTACTCTTGCCCGAACCGGTAACACCGGCAAGCAAGATCATGCCTTGATCGAAGTGGCACAGCGACTCCATCACAGGCGGCAGGTACAAACCTTTGAAATCCGGAATCCAGTTGCTGATCCGACGTGCAACCAAGCCGATGTTGCCCAATTGTTTGAGCATGTTCACACGGAATCGCCATCGCGTTCCATCGACATCACAGGTATGCGAAAAGTCCGCTCCGCCTTCCTCTTCGAAGATTCGCAAATTGCGATCGTCCATCATGGGGATTAACAACCGGACCATTTCTTCGTTCTCGATTGGGCCGCGATTGAGCGGTTTCAATTCGCCTCGCGATCGAATCATCGGCGGCTGACCAACTTTCAAATGCAAGTCAGAGCCCTCGAGCTTGACGAGTGCGCGGAAGATCTTATCAACCTCGAGCTCCTTCTTCTCTTGAAGCAGAGTCGTGGTGAGCCGCGCCATGATCGCTTCGCGGCTGTTGTCAGCGAACCGAGGCGCGGGAGGTGCCTTGCTGCCATTGGAATGCGACATCGATGTGGTTTCTTTCGAGGATATGTTAGACGAATGTATAAGGAGTCAGACACCTTACAGTGCCAAGGATTCTACGCGATCCTGACCACAATACTCAATCGCTTCAGTGACTGCATGCGTCTGTTTGACCGTTAATGCGAGCTCACCGCCCGCGTCATAACCTACAGTCGACACGACCGGAACCAAGTGCCTGTCGATTCCCAAATCCTGTCAGACAATTCTTTCGCCGGTTGATTGACAACCATCAATTTGACGCAAGCACTTGCCAATAAAGCATTTATGAACGATTGGTCGGAAACCTGTGACGGTAACATCTGGGCAATCTGCGTGTTTTGCGAAGGTTTTTAGTTGTCTGTCAAAAGTTGTCGAGTAGAGTCTAAGTATAGCTACCCGTCCCCCAACACTACGCAGAACGTGCGTCAACACCTTCGCTATTGAACTAGCGTTGCAGGATTAACCAGAGATGAAGCTACAGCAACTATTCTCCGCCTTCGTCGGCGTGGCACTCCTCGGCAGCATCGCTGCTCCGTCACATGCCTTCATGATGGACCTTGACTCGTCCAACGTCGCAACGCTTGTTGAGGCCCTCGATACCGAAGTCAAAGCTGGCAAAACGCAGTGCAGCGTTGTACTCGGTAAGATTAACGAGGCGATTGCCTCAATCGATGGAAAACTGGACGCTGGCGTGCCCAACGAGAAGTCATTTCTTTCGGCACGTGGCCAACTGATCACGTTGAGGTCATCGCTTCCCTGCGCGACTGAGCAATTGACCCAGACGGTCGATGGCACAAAGATTCAGGACGGCCAGGTAATTCAGCCAGGTACGACCATCAGCGACGAAGCCATCGATGGAACCGGTCAAGTGGTCAGTGACGATCAAGCCGCAGGCATCATGTTCATGGATGGACAAATGGTTGATGGCCAAATGATGGGTCCAGGAATTAGCGGTGGCACCATTGATGGTGGTTTCGTCGATGGTGGATTTTCAGGCGGCAGCAGTTTCTCCGGCGGCGGAAGTTTCGGTGGAGGTGGTGGCGGATTCGGAGCTGCAGGTGCGGGCGGACTTGGTGGTCTCGCTAGCCTTGGCTCACTGGGCGCCGTCGTTGCAACCACTGCTTCAAACAACGATTCCGCTGGTGGATTTTTCAACAGCCCGGGCAACGTGATATCGGTTTCGGGCGGAAACTAAACTCCAGTTAGCCCGGATACGTAAGAGTTAACCCGCATACGTAAGCGGCTGAGAGTAATTCATATAATTGAACAAAAGTTGCCAGCCGGTTTCGGTTGGCAACTTTTTTTGCTTTACCCAATTACTACTTCGAGCCGACCCAACAAGAGATGTACTGAAACGTTATGCCGATGGATTGGCACGACAACAGTTGTGAAGCTTCTAACAATCCAATCTTGGAACCACGGCAATCACAGTCTCAGACTCAAAAAACACCAGAGAGCCAATCTTACTCGGCGCCGCCCGCGGAGTCCTGATCGCTACGACTGCGTATGCGGCCTGGAATCTGGGTGCAACCGAGACGCGTTGCTTGTGGCAAATCTCGCTTGCTGTGTGTGTGACGCTTTCGCTGGTCGTAATGACTGTGCTGATTCGTCGACATCGGCTACCGCCAGTTCCTCCTGTGTTCTTTTGGTTAACGACAGCTTTTCTCGGGTACGGCTTCCTGCAAACTCAACCCGTCGCAGACTACCTGCCGTTCTATTTTTCTGAAGTTACCCGCGTGCGGCAGGAATTTGGCCATGAGCCGTCCGTTGAATTAGAGAACGCAGCTAACGTGCTAGCAGTTTCGGCGGAAAACTTATACTCATTGGCAACTTCATCTGGTCACGCAAGCTTGATCACTCATGAGTCGCGGTGGGCGCTGGTACCGTTTGTGCTTGCGGCAGTAATGGGATGGTTAGCCTCGGTTCTATTTACAACCCGTCAATCGCGAAAAGTCTTTTTGTGGAGTCTGCTGTTGAATACCGCCATGTTATCAGCATGGGGAATCGTTCAACGTGCCTCCGGCGGAGTCGATCTCTTACCGGGAATTCCGAACCCTTATAAGAGTTCGCCGTTCGCCAGTTTCATCTATCGTAATGCTGGCGCGGCAGCGATCTTGCCGGGTATCGCCGCGGCCATGGCGCTCTTCTACACCAGACTAGCAAGCCAAGCAGATGGCGGCATTGCAGGACGTCCAAGTGTCACCTACACAAAGCAGCGCCGTTGGTTGACAGCGATGGATTTGACAATTTTGGCGTTTGGTAGCTTGGTACTTGTTGGAGTCATCGTATCGTTCTCTCGAGGCGCATGGATTGCGACAGCCGTTGCCGGCCTGATAGTAACGCTTGCTTTTCGACGAGAACTTCGGTGGTCGCGCGTGCTCGCTATCTCGGCACTCATTCTCGGCATTGGCTCAATTGGAGTGGCACAGATTACAGGCCAATTGCAACAGCGAATCGAGCGACTGGGGATTGACGAGATCACACTCGATGAACGATGGGAGCATTGGCGAGACGGACTGGCAACGGCTATTGCGTATTTTCCCAGTGGCAGCGGGATCGGCACCTATGGACATGCCGTATTGTTGCATCAAGCGAAACCTAGAAACGGTTGGTTCCGCGAAGCTCACAATCAGTACCTTGAGGTAGCAACGGAATCAGGAATGATTGGGTTAGTCCTACTCGCTTTACTGATTTGCTTTATTGTCAACGCTTGCTGGAAATTACGTCCACGACGAGTCGTCCGCAGCGCCCAACGGGAACAGCAGGCCTGGGGATTATTCGGTATTGCAATCTTGGTCTTTGGAGTAGTTCAAAGCGCAGTCGACTTTGTGCTTGTCATTCCGGCGAACTTAATGTTGTACGGTTGTATGTTGGGAATACTTGCCCGCGTCGCCCGGGAATCTACAAGTTTTAGTCGCGAAGCTGTTTCCAGCTCGATTGCGAAACCACGCCTGGCGACGATCAAATCAGTGGACAGGTCGTCCAAGCTTGGCAGTGATTTAACCTGGCGGCCCACCTTGGTGCTGCCTGCGGTCGCAGGGATCTGCGTTTGGTTTGCCGTCGTGAACGCTTCGGAGGAGTTGCAAGGCGATACGGCGTTGCAGTTAACTCAACTCAATGACATACCCGATCGCCCAACAGCAACGCACATTCAGTCGCAAATCGACACGCTCGACGCTGCGATAGCAACTCAAAGCGATCGCGGAGCGTTGTACCGGCATCGCGCGATGTGGAAGTTTGCCTTGTATCGCAGTGATATCGTTACCACCGCAGCTTCCAGTGGTGAATCGGTTCCGTGGTCTTCGACTCGGCCCGAATCGCTATTCCAAATTCTCGCGATACTTCCCAAGACATCACGAGAAGTAACGATTGCAGCGATGACGACTCCTGAATTATCGCCTCCGTTGGTTAGCGCGATTTTGGATTTAGCGTCTTCAATCGACGCCAATCCGGTCTTTATGCAGTCGCATTTGACCGTCGCCTGTCTGGCTGATGTGATCTCGGTTCCTGTCGATCGATGGCTCCAGATCAGCTGCGAGTTAGCGAAATGCAATCCCGACAACATGTATATGACAGGGCTATTGGCTGCGACGCATGGAGCAACCGCGACCATGAACCGCCAATGGTCGGGATGCCTGGAAATCGATCCATCGTATTCAAAGGCCATCTTGCCGCTGGCAATGCAACGGGAGCCACCGCTACAAGTGGCAAAAAACACCGTGCCTCTATCACGCCCGGAAATTATGGTTGAACTAGTGCGCACTCTTATAACGTCCATGGGGAACCAAAGTCCTCAATCGGACGTCGAACTCAAACAGCTAGCTAGCCAAATAGCCGAAGTACTCAGTGATAACCCGACTTTGTCGGAAGCTCGTAAAAACGCAACGGCCGCGACCGCTTACGACCTTGTCGGCAGTTCCGATATGGCAGCAAAACATTGGTTGGCTGCAATCGACGCAGACCCGAGAAACTCCACCTATCGACTCAAGGCTGCCGAGCAGCTGCGAGCGAAGGGAGAATTTAGCGAAGCTCTTCGACATGTCGTTTTGGGAAACACTCTTTCTCCAAACGATATTCGTTTTGAAAGACTAGCAAGACAGATACGCACGACCATCGCGAAGCAAGCACCGTCCTCCCCATAAACGGCACTCGTTTCGCCAAGCCAGATTCCTCCCCAGCACAGGGTGCAACGCTCCGATGGACGATAACAATTTTGAAACCTCTCCACTGGAGTTGAACTTTCTCGGCGCACTGCGTCGTCGCTGGGAGTACGTTGTCTTCGGAACCATGCTCGGTGTTGCGCTTGCAATACTGTATCACTTCACCGCGACGCGCATGTATGAATCGAGTATTGAAATCTTGGTCGGCCAGCGAAGCAGCGAACTAACCAACAGCGGCACGATGACTGGTGCGCACGCGAGTGGCGATGCTATCCAAGAAGACCAACTCGCCACCCATATGCGGCTCATAAGTGGGCGGCTGATGCTGGCCGAAGCCATCAAACTCGGAAAGTTGGACCAACTTGCATCGTTTCGCGAAGTGCTTGCCGATGGGGGCAACGCGATCGACTATCTACTAAAAAATCTTGAGGTGAAGCGAGGCGGTGAAGGCACGGCACGTGACGCAATGGTACTGCGTGCCAGCTTTCGTGATCCCAGTCCCGAAGCCGCCGCGCAAGTATTGTCTGCGGTTTACGAAAGCTATCGCAACTACGTTGAATCGCACAGCGAGAATACTTCCGAGCAAGCCGCCGAATTGATCGAGGAAGCTCGTAAGACACACGAAACGGAACTTGCTGACGCTGACGCTGAATACCGCCAATTCATTCAGTCTGTGCCAATTTTATTGGACGGTGATAAAGTTCAGGATATCCATAAAGATCGCATGATCAAACTGGAAGCCGAGTTGAATTTGGTGCGAAACAACCTAGCCGAACAACAATCACGCTTAGAAGTTATCGAAAACTATCTGAAACGATTGGGCAAAGAAAAAGTAAACGAAGCCGATCACCTATCGCTGCTAAGTCAAAAAGAAGTCGAACGGCTGAAGCTGTTCCTGGATATGACACGCGGAGAAGCGACCAGCGAAGCATTTCAAGCGGAACAGCCCCTTCGGGCTGAAGCGGCGCGAGTTCAATACAATCGACTTTTGGAATTAATCCAAAAAGAACGCGCCCTGAGTGATGCTTATGGTGCTGGTCATCCTTTGGTCGAAGCAGCACGGAAAGAGATTCAAATCACACAACAATTTATGGAGTCGAACGCACCTGAGGCAGCCAAAGTCACTGTCAAAAAGCTCGAACCGGCCGAAATGCTGGAAACTTATACGCTGCTGTTGCGAAACGATATCGCAGAGCTGGAAAAGCGAAAATCGATTTTGGCTCGAGACTCGGAAGCCGAACTGGTCGAAGCGAAGTTAATCGAGAACCAGTTCATGAAAGGCAACTCATTGCGTGCTCGCTTGAGTCGAGCCCAAGCACGCTATGATCAAGTGATTCTGCGACTCCAAGAGTTGAATCTTTCAAAATCCTACGCTGGCTTCTCAACGGATTTATTGGCTAGCCCGGAACCTGCGGATCGACATTCCTGGCCTAAGCTGCCACTGATTGGTGGGCTGGGACTCTTTCTGGGACTGGGCCTGGGAATAGCTCTAGCCCTCGCCGCTGACATGTTGGACTCGACGTTTACCGACGTAGCGGATCTCGAGGCATCTGTGGGCGCAACTGTGATTGCTCATGTGCCGCGATTCAACATCAAAAAGTTGGCAGACGACGTGGAGGTGGGATCGTCGATATCGCCTTCGTTGGTTGCGTATCACTCGCCCCGATCGGCTGAGTCAGAAATCTATCGCGTCGCGAGAACGAGCTTGTTGGTTTCAAACCGCAAGGAAGCGGTCCGCACGATTATGAACACAAGTCCTCAGCCTGGCGACGGTAAATCAACGACGATCTCCAATCTCGCCATTTCGTTCGCTCGAACTGGCAAGAGAGTTCTACTAATCGATGCGGATTTGCGCCGTCCGATGATTGCCAAATTGTTTGGAGTGCTCGACCAGCCTGGGCTCACTGACATGTTGACCAGCGATGCTCCCATGAGTCAAACAGTGCTACAGTCAAATGTCGGCAATCTGTTCATCATGCCCAACGGCCACGCGACTTCTCAGCCAGCGGAATTGCTGGAATCACAACGGCTTGCAATGGTCCTTCGTGAAGCCAAAGAACGCTTTGATCTGATTCTTATTGATGCGCCGCCACTACTTGCTGTCACTGACCCGGCAATCATAGCACCAATGGTCGATGCGGTATTGTTGACGTTGCAGATAGCAAAGAATGGTCGCCGCCCAGTCGAACACGCCGTAAAAATTTTGCGAGATATCGGCGTTACGCCCTCGGGTGTGCTGGTAAACGGCGTCGATAGCAGTGCGCATAAGTCTTACAGCTATGGTGCTTATAAAGGCGACCATTACGGCTACGTCGGACACTATCACGCCAAGTATTCTGCCAGCAACATTGACGCTCCCTCTCGGGTCGTCGTTGACAAAGCTGGCACCAGCCCACTTCCTCGCTAGCTGAGTTTTCGATCAACGATCCGAGCTCGGACACACCAACTGTGTTCTATCAATTCAATCATGACTCAATCTACACCATCAACGATCGGACGCAGGGTAGAGATTTTCACCGCGAGCCTATCGAATTACCTGCGTCAACCGCGGGTTAGGGTGCCGTTGTTGATTGCAACTCATGTTTTTTTATTTTCAGTGATCTATGCATTTTCCTTTGCGATTCGCTACGACTTTGAGCTCGACGATAGAACGCGATTTTTGCTTCGTGGAACGCTTCCACCCGTTGTCTTAACGAAGCTATTGGTATTTTACTTTGGCCGTCATTTCCATGGCTGGTGGCGTTATGTGACCTTTGCGGATTTGGGAGCCCTGCTGCGAGTCGCGCTGTTGTCCATGGTAATGGTCGTTTTTGTCGATTACTACGCACTCATGTTCAGCTCACCGATACCGCGATTGTCGATACTTCTGGATACACTACTAACGATTATCGTTGTGGGTGGACTTCGATGTTCGTGGCGGTTCTTCGACGAGCAGTTGGTTCCGTTCGTTCAACGTCGGAAAGTTCGTCCTGCACTGATGGTTGGAACCGATCATGCAGTTGGCCAGTTAATTGGTCACATCAACTCGAACCAATGCCTCGACTTAAAAGTTCGAGCACTTTTGTCACCGACCAAGGACTGGCATCGAGGTTTAATTGGTAACGTTCCTATTGCCGGGACCATCGCGGATATTGCAGCGGTCGCAGCAAAGTACCGCGCACAGGATGTGCTAGTTGCCGCAGGGCTAATTAACGGGCGAGAACTACGAGAGCTTGTGGTCGCCTGCAGCCAGAGCGGATTGCTCTTGCGAGTCTTGCCGCGACTCGAGGACGCACTGCAAGGCAGCAGCAAGATTCCGCTTCGTCCTCTGGACATCAACGACTTGCTCAAACGCGATCCTGTGAAACTCGACACCGAACGATTAGTGACGTTAATCCGCGGGAAGCGAGTGTTGATTACTGGTGCAGGTGGCAGCATTGGATCAGAGATTTGCCGCCAAGTAATGGAGTACGAGCCGGCGGAACTGATCCTCTTGGGTCGAGGCGAGAACCGAATTCATGCAATTCACATGGAACTGATGGATCACGCAGCCGAAGCAGAAATTCGCTTGACGCAAGTGATAGGCTCTATAACTGACGAGCAAGCAATGCGTAAATTATTTCGGTCTCATCAGCCGGAAATCGTCTTCCATGCCGCAGCGCACAAGCACGTTCCACTAATGGAATTACACGCAGGCGAAGCCGTCAAAAACAATGTTTATGGCACCAAAGTTGTTGCAACCTTGGCGGACGAATTTGATGTGGGGCATTTTGTCCTTGTCAGCAGCGACAAGGCTGTGAACCCAACAAGCGTTATGGGGTGCACGAAACACCTTGCCGAACGCGTCGTGCATGATCTATCTCGAACAAGTAGAACAAAATTTGTTGTCGTACGATTCGGCAATGTCTTGGGCAGCGCTGGCAGCGTAATTCCGATTTTTCAGAAGCAAATTGAACGCGGCGGGCCGATTACGATCACTGATCCGAAGATGACCAGATTCTTCATGTCGATTCCCGAAGCTGCGCAACTGGTTATGCAGTCCGCCGCAATGTGTGCCGGCGGTGAGATCTATGTCTTGGATATGGGTCAACCGATCCCGATCGTCCAACTCGCAGAAGACCTCGTCGCCTTAAGCGGGTTGCCTCCTGGTAGCATCGAGTTTGAGTTTACTGGAATACGGCCGGGTGAGAAGCTATACGAAGAACTCTACTTTGACGACGAGGCAACCGTTGCGACCGAACATGCCAAGGTCCGTGCCGCTGCTCCCCGAAATAGTGAAGCAGGGCCAATAATCACGCACATCGAGACCCTCATGCAAATCGTCGACGGAGAGCCACTGCTGCTTCGGAAGCGCCTAAGCCAACTCGTCCCGAGTTATAGCACATGCTTGAAAGCTGCTTCTCAAAATTCGAATTGCAGTATTGCGGACGACATATGCGTTAGTGTAAGTATCGCACTCGAATCATGAGCACTTGGAGTCAAGCACAGAAGCGGTTCGCGTCAAGTAGCGATCTAGGCAGAGTATTTCGAAGCTCGGTGCTTTTGTCAGCCGGAACGGCGGTTGGCCACTTAGCTGCCGTCGTTTCACTTCCCATCGCAACCCGGCTGTACTCGCCTGAAGAGTTAGGGCTATTTGGATCGGTGGTCGCGGTTACGTCCATAATCGGAATCGCCTCTAGCCTCCGCTACGATACGGCCCTCCTTGTCGCCGAAAATGACTCGGAGGCGAAGTCACTTTTGAAGTTGTGTTTCCAGCTTACGGTCGCCGTATCGATCGTGACCGGCATTGTTTTATTTCTATTGCGAAACAAGTTTGGAACCAGCATCGAGAATGACGCAGTCAGTTTTCTCGTTCTTGGTCCGCTACTGGTGTTTGGAACGGGCTCCGTTCAAGCCTGCATAAATTATTCGCTCCGACTGCATCAGATGCGCCGCATTGCAAGTGCCCGAGCATCTCAAGGGCTCACTCTTGTCCCAGCACAAATTGCGTTGTTTCCTTTGGGGCTGCCTGGCCTGATCGTTGGTCGATTGGTTTCAGACTTCGCCACACTTTTGTCCCTGCTTTTTTCTTCCAATACGCTGTCGACCATCTTTCGTAGACACCACTCCGAGAAAGGCAAAGCCGTAGCGGCGCGATATTTTCGATTCCCACTGTACGCACTTCCTGGCTGTATCGCAAACACCGCAGGACAAATGCTTCCTGCGGTGCTGATCGCAACAACGCATGGCGCCGAAGTGGCGGGCTATTTCGTTCTTAGCCAAAAATTGATTTCTTTCCCTGTGAGCGCAGCAGGAATGTCAATATCGCAGGGCTTTACGAGCGTTGCTAGCAAGGCCGCTCGTGAAAACCGGGAATCTCTTGGCCCGTTACATATGAAGTGCAGTCGACTCCTGCTCGTGCTCGGCATTTTCTCCGCCTTGACTGTTTATTTATTCAGCCGCACGGCATTCAGTCAAGTTTTTGGAAGCAACTGGAGCACTGCCGGAGCCTACTGTTTTTACCTAACTCCTACGTTAATAGCCCAGTTCGTCGCTGTTCCCCTGTCACATACACTGCCCCTGATGGAACGCCAGGGACTGCAATTGATGTGGGACTTAGCACGACTGACAACGATCTGTCTGGTTTTCGCCTGGGCTTCAACATTTCGGTGGAATGGAGATCTGACAGTCCAGCTTTTCTCGATTGCAAGTAGTTTCTTGTATTTATTGCTCTGGCTGTTACAAAGATACAGTTTCAAGGCACACTTAGTTGGTCGCGGAGTAGGGAGCCCAGTATGCTCACACTGACCATTCTCGTGCATTTTACAGCATTATCGCTACTAGCCCATGAACTTTACCGGGGCACGCGACACGCAGTTCTTCAGCGAGCATTTTCGCCAATACTGCTTTTCCATCTTAATTTCGCGATGTTTGCACTGTTGCCCGCAAGCTGCATCTTTTTCTCAGAGTCTTGGGAGTCCACGTTCTTTTCTCTGGACCGATTTGGAAATTTGCACGCAACGCTCGGAGTAAGTGTTTTTTACCTCCTAGCAATCATTCCGTTTCGCGTCTTAATAAAGGATTCAGTAGCACAAAACACTCCAATAACATTTCCGCATCAACGTGTGCTCTTGCAGCAACATATTGTTCTTATATCCTTTGCGGTTCTTTTTTGGGCAGTTGTTTATTTATTGACTGGGCAGTCAGTCACTATGCTAGCCATCAAGGGACTGCTTTCTTTTAATCCACAGATTCTTTTTGATGGATATAACGACGCTCGGTATGGCGTTACTAAACTAGCATTTCGCGAAGGCGGGATGGTAGGCATGGGGTCTTTGTCGATGTTGGCAACTTTTTTTTCGATTTCCTCAGTTGCTGCGATCGTTGCTGCCTCGCGACAGGGGAAAATTCCTAAAATCATGTTGCCGCTGACATTAGCTGCATCTCTTGCAATTGCCATCAACTCCGGTGCCCGAAGCGAGTTACTTGATTGGGGAATTCGCGTAACACTGATTCGTTCCTACTTTCGTCGAATGTCTGTTTACGCAATATTGGTAGGTACGACGAGTTTAATATTGCTCTTGATTGGCTTTACTCTTCTCACCCCAAAAGCAACAGTAGGAGGACAGGGAATCGCATCGAAATTTAAGCGACTTGCTGGCAATGCTTTCAACGATGCTGTAATCATGGACGAAATGCACTCGAAAGACCGAAGCGGCTCCGCCGCCGCATTGCTGCCCGTTGACGTATACGTTTCTCAGTACTTGTACGATGGACGTGATGTGCCCTGGTATGAAACTCCAACAATTATCGGATCAATGTACTACAAGTACGGATGGCCTGGCGTGATGTTAAGTGCGGTAGTCACAGGCTCTATCTTAGCTTTACTACACAATTGGATTAGCCGAAAGCAATTTGCTGATCGCGAACTCATCAATCGGCTTGCTTTGGGGTCACTTTGTTGGTCAGCGCCGATCGCTGGAATTTTTAATCCTCGCATCTTTCTGTCATGGTTTGTAACTTTAGTCGTGTTGCAGTTGTTCCGGAAGAGACGCACTCTTGGGCATTTTCGTCAACGGGCCATACCACTATCATGAAAGTATTGCACGCAGCGGTTTCGCTAAATCCCAGCCGAGGTGTGGTGCAACAAATGGAATCAGAACAGCAAGTTGCGAGTTCTTTGCATTTGGATTGGAAGTGCCAGTTGCTGACTGGACGACCACTAGAGTCAGCCATAGCGAAGGTTTTTTATACCCCTGGTAGTAGGTTACATAAGTACGCATACTTGCGGCTCAAAGCCACAGGATGGCTGCGTAGTGTCAGCGCCGACTACGATGTCGTATTGCTGCGGCATTCTGTTTTTGATGTTTTCCAAGCATCGCTCTCAAAATCAGTTCGCAACATATGGCTGGTGCATCATACGCTAGATCTTCCGGAACTTCAGTCCTTGGGACCGATCAAAGGAACGACTCTCCGCTTTTTTGAACAGCTAATCGGCAATAGTTCGCTTCGCTATGCCGCCGGCCATGTTTGTGTTACAGAGGAGATTGCCAACTCCGTACGAAAACGCGTCGGTGAAGCGGGTCATAACAAGAGCATAATCATCTACCCAAATGGTTCTTCCGCTCGACTTAAACCCGCTGAAGATAATCGTGGCTCGCGAATTGTTTTGCTGTTTGTTGCGTCGGCGTTGCCATCCTGGCATGGAATGGACTTATTAGCGGAGTCGCTGCGATCAAGCTCAAAAGACGTCGAACTTCATGTGGTTGGAAACATTTTACCAGCGGCGATCATTGGAGCTGAAGAAGATCGTAGATTTGTCTTTCATGGCGAGCAAAGCATGGACCGAGTTCGCCAGATTGGAGCAGGTGCGCATGTCGCCATCTCCTGCCTGGCCCTTGAGCGCAAGGGAATGCAGGAAGCATGTCCATTGAAGGTCCGTGACTACCTGATGCTTGGCATTCCCGTATATGGCAATTATCGCGATCCTGGTTTGCCTGATGACTTTGCGTACTACCGACGTGGACCAGCCTCTATTGATGCTATCGTTCAATTTGCGAACGAAACAAAACATGTTGGGCGAGCCGAGATATCAGCCACTTCAGAACCTTTTATTGACAAAACTAAACTAATGACGTCGCTTACCAACTCATTGGCACGTCATATAAAAAAACTGCCTGATTCTTTTTCTTAGTGCTGTGTCGTACAGTGAGTAATATTGCCAGACGCACAGAACTTTCCTAGGCAACGGTGACACTCACTTAGAAAGGTCCCAAGACTTGGCGAAATCTAAGGATATTGGTTTCTACGAAAAAAACTTGCTATCGCAGCGTCTGGTAGTTGTTGCAACCGTTGCTGACACAATACATTTAATACTGCGAGGCCAGCCGAAGTATCTGTCGAAGTTTTTCGATGTTCACATCATCACGTCCCACAGCTCTCTATGCGAACAGATCCGCACGTCGGAGAATGTTCCTGTGCATACGGTAGATATGAAGCGTCGCATTGCGCCATTCCACGACTTAGTCTCTATTATTGCAATGTACAAACTTATAAAACAACTAAAGCCTGACGTGATTCACTCGTATACACCGAAAGCCGGACTTGTCGCAATGCTGGCTGGGAAAATAAGTGGTGTTAAGGTGCGTGTTCACACATTCACGGGGTTACTGTTTCCTACCAAATCGGGGCCAATGCGATGGCTATTGATTTGCATTGATCGTTTAATCGCTCACTGTGCTACTCAAGTTGTTCCAGAAGGTAACGGGGTCCGTGCGGATCTACTCGGTGTCGGCATTTCTAGGAATTGCTCGCCCGTCATTCTTAATGGCAACATTGCTGGGGTCGACACCGACCATTATTCACCGCGCAACTATTTTACTGGCAACGACGACTTTACGTTTGTCTATTTGGGTCGACTTAATCGCGATAAAGGGGTACGCGAGTTAGCACAGGCTTTCGCTCAACTTCCTCCTCGCGCAAAGCTCGTAATCGTTGGGGAGATCGACAGTTCCAACCCTACAGACGAGAAAACGCTTCAAGTACTGCGAGCAGACGACCGTGTATCTTGCGTTGGGTTTCAGCAGGATATTCGACCATGGCTGGAGAGAGCTCAGATACTAGTTTTGCCGAGCTATAGGGAAGGGTTTCCTAATTCAGTTCTACAAGCGAATTCCATGGGTGTTCCCGCTATCGTTACGGATGTGAACGGGAGCAACGAAATTGTTGTCCATGGCCTGACAGGATGGATCGTTGCTCCGCGTGATTCAAATGCACTATGTCATGCAATGTTCGAAGCAATGAATCTGGATGCTGTAAACCTACAGCAAATGCGCCGAAGGTGCCGGGAGCGAATCGTGACCCGGTTCGAGCGTAAAGAGTATTTAGGAAAACTTATTGAGTTCTACAAAACACAGCTGCGTATAGGTTAGCATGGTTTGAATCTGCCGCATATTTATACGGCGACGATATTTGCGGTCACATCAAGCATGTGGTGTTTGCCTTCTTTGGAGGTGGCTGGCAACTAAATAGGTCCAAAGATCAAAAACTTCGACCGTCCAGATCTCTGGACATTGATTTCCGTGTAAGACTTGACAGAATTTCTGATTATACTCGTAAAGGCTCTAACTGACATGCAATTTATCGACCTTGCAGAGCAGTATCGGCGTTACCAATCGGCTATTGACGCGCGAATGAGCGTCGTTTTGCAGCATGGTCACTATATTATGGGGCCTGAGATTGGTGAAATTGAACGTCTGCTTGCAGACTTTGTTGGTGTCCAGCATTGCATAACGGTCGCCAGTGGAACGACGAGCCTTGAGATTGCTTTGCGAGCACTTGGCGTAGGGCCTGGCGACGAAGTGATCACAGTTCCCTTCACATGGATCAGTACTGCGGAAGTGATTTCGCTGGTAGGCGCAACGCCCGTGTTTGTTGATATTGAAGCCGATACTTTTAACATCGACGTAGATTTGATCGAGTCCGCAATCACACCCCGTACAAAAGCGATTATCCCTGTCGACCTGTTTGGGCAGATGCCCGACTATTCTCGCATCAACGCCATTGCTTCCAGGAACCACCTAACAGTGATCGAGGATGGGGCGCAAAGTTTTGGCGCTACTCAAAAGGGAAAACGGAGTTGCGGGTTAGCAACAGTCGGCAGTACAAGCTTTTTCCCTGCTAAACCGTTTGGCTGTTATGGAGATGGCGGCGCTCTGTTCACGGACAACCACGAGCTAGCTGAAGCAATGAAGGCGATTCGGACCCATGGTGGCGTCCGAAGACATCATCACACTCTGGTCGGAACAAACGGGCGATTTGACACGCTTCAAGCAGCTGTGTTATTGGCGAAGTTTCCTGAGTTTGAAAATGAAGTTCGGGCGAGAAGCGAGATTGGTGCTAGATATACTGAGCTCCTGAAAGACTATTGCGAGACTCCGAAAATTGCTGACGATAACACCCACGTTTATGCGCAATATACAATCCGACTCTCCGACCGAGACAAGTCTGCCGCATATCTTAAGCAGGCGGGAATTCCAACAGCAGTGTACTACCCAAAGTGTCTTCATGAACAACCTGTTTTTCAGCGGTCAGGCGAGCAAGTTAAGAATTTTCCCGTCGCTGAACAAGCAAGTCGTGAGGTCCTAAGCTTGCCAATGCATCCTTTTCTTTCGACAGCAGATCAAGACCGCGTCGTTCAATCGGTGATTGAGTCGGTTGCTGCTCCATCACTATCGACGTGAATAAATCTGACTGGCTCCCGATATTCCTGACACAAGATTAAAGCGGCGCACGAGAATTATGAATGAACGAAGTCTTGCACTAGTAGGCGGAGGATATTGGGGAAAAAATCTTGCACGGAATTTCGATGCCATCGATGCGCTTGGTGTTTTGTGTGATGTCAACGCATCAACGTTAGAGTCGTACGGTGACAGCTATCCATTGGCGCGGCGCACAACGCTGTTTCAATCTGTGCTTGAATCCAGCGATATAAAACGCATTGCGATTGCAACGCCTGCTGTCACTCACTTCTCGTTAGCAAAATCTGCTTTACTTGCTGGTAAAGATGTTTACGTAGAGAAGCCTTTGTGTTTAATCGAAGATGAAGCCAGCGAGCTGGTCGCAATTGCCTCACAAAACAAGCGAATACTAATGGTAGGGCATCTCCTGCACTACCATGCATGCATACGTAAAATAAAGGAGCTTATTGCTGATGGTAAGCTCGGGAAACTTTTGTACATAACCAGCAATCGACTTAACTTAGGAAAGATTCGCCGGGAAGAGAACGCTTTGTGGAGTTTTGCCCCGCATGATATCTCAGTTATCTTAGCCCTGACTAACGAATTGCCAAGTGAAGTACGTTGTTCCGGCCACTCCTTTCTTACTGAGGGTGTCGCCGATACGACGCTGACTCAGCTCGATTTCCCTAGCGGGATTTCGGGTCATATTCACGTGAGCTGGCTTAATCCATTCAAGGAGCAGAAACTCACAATTGTTGGCTCAAAAGCCATGGTTGTTTTTGATGACACTTTAGATTGGGAAAACAAGCTGAAAATTTACGAGGATTACTTGCAGTGGTCAGCGGGAAACGTTCCGGTTCCCAGCAAGGCCGCCGGAATTCCATTGGATGTTTCTTATTGCGAACCACTGCAGGCAGAGTGCACACACTTTGTTGAATGTTGTGACCAGCGCAAGACCCCTATCACCGACGGTCACGAAGGGCTAAGAGTACTTCAGGTTCTTCAAGCAGCACAAAAATCACTAGACTCGGGAAAAAGTGAGAAACTTGCTGCAAATCGAGGGAAGACGCAACCTGAGTACTTTTCCCACGAAACTTCTATCGTCGATGTCGGAGCTCAAGTCGGTGCTCGAACACATATCTGGCATTACTCACACATAAGTTCCAATGCAATCATCGGCGAAGACTGCAATCTAGGGCAAAATGTATACATTGCATCGGATGTAACTATCGGGCGATCAGTCAAGGTACAAAATAACGTGTCAATCTACTCCGGCACCACGATTGACGATTTTGTATTTTTAGGACCATCGTGCGTGTTGACTAATGTCACCAACCCTCGAAGCGAAGTTGTGCGACGAGGACTCTACGAAACCACGCATTTGGGCCGCGGTGCAACGATTGGTGCCAATGCCACAATTGTGTGCGGCGTTAAAGTTGGACGATACGCATTTGTCGCTGCTGGAGCGGTTGTCTCATCGGATGTTCAAGACTATGAGTTAGTAATGGGCGTTCCCGCGCGTCGCGCCGGCTGGATGAGTCGTCACGGGCATCCGCTTCACTTTGATGATCATGGCACCGCGACATGTCCGGAAACTGGGTTTCGCTACCAACGCGATAGGAAAGACCGCGTCGTTTGTTTAGATTGTTCGGAAGATACAAATCTAAGACCCGAACTCACCGTTGGACACAAAAGTTACAATGAGTTCAATACAAGGACTTAGTAAGACCTCGCTTCAAGAAATCTGTCAATTTAAAGATTTGTTTTGCTTTTTTGGAACCAGTACGGCTACATCGAACCGTTCGTTATTCCTAGGCTCTGTTTGAAAACTGGTATTGGCACCATTCCGATGATTGGCGACACTTGGATTTTCGCCAATCACGGAAGGTAATAATGGCACGACACAATTTAACCGATGTGCAGTGGGAATGTATCCAAGATTTGTTTCCTGATGCGAAACAGACGGGCCGACCGCCGACCGATCCACGCACTGCATTCAATGCCATTCTTTGGATTTTACGTACCGGTTCACCGTGGCGCGACCTGCCGGAGGAATTTGGTAAATGGAGAACAATGTACGGACTCTATGATAAGTGGAATAGCGATGGGACAATCGACGCTATTCTCGATCGCCTGCGGACGGCCCATATTGATGGCGAGGCGATCGACAACGATCTGTGGTGCATCGACGGAAGTGTTACTCGCGCTCACCGCTGCGCTGGTGGTGGTGGAAAAAAAACGATCCTGATGAGCCAGAGGATCATGCGTTAGGCCGCTCTCGCGGCGGTTTTTCGACGAAGATACACTTGCTGGTCGATGGAGTTGGACATCTGTTGGCATTCGTCATCACTGGCGGCCAAGTTCACGAGACGATGGCGTTTGAAGCGGTTCTCGATGAAGCTGACGAGGGCCTCCATGATAGTGCAGGCCAGTCTCTAGCATGGCCGTAAGCGTTCGGTAGAGCTAGCGTTTGGCTAGCTTTCGTCTACGGGCACGACGAGCTTTGGTGGCGGCGGCACGAGCTAAGGATTCTGCTTCGCGGTAGGTTCGGATCGATTCGGGATGCGTCGTTGCCCAGACATCCGGC
>JBGSIA010000116.1:0-20010 GCA_041751935.1 Pirellulaceae bacterium | reverse complement strand
TCGTTCGAGAAACAATGTGGACATGGCCAAACTCCGTCACCAACAATTCCTGTTTTTTATAGTCCTACAATCGAGGACTTGACGATGGCCTCACTCAAGCAATGATTGGACCAACGCGGCATCGACATGCAATTGCCCTGCCTCGCAGGGGCATTCTCTATCAATAGGTCGTCGATCACATGTCCATGCACATCCGTCAGTCGCCGCTGGATGCCGTTGTGATAATAAGTGAGACGAGTGTGGTCGATGCCAAGCAGATGCAATGCTGTTGCATGAAGATCGTAGCTGTAAGCGGGCGACTGGACGGCCTTGAAGCCGAGTTCGTCTGTTGCTCCGTAACCGACGCCACCACGAATACCGCCACCGGCTAGCCAAGCGGTGAAGGCTCCGGCATTGTGGTCGCGGCCCTTTCCTTGGTCGCCCTGAGCACCTGGCTGCCGACCAAACTCCGTCGTGCAAATCACGAGTGTGTCGTCGAGCATCCCTTGTTGTTTTAGGTCGATTAGCATTGCAGACGCTCCCGTATCCAGCACTTCGCCCCAGTAACCGTGATCACGCAAGACATCTTCGTGACTGTCCCAGTTCGGTCGAATTTTTTTCGCTGTCGTGTTTTCTGCGCCGCAGTAAATTTGCACGAATCGCACTCCGCGCTGCACCAGCCGCCGAGCCAACAAGCATTGTCGTCCAAACGGCCCCCCTTCGGGGTGATCGATACCATAGAGTTGTTGCGTTGCCGCGGTTTCGTTGTTCAGGTTGGTGGCCTCGGGTGCACTGAGTTGCAATCGTGCAGCCATTTCGTAGGCCTTGATGCGGGCGTCCAGTTCGCTGTTGTCCGTGCGAGATTTTTCATGTAGGCGATTGAGTTGCTCAAGAAACTCTAGCCCCGCACGATCTCCTTGGGAATTTGCTGCGATCAAGTCCTTTGGCGGGAACAGATCAGCAATCGGCTGTGTGGGATCGGACGTGTCAAGTGTCGTCGCTTGATGTTCGGCGGGTAGGAAACCCGCGCCCCAGTTGATGATTCCTCCAGGAGGCAATCCCCGCGGGTCCGGTAGCACAACGAACGCAGGCAGGTCCTCCGCTTCGCTTCCGAGACCATAGGTCACCCACGAACCCATACTCGGAAAGCCGGGCAAAGTGAAACCCGTGTTCATCATGAAGCAGGCTGGGCCGTGCAGAGCGGACTTACTATTCATCGAATAGATAAATGCCATGTCGTCGACACATTTGGCGAGCTTGGGAAACAGATCACTTATCCACCGACCCGACTGGCCATGCTGCCGAAAATGCCAATGGCTGCCCTGGCAATTGCCCGGCTTGGAGGCAAAGAACTGCAAGTTGCCATCGGGGTCGAACGGCATTCCTGTGCGTTTCTCCAGTTGCGGTTTGTAGTCGAACGTATCAACCTGGCTCATACCACCTGGACAAAAGATTTGAATCACACGTTTCGCTTTCGGAGCATGATGTGAACTCGCTTGTCCTTCGCCTGATAGCATCGCTGTCAGCGCAAGTCCTCCGAACCCGCCGCCAAGGGATTGAAGAAACGCTCGTCGTGAATAAATGCTTTTCGTAATCATCGAGTCATTTTCTTGTTTTCTCAATCGACATAGACAAATTCGTTTGAGCTAAAAATTGACCGACAGAGCGCAAACAACCCTTGCCGGTGCACGAAGTCACCTGCGAGTTGCGATTCGTCATCTGTCGGGCGTCTTCCAATCGCCAGTTTAAAAGCTCGAATGATCTGCAGTTGCATGTCTGAACCGACCTCTTGCTCAATATGCTCGGTGAAGTATTGTGCCTGGTGGAGCATGAAGTTGTTGTTGTAAAGAGCCAGCGATTGCAGGGGTGTGGTTGTGGTCATCCGTTTTGGAGTCAGGTTTGCTGGGTCGGGACAATCAAGCGTCGTGAGAAAGGCATTCGGCGTGGTACGGACAATAAAACGATAAACACTTCGTCGCCAAAGTGCTGGTTTGTCAGCGGTGATGTATGTGTAGATTGGCGCATATGCTTCTTGATACTGAAAGTCTTCAAAGCCGGGGCCGCCGCGAGCAAGATTCAATTTGCCACTGACCGAAAGGACTGCATCGCGAATCGACTCTGCTTCGATTCGCCGCGGGTTCTGACGCCACAGCAGCCGATTGTCCGAGTCTATCTGTCGCGCGGCTTGGTTTTCTGTTTCGTCATTGCGGTAACTCGTTTGTTGGTACGCTTCACTGTTGACGATCAAACGATGCAATGCCTTGAGTGACCATTTGTTCCGAACGAGTTCTCCGGCCAACCAGTCCAGCAATTTCGGATGCGATGGTTGGCCGCCACCGAAGCCAAAATCGCTTGGTGTATCGACGAGTCCAACGCCGAAATGCCAGTGCCACAAACGATTAACAATCACTCGCGGAGTCAGTGGATTGTCTGGACGCGTGATCCAACTCGCCAGCGCAGCTCGCCGTTCACCTGCTGGAGATTCGATTGTTCCTAGCTCTTGATCCAACATCGCTAACGCACCGAGAGCGGTGGGGCCAAGTGCGTCACCGGTGGGCGACTCGGGATCACCACGGGTCAACACTCGAACCTCAGGTACAACGGATTCCGCAACCACCCCATAGAACCTGGGCGGTGGTCCGAGCGAGTCGATCTTTGCGATAACGTCTAGTCGTTGCAGGCGAAGTTCAGCGAGTTGCGTTTGGTCACTGCTTGTCAGCTCCGCAGGCTCCGAGAGCCTGATGATGGGATCGCCAAAGCCAATCTGGTCCATGCTGAAGCCATTCCCGCCGTCGGTTGCAACTAGTGTCAAGAAGCGTGACGACGGCGGCAATTCGATGTCCAGATTCTGCAATCCAGCATCTCGTTTTAAATGCGGAAAGTGGGCAATTCGTTGGCCGTCGACATACACCCAAGCCTCGGCGTCGTAACCACCGACCGCACCGAAATAGCCGAGCTTAGCCGTGAATCTCAGCGAAACTTGATCGCCGTTCATATGGTTCCGCATCGCGGCAACGTCAAACGTGATACCCGCATTGGCGTGCAGGCCCAACAGGCTGTGTCCATCCTTGATGAAATCAATGCCACCAAGTTCAGTCGAATGCTGGCTGGCGACCGGCCCGTTGCGGATCATGTCCCATGCATCGCCCGATGTTTTCGGCAGGCCGGTAATTGCTAATCCCGTTGAGCTGATGGGGATCTGACTGGTACCATCTTGGCCATCGGGAATAAAGACTCCGTCAACGAACTCGAACGCTGAGGGTGAAAATTTGTTCGTTACCACATTGCCGAGTTTTCCAAAATCCCGAGCCTGGACTTGAGCACTGCGTGGATCAATGGCGCTGCGATACGTGCCAGTGCCGACTCCATCGCCGCCACCAACGATGTCAGACAAATTCAATCCAGTGCCCTCGAGCCGACTTATTTTAAAGTCGATCTCATTTCGCTTAGAAGTCAGTAAAGTCTTTGTCTCTTCATACTTACTTTGCAACACATCACTTACAACGCGATCATCTCGCCGCACACCAGCGAACACGGCTTGTAGTTGGTAGTATTCCTGCTGAGATATCGGGTCAAGCTTGTGATTGTGGCAGCGAGCACAATTAATCGTAATCGCCATCGTCGCCGTCATTACTTGTGTCAACATATCGTCCAAGTCCAGCGATCTCGCCGCTCGTCGCAACTCGGGGCTCTTCGTTTCCACTTGTCCCACAAAATCCCAAGGACCCGCAGCGAGAAATCCAGTGGCAATCAGTGCTTGCTCATCGTCCGGCCACAACACATCGCCAGCGATTTGTTCTTGGAGAAAACGATCGTAAGGTATGTCCTCATTCAGCGACCGAATCACGTAATCGCGATACCGCCATGCATTGTCTCGCCGCATATCGCGTTCGAACCCATGTGTGTCAGCGTAGTGAGCGACATCGAGCCAGTGTTGAGCGAATCGCTCGCCGTAGTGCGGTGATTCCAACAGTTGATCCACTAGTTTTTTATAAGCCAAAGGGTCGGTGTCGTTAACGAACGCCTCAATTGCTTCGGGCGTCGGGGGCAGCCCATGAAGATCAAACGACAGCCGCCGAATCAACGTCCGACGATCCGCCTGGTGGCTGGGCGTGAGCTGGTGTTCATCCAGTTTTGCTCGAATAAAATCATCAATATTCACCTTCACCGCAGCGTCAGCATCCAAGTCAAGCTGCGAAACCGTGTCGTCCAATTTCTCGCTAATCACGGAGCGAAAGTCAACACTCAATGGTTGCAGTGACCACCACGAGGCATCCGCTTTTGACTTTTCTCGAATAACAATTTCGCTGGGCCAATCTGCACCTTGCTTGATCCATCGCCTCAAGATCGCGATGTCGCCCTGCGATAAGTGGGACGCTTGCTTGGGCATCGCTGGCAGTTCGCCATCGTGTGCAGTGACCAGTTCGATCAGATGACTGCTTTCCGGTTCACCGGCGACTACATACTCATTGGACACGAGGTCGTCGGCAGTCGCCAGAGAAACGTCGCCCTTTTCGTTTCCAGGCTCGTGGCAGCGGATACAGTGTTGTTGGAAAATCGGTTCGATCTGGCTCGCAAAATCAACTACTGATCCATCTGCCCAAATTGATGAGCAACTCGAAACAGCAACCAGAGCCAGAACAACACGGTGAGCAATCATGCCTGCGTCCCTTTTTGTAACCGCGACAGACCAGCGTCCCGTGTTCACGCATCGCCCGCCAAGTGGTGTCTGGTGTCGCGGGCCTAGTTTGGGAGCGACAATCTCGCGATGCAAAAGTCTTCAAGCATGTCAAGTTAACTGGCGGTGGGGTGCCGATCAAGTTGCGAGGAGTGAAGCGAACTCCGTAAAGCCGGAATTCGGCTCCCATTTCGACTCATTGCATCTTAGTAGCGAAACTTGTGTATAATCGAGGTCCCGCCAAAGAGTCCTGCCCCGCCTTCAACCCCGCCTATTCGGGTCATCGCCCATGTTTAAGCCTCACTATGGATTGGATCGTCGAGGTTTTTTACGCGTCTGCGGCGCAGGCGTCATGGGAGCTTCACTGCCAAAGCAATTTTCTCTGGCTGATGAGTCGACCGTCGCGAAACCGGTCGGATTTGGTAAGGCCAAGTCGGTATTGATTGTGTTGCTCAGTGGTGGTCCGAGCCAACTTGATACTCTCGATCCGAAGCCGGATGCGCCCGGGGAAGTTCGTGGTGAGTTCGCACCGATTTCGACGACCATTCCAGGCGTTACCGTTTGTGAGCACTTGCCGCGGTTGGCACAACAGACCGATCGCTGGGCCATCGTGCGCACGTTAGCACATCGCGAACACAATCATTTGCTGGCCACCCACGTGGCGCTGACCGGTCGGCCGACTCCTGTTCCGCGAGGCGGATCGGATTTGGATCGCGTTGAAACACGCAATGATTTTCCCAACTATGCCGCTGCCTTGGATTTTGTTCGACCTCGTCACGATGGTTTGCCGTCGGGCGTCTCGCTGCCGAACTACTTAATCGAAGGCCCCTTAACGTGGCCCGGTCAACACGCGGGATTTCTTGGCGCTAAGCATGACCCATGGCAAATCAATGGCGATCCAAACGACAACGATTTTCGGATGCAAGCACTCTCGATGCGAGACGGAGTTTCGACCGGGAGGCTTCATTCGCGACGACAACTGCTTGAGCACCTCAACCGCGGGCATGGCTTGTTGAGTGGTGTCGAAACCGATGCACTTCGTCAGCAGCAAAGTCTTGCATACAGTCTGCTCACCTCAGGCAAATTGACCGAAGCGTTCGAAATCAGTCGCGAGTCCGATGAAACGCGAGACCGTTATGGTCGCAATAAGTTCGGTCAATCGCTGCTGTTATCGAAACGTATGATCCAGGCAGGCGTTCCCGTGGTTCAAGCCACCATGGGGATCGTGCAAACTTGGGATACGCATGTCGACAATTGGGGTAAGCTCAAAAATACATTGCTGCCACAACTTGATCAAGGCTTGGCGGCGCTCACCGATGATTTGATTGCCAGCGGTTTACTGGACGAAACTTTGTTAATCGTCATGGGAGAATTTGGACGTACTCCGAAAGTCTCCACTCTCCCCGGCCAAACCATTCCTGGCCGTGACCACTGGGCTCACGCATACTCGGGCTTGTTTGCGGGTGCAGGGGTCATGGGCGGCCAAGTGCTCGGCCAGACAGACGCTCAAGCGGCTTACCCGGTGACGAATTCATGGTCGCCAGCGGATATTTGTAGCACGGTCTTCAATGCTCTCGGAGTTGACGCGGAAGCAACGTTAGTTGATCCACTGACTCGCCCACATTATTTGCTGAACGGGAATGTTATCTCGAATCTGTACACCGGAGCGACGGCATGAAGACAGGCACCGCTCAAGAATCGCCAAGCACTTGGCAGCACGCACGACGCTCACGTCGCGATGCGCTACAGGCCGGGGCCATTGGGATTCTTGGATTGGGCATGAATCATCTCGTGGGTTTACGTCAGGCTAGCGCTGCGGAGAAGAATCGACCCAGCGGTAAAGCTAAATCGTGCATTTTTATTTTTCTTTCAGGCGGACTTTCACAGCACGAGAGCTTTGACATGAAGCCGGACGCTCCCGACAACATACGCGGTGAGTTTCAACCTCGAGCGACAAAGACGACCGGGCTGCACATCTGCGAACATTTGCCCAAGCTTGCCCAGCGCAGCCATCTGTGGTCGCTTTGCCGTTCGCTCACTCATGGCTCAAACGAACACTCCGCGGCTCATCACATCATGTTGACCGGTCACACCGCGTTGCCGGTTGGGTTCAACCCGAATAGCCCTCGCCGTACCGATCACGCTTCGATTGCTGCAGTGGCGGGTTACACGATGCGAGCGAAACAGCAAAACAACCTACCGCCAGCCGTGGTGCTTCCCGAACGGTTGGTCCACAGCAGCGGTCGTGTGATACCTGGTCAACATGCTGGGGCGATGGGGCCGCAACATGATCCCTGGATGATCGAAGCGTCTCCGTTCCACAATACTTCATACGGCGCATTTCCTGAGTATGCGTTCGATCATCAAGATCGTGGAAAGCCAGATGAACGTCTATTCCAAGCACCTCAGCTTTCATTGCCTAGCGGTCTTGGCATGCAGGCTGTCAACGGTCGATTGGCGTTACTCAAGTCGCTCAATCAGCAACGGAAGCAACTCGCATCGTACGCCGAAGTCGAAAACTTTGACCGGCTGCGGCAAGGAGCAGTGTCACTTCTAACCGAATCAGCGGTGCATCGGGCTCTGGACGTCACCAATTCTGATGTCAAACAGTTGGATCGCTATGGACGCAATTCGTTCGGTTGGTCCTTATTGATGGCACGACAGTTGGTTAGCGCAGGCGTTAGCCTGGTTCAGGTCAACTTAGGCAATGATGAAACATGGGATACGCATGGGAACGCATTTCCTCACTTAAAGAACAATCTGTTTCCTCCCACCGACCAAGCCGTTTCAGCGTTGCTTGACGATTTGCATTCCACCGGCGAATTGGACGAGACTCTGATTGTGATTGCGGGTGAATTCGGTCGCACCCCGCAAATCACTCTGCTGGAGAAGCACTACAAATTGCCGGGACGCGATCACTGGGGGGCTGTCCAATCGGTGTTGTTTGCTGGCGGCGGAATTCGTGGAGGCAATGTGGTTGGCAAGTCCGATGCCCAAGGCGCCTATCCCGACGAGCAACCGGTCACGCCCGAGAACTTCGCCGCCACCATTTATGATGCCCTGGGCATCCCAGCCACGGCTGCTTGGCATGACGCCGAAAACCGACCCCACCACATTTATCATGGCGAGCCAATCGCCGGATTGTGTTAGCAAGTGAAAGAGTCGCTCTGCCAATCGCCCGCCGTTTTTCCTGCCTTGTGAATCATGTCATCCTGTAAATCAAATTTGCCGCTGGGTTGTCGCGATTTTCAACGATCCCATCGCCTGAGCCGTAGGCAAGTGCTGCAAGCAGGCTCAATTTCGGCTCTCGGACTTGGCTTGGGAGAGTTGCAGACTCGTTTGGCTGTTGCTCAAGCGAGTGAGCTGAATCTGCCAAAGAAACGAGCGAAGGCATGCATATTTCTGTTTATGTGGGGCGGGCCAAGCCAGCTTGAAACCTTTGACATGAAGCCCAATGCGCCAGCCGAAGTTCGCGGAGAGTTCAATCCAATCTCTACTAAAATCCCAGGCACCCAAATCTGCGAGCACTTTGCGCAACTCGCAACGATGACCGATAAGATTGCGATCATTCGGTCGCTCACACATGATGATCCCGCTCATTTGTCAAGCGGACATGCGACACTCACGGGCCAGCTTGCACCGGTTCTCAAAAGCGATGCCGATCCGCCAAGTGCAAAGGACTCGCCCCATTTAGGCTCTCTCATTTCGAAGCTGAGGCCCACGTCCAACGGTTTGCCTTCGTTCGTGGCGATGCCTTGGAAGGCATTGCATCCAGCGGCACCTGGAGGCGAAGCACCAGGGCAACATGGCGGTTGGTTGGGTTCGGCATACGATGGCATGTTGCTTGGTGGCGACCTCAATGATCCCAACTGGCGTCCGCAAGGGTTGTCGTTGCCTGATGATATCGGACTGGATCGTTTACAGTCGCGGGTCGAGTTATTGAAAACTCTTGACGCGCAACGCACTGTATTGCATCAGTCGCTCGGCGCCGTCAATTATGGGAATCATCAATCTCGAGTGATCGAGATGATCGGCTCGGGAAATGTACGAAAGGCGTTCGACCTTTCCCTGGAAAGCGATGCCACTCGCGAGCGTTATGGACGCAACATTCACGGCCAATGTGTCTTGATGGCTCGACGGTTGGTTGAACAGGGTGTGCCGTTGGTTTCCGTGAACTGGCATAACGATGGAAACAACTTCTGGGACACTCATGGAAACAACTTTAATCGTCTGAAGAACGATTTAATTCCACCTGCTGACAAGGCACTCTCGGCACTACTAACGGATCTTGAAGAACGCGGCTTACTTAAGGAAACACTTGTGGCCTGGGTCGGTGAATTTGGTCGCAATCCTCAAATCAATGCTAAAAATGCGGGGCGTGAACACTGGCCGTTCTGCTACAGCGGGATTTTAGCGGGCGGCGGGATTCGGCCAGGTATTGTTTATGGCTCAAGCGACAAACACGCAGCCTATCCAACATCGGACCCTGTCTCGCCCCAGGATTTTGCAACCACGATCCTGCATGCGATGGGGCTGCCGACGCAAACTTCGTTACTCGATCGTGAAGATCGCCCCCACCGAATCGCTTCCGGGAAAGTCTTGCATGAACTACTCTCGTAACTCCATTCACCGTATTGCGATCTGCTTGGCGTGCTTTATCTCGCACGGTCTGTCGCAAGACACCACCGCTCAAACTGTCACTTCCGTTCAACCGCGATCGTGCAAGCCAGGACAAACGATCCAGTTGAGCGTTCAAGGTACGGACTTGAACGACTCGCTGCGACTCGCGTCCAATAGTAAGTCGCTGCAATGGCAAGTTGACAAGATTGAACCCACTCAAGTTACGTTCGCTCTCACCTTGTCCGCCGATGCACCGCTTGGACCGCTTCGACTGTGGCTGGCGACTTCGGCGAGTGCCGTCAAATCGCACATCCTCGTTGTCGACGATCTGGATGCCGTAATTGACAACGGGAACAATCATTCTTTCGAAACTGCACAGACGCTTTCTACTCGCTCAACCGTCGCGGGTTTTTGCGATGCGTCGGTAAGCGACTTCTACCGTTTTCAAGCCAACGCTGGAGAGAGAGTTGCCATCGAAGTCATCACGCAACAGCTTCGATCCGCGATGGACCCGGTGCTTCGTTTGCTCAGTGCTTCTGGCCAGACGCTGGTGCACGCCGACGATAGTTCCGTTGGACCGGATTGTCGATTCAGTTACCAAGTCGCAGAGGCAGGTGATTATTGGCTCGAGGTTCACGATAGCCGCAACTCGGCAGGCGGTTCGCCCTATCAATTGCGAATCGGTGATTTTCCAATCATTGGTCAATGTCATCCCATGGCTGTTCAACGTGGCGAAAAAACGCTCGTTGCTTTTGCTGGAGTTGATGGTGAACGTTTGATGCCGCGCGAGATAGAGGTACCCACAAGTGCAGAAGGGGCCGTTTACGTTCACGCACGATTCGATGCTGGCGAATCGTCCAGTTGGGTGCCGCTTCTGGGCAGTCGTTATCCCCAGTTCAATGAGCCTAACTCAAATGAGCCTAACTCAAATGAGCCTGTCTCAAATGAGCCTGTCTCAAATGAGCCAGCCTCAATCGACCGTCTTACGTTGCCAATCGGAATCAATGGTCGGTTGCAGCAACCGGCAGAAGTCGACAGCTATCTCATTCACGGAAACAAAGCACAAGCTTTCCGCGTTGCGGCAAAGACGCGAAGCCTGGGCAGTCCCACGCTGTTGCAAATGCGGTTGTTCGGCGCTGCCGGCGCGAAGATAGCGGAGACTCAAGTTACCGATGCCGACGAATGGAGCTTTGATGCAAGCTTTCCTGAAGACGGTGACTATCGATTGGAAGTGACCGATCTACTTCAACGTGGTGGCGACGAGTTTGCCTACCACATCGAGTGTTCATTGTCCGGGACATTCGCCGTGGCTCTCAAAGCGGATGCCAAGACACGGGAGGAATTTATCATTGAACCTGAGCACGGCGCATGTGCTCTGGATCTACAAGTTTCGCGGTTTGGTTACGACGGTGAGATCGATCTCACTCTGATCAATCCTCAATCCGGATTGCAAATCATGAATCCTCGCATCCCGGCTAAGGCCGTGGATGCAAAGATCTATCTCACGGCGAGTGAAGGCTGGAAATCAAATAGCTTGGATGTTTTGCAAATCAAGGCAGCGTCGGTCGACAATCCCGAGCATTGCTGCCTCGTGAACAGTTATGCCTTACGACGAATCAAAGAACCATTTGTACTTGCTCCTGTGGCTGAAGCGGATGGTGCCGTTGTGCTCGCCGCTACGGTATCGACGGATACGCAGTTTGCGATCGAGTCTACCACTACAGTGCAGCTTGCTCGTCCAGTGCGGATGCACTCAGCCACAATGACGCTTAAGCGAATTGACGAAAAGTTCAAGTCGGCAGTCGAGGTGCTACCCAATGCGCTGCCCGAGGGGTGGAGCGTGAATGCGAAAGCTGATGAGGATACTTATGCGTTAACTCTTTCACGCAGTGAACAGGCAACCGGCGAGCCCGAACAACTGTCGTTGCAGGTATTTGGTGAGTTCAACGGCCGCGGACGGATCGAACCTTATAACTTGCCCGTGCAGTGGATCGATCCAGTCCGCGTCACTATCAATTTTTCCGCACCCGCTGTACGCGGTGGCCGCGTTCGAGCTGAGTTGCAAGTTCATCGTGATGGAAATGATCCGCAGACTGTATTAGTTTCGTTTGCCAGTCTGCCGGTTGGAGTGACGGGGCCTGAGTCGATTTCCATCGCCGCAGATCAAACGCAGGCGGAATTTGAATTGCAGATTGCCGGTGACGCAGCGTTAGCCATGGTGCACTCGCTAACCATCAACTCAGCCAGCAAATTCTCTGGTCACGACTTCACTGTTGCGTCAACACACACGCTGCCTCCGCTCGTTGAAAGCCCAACGAGTTTGACGGTTTATCCCGAAGAAATTGTATTGACGGACTCTCGAGCCAAACAACAATTAGCGGTCACTGGGATCAACGAACAGAGCTCGCCACGCGACTGGACTCGTCATGCACTACTCGTGTCATCCGACCCGCGAGTCGCTGAGGTGCGAAGCGGAGTCGTTTATCCGGTCGCCGATGGAGACGCAGAAGTGATCGTTAAGGTGGGAAGCAGCCGACAAGTCATTCCCGTGCGTGTCTCGAACATGGCGACGCCGCGTAAGATTGATTTTGAATCCGAAGTGTTGGTCGCGCTCTCCAAGCAGGGTTGCAATTCGGGGGCCTGCCACGGGTCGCCCAGCGGCAAAGGCGGTTTTCGATTGTCGCTACGCGCCTTCGATATGAAACTCGATGAGTTAACGTTGATTCGCGAAGATTTCGGTCGTCGCATCAATCCGCTGGATCCACAGCAAAGTCTGTTGTTGCTCAAGCCGCTAATGAAAGTTCAACACGGTGGAGGCAAACAATTGCACAAGGACGACGCAGCATATCAGATTCTACGTGATTGGATTTCCGGTGGCGCTGCCACTGATCCAGTGGATACGCCGAAAGTCACAAAACTGGAGTTCTATCCGAGACAGAAACAAGTACTCGCCGTAAAAGATGGCGGTCAGCAACTCGCAGTCACCGCCATCTTTGCCGATGGTCGTCGGCGAGATGTCACGCACTTGGTCGCCTATGAGACATCAGACACTTCCGTAGCAACCGTCGACATGCAAGGCTTGGTAACTCCGCATGATCGAGGTGAAGTGGCAATCTTGGTGCGGTTGTTGGAACACATCGAAGCCGTTCCGTTGATGTTTGTTGAGAATACAGAAGGATTTGAGTGGAGTTTTCCGCCGCCAAAGAACTATGTTGACACACTGGTGAACGCCAAATTACAACAGTTGCAGTACCCGCCTGCGGCAACCTGCGGTGATGATGAATTTATGCGCCGCGTCAGCTTGGACCTGTTGGGCATACTGCCGTCGGTTGAAGAGACGACCACCTTCTTGGCCGATACCGATGAGAACAAACGCCAGCGGTTGATTGACGAGTGGTTGGAACGAGAGGAATATGCCAAGTTCTGGGCATTGAAGTGGGGCGACCTGCTGAAAATGACCAGTAAACTCGTTGGGGACGAAGGTGTTTATAAGTACCATCGCTGGGTCGAGCAGTCGTTGCACGAAAACATGCCCTACGATGAATTCGCCAAGCAACTGTTAACGGGTACTGGCAGCACACTGGCGAATCCGCCAGCGAATTTTTACCGCACTTCAGTCGACATGAATGAGTGCGTCGAAACGATTTCTCAAATATTCCTGGGCGCCCGGCTCCAGTGCGCGAAGTGTCACAATCACCCGTTTGAACGTTGGACGCAAGATAACTACTACGGACTCGGTGCATTCTTCAATAGTGTACAACGACGCAAAACAGACCGCCCCGGCGAAACTTTCGTCTACACGAGTTTTTCTGGCGACGTGACACAGCCAAGAACGGGACAGGTCATGGGCCCATGGTTGCCACAAACGGGAAGCGTCGAATCGAATAACGATATTGACCGACGTTTGCTTTTCGCGGACTGGCTAGTGAAACCCGACAACCCGTATTTCGCGAGAATCGAAGCTAATCGCATTTGGAGTCAGCTATTCTCGCGTGGCATTGTCGATCCGATCGATGACTTTCGTGACTCAAATCCGCCGTCCAATGCACCGCTGTTGGATGCGTTGGCAAAGGATTTTATAGACAGTGGCTATGACCGAAAACATTTGTTGCGGGTCATTTTGAATAGTCGCACGTACCAAGCCAGTTACAAAACGACAGAGTTCAATCAAGAAGACAGCAAGTATTTTTCTCATCAAGAACCTCGCTTGTTGTCAGCCGAACAATTGCTTGACGCAATCAATCGCACGTTAGCAATTGTACAGAAATTCGGTAGCCTTCCCACTGGTACCTTGGCGACTCAGTTGCCGGCACCTGACGTGGTCAAAGTTGATTTCTTGAAGGTGTTTGGTCAACCAGAACGAAGCACCGTTTGTGCTTGTGAACGCGTCGATGATTCCAATTTGGGGATGGCTATCGAGTTGTTCAACGGACCGACGATCCATGAAAAGTTGCGTGATACCAACAATCGCTTCCACAAGTCCTTGGCGGCTGGAAAGGCTGTCGACGAAGTCGTTCGAGAACTTTATTTGGCAGCGGTTTGCCGTCCACCGTCGGACATCGAGTTGAAAACCGCTCTTGAGTATTGCAGTAAAAACTCAGATCGCGTCGCAGGAATCGAGGATATTTGCTGGGCACTGTTTAATACCGATGAATTCTTGTTTCAACATTGATGATGAGTGCGTGATAATTTGCAAAATACACCTATGAAATACTTCAGCTTCATTGCACTTTCTTGTTGTATGTTGCTCGGCCGATTCGCCGCGTCGGAGGAACCGACCCCTGTCAGTTTTCGTAGCGAAATCGCCCCCGTCTTGATCGATAATTGCTTGGCCTGTCATGGCGCCAAGAAAGCCGAAGGTGGTTATCGAATCGATAGCTACGAACAGCTTATCAAGGCGGGCGATTCCGGCGCTTTGCCGATCGCATCGTCGGCTGATCAAGCTAGCGAATTATTGCGACGGATTGTTTGCGAGGATGAATCGGAACGGATGCCAGCGGAAAGCGAGCCGCTCTCGCCTGAACACGTTGATTTGCTCAAGCGATGGATTGCCGGAGGCGCAAAATTCGACGGCGACGATACAAGTCAGCCGTTGGCTTTAATTATTCCTCCGGTACAACACACAGACCCACCCGAAGTCTATGCACTGACACTTCCGATTACGGCTGCCGTTTTCTCACCCGACGGCAAGTTGCTCATTACTGGCGGCTTTCACGAGTTGGTAATCTGGAACACAGAGGATGCGAGTCTTATTCGCCGAATCAAGAATATCGGACAACGTGTGTTCGCCTTGGCTTTCTCGCCCGATGGGCACACACTCGCCGTTGGCTGTGGTGAACCGGGCCGAAGCGGCGAAGTGCGTCTGGTTCATTTTAGTACGGGTGAGGTTAAAGGCGTCATTGCCAGATCCCACGATGTCGTATTGGACCTTGCCTATCGACCCGGAGCCACTGAACTTGCGATTGCCGCAGCCGATAGCACAGTTCGCATCGTTAATACGGAAACGATGGAGATGGTGAGAACGATCGCCAGTCACGCCGATTGGGTAACAGCCGTTGCCTGGAGTGATGATGGTTCACGTCTTGTTTCGGCTAGTCGCGACAAATCGGCCAAGGTTTATGAGGGCACGACTGGTGAGTTGATCGCCAGCTATTTAGGGCACTCAGCCGCCGTACGCGGTGTAGCGGTGCTTGCAGACGGTAAACAAGTCGCATCGGTTGGCGGCGACAACAAGCTGCATCGCTGGAATATCGATGGTGCAAAGAAAGTGGCTGAGATTGCTATGGGAGGTGAGGGCTATAAATTGATTCGCAATGGGACCAATTTATTCGTTCCTTGCAGCGATCGACGATTACTGCAGATTGACTTGACGAACAACAAAGTTTCGCATGAGTACAAAGGGCACCATGATTGGGTGCTCAGCGCATGTTACCAAGCCGTCGCTGCTGGGGACGCCAACAATGGTTTGCTTGCCAGCGGTTCGTACGATGGAGAAGTACGCATCTGGAATCCCGCCGACACAACGCTGGTCAGAAATTGGTTCGCTAAGCCTTAAAGCATGTACATCTGAGACCAAGCAAAAAGCATCATCCTCTCGTCCGTTTAACCGCGCAAGGTTGGCTATGTCGATTGATTCCTGCATACTTAACACAGTGGACCGCAGGTGAGGCTTTAACCGAACAATTGCTCGGCTCAACTGGTGCTTCGCCCTTGCATTCAATCGCTTCGGCGGAGAAACTTTTATCTGCCGTCAGCCTGAGCAGCTTGAAGTGAGGTCGTGCAACATCCGTAATAGTTCGGCCCTATTGATAGGTTTGCTCAAATAGTTGTTGCACCCGGCTGCCAGGCACTTTGTCATGTCACCCTGCATCGCGTCGGCGGTTAGGGCGATAATGGGGTTGGTGTAGCCGAGTTCCCGAAGTGCAAAAGCAGTGTCGTAGCCGTTCATGTTTGGCATTTGCATGTCGAGCAATATTACGTCGAACTCGATGCCCTCCGAGGCTGCTCGCCGAACGGTTTCGATTGCCTGTACACCGTCTTCAGCTTCGCTAACTTTTCCACCTGCCGAGGTGACGATATGTTTGCTGAGGAAACGTATGTCACGGCGGTCATCGACGATTAAAATATGACAATCAAGTTCAACTTCTTTCCTAGGCTCAACTTGCGATTTGGGTTCGGTTCGCATTGGCGGTTGGATGAGAGTTTTGTCTTTCGATTCACCGGTGGCGATCCGTAATGTGAATGTACTACCTTTGTCCGGTGCACTGTCGACAGAGATTTTGCCACCCAACATTGATGCGAGCCGTTGGCTGATGGCAAGTCCCAGTCCCGTGCCGCCGAATTGTTGCGTAATCAGCGAGCCTCCTTGAGAAAACGGTTTGAACAATCGTTCCTGTTGCTTGTGTGTCATGCCGATCCCTGAATCAATAACCTCAATGCATAACTGACCAGCCGCGGCGTCATCCAAACGGCCTGCAAGCGACTGAATTTCGCTGAAACGTACCACGATTCTCACGCATCCCTGCATCGTAAACTTGATTGCATTTCCGAGGATGTTGATGAGAATTTGTTTTAGTCGCTTTGGGTCGCTTTCGATGGACTTTGGGATTTCGTTCAAGTAATGGACACTCAAACTTAAACCCTTTTCGTTCGCCCGAATTTCCATGATGCTACGCACATCTTCGATCATTCGTACAGGATCAAAACGCTCAATGTCGATGTCTAACTTACCCGCTTCGATCTTCGACAAATCCAATATGTCATTGATAATCGCCAGCAGGAAATCTCCGTTGCGGCGAATTGTCGATAAGTACCGTAACGCTTCCTCGTTTTCCACCAAGTCCGACATTAACTCTGCATAGCCAAGGATTGACGTCATTGGCGTGCGGATTTCGTGCGACATATTAGCAACGAAAGCGCTTTTGGATTTACTGGCCTGTTGAGCTTCCAGCAGAAGATCGCGAACTTCGTATTGCCGCCTGCGATCACGAAGCTTCGCTTTGAGTGTGCTGACCAATAGAGCAATCCGCAGCGGACGTTCAATCAAAGTGACGTGACCGAGCGACAATAGTTCCGCAATGACGCGAGCGGAGGTTTCATGCTGTGTAAGCAGCACGAGAATGGGTACGTCAGACCATGACGGTTGTTCGTTGATAGCCAGACGCAAATGATCCATTGCTTCGGCCGAGAGGAACTCTTGCGCGATCAGCAGTACACCGGCACCACTGCGAATACGTCCGATCATTTCGTACACGGACGTCGCGAACTCAACTGCCACTCCATGCTCTCGCAGAATCTGGTCGCAGTATTTCTCGTCTTGAGGTGTTGGAGCCAGAACCGTGACGGTTTGGCTGTCACGGTTCTGGCGTGGCGGACAATTTTCGACTGGTTCGCTCATGCTTCCTTTCCGCCACGGCTGATGAGGTCTTCCCGGCTGCCTCGAAACGCGGGTGTACCGCTCAGCACGCCATGGAAATCAACCAGCGGTTTGCCTATCACCAGGCCATGTTCACTTAAGCTAAACTCGCGAATCGTTCGTTCGTGTTTGCCAGTTCGCTTCTTGACCATCGAGATCGCTTGGCGAATTTCGCCGGACGTTTCAAAGTAACGAAACAGGACGACGTTATCGGCCATGTAGCTGGCATCAACCGGCGTCTTCATTGCTGAACCCAACATGCCATGTTGGGCCGTGATTAGAAACGAAACAATACCACGCTGACCGAGCACTTGAAGTATATCGTTGAGCTGGATCAGCAAGAATTGCTCATGCGGCATTGAGTTCAGATATCCATTGAGACTGTCGATTGTGACGACGGTCACTTTGCGTCCCTGGGCGTCCGGCTTAATTGCCTCGCGGACTTGCGACGCAAACTCGGCAGGCGTTGTTTCGCCTGATGCAAATTGGCGCAGTTCTATTCGGCCGTCGCTAATGTACCGGTCAACGTCGAAGCCGAGGCCGCGACTGCGCTGCAAGAACGCATGGATACTTTCTTCGAATTCAAAGAAAACTGCGCGTTCGCCTCGCTCGGCTGCTGCGATTGCAAACTGTGTGGCGGTAGAAGATTTCCCCACGCCTGCCGGCCCCAGCAAAAGTGTGCTGGTGCCTTCCATCAGTCCGCCGCCAAGCAATTCGTCAAGTTCGGCATTGCCGCTGCTGATGTTATTGCCAGTGGATTGCCACTGATTGTTTTCCACTGTTTTGCGAGGATAAACTCGGATGCCACCGCGTTTCAATACGACGTCGTGGGTTCCGCCAATGAAGTCCCGTCCACGATGCTTGATGATTCGCAGAAAGCGTCGTTCAGCGCCATAATGATTGAGCGATTGCTCCAAGCGGATCACGCCGTGCGCGATGCTGTGCAGTTGTTGATCGTTAGTGTCCGTAGCCAAATCTCCACCTGACTTGTCGTCGAGCATCAGCGTGGTACATCCGCGACCGACAAAAAACTGTTTCAAGGCCAGAATTTGACGGCGATAACGGAGCGGACCCTGGGCCAGTAGTCGCATTTCCGATAGTGAATCAAAGGCAATGCGTTTCGGACGAATGGTTTCGATTTTCTTTAACACCCTATCGATTGTCGCTCCAAGTTCAATCTCCGACGGTTCGAACATGGTGTACTGGGCTTGCTCTTGGTTCAATTTCTCTTGGTCGACAAGTTCGTGAATGTCGATGCCATCGAGTGACCACCCGTGTGACACTGCGACTCCCTCGAGTTCATCTCTGGTTTCCGACAAACTGACGTACAAACCCCTTTCGCCTTTGGACGCCCCGTCCAGCAGAAATTGCATCGCAAGTGTGGTTTTTCCCGTACCCGGATAGCCTTCGACGAGGTAAAGACGATCGGCGGTGAAGCCGCCATGCATGATATCATCGAGAGTGTCGATGCCAGTGCTGATTTGCTGTTCCAATTGAGTCATGGAGCTAGGTGCTCGTGATGAAGGTCAGTACAAAAACCGCCGATAGGCACGGCCCAACCGATATTGTCGGGGCTGCAGGGTATTGCAATGCCAATATTGTCATTCTACCGACTATTTGACGATTGTTCGGGCGGGATGGCTTCACACACCAAACACGGCGTTTTTCCTGAGCCAATCATGCAAGGCGTCAGCAGAGAGAGCAAAGACTGGGCCAACCAAACTGAGATTCGGCTAAGCTTACGTCGCCAACAGCTTGATCGTTTCGTCCAGCAACCGAGGATGCTGCTCATCTTGCATTACGACAGCATCCGCCAGTAGAGCAATTATAACCGACCTCAAACTGACGCTACTCGAATACGTGTGACTGTTAATGCTTGCGAGGTGGAGGAGAACCAGTCGTGAGTATCGTCCCAGGCAAGATTCGTGACGAGCGAATCCACAATGTCGTCGGTTAACCAGGCACGAACCGTTTCGACATAAAGATCGAGCTTAGGTCGCGGCTTGGGGGCCACGGCTCGATAGGGGCTCGGTACCGGATACTGAAGCGTCTTGCGAATGGACTTTCGTGAACGATGTCACATTACGTGATGGGGATGGCGATCAGCGATGCGCGGATGCTCAGTGATGAGGATGGCATGGTGAAGTTTACTTCCCGCAAGCGAAACGGCGAGCAGGGTCGAGACATCCAGTCGCTGCCTCGCCAAGAGTTCATGGATCGCTACGTGTCGCACATCTTGCCGCCAGGCATGTTCCGGGCTCGTTACCGTGGGATCTTCAGTTCCCGCGAGATCCCGAATCTGGCCCACGTGCGGGAGTGCATTGCGTTGGCGAACCCTCAAGCCGTGCAGACGATCACCGCTCAACTGATCGACCAAGCGAAGGTAGTAGCGGTTGATGGCAGCGAAGAGTTCAGCGGCGAGCGCGCCGGGGCGACGACGTATCGTTGTGTCTGTCCGCACGACAAGACACCGATGGTGAAATCCTGTCGGGCCAAGGGTCCAGACACGATGCGTTATCTTGGCTATCTCCGGTGCGTGATCCGGTTCTTGAAGGGGCTCGTGCCGTCGATGCCAGAAGAACGTCCGGCGGGGTTACCGTATCAACTGGCCCGGTTCGCTGAGATCGCTGAAACGGCAGTGAATGAATCGGGTGAAGCGGTAACGACCACTCGCACTGTGTCGATCGAATATGCGCTGCAGCAGAAGTTGCACGCTGCGTTCAACAAAGCACCGTCCAGTCGCCCACCACCAGGCAGCCACAGTGAGCAAGTCGGATGAAATCGACGCTGCTGCAAGTCATTGAAACAAGATCAGCGA
>JBGSIA010000115.1:0-3318 GCA_041751935.1 Pirellulaceae bacterium | reverse complement strand
TCCGCGGCTGGCGCCTCAACGGCCGCAGCAGGTGCGTCAAACTCGTCCTGGGCCGTCGCGATGCTGCCTAATGAAAGTACGCCGAGCGACAACGACGCCAAAACCGCCAAGGCCACCAATCCCCAGCGAGGGCGGCTGATCCAGCTAGTCAACAAACCATACGCGTCTGACATTGAACGGAACTCTCTGAGGAATAGATTTTTTTGAGGCAGCGAAACGTGTTTGACGAACAAGAACCGCCAAAACTTCAGCAGTGTGGCTGATGTTCCGAAGTATAGGGAGTTTCCCCCAGCGATTCGTTCGCTCAAATAGCATAATCTAAAAAACGCCCAGGAAAAACTAGCGAATTTGCCAGGAGAAGCTCACGAATGGGCTTGCCGTTTGGCAAAAATCTGCGGCTAAAGCCCGTGCACCAGCTGTAGTCTGTGCTCCCGACGAAGCGCTCGCTCCGGCCAGACGGCCTGGATCACATCACCGAGAAGTAATTGTCGCAGGCAAAATCGAAGTATTCGTTCTTCAGCTCGACTTCTAAATCATTGTAGAGGCAGTAATTGCGAACTTGCAGCAGCAAATCGCGGGGTTGGCAATTACGGAACGGGCGGTTGATCGGCAGGTAATGCGTCTTGATCACGTAATCGATTGCGTCGGCGTTGTAAGGCATCTTGAGTACCTTACACATGATCTCGAACAGTCGGCGAAAGTCTGCTTCAGGCGGATTAGGAACTTCGATTTTGTAGGGAATTCGCCTCAAAAACGCATCATCCACCAAGTCCCGAGGTTCAAGATTCGTGCTAAAAATCACTAACTGGTCAAACGGAACTTGAATCTTTTTGCCGCTGGCCATGTTCAGATAGTCGTAGCGTTTTTCCAAGGGCACGATCCAGCGATTGAGCAACTGGTCGACGCTCATTTTTTGCCGCCCAAAGTCGTCGATGACGAGTGTGCCGCAATTGCTTTTCATCTGCAGTGGTGATTCACTAATACCGCTTGTTTCGCTTTGCCGCACTTCAAGCATATCCATCGTCAGCTCACCGCCTGCCACGATCGTGGGTCGCTTGATGCGGACCCAGCGTTTGTCGAAATCGACGACGTCAAGAATCCCCGAGGCTGCATCGGGCATCGCCAGTTCATGATTCATCGGGTCAAACACCCTCAGGATATCGCCGTCCACGTCGATCGAACGAGGAATCCAGATGTACTTGCCAAATGCCCCCGTGACGCGCTCAGCAATCGACGTTTTTCCGTTGCCGGGAAACCCGAATAAGAACATCCCGCGGCCGCTGGCGACGGCTGGACCGAGTCGCTGCAGCATTTGTGGGCTGACTAACAAGTCTTTGAAGGCAGCCTGCAGGTCTCCCTTTTTGGGATATTGGCCCTCGATCGTTTGCGTTTTGACGCTGTGGATATAATCCGGCAAGCGGACGGGACAGGCACCGAAATAAGTCGAGTCCGAATTGTGGTTGCGGGCAATCGTACGACCCGTTTCGGTCAAAATGTAGACGTAATCGTTGGTGGCCGTTGAGCTTTTGTACGCCACATGTTGGTCCATCTTCATGCGTGCCAACAGCGGTTCGATCAAGCGAAACGGCAGCTTGACCTGGTCCGCGATCCTGCGGCCTTCAAACTCGCCTGCGTTGAGGATCGCCCGAAAAATGATTGCTTCGAGAATCGTTTCGTTGATACCTGAGCTAGCCAGATCCTCGGGTTCCGCTGGTCGCCAGGGCTCGTCCCGGCTGGGCGTGAATCCCCGCGCGAGCGGAATCCTCGGTTTTTCCGGCGTTTGCGTGGATGTCGCACGTGAGGCGGCGGCTCTTGTATCCGTTGACGGCGCCAATGAATTGGGTTGTGCCAGCGGATTGCGACCAGATGCGGCATCATTCGTAGCGGCATTGAGAGACGCTGGCGAGCGCAGTTCCACTGCACGTTGCGACAGTCCTGCTGGTTCGGTAACTCCAATCACTGCACGAGGCTGTTGACGAGGACGATCCGAATCAGTGGACCGACCGTTGGAGTCGCCACTGCTCAGGGATTGGATGCGCGAGATCAACGCATCGAGGTGGTTCTCAACGCTTTTAGCAGCGTTTGCATCGCGACCGGAACTAGAGCCGGCGCCAGAAATCGCTGCGGAATGCTGGTTGGCCGTGAGTGGCTTCATGGCGAATGAATCACAAAATCGATGGAATCAAGGACGAAACTCAAAGCAACGGATCTGTCTCTATGTTGAGGTATCGGGCTGGGGCGAGGGGGTGCTTGGCCTTAACCAGCAAGCGTTGCCGGATCGAGATGCCAAATAGGAACCATCGAAGCGAAGGAAACGATTCTGCTGATGAAACCAAAGCGGCCCAAGTTGGCGTGACGCTTCTGCCGAAGTCAGACGTTGCCGCTGCAATGGATCGCGACCAATGCGTTGGCAAACCACAGTGAACGATCGAAAACGCTCGGCAGAACTTTTTTTGTCGTTAGTGAAAATCGAATAACACTCGTTAAATGGGCCATTTGCCTTGGCAATACAGGGCCAGTTCAGCGAGTTTAGAAAAGATTTTGGAGAAATTGGCGAAAGGCTCTTGCGAGCCAGAGCTAGTGCCGATATCTTTCCGCCTCGCTGACACGCAAGAGCGTCTCACTCACCCGAGTGAAACGTGAAAGTCAACCGAACGAATCAAAAGTTTTCAAGAAGTTTTTGACAAGAGAGGTTGACGAAGTGACAGCGAGTTCCGATACTGCGGAACCCGCCTGAGGACAACTCAGCCAACTGAATTCGCTAGTCGAATTTGGGAGGCAACTATGAGCCTTCAAGCGAACTGATATTTGACAATTTGGTGATGAAACTTCTGTTGAGTTCAGCATTTGCGAGGTCGTTTTACCTTTCGCATTGCGAGGCTTTCGGGCTGAGCATGTAAAGGGAACAAATGGCGAATTGCAATGGGGTGTTTTACCGAGCACCCCGAAAAGAGCAATCAGATTTTCGGTTGAAACTGTTTATAGGTGTGCCAGCGTTAGTTGGCATGTTTAAAGCATATAAAATTGAAGGGTTTGATCCTGGCTCAGAATGAACGTTGGCGGCGTGGATTAGGCATGCAAGTCGTGCGAGAAGCTCCTTCGGGAGCGGACAGCGGCGGAAGGGAGAGTAACGCGTGGTTACATGCCCTCGAGACCAGGATAGTAGCGGGAAACTGCTAGTAATACTGGATAACATCTTCGGATCAAATGGTGTGATTCCGCTCGAGGATTGGACCGCGTACTATTAGCTTGTTGGCGGGGTAATGGCCCACCAAGGCTGCGATGGTTACCGGGTGTGAGAGCATGGCCCGGCTCACT
>JBGSIA010000114.1:0-6078 GCA_041751935.1 Pirellulaceae bacterium | reverse complement strand
TTGGGTGAGATCGCGTCGTCCCATGAATAACCTCGCGTTTTCAGTGCGCCGGTCTTCTGGGCTTGCCGCGTCTGTTGATACAGCTCGTAACTTTGGCGGAAATCGTCATATAGCTCCGTCGCGGTTGCTGGCAGCATGGCACGACCTGCCGCATGAACGTGTCCGCCAGTGTTGTCTTGAAACAGCACGACGGGGAACTGTTCGACGGGGACAATGCTTGCGAAACGCGTTTGGTAAAGTGCGTTGCCGGAGGTGTAGACTTGGAAATCGCAGTCGTTTCGTAGCTTGTACAGCTTCGGATCGTGATTGAACCAATCGAGTAGTTGCTTGCTCTTCGCGTCGCTGCCGATGAACAATGCGATTTGATACTTCTTCTTTGATGGTTGAGGTTGCGGTGCAGCGACCGGCACCACGGGTTGAGGAGCAATCGTCGGCGTATAGATCGTTGTCGGTTCGCATGTCGGACAGATCGACACCGACTGCTGTTTGATTTCACCTTGAGCACTCAGGTTTACCGACTGCGGCTCGTCAAGCTTTTCGATCCTGCCGACGCGCGGAGCAGGCGGCACGGCGTTTGGTACGCTCCAGGTGTCGTCGTCGGGCTGGACGGTTGGACACGGGCGAAGTGCCGTGAACACGGTGCCAAGAAGTACTGCGTGAATGATCGCCACCGCGACGAGCCCCAGGCTCAATCGGATCCGAATACCATCGTTCATTGAATCACCTCATAACTTCGATAGGGCAAAGAGCTGGCCGGGTCGTCGAGGACCGTAAGTGCGAATCCGCCATAGCCAGCCCAAAGGCGAACGAATTGCTCGCGTGGCGTCAGTTCAAAGCGGCCGGGATAGTTGTTGTCAAGAATCGCGGCGAATTGCCGGCCGTCACGATTGACCCAACCGACGAAGGTGCAACAGTGTGCCGGCTTCCACCACAGGATTGCTCCGCGCCTAGTGGCAGTCGCCCAGTCGAGAAATCGCGGGTCAGCTTTGACGGTGTAGCTGTAGTCGATGTCGGCGGCGTCGAGACGGCTTCGCAATCGCGAGTCCCATTCGCCGTCGCTATAGGTCGCTCGCCAACGTTCACCGAGTTCGTACTCGTTGAGCCAACGCAAATGATTGACTAGCGAAGCGTGAACGCAACTGCCTTGGTTGAGCCTGCCAGTCCAATTGCGTTGATGCAGCTTGTTTGGCAAGTTCGCTGCGGGTTGCTCCGGCGCGGGGGCCGGAAGCGGACGAACCTGGATTGGTCGCTCCGGCAAACAACCGCTCGCCAGACACAGGACGCACGCGGCAATGATTGCTCGCAATGTTGCGTTCATGCAGTGGGTGCTCCTTAACTCTTGAAAATGACCCAAAGGATCGGATTGATTTGTTCGACCGTCGAAACGAAGCGAATGGGCAGTCCACACATCACTTCCGGTTTCAGGTACAAAGGCTTGGATGGATTAAAGAGTTTGCTGCCCGTAGTGGACGAGCGAACGTAGTAACCGAGCTGCACGACTTCTTCGTCGGGTAGCAGTGCTTGCACTCGCCACGTTGCCTCCGTTGAGGCGACAGCGATGCAAAAGCAAGTTACGAACGGCGATGCCCGAAGCCATTGGCTTGTCTTGCGGTCTTCGGCAAACACCAGTCGTTCGATCGCCTTGGCCCGGTCGGCCGTTACCTGGCTGATCGACGCCATGACCATCCTTATTGACTAAGTCGAACACGAACGATGGGTGTGTTGGTGCCAGCGGAAAGCACGGCTTTGCCGAGCAGCTTGTTGCCGGTCGCGGTTGTGACCGATTGGCCAGCGGTCGCGTCCCAGTAAACTTTGGCACCGGCCGACACCGAGATCGCCGGATCCTTCGCAACGTCAAAGACACCCTCGACGCTGATCGCACCGAGTACGTTGGCTTTGATGTCGTGCTTGGTGATGCCGACCAATTCGCCTTGCACGACGACACTACCGGCCGGGAGATCGGCGTCCGGCGTGTAGTCGACGGCCGCTCCCTCTTGAACAAAATCTGCTGCGGACATGGGAACCTCAAATGAGAATGAATTGGTTTGTTACGACGACAGGCAAGATGCCTATCCCACAGATCACGCTTCGCCAGTGACTTTCACGGCGGCACGGTGATCTTGAGAGTTCACACCGAAGTCGATGTAAGAGCGGAATCCCATGCCGAGCATGTTCGGCGGCATTTCGACTCGTTCGATCACCGGCGTGCGACGACCATTGAGGAACACGATCTCGAACGCCGGCAGAATGTTCGGGTTGGCGAACAGATACCAAGCCTTGCCGCTCGCGCCGGTGTAGTAGGAATCCGACAGGTGCGGCGTGCTAATGACGCGGTATTTGTTGCGGTGCGGGTTGTCGACGGGAATCTTGGTCGGCGAGCCTTGGGCGTCGATCATCAACTGGGCCGAACCCATTAGCAGTTCAGCTTCGGTTTCCAGCTCAACCGGAACGACCAAGTACTCCGGCCGAATGTTGATTGGCTTTTGATCTTTCGGCTTGTTGCCAGGACCTGCCTTCTGCTTGCGGAACGTTGTCTTTGCAACCGTCAGGCTGTCGGGACCGAACTTGGTGTCGGTGCCCGCGAGCAAGTTGCCATTTCCGCCAGTAAAGAACCCGGCGTTCTTAAGCAATAGGGTGAAGAACAGATCGTCGATCGACTCCGCACCCGAGCGTCCCATTTGACGCGGGATGTCCATGAAGGCCGACAGGTCATCGTTGATGATGTCTTGCCGAGTCAGCATCAGGATCTGACCGTAGGTGTCGGCCTTGTTGCTGTACTTCTGCTCGGACAACTTTCCGTGCTTCAGTTCACCGTCGGGAGCAACTTGTTCAAATCCGCCCGTTCCGAGCAGACGGTAGCGTGAGACTTCCTTGAAGTCGGACACGGTGCCGACGCTACACAGATCAAACGCGGCGATCGGCGTGTTGGTGTAGGCCGCCAACAGCGTCTTGTTCATCACGTTTTCGAGGATGCTCGGCAAACTCATTGTCGAGAACCCAGCACGGATCGTGGCGGTCCCATCGCCGAAGACACGTGGAACGTCGATGCCTTCCATGCGAGCGCATTCTGCGACCAGCTCTTTCAAGCCGATGTGTCGCATCGGATTAGCCTGGTTCAAAGTACGTTCACCATAGCTGGCCAGCAGCGTCTTTTCGTCGATACCGACCGACAAACAAGCCGCGGCTTCCAGGACTTCGCGGGTGAATCCAGGTTTCGACGTGCCCGATTCGGGAGCTTTCGGTCGTTCACTTCGTAGCACGGTCAACTCCGTTTTGGTGACACTCCATCCTTGTTCGATCGCATCGGCCTCGATCGAGGCGTGTTTGTTGTCACACACCTTGCGGATGCCGGCGATGCGACGAGACTCGCGGGCGGCCTCGGCTCGCATTTCAGCGACAGGAGAATTCGCAGGTTTGGATTGCGTTTTTGGCTTCGTACTCATGTTCAAACTTGCGTTGACGGGTTCGAGGTCGTCGGTGTCTTCATCCGTGTCGCCAGGATCATCGCCCTCGGCGTAGTTGCCGGCAGCGACGCGAGCCTCGGTATCGTCGTCAGCACCCAATGCGACGAACGAGACCTCGCCTAGCGTTGACTTGCGAGCGACATAGACCGGTCCTTTGAATTCGCGACCGTTGGCGTTTGCCGTTTTGCCTTCAGGGATGAAAACAACCTTGTCGGCACTCGCACCAAGCGATGCCTGCCACGGAAACCCGTTCTCACTGGTCGCGATCACTTCCTGAGCAGTTGCACCCACCCCCGAGATCACGCCGGCGACTTCGAGCGATTTGTCGGTGATCGCAATGTCGTCGGTGTGTCCAACAATGCTGCCGCGATCGTGGTCTTTCAAAATTGGACGCGACTTGCGAGTCACTCGCATGCCTGCTAAATCGACGACCACCGGATAAGGCCAACCGCCCAACCGCATCGCACCGCCGGTGTACGCGGTCATCGAGAACTTACGCAGCGAAGGCTTGCCCTCTTCCGGCGTTTCGGCTGCTGCGAGAGTGATCGTCGCGGCGTCATCACAAACGATTCGCAGCGAACTTGGGACGGATTCAGCGTCGGCTTCAAGCGGCGCGTGCTGTGTCTTCGGCATTGTCTTCCGTGACCTTGGTTGAGGGTTGGGGTTCAGTTTCATCGCTGGCCGACAGACCAAGCTCACGCATCAGCGACACTTCTTTGGCCCGCTGTTTGAGTTCCGTCTCCCAATCACGCCCCTGCCGCGCAAATTCGATGGCCAGAGTAGTCGTATGATTCGAGAGACGGATCTTTTGGGCATTGGCTTCTTTGGCGGGATCCACATGCTCGTGACCATCCCAAAACCATTGGTGCTCGAACGTGGAGTCGAGCGTGCGAAGCGAATTGGGCAGATAGCCCTCGATGAGAATGGCTTCGCGGAGCCAAGCAATCAAAACGCGATCCAGCACGACGCGAGCAAGTTGCGATTGCTCGACACGGATCGACTTGTGGTAGCTTTGAAAATCGAGTCGCCCAGATGCATAATTATATCCACTAGAATTTCCAGCGGCGACATTGAACGGCATGTTCAAACAACGAGCGATCTCGTTGAGGATTTCTTTTTTGAATTCGGCGTATGTAGTCGAAGGTTGCTCCGACTTCATCTGAGCCATCTTCCATCCGCCTGGCATCGTGAGCAGCATTCGCTTCTCAAGTTCGATGGGCTCAAACGGTTCTGCGGAGTCGGCTTCTCCATTCGCCGGAGCGTCCGTGTAAAGAATGCCAGCGAACTCGGCGGCGGTTTCGGCGGCGGCAAGTACCGCCAGTGTGAAGCGTCGTAGCTGTGCGAACAAAGGCAACGCCGGCGTGATGTCGGGAATGCCGCGAATTTGTCCTGGTCGATCGCAGCGGAAGTAATGCAACACCGCGGCGGCCGGCACCGTGTCAAATTCCTCGTCAATCGTGAAAGTCACATCACCAGGATGTTCGCGAAGCACGTCGTAGCTGAGCGGGTTTCCGTCGGCATCAAACTGAATGCCGTCGATGTATCGCGCGCGGTCAGCGACGAGCGTTGGCGAGGCCACTTGGTCCGCCTCAATCAACCGCAAATCGAGCTTCACTTTCGCGTCGATGCGCTCGTTGCTGGTCAGCAACCCGAAAGATTCGCCGTCCGAAACACGAGCAAGCCGCATTGTTCGCAGCTTTTCGGCCAGTCCAACTGCTTCGGCCCAAGCAAAGAATTCCGCTTCAACGAAGCGATTCGCAGCGTCATCGGCCGTCAGCATTTGCAAACGCGGTCCAGTGCCAACGACGTCATTCGCCAGCGTCAGCGTGATTCCGCGAGCGTAACTGTTGTTCGCGACCTCGTATCGCGAACGATTGCGAAGCGTGCGTCGCACGTCAGTGCTATTCGCAGCCGCGGCCGACAAACCATCGGCTCGCGACCAATGTTTCATGTTGTCGAGCGTCGTATTCGCAGCGTCGTACCTCGCACGAAGCCGCGAAAAGAAGGGCTGCCGGGGTGAGCGTCTCGACGCGGATGAAGAGTGGGAAGCTCCGCCGCGCCATGCTTGCTCGATAATCCCTGACAAACGTTTCAACATCCGTGTTGGTATCCTATTGCCGTCCCCGGCAGCCCTACTGCACTTCGTAAACCGAAAAGAAAGATCAACCAGCCGACGGCGGCACGATCTTGTTAAAACGCAAACCCCGATTGGGTTTGCTAACGGCATTCTTGCCGGCGAGATGCTTATCGGCGGCAATCTGGTCAGTCAGCTTGTGCTGCTCAACAGAACCGGCATCACCGGAAGCCTTCGCAGGCCCAGCGGCGTTTTCTCGGATTGCATCTTCAAGTTCATTTGACATTGGTTCGTGTGATACTCCTCTGCCTGTAGACCTACCGGAAGAAACATCGAAATCACGAAACCGGAAGCCATTTTCTTCAAAATAGTTAGTGCCGCTTACGTCGTTGCATGTCTTTGAAGCTAATGCGTTCACGTTTTGATGTCGTCGGAAGGTCGGTGCCAAACAGCAGCGAGCCTTGCATCGAGGCACCAACCGCACACCCAACCAAGCAGTCGAGCCAGTGATTGTCGGGTTGCTCGGGACGTGCTTTCCAC